>NZ_JBYRJC020000006.1:0-5491 GCF_058349885.2 Microbacterium sp. W1-4-2 | reverse complement strand
GAAGTCCGGCGGTGTCCTACTCTCCCACAGGGTCGCCCCTGCAGTACCATCGGCGCTGAGAGGCTTAGCTTCCGGGTTCGGAATGTGACCGGGCGTTTCCCTCTCGCTATGGCCGCCGAAACACTATGGATGTTTCAAATCGCCAACAACGATCAAAGATTGGTGTGTTGTTGTGTTCCCGACCGTACATCGAGAACCACTCAGTGGACGCGAACACCCTGAGGGTGTTGTGTTATCAAGTCATCGGCTTATTAGTACCGGTCAGCTGCACGCATTGCTGCGCTTCCACATCCGGCCTATCAACCCAGTAGTCTGGCTGGGAGCCTCTCGGACACGAGGTCCGTGGAAGTCTCATCTTGAGGCCGGCTTCCCGCTTAGATGCTTTCAGCGGTTATCCATCCCGAACGTAGCTAACCAGCGGTGCTCCTGGCGGAACAACTGGCACACCAGAGGTTCGTCCAACCCGGTCCTCTCGTACTAGGGTCAGATCCTCTCAAACTTCCTACGCGCGCAGCGGATAGGGACCGAACTGTCTCACGACGTTCTAAACCCAGCTCGCGTACCGCTTTAATGGGCGAACAGCCCAACCCTTGGGACCTACTCCAGCCCCAGGATGCGACGAGCCGACATCGAGGTGCCAAACCATGCCGTCGATATGGACTCTTGGGCAAGATCAGCCTGTTATCCCCGAGGTACCTTTTATCCGTTGAGCGACAGCGCTTCCACAAGCCACTGCCGGATCACTAGTCCCGACTTTCGTCCCTGCTCGACCTGTCAGTCTCACAGTCAAGCTCCCTTGTGCACTTACACTCGCCACCTGATTGCCAACCAGGTTGAGGGAACCTTTGGGCGCCTCCGTTACTCTTTGGGAGGCAACCGCCCCAGTTAAACTACCCACCAGGCACTGTCCCTGAACCGGATCACGGTCCGAAGTTAGACATCCAGAGTGACCAGAGTGGTATTTCAACAATGACTCCACCCGAACTGGCGTCCGGGCTTCACAGTCTCCCACCTATCCTACACAAGCCACACCGAATACCAATACCAAGCTGTAGTAAAGGTCACGGGGTCTTTCCGTCCTGCTGCGCGTAACGAGCATCTTTACTCGTAATGCAATTTCGCCGAGTTCGTGGTTGAGACAGTTGGGAAGTCGTTACGCCATTCGTGCAGGTCGGAACTTACCCGACAAGGAATTTCGCTACCTTAGGATGGTTATAGTTACCACCGCCGTTTACTGGGGCTTAAATTCGCAGCTTCGCCTTGCGGCTGACCGCTCCTCTTAACCTTCCAGCACCGGGCAGGCGTCAGTCCGTATACATCGTCTTGCGACTTGGCACGGACCTGTGTTTTTAGTAAACAGTCGCTACCCACTGGTCTCTGCGGCCACCACACCCTTTCGGTGTAAAACCTAGTAAGTGGATGGCCCCCCTTCTCCCGAAGTTACGGGGGCATTTTGCCGAGTTCCTTAACCACGATTCTCTCGATCTCCTCGGTATTCTCTACCTGACCACCTGAGTCGGTTTGGGGTACGGGCGGCTGGAACCTCGCGTCGATGCTTTTCTCGGCAGCATAGGATCACCCACTTTTCATCCGCATCGTGTCTCAGCCTCATGACTCCCGGATTTGCCTAGGAGTCGGCCTACGCACTTGCACCAGGACAACCATCGCCTGGCTTGGGCTACCTTCCTGCGTCACACCTGTTAATACGCTAGCCGCACCAGCATGGGGTCGAGCGTTCACCCAGGCACCATCACCCCGAAGGGATCCGGCACGCCCGGGCTAGGACTCTTAGCACCACTGGATTGACTGGGGCGGTTCTTCGCCGGTACGGGAATATCAACCCGTTGTCCATCGACTACGCCTGTCGGCCTCGCCTTAGGTCCCGACTTACCCAGGGCAGATTAGCTTGACCCTGGAACCCTTGGTCTTTCGGAGGACGTGTTTCTCACACGTCTTTCGCTACTCATGCCTGCATTCTCACTCGTGTGCCGTCCACGGCTGGGTCACCCCGCCGCTTCACCCGGCACACGACGCTCTCCTACCCATCCACACGACTGGACCACGAAGGCCTGTCACAATATGCGAATGCCACAACTTCGGTGGCGTGCTTGAGCCCCGTTACATTGTCGGCGCGGAATCACTTGACCAGTGAGCTATTACGCACTCTTTCAAGGGTGGCTGCTTCTAAGCCAACCTCCTGGTTGTCAAAGCAACTCCACATCCTTTCCCACTTAGCACGCGCTTAGGGACCTTAGATGGTGGTCTGGGTTGTTTCCCTCTCGACTATGAAGCTTATCCCCCACAGTCTCACTGCTGCGCTCTCACTTACCGGCATTCGGAGTTTGGCTGACGTCAGTAACCTGGTGAGGCCCATCGGCCATCCAGTAGCTCTACCTCCGGCAAGAAACACGCAACGCTGCACCTAAATGCATTTCGGAGAGAACCAGCTATCACGAAGTTTGATTGGCCTTTCACCCCTATCCACAGCTCATCCCCTCAGTTTTCAACCTAAGTGGGTTCGGCCCTCCACGACGTCTTACCGTCGCTTCAGCCTGGCCATGGATAGATCACTTCGCTTCGGGTCTAGGACATGCGACTGAACGCCCTGTTCAGACTCGCTTTCGCTACGGCTACCCCACACGGGTTAACCTCGCCACATATCGCTAACTCGCAGGCTCATTCTTCAAAAGGCACGCTGTCACACCTGCCAAGGGTGCTCCAACGGTTTGTAAGCAAACGGTTTCAGGTACTATTTCACTCCCCTCCCGGGGTACTTTTCACCTTTCCCTCACGGTACTTGTCCGCTATCGGTCATCTGGGAGTATTTAGGCTTATCAGGTGGTCCTGACAGATTCACACGGGATTTCTCGGGCCCCGTGCTACTTGGGATACTCACCACGCCGAGAAACGCATTTCAGCTACAGGGCTCTCACCTGCTACGGCCCGCCTTCCCAGACGGTTCGCCTATACGCTCTCGTCACGCCGGCTGCTCGGCAGAACAACCAAGTAAGTCCCACAACCCCGCACACGCAACTCCTGCCGGATATCACACGTGCACGGTTTAGCCTCATCCGATTTCGCTCGCCACTACTCACGGAATCACGGTTGTTTTCTCTTCCTGCGGGTACTGAGATGTTTCACTTCCCCGCGTTCCCTCTACCCGCCCTATACATTCAGGCGGGAGTCACCAGGTCGGCACGCCGCCTGGCGGGGTTCCCCCATTCGGACACCCTCGGATCAAAACTTGCTTATCAGTTCCCCGAGGCTTATCGCAGATTGCTACGTCCTTCTTCGGCTCCAGATGCCAAGGCATCCACCGTTCGCTCTTAAAGACTTGAAATCACATGAGCTGATCGAATCGATCAAAAAATAATGATGACGAACCCCCGAAGGGATCCGCATCTTCAAGATGCTCGCGTCCACTGTGTAGTTCTCAAAGTACGGGCGGCACCGCACACCCACCAGCCACAACAGCCGGCAGACCCACGGTCCTTCCAGAGGTTCGGTTCAACCCATCCGGGCCGGCCCGGTCCCTCAGGACCCAACAGCGTGCAGGCACCCGACCCCTCACCCCCAGCGTTCCCACAGCACAGCTGCGTACTAACCAGAAGATCGACATCGAATGCCATGTCAAATGTTCCACCCATGAGCCCCAGCGGACCACGGTCGGGCCCGATCTGGGTTCTGGAAGACCCGAAGGCCCTCAGATGCTCCTTAGAAAGGAGGTGATCCAGCCGCACCTTCCGGTACGGCTACCTTGTTACGACTTAGTCCTAATTACCGATCCCACCTTCGACGGCTCCCTCCACAAGGGTTGGGCCACCGGCTTCAGGTGTTACCGACTTTCATGACTTGACGGGCGGTGTGTACAAGACCCGGGAACGTATTCACCGCAGCGTTGCTGATCTGCGATTACTAGCGACTCCGACTTCACGTAGTCGAGTTGCAGACTACGATCCGAACTGGGACCGGCTTTTTGGGATTCGCTCCACCTCACGGTATCGCAGCCCTTTGTACCGGCCATTGTAGCATGCGTGAAGCCCAAGACATAAGGGGCATGATGATTTGACGTCATCCCCACCTTCCTCCGAGTTGACCCCGGCAGTATCCCATGAGTTCCCACCATGACGTGCTGGCAACATAGAACGAGGGTTGCGCTCGTTGCGGGACTTAACCCAACATCTCACGACACGAGCTGACGACAACCATGCACCACCTGTACACCAGCCTTGCGGGGCGACCATCTCTGGCCGTTTCCGGTGTATGTCAAGCCTTGGTAAGGTTCTTCGCGTTGCATCGAATTAATCCGCATGCTCCGCCGCTTGTGCGGGTCCCCGTCAATTCCTTTGAGTTTTAGCCTTGCGGCCGTACTCCCCAGGCGGGGAACTTAATGCGTTAGCTGCGTCACGGAATCCGTGGAAAGGACCCCACAACTAGTTCCCAACGTTTACGGGGTGGACTACCAGGGTATCTAAGCCTGTTTGCTCCCCACCCTTTCGCTCCTCAGCGTCAGTTACGGCCCAGAGATCTGCCTTCGCCATCGGTGTTCCTCCTGATATCTGCGCATTCCACCGCTACACCAGGAATTCCAATCTCCCCTACCGCACTCTAGTCTGCCCGTACCCACTGCAGACCCGAGGTTGAGCCTCAGGATTTCACAGCAGACGCGACAAACCGCCTACGAGCTCTTTACGCCCAATAATTCCGGATAACGCTTGCACCCTACGTATTACCGCGGCTGCTGGCACGTAGTTAGCCGGTGCTTTTTCTGCAGGTACCGTCACCCCGAAAGGCTTCTTCCCTGCTAAAAGAGGTTTACAACCCGAAGGCCGTCATCCCCCACGCGGCGTTGCTGCATCAGGCTTCCGCCCATTGTGCAATATTCCCCACTGCTGCCTCCCGTAGGAGTCTGGGCCGTGTCTCAGTCCCAGTGTGGCCGGTCACCCTCTCAGGCCGGCTACCCGTCGACGCCTTGGTAAGCCATTACCTCACCAACAAGCTGATAGGCCGCGAGCCCATCCCAGACCGAAAAATCTTTCCAACCGCGGAGATGCCTCCACAGCTCATATCCAGTATTAGACACCGTTTCCAGCGCTTATCCCAGAGTCCAGGGCAGGTTGCTCACGTGTTACTCACCCGTTCGCCACTAATCCCCAAGTGCAAGCACCCGGTTCATCGTTCGACTTGCATGTGTTAAGCACGCCGCCAGCGTTCATCCTGAGCCAGGATCAAACTCTCCGTAAAAAACGAATGCCACGCAGAACCGGGAAAAACAGTCCACACGCAGCGAGTTCAACCATGACCAAAAGAACGAACATCATTGCTGACATCCATATAAATTGATCCAAAGGAATTCTCAACGACCCCAAAAAAGAGGCCGACGAGGATAAAATTGGCATTTGACAAGTGCACGCTGTTGAGTTCTCAAGGATCGGACACACCCACAAACCAGACCCACAGGCCATCGTCGCAGGGCAACTTCACAATCATA
>NZ_JBYRJC020000005.1:0-127283 GCF_058349885.2 Microbacterium sp. W1-4-2 | reverse complement strand
TGTTGAGTTCTCAAGGATCGGACACACCCACAAACCAGACCCACAGGCCATCGTCGCAGGGCAACTTCACAATCATAACCACCGTGTTGCGGCTGTCAATCCGACGCGCCGTACCTCACGGTGGAGTCCCCATCCTAGCACCCGGAAGCCCGGATGTTCGATGAGGAGAAGGGGGTTCGGTTCGCTGCTTGAGGGGGCGGGGCCTTTCGGCCGCTTCGCTCTTCCCTTTGGGGCGAACAAGAAAGACTCTACGCGTGCTGAGCACTGTGCGTCGAATCGACTCTGCATCCCGGGCGTGTCGCGCAGATCAGGCCCCATTTCGACTCCCGTCTGCACGGCGTAGGGTCGCACCATGCAGACATACGCCGCCACCGCCCGTGCCGTCGCTGGCTCCATCTGGCGGGCTCTCGGACGCGATGGATCGGGGTCGGCATCCGCGGACGCTCCCCCGCACCCGGTTCCCCTGCCCGCGCATCTGGACGTGCCCTCCCTGGCGTGGGGTGCGATCGCCGCCGTCTCGTCGGCGGCCGCGTCGCTTCGCGGCTCGGCCCGGATCACGGTCGACCCCGACCGTGTCGCCGTCGCATATGCCAGCGAACGCGCTCTGCGCGTCGACGGCGCCCGGCCGGACGCGTTCGCCGCACTGTCGGGCTTCTTCCGCTGCGCCGACGGGTGGGTGCGCACGCACGGCAACTACCCGCACCACGCCGCCGCCCTGCGCGCCGGTCTCGGTCTGTCGCCCGCTGCCGAACGCGAGGCCGTGGCGCACGCTCTCGCGCGCCTGCCCGTGCGGACGGCGGTCGAGGCCGTCACGGATGCGCACGGGCTGTGCGTGCTGGTGGGCGAGGAGGCGCCCGAGACCGATGCGAGATTGCGCGAAGAACCGATCGTCTCGGCCCGCGGCATCCGCACCGCTCCGCGCACCCCGTATCGTGCCGGCCCGCCCGACGCGCCGCTGCGCGGCATCCGTGTCCTGGACCTCACCCGCGTGATCGCGGGTCCCGTCGGCACCCGCACGCTGGCGCTGCTCGGCGCCGACGTGCTGCGCATCGACCCGCCGAGCCTGCCCGAGATCGAATTGCAGCATCTGGACACCGGGCACGGCAAGCGTTCGGCGCTCCTGGATCTCGCCTCGCCCGCCGATCGAGCCGCGTTCGACGATCTGCTGCAGTCGGCCGACGTCGTGGCGCTCGGCTATCGGCCCACTGCGCTCGCGCGCCTCGGGCTCACGCCCGACGCCCTGGCGCAGCGGCGGCCCGGCATCGTGGTCGCTGAGCATTCGGCCTGGGGCGATCCGGACCGGCGCGGATTCGACAGTCTGGTGCAGGCGAACTGCGGCATCGCGGTCATCGAGGGTTCCGCCGATGCACCCGGGGTGCTGCCCGCGCAGGCGCTCGATCACACCACCGGCTATCTGCTGGCCGCCGGCGTGCTGACCGCCCTCGCCCGGCGGGATGCCGAAGGCGGCTCGTGGCTGGTCTCGACGTCGCTGCGCCGCGTCGCCGCCGAGCTGCTCGGGCTGCCCCGCACGGCGGCACCTGCGGCGCCGCTCACGCCCGACCCCGCTGAACACACGCAGACATTCGAGATCGACGGTCGCCGGGTCACCACGGCCGCGCCCGCCGTTGCCTATGCCGGCGGTCCGCAGGCGTTCGCCGCGCCCCGGCCGTGGGGTCGCGATGCGCCGCAGTGGCGACCGCGGTGATCCCGGCCGCGATGCGCGTCGGGCGTCAGCGCGGGATGCCGAGCCCCGCGCGACGCATCTGCACGGCAGCGCACAGCGCCAGGGTCAGCGCGCCCCAGATCCCCACCGCCGGTGGCAGCACCCGGTACGCCAGCTGCTCGGCGGTGAACCCGGGCGTGAGGGGACCGAGCACGAGCAGCCCGATCCCCCACGCGAGCAGCAGCGCGACCGGCAGCGACGCCCACCACCCCCAGCGCACGGCCTTCGGGAAGACGCGGTCGAGTTCGCCGCGGTCGGCGCGCCGCAGCCACAGCAGCCCCCACACGAGCAGGATGGCGAGCGCCAGGCCGCCGGTGCCGTGCTGCAGCCATCTGTAGCCCAGCAGCGGCCCCCACTGCTCGTTCAGCGCAGGCACCGCACGCACACCCCATCGGCCGTCGTGCGTGAACGCGTCCCAGACGATGTGCGACACCACGCCGAACAGGATCGACACGGCCACCCACGTGATCCGCAGCCGCGGACGGCTCCGATCTCGCCGACGCGGTATACGGTCCCACTCCTGTGGGAGCCGCCGCGCCAGCAGCTCGGGGCTGAGCTCGCGCACCGCGGGCCGCATCAGCACATACCAGAGCCCGAGCAGCACCGCCGCAACGACGCCGGCCACGACGATGTTGGTGTGCATCACCTGGTATGAGAACGGCGTCCAGGGCAGGAACAGCGGCAGATCCGGCGTCATCGAGCCCACCACGACGGCCGCCGGAACCATCGGCGTGCGCAGGAACGGCAGCGCGACGACCGCGTGGCTCGGCGTGAACGGCATGTCAGCCGAAGACGAACACGCCCGCGAGCGTCTTCTTGCCGCGACGGATCACCGACACGCCGCCGGGCAGGGCGCCGGTGACCAGCGCCCCCTCGTCTTCGACGCGCACGCCGTCCAGCGACACGCCACCCTGTGCGATCGCGCGGCGCGCCTCGCCGAGGCTCGCCACCAGCCCCGTGTCGACGAGCACCTGCACGACCGACGTGTCGACGGAGGCCTCGATGTGCGGCAGCTCCCGCAGGGCGCTGCGCAACGTGCCGGGGTCGAGCGCGGTCAGATCGCCCTTGCCGAACAGCGCTTCGGATGCCGCAGCCACGGCGGCCGTGGCATCCTCTCCGTGCACGAACGTCGTGACCTCCAGCGCGAGGCGCTTCTGCGCGGCGCGGCGGAACGGCTCGACCTCGACCAGCCGCGCGTACTCGTCGATCTCGTCGCGGGTCAGGAACGTGAAGACCTTCAGCCGCTGCACGACGTCGGCGTCGTCGGTGTTGAGCCAGAACTGGTAGAACGCGTACGGGCTGCACATCTCGGCGTCCAGCCAGATCGCGTTGCCCTCGCTCTTGCCGAACTTCGTGCCGTCGCTGTTGGTGGTCAGCGGCGTGCCGATCGCATGCACCGACACACCCTCCACGCGGTGGATGAGGTCGGTGCCGCTGGTGAGATTGCCCCACTGGTCGGATCCGCCGGTCTGCAGCACGCAGTCGTACTGGCGGTACAGCTCCAGGTAGTCCATGCCCTGCAGCAGCTGGTAGCTGAACTCGGTGTAGCTGATGCCCGCCTCGGAATTCAGGCGGGCGGCCACGGCATCCTTCTTCAGCATCGTCCCGATGCGGTAGTGCTTGCCGATGTCGCGCAGAAAGTCGATCGCGCTCAGCGGCGCTGTCCAGTCGAGATTGTTGACGATGCGGGCAGCGTTCTCGCCCTCGAAGCTCAGCACGTGCTCGACCTGGGCGCGGAGCTTCGCGACCCACTCGACCACGGTCTCCTTGGTGTTCAGCGTGCGCTCGGCCGTCGGCCGCGGATCGCCGATCAGGCCCGTCGATCCGCCGACGAGGCCGAGGGGCTTGTGCCCCGCCAGCTGCAGCCGGCGCAGCACCAGCAGCTGCACGAGGTTGCCCAGGTGCAGGCTCGGGGCGGTCGGGTCGAAACCGCAGTAGTACGTGATCGGGTCCCCGGCGAGCAGCTCGCGCAGAGCGTCCTGGTCGGTGGACACGTGCACGAGTCCGCGCCACACGAGCTCGTCCCAGACGTTGTCGAACGTCGGGTCGTTCGCCGGCGCGGTCGCGCTCAGTCCCTGCGGCGCGATGGCGCCCGGAGCGGTTTCTGACACGCGTTTCAGCGTATCAGCGGGCGTGGGCCGCCCGATCCGCGGTGACGGGGCCGGTTCCGCGGTGACGGGAACGGTTCCGCGGTGACGGGGCCGGCGGCCGACCGGGTCGCGTGCGGGCGGAGCGCCGCCCCGCCCGATGTCGGGGCCGCGTGTCAGACTGAGCCGCATGACGCTCGCCGGATCCCAACCGCTGCTGGTCGCGATGCTGGCGATCTTCCTGTTCCTGGTGCTGTGCGGCGCGCTCGTGCTCGTCGTCGTGAGCCTGCGGCACCCGGCGACGGTGCCGCTGGCGATCGCCGGCGGCCTCGTCGTGCTGGCGCTGGTGGTCGTCGCCATCGCACCGATCGACATCCCCGCGATCATGGGGCTCATCCTGACACTGCTCGGCGTGGCCGTCGCCGTCGTGGGCGGCGACCCGGTCACGCGACGGGTGCTCGACTTCGCCGCCGGCTCACGGGTGCGCGAGACCGAGGACGGCGGCATCATGCTGCTGCCCGAAGAGGGTGAGGATGCCGCGGCCCCGCCGCGGACGCTCATGCGCGGCGGCACCGCCATCGGCTACCTCGAACGGCTGGCCACGGTGCTCGCGATCGTCGTCGGCTACCCCGAGGCCATCGCGGCGCTGGTCGCGCTGAAGGGCATCGGCCGGTTCACCGAGCTCGCCGAGTCCGAGGCGCGCGAGCGCTTCATCATCGGGTCGCTCTCGAGCCTGATCTGGGCGAGCGTGATCGGGGCGCTGCTGCGCTTCGCGATCTGGTGAAGCGGGACGGGTGACGACTGGGCTCGGCGCGCGGCGCGTGACGCCGGCGCTCAGCGCAGGCCCAGCTGGGCGAAGCCCTCGACGATCGCCGCCGCCCCCGATGCGGCGAGGGCCTGGGACACGGCGGACTGGGTGATCCCCTCGGATTCCGCGAGGCTGCGCTGGGTCTCGCCCAGGCAGCGCCCGTAGGTCAGGCGCCGAGTGCGTTCGCTCATGTCTGTGACGAGCTGGTCGCGGGCGAGCAGGTACCCGTTCGCCAGCCGCGCCGCGTCGTGCGCGGCGGCGGGTTCGGTCTCGTGCGCGACGACCCAGGTGCGAGCACCGGGAACGGTCCGCTGCTCGATCGCGTGCACGCGCTCGATCGCCGCTCGCGCGGCCCACCAGCCCGGGCCGTCGGGGATTCCGGAGTCGGTCGCCTCGGACGGCACCGTGCCGACGGCGCCGATCCCGACGCCGAAGCGCAGGCCGATCTCGTCGGGCAGGGCCAGACGCATCAGCAGGATCGAGCCGAGCGCCGCCTCGAGCGTCGGGTACACACCCTGCTGCTCGTCGCCCACGGTGGGCCGCAGCGGACGATCGGCCACCGGCAGATCGCGCCCGACCCGCGCGATCGTCTTGTCGAGCGTCTGCTGGGCGAGCGCCCGGTCGTCCAGCCGCCGGGAGCCGATCATGTCGGCGGTCACCGCGATCACCATGCGATCAGGATATCACTGATAACCCGAATTGATAAGCGATTCACTGATCGAATTGGATCGATCAGTTCGCACTGGCCGCTGTCGCGGCATCCATTTCATGGACGGAATCGGAGATCGTCGCTGACGCTCCGCATCGGCCGCGCCGTGCCCGGCGTGGCGTGCAGAACGTCCGAGTCCGTGCGCGCGACGTCCGCGCCGCGAGCGGGAATGCGCCCGGCTCAGAGGCCGAGCGCGTGCGCGGCGGCCTGGGCGCGGGCGACGAGCTCGGTGCGCTGCTCGGCCACCCGCACGGGGGCGGTGCCCCCGGCGCCGTCGCGGCTGGCGACGGATCCCTCGATCCTGAGCACGCCGCGCACGGCCGGAGTCAGAAGCGGCGAGACCTGCGCGAGAAGGTCGTCAGAGGCATCCACCAGCCCGATGCCCCGCTGCTCGCACGCCTGCACCAGTGCGCCCGAGATCTCGTGCGCGTCGCGGAACGGCACCCCCTGGCGCACGAGCCAGTCGGCGACGTCGGTCGCGAGCGAGAAGCCCTCGGGGGCGAGCGCGGCCATGCGGGCGGTGTCGAAGCGCAGCGTCGCGACCATGCCGGCGAACGCGGGCAGCAGCAGCTCGAGCGTCGCGACGGAGTCGAAGACGGGCTCCTTGTCCTCCTGCAGGTCACGGTTGTAGGCGATCGGCAGGCCCTTGAGCGTCGCGAGCAGGCCGGTCAGGTTGCCGATCACGCGACCCGCCTTGCCGCGCGCGAGCTCGGCGATGTCGGGATTCTTCTTCTGCGGCATGATGCTCGAGCCGGTCGAATAGCCGTCGTCGAGGGTCACGAACCCGAATTCGCGCGTGTTCCACAGGATGATGTCTTCGGCGAACCGCGACAGGTCCACGCCGATCTGGGCGGCGATGAACGCGAACTCGGCGACGACGTCGCGCGCGGCGGTGCCGTCGAGCGAGTTCTCCGCCGGCCGGTCCAGTCCCAGCTCGCGCGCAACGAGCACCGGGTCCAGGCCCAGGCTCGAGCCGGCGAGCGCTCCCCCGCCGTACGGGCTCACGCGCGCCCGGGCCGACCAGTCGCGCAGGCGCTCGAGGTCGCGCACGAGCGGCCAGCCGTGCGCCTGCAGGTGGTGTGCGAGCAGAATCGGCTGCGCGTGCTGCAGGTGCGTGCGCCCCGGCATGATCGCGTCGGGGTGCGCTTCGGACTGCGCGACGATCGCGTCGACGAGGCGCAGGATGCCGTGGCTGATCGTCTGCGCGTGGTCGAGCAGATACAGCCGCACGAGCGTCGCGATCTGGTCGTTGCGGCTGCGGCCGGCGCGCAGGCGCCCGCCGAGGTCGGCCCCCGCACGCTCGAGCAGCCCGCGCTCGAGTGCGCCGTGCACGTCTTCGTCGGTGGCTGCGGCGACGAAAGCCCCGCTGGCGACGTCGGTCTCGAGGGCGTCGAGCGCGGCCCGCATGCCGGCCAGCTGTGCGTCGTCGAGATACCCGGCGGCGTGCAGGGCTGCCGCATGCGCCCGCGATCCGGCGATGTCGTACGGGGCGAGGGCCCAGTCGAAGTGCGTCGACTTGCTCAGCGCCGCGAGCTCGGGCGACGGCCCCGAGGCGAACCGCGCGCCCCACAGCGCCCCCTCGTTGGTGCCGTGCGTCTCTGTGCTGTCGGTCTCTTCGCTCACCGATCCAGCGTACCGGGGTGTATATACACCTCCGGGCTTCGGGACAGTCGTCTCGCTGGGTGGCTCGGGTGGCGCCCCGCGATCTCCGGCCCATACTGCCGCTTCAGCGACTACGAAGCGGCACTTCCGGACGGCGATCCGAGGATGCCGCAGCCACGGCCTCCGAACGCCGGCCAATACTGCCGCTTCAACGGCCATGAAGCGGCACTTCGGGACGGCAATACGAGGATGCCTGGGCACCCCTCGAACGCCGGCCCACACTGCCGCTTCAGCGGCGCGAAGCGGCACTTCGGGACGGCACGGCGGATCGCCGTGCCCGACATCTCCGTCTCCTCCCCAGATCACTCGAATGAGCCAACCGGGCCGGACCGTCCACAGATGTGCGTCCTCGCCCCATGGGCATGACTCAGGTCGCGGATCATCGAGGCATGCCGGCACGCCTCACGCCCTTGCCCGATGACCTCGGCGAGAGCTTCGGCGTCCGACGTGCGAAGAACGCCGGGGTCAGCTCCCGACGCCTGCGCCACGATGGGCTCACCAGACCCTTCCACGGTGTGCGCGCCACACCCGCCCCATCGCCGAAGGCGGAACCCGACGAGAGCGCGACGACCATCGAGGCGAAGGCTCTGATCGCCGAGATCACGCGCCTCGCTCATGCCTTCGCAAAGGTCGCCCCGGGCAGTTGGTTCTTCTCGCACGTCACAGCCGCTGTGCTGTGGGGACTGCCGGTTCCGTTGCACCTGATGCGGCTGGCGGTGAAGACCACCCGGCACCGCGGACGGAAGATCCCACCACGCGGCATCGACGTCGCGGTCCTCGGACGACGCCGCGCATCCAAGGCCGCCGGCGTGCGCGGGCACCAGCTGTCGGCAGCTCAGGTCACGATCGCGACGGTCGATGGTTTACGCGTCTCGAGCCCGGCATCGACATGGGCCATGCTCGCCGGTGAACTGACGGTGGACGAACTCATCGACATCGGCGATGCGATCGTCAATATCCCGCGGAAGCGAGGCATGGAACGCGGCACCGAGAGTGATGCACTCGGCACGATCGCGAAGCTGCGCAGGGCGGCGAACACCCCTCGGCGCCGGCACCGCGACGCCCTACTCGAAGCAGTCGATCTGGTGCGCGTCGGCAGCGCGTCCCGATCCGAGACCAGAACACGTATCGCCTGCTGGCGAGCCGGGCTACCGGCACCCGAGCTCGACGTCGACGTGTTCGCTGCCGATGGCACACAGATCGGCTTCACCGAACTCGCCTTTCGGGAGTTCGGACTGCTTGTGGAATGCGACGGCGACCACCACCGCACGGATCGCGCGCAGTGGTACCGCGATATCGACAAGCATGCAGCGTGTGAGGATGCCGGCTGGCGGGTGCTGCGCATCGTGGCGCAACATCTCTACCCCACCCCCGACCCCGCCGTCGCGCTGATCCGCAACGCCCTCATTCGGGCGGGATGGCGGGCGCCGGATGCGGGCGCGGGCACCGCTGCCGGCGCAGACGCATCCGCCGCTGACGAGGCATCCCCCGCCGACTGAACCCCAGGCGAACGGCGACGGCGCAGCCGACCGCCCGCAGATTCCGACTTCGCCGTCCCGAAGTGACGCATCAGCGCTGGCAAGCGACCGAATGGGACGGCATCTCCCAAGAGGCTAAGGAAACGCCGTCCCGAAGTGCCGGTTCATCCTCGTGATGCGGCCCTTCGGGACGGCGATTGCAGAGGGCGCGGGATCAGGCGCTCATGCGGCCTGCTCACTCACGGCAGGTCCGCTGCGTCGGGCACGTCCGCCGCCGCCACGTCCACGTCCGCCGCCGCCACGTCCACGTTCGCGGCCGCCGCCGCCACGTCTCGGTCACGCCGCCGCCTCCGCAGCCTCGGCGGCGGTGCCGTTCTGGCGCAGCAGCCAGACCAGCAGCGCCTTCTGCGCGTGCAGGCGGTTCTCGGCCTCGTCCCAGACGACCGACTGCGGCCCGTCGATGACCTCGGCGTCGACCTCGTAACCGCGGTCTGCGGGCAGGCAATGGATGAAGATCGCGTCCTCGGTGGCCTCGCGCATCAGGTCGGTCGTCACCTTGTAACCGCCCAGGTCCCGGATGCGCTCGAGCTTCTCCTCCTCTTTGCCCATCGACACCCAGGTGTCGGTGACGACCACGTCGGCACCGGCGATCGCCTCGTGCAGATCGGTGTACAGCGTCACCGATCCGCCGGTCTCGGCGGCCCGGCGGTCGGCGTCGGCGATGACGTCCTCGCGCGGGGCGTAGGCCTCGGGCGAGGCCACCCGCACGTGCATCCCGGCGGTGACGCCCGCCAGCACGTACGAGTGCGCCATGTTCGACTTGCCGTCGCCGAAGAAGGCCAGGGTGAGCCCGGCCAGCGATCCCTTGTGCTCGCGGATGGTCAGCAGGTCGGCCAGCAGCTGGCACGGGTGGAAGTCGTCCGACAGGGCGTTCACGACGGGCACGCGGGTGTCGCGGGCCATCTCTTCGAGCCCCGACTGCGCGTACGTGCGCCAGACGATCGCGGCGACCTGGCGCTCCATGACGCGGGCCGTGTCCGACGGCGTCTCTTTGCCGCCGAGCTGGCTGTTGGCCGTCGAGATGATCAGCGGCGAGCCGCCCAGGTCGGCGATGCCGACGGCGAACGAGACGCGCGTGCGGGTCGACGACTTGTCGAAGATCACCGCGACGGTCTGGGGGCCGGCCAACGGCGTGAGCGCCCAGCGGTCCTTCTTCAGCTCGAGCGCGAGATCGAGGATCTCGGACTGCTCGGCGGGGGTCAGATCGTCGTCGCGCAGCAGATGGCGGGTCATGCGGAAACCTCCGGGACGGATGTGGATGCCGCGACCTCGGCGAGTGCGGCGGAGAACAGGGTGGTGAATTCGTCGATCTCGGCATCGCCGATCGTGTACGCGGGGGCGATGCGGATGACGTCGGTCGTAGGAGCGTTGACGATCAGACCGCGCCGCTGCGCGGCATCCCGCACCTGCGCCGCGACCGGCGCAGCCAGCGTGATGCCGATGAGCAGCCCCGCACCGCGCGTTCCCGTCACCAGTGGCAGACCCGCGACGGCCGCACGCAGCTGGGCGCCCCGCTCGATCACGTTCGCGAGCAGATCGGCCTCTTCGATCTCGGCGAGCACGGCGTTGCCGACCGCCGTGGCCAGCGGGTTGCCGCCGAACGTCGAGTTGTGCGTGCCGGGGTAGAACAGATCGCTCTGCCCGAATGTGACCAGCGCCCCGAGCGGGAAGCCGGCCGCGATGCCCTTGGCGAGGCTCATCGCGTCGGGCGTGATGCCCTCGCGCTGGAACGCGAACCAAGTGCCAGTGCGGCCGACGCCGGTCTGCACCTCGTCGACGATCAGCAGCGCCCCGTGGGCGGTGGTCAGCTCGCGAGCACGGCGCAGGAAGCCCTCGGGCAGCGGCACGACGCCCGCCTCGCCCTGGATCGGCTCGACGACCAGCGCCGCGACGGACTCGTCGGCGAAGACCTGCGCGAGCGCGGCCAGGGTCGGGTCGATGTGCGCGACGTCGGGCAGCAGGGGACGGAACGGGTCCTGGTACGCGGCCTTGGGTGTGAGCGAGAGCGAGCCCATCGTGCGGCCGTGGAAGGCGCCGTTCAGGCTCACGATGGTCTTCGTGCCGGTCTTGTGCGCGTGCAGCCGGGCGAGCTTGATCGCGGTCTCGTTGGCCTCCGATCCCGAGTTCGCGAAGAACACGTGCCCGTCCGCCCCGGCACCCGCCAGCCGCTTCAGGCGCGCGGCGAGCTCGAGCTGCGGCGGCGTGGCGAAGTAGTTCGACACGTGCGCGAGGGTCGCGGCCTGCTTCGCGACGGTGTCGACGAAGACGGGATGCCCGTGCCCGAGGGCGTTGACGGCGATGCCACCGAGGAAGTCGAGGTAGCGGCTGCCGTCGGCATCCCACACGTGCGATCCCTCGCCGCGCACGAGCAGCGCCAGCCGTCCGCCGAGGTTCAGCAGGTCGCGCGAGGCGTCGTCTTGCCACGTCATTTCGACTCGCTCCGCTCGCTCAGTGCACCGCGTCCGGCCACCACTTCCGTTCCGATTCCCTTGTGGGTGAAGATCTCGACGAGCACCGAGTGGGGCACGCGTCCGTCGATGATGGCGGCGGTGTCGACGCCGGCCTGTACGGCGTCCAGGCACGCGCGCATCTTGGGGATCATCCCCGATTCCAGGCGCGGCATCATCTCGGCCAGCTCATCCGCCGTCAGGTGCGAGACGAGCGAGTCGCGGTTGGGCCAGTCGGCGTAGAGCCCGGCGACGTCGGTGAGGATCACGAGCTTCGACGCCTTCAGTGCGATCGCGAGCGCGGCGGCCGCCGCGTCGGCGTTCACGTTGAGCGAGTGGCCGGGCCGGTCGAGGTCGGGGGCGATCGAAGAGACGACCGGGATGCGGCCGGCGGCCAGGTGGTCGAGAATCGGCTGCGGGTCGACCTGCGCCACGTCGCCCACCCGCCCGAGGTCGTGCTCCACACCGTCGATCATGACGCCGCGGCGGCGCCCGCCGAACAGGCCCGCGTCCTCGCCCGACAGACCCGCGGCGATCGGTCCGTGGGCGTTGATCTTCGCGACCAGCTGCGGGTTGATCTGCCCGGTGAGCACCATGCGCACCACTGAGATCGCCTCGGTCGAGGTGACCCGGTACCCGCCCTTGAACTCGCTGGGGATCGCCAGCCGGTCGAGCATCGCCGAGATCTGCGGCCCGCCGCCGTGCACGACCACCGGCTGCACCCCGACGTAGCGCAGGTACGCGATGTCGGCGGCGAAGGCATCCTGCAGCTCTTCGGAGACCATGGCGTTGCCGCCGTACTTGATCACGACGACCTGGTCGCGGAAGCGCTTGAGCCACGGCAGCGACTCGATGAGGGTCTCGGCCTTCGCGCTGGCGACGGCCGGGTCGGTGTCTTGGAGGCGGGTGTCGGTCATGACGAGTAGGCGCTGTTCTCGTGGACGTAATCGTGCGTGAGGTCGTTCGTGAGGATCCGCGCCGTGACGTCGCCGGTCTTCAGGTCGATCATGACGTGGGTGGCGCGCGGGGCCAGGTCGACCTCTTCGCGCGGCGCGTCGGGTCCGCCGGCGGTGCACACGCGCACGCCGTTCATCCACACGTCGGTGTCGTACGGGTCGAACGCGGCCTGCGTCGTGCCGATCGCGGCGAGCACCCGGCCCCAGTTGGGGTCGTTGCCGAAGATCGCGGCCTTGAACAGGTTGTTGCGGGCGACCGAGCGGCCCACGTCGACGGCGTCGGACTCGGATGCCGCGCCCCGCACTTCGATCGTGATGTCGTGGCTCGCGCCCTCGGCGTCGCCCTGCAGCTTCTCGGCGAGTTCGATGCAGACGGCGGTGAGCGCGGCGCGGAACGCGGCCGGATCGGGCGTGACGCCGCTCGCGCCGCTGGACAGCAGGGTGACCTGGTCGTTCGTGGACATGCAGCCGTCCGAGTCGAGCCGGTCGAAGCTGACCCGGGTCGCCGCACGCAGCTGCGCATCGGCCTCGACGGCGTCGAGCACCGCGTCGGTCGTGATCACCACGAGCATCGTGGCAAGACCGGGCGCCAGCATCCCGGCGCCCTTCGCCATCGCGCCGATCGTCCAGCCGTCCTCGGAGTGCACGACGGTCTTGCTCACGGTGTCGGTGGTCATGATCGCCTCGGCGGCCGACGCTCCGCCGTCCGTGGACAGCGCGGCGACGCCCTTGTGCACGCCGTCGAGCACCTTCGCGCGGAACACCTCGTCGCCCGATCCGATGAGCCCGGTCGAGCAGACGATGACGTCGCCGGCGCTGACCTCGAGCAGTTCGGCGGCCTTCTCGGCCGTGAGGTGCGTGGTCTGGAACCCGAACGACCCGGTGAAGCAGTTCGCTCCGCCGGAGTTGAGCACGACGGCCTCGACGACGCCGTCGGCGATCGCCTGCTGCGACCACAGGATCGGATTCGCCTTGGCCCGGTTGCTCGTGAACACGGCCGCCCCGACCTTGTTCGGCCCTCGGTTGACGACGACGGCGACATCGGGCTTGCCGGTGGATTTGAGGCCGACCGCGACGCCTGCCGCTTCGAACCCCTTCGGTGCGGTGACGGTCACGGGGCGACTCCGTTCACGGTGAGGGCGCGGTCTTCGGGGAGGCCGAGCGCGATGTTCATGGACTGCACGGCGGCGCCGGCGGTCCCCTTGGCGAGGTTGTCGACGGCGGTGACGATCGTCACCCGGTTCGCGTCGCGGTCGATGTGCAGGCCCATGAGGGCCGTGTTCGCGCCGATCACGTCGGCGGTGCGCGGATAGACGCCCTCGGGCAGCAGGTGGACGAACGTCTCGCCCGCGTAGGCCTGTTCCCACGCCGCGCGGATCCCGGCGTCGGTGACGTCGCCCGCGATCGGGGCCGAGACGGTGGCGAGGATGCCGCGCGACATCGGGACGATCACCGGGGTGAAGGACAGATGGATGCCGGAGCCGCCCGCTGCGTGCAGCGCCTGCTTGATCTCGGGGATGTGCCGGTGCACGCCGCCCACGGCGTACGGATTGGCCGAGCCCAGGATCTCGGAGCCGAGCAGGTGAGGCTTGAGGCTCTTGCCGGCGCCGGACGGGCCGACGGCGAGGACGGCGACCAGGTCGGACGGCGAGATCACACCGGCGGCGACGCCCGGTGCGAGGCTCAGGCTCACAGTCGACGCGTTGCAGCCGGGGGCGGCGATGCGCGTCGCCCCGACCAGGCGCTGCCGCTGCTTGCGACCGGTGCCGGGCGGGCCGAGCGGCAGCTCGGGCACACCGTACGCCCACGGCTCGTGGAACGGGCCCGAGTAGAACGCGTCCCAGTCGGCGGCGGATTCCAGGCGGTGGTCGGCGCCGGCGTCGATCACGAGCGCCGCGTCGGTCAAGGCGTCGGTGTACTGCCCGGACTGGCCGTGCGGCAGCGCGAGGAACACGATGTCGTGGCCGGCGAGGATCTCGGGCGTGGTGTCCTGAAGCGTCAGGTGCGAAAGCTGCCGCAGGTGCGGCTGGTGTGCGATCAGGGGCTGGCCGGCGTTGGCGTGCGCGGTGACGGTGCGGATCTCGATGTCGGGATGGGCGGCGAGGGTGCGCAGGAGCTCTCCCCCTGCATAGCCGGAGGCGCCGGAGACGGCGACCGAATAGGTCATTCTTCTACCTTAGTTTCCGAGGTTGGCCGGACCAGGCCGGCACGGGCCGTATGACGGCGACGCCCTCGCACGTCCGATGAGGACGCGACGCGGGGTCGCCTAGAGTCGGCGGCCGCGGGAACCCGGACGCAGACGGCGTCGGCCGTCTGCGGCGGCGCGCACGGAACCGAGGCTCACCCGGAGCTGCTCGAGGTTCGTCGCGCGCATGGCCCGACGATAGCCGGGCGGATGCGGCATCCGCAAATTCAGCCGCGCTCGCGCAGTAACACGAGCTCTTCGTCGCGGGTGAGGCCCGCCCGCCGCTCGCGCCCGAGCCCCCGATCACGCTCGTCGGCAAGGGTGCGCAGCAGGGTGTCATCGAGCGGCCGGAACGCACCGCCCAGCTCGCGGTAGCGCATGTTGCTGCGCGCCCAGAACCCGACGAGGTCGCGCGGCAGCCACAGCGGCAGCGATCGCGGACCCATCCAGTAGGAGACGTCGCGGGCGCGCAGCCAGTCCTCGGGCGCGACGACGACGTCGCCGGTGTGTCCGGCGGTCGCGCGCGCCCGGGCCAGCAGATCGCTCAGGGCGACGGGGTCGCCGAGCGCGTTCACCGTGCCCGTCCAGGCACGCGCGCCGACCGCGACGATGAACGTCGCGAGGTCGTCGACGTCGATCACGGAGGCGCCGCGCCCGTCGGCCTCGGGCACGAGCACGGGGTCTGCGCCCGCGAGCGCGAACCTCGACACCCAGTAGCCGAACCGGTCGGAGGGATCGCCCGGTCCCACGATGAGGCCGGGCCGGACGATCGTCGCGCGATCGCCGAGAGCCGCGCGCACCGACGACTCGATCGTCGCCTTGGCGCGGGCGTAGTCGAGTTCGTCGCCGGGCGCGCCCGCGGGCACGGCGGCCGCGGTCTCGTCGGCCCCGGCCAGGTCGGCGTCGGCGTAGACCGAGACCGAGGACACGCAGGTCCAGTGCCGGGCGCGCCCGGCGAGCGCGGCTGTCGCCGCGGCGGCGAACGCAGGGTCGGAGGTGATGTCGACCACCTCGTCCCACTCCCGGTCGGCGAGCGCGTCGTATGCGTCGGGCGCGGCGCGATCGCCGGCGACGAGGCGGGCACGGTCGGGCGCAGGGCGGACGCCCCGGGCAAGACATGTGACGGCGGCTCCGGCATCCACCCACCGGCGCGCGACGCGGCCGCTCAGCCATCCCGTACCGCCCAGGACGAGGACCTGCGTCACGATGTCGCGCCCAGGACCGCGGCGAGGAACGCCGTCACCCGCTGCCATGCGTCGGCCGCCGCGGCGGGGTCGTACCGGCTGCCGGTGTCGTTGAAGAACGCGTGCGAGGCCTCGTCGTACACGACCGGGGTGAACACGACGCCGGCGTCGGCCATGCGCGCCCGCACGTCGGGCAGCGCGTCGATCAGCGCCGGGTCGTGACCGCCGTACAGCGCCAGCACCGGCGCGTGGATGCGGGCGATGCGCCCGGCATCGGGCGCGGTGCCGTAGAACGGGGCGACCGCGCGGATGCGGTCGTCGGCCGTGGCGAGCAGGAACGCGTAGGTGCCGCCGAAGCAGAAGCCCACGACGCCGATGCGGCCACCCACCCCCGGTTCGGCGGCGAGCCGGTCGACGGCGGAGCGCAGCGCGCCGACGGCCCAGTCCGCGTACTCGGGGGCCCGGATCGCGGCCAGCGCGTCGCGCATGCGCGGCTGCGCGGCGGTGCGCGCCTCTTCGTCGGCCGAGTTCATCAGTGCGAACAGCTCGCTGCCCAGCGACGGCTCGACGCCGCCGTGGCTGAGGATGTCGGGGGCGATCACCACATACCCTTCGCCCGCGAACCGGTCGGCGACCGAGACGATGTGGTCCGTCAGCCCCCAGATCTCGTGGACCACCACGAGCCCGCCGCGCGGCTCGCCGCTCGGACGGACGAGATGTGCGGCGAAGGTCTCGCCGTCGGGGGCGGTCAGCGTGACGGTGTCGGGCATGTCTTCACGGTACGCCCGCAACGGCACTCGGCGCGCAGCGACCGACGAGGCGATCGCCCGGCCCGCGTCAACGGGTTGGGAAGGCCTTGATGCGCTGCAACAGGGCGGGTCCCGTGCGCTCGAGGATGCGCCCGCCGACGAGCACTCCCCCGGTCATCGCCGCCGCCCCCAGCACGAGCGCGACGATCAGCGCGATCCATCCCAGCTCGCCCCTGTCCAGGAGCAGGCCGCTGGCCGCCAGGACGAGGGACGGAGCCGAGATCACGAGCACCGCGGCCATCACCACGAACACGAACAGGCCGTTGACGAACGTCTGGCCCGGCACGGTCTTGAACGGGCTGTCACCGGCACGGGCGACGGGCGAGACGACCAGCGCGGACGACACGGCCGACACCCCGTAGCCGGCCAGGACCAGCGCAAGCCCTGCGGCAAGGACCGCCGGCAGCGCGTGCCAGTCCTCTCCGACGGCGGCCGTGATCAACGCCACGGCGCAGACGGCCGGCACGCCGACGCACGCCGACGCCAGCATCCGGCCCAGCCGGTCCTGCCATCCGCGCACCCCGGCGGAGAGCACGGAGGCGAACGCCGTGCCGTCGTACGAGACGTCGGTGTAGCCGACGATCGACAGCACGAAGCCCACGACCACCGCCGAGGCGGCGAACATGAACCCGTCCGTCCCGCTCGTGAACACGAACAGGATCGGCAGCAGCGGCACGATGATGAGCTGGCGCAGATAGCGCGGGTCGCGCGTCCATGCCGTCAGCGAGCGGGCCCAGGTCGCTCCCACCCCGCCGGTCGGCATCAGCCCGAACAGCCCGAGCGAACCCGTCTTGACGGTGCGGGCGGCGCGGCGCGGCGGCGAGGCCGTGGCCGCCGCGAGCGCGCGCGACCACGCGAACCACAGCGCCCCCAGCGTCGCACAGGCGAGGGCGAGCTTCGCGAGCGCGGGAATCCAGGCGCCGAGTGCCAGATCCGCCGGCACGGCCCACGCCGCGCCCAGAGGCGTCCAGCCGAGCACGTCGGCGGCCTGCACGAGACGGTCGAGGGACGCCCCGGCGGTGTCGAGCACTCCGACGACGGCCGTGAGGATCGGGCCGGCGAAGACGACCAGCACGATCAGGACGGTCCCCAGGATCTCGCGACCGCGTCGCCCGGCCCCGAACCCTGCCGACAGAGTCGCCAGCAGGCGGCTGGCGACGACGCACGTGCACACGCCCAGGACGACGCCCGCGAGCGAGGCCGCCGCGGCCGCCGGCCACCGCATCCACAGCACCGCCGTGCCGAGCGCGGCGATCGAGGTGACGATGCCCGGAATGCCGGTGAGCCCGGTCGCCGCGAGCGCGACCATGGTCTGACGGGACGTGAGGGGGAACGGGGCGAGCTTGGCCGCGTCGACCGTCGCATCCGTCCCGGCGACCAGGACCGGCGCGACCACCCAGCCCAGGACCAGCGCCGACCCGCCCAGGATCGCCACCGTCCGCGCCTCGATCGGTCCCCGCAGCACGGCCAGCGCGATGAGCGCAGCGAGCACGACCATCAGCGCCCCCGCGGCCCACAGCATCCCGAACACGAACCCGACCAGCTGCCACGGATTGCGGCCGAGCGTCGTGAACAGGATCCGGTACCGGAGCCTCAGGACTGTCGCAACCATGCCGGCCCCACCCCGTCGTGCCGGCCGCCGACCAGGGAGATGAAACGCTCCTGCAGACTCGCCCCGGCGCGGACGTCGTCGACCGTGCCGGCGGCGAGCACCCGTCCGACCGCGAGGATCGCGACGTGATCGCACATGCGCTGGACGAGATCCATCGAATGGCTCGAGACGATCACCGACCCGCCGGATGCCGTGTAGCTGCGCAGCACGCCCTCGATGTTGGCCGCCGACACCGGATCGACGGATTCGAAGGGCTCATCGAGGACGAGAAGTCGCGGAGCGTGCACGAGCGCGCACGCCAGGGCCGCCTTCTTGGTCATCCCCGCCGAGTAGTCGGCGACGACCGTGCCCGCCGCCTCGCGCAGATCCATCATGTCGAGCAGGTCGGCGACGCGCGGAGCGATCTCGGGTCGCGGAATGCCGAACATCATCGCCGTGTACGTGATCAGCTGCTCGCCGGTGAGCCGATCGAACAGACGCACGCCGTCGGCGAGGTTGCCGATGATGCGCTTGGCGGCCGCGGGCGTGCGCCACACGTCGATGCCGTGCACGCTCACGCTGCCCGCATCGGGGCGCAGCAGCCCGGTGGCCATCGACAGGGTCGTCGTCTTGCCGGCGCCGTTCGGGCCGACCAGACCGAAGAACGACCCGGTCGGGACCTCCAGGTCGATGCCCGCGACCGCGACCTTGTCGCCGAATCGCTTGGTGAGTCCGCGGATCCGCAGGGCGGGTTCGGTCGAATCGGTCATCGCCACGAGCCTATCGGTGCGGGCGCCGAATCGACCGCCCCGTCAGTCGCGCAGTTTCGCGCCGAAGCGCTCGGCTGCGAGCTCGACCCCCTGCAGCTTGGCGTCGGTCGCCTCGGCCGCCGTCAGCGTCCGATCGGTCCCGCGGAACAGCAGCGCGAACGTCAGGCTCTTCGTGCCGTCCGGCACGCCCTGGCCCCGGTAGTCGTCGACGAGGTGCAGCGACTCGAGCAGCGATCCGCAGCCGTCGATGAGCGCCTGGCGCACGTCCCCTGCGGCGACCGCGAGCGGGACCACGAGCGACACGTCCTGCGTCGCCGGGGTCTGCGTCGAGAGGGATGCCGCGACCACGCGCGCGCCGGCGGCCGCCAGCAGCGCATCCAGGTCGAGCTCGGCGACGTAGACGCGACCATGCAGGTCGGCGTCGTCGGTCACCGACGGCAGCAGCTCGCCGACGTAGCCGACGACCTGGCGGCCGGCCGGCCCTTCGTCTCGGTCCGGCTGCCCCGGGCCTCGCTCAGCGACCTCGAGTCGGACGACGCCGGTGCGGCCCGGGTGCAGGGCCGCCCGCTGGGCCTGGGCGATCTCGACCGTCACGCCGGCGGCAGCGGCGATCACGCGGACCGCATCGATCGCATCGGCGAGCTCGACCGGCACCGCCGGCTGCCCGGGCTGTTTGGCGATCGCGTTGCCGGCGAACAGCACCGCGACGTGGCGCGGCTGCGGCGGGATCGCCGCGTCGAGCGCCGCGAGGGTCTCGTCGTCGGGGCGCTGCGCGAGCGGGGGCACGGTGGCCGTGCCGTAGTCGACGCCCGGCTCGGGCAGGAACACCGCGCCGAGCTCGAACAGCGCCAGGTCGGTGAACCCGCGCGACAGATTGCGGTGCGCGACCTGCAGCAGCCCCGGGATCAGCGAGCGCCGCAGGTACGGCGCCTGCCCGTCGAGGGGGTTCGCCAGCTTCATCGCGGGCAGCCCGGCACCGCTCGCCGACCCGTGCAGGTCGTTGTGCGCGGCGGTCGTGAACGGGAACGACGGCGTCTCGACCAGGCCCGCGGCCGCCAGTGCGTTCGCGACGCGTCGGCGTCCCTGCTGCTCGGCGGTCCAGCCGCGGCCGGACGGGGGCGTGGGCAGCACGGAGGGCACGCGGTCCAGGCCGTGGATGCGCGCGACCTCTTCGGCCAGCGTCCACTTGTCGGTGAGGTCCGGACGCCACGACGGCGGCGTGACCAGCCACTCGCCGCCCGCGTCGAACACGTCGCAGCCGATCGTCGTCAGCGCCCCCGACACCTCGGACTCGGCGTAGTCGACGCCGATGAGGCCCGCCGTGAACGGCTTCGGCAGCGCGATCGACTCGCGCTCGTACGAGGCGAACAGCGCCCCACCGACCTCGACGTCGAGCGTCCCGCCGGCGAGCTCGACCATCAGGTCCGCCACGCGCCGCGCGGCGACGAACGGGATGAGCGGGTCGACCCCGCGCTCGAACCGTCGCGACGCCTCGGACGGCAGCTTGTGACGGCGCGCGCTGCGTGCGATCGTGGTCGGGTCGAACGTCGCCGCCTCGATCAGGACGTTCGTGGTGGTCGCGCTCATCTCGGTGGCGGCACCGCCCATGACCCCGGCCAGGCCGATCGCCCCCGACCCGTCGGTGATGAGCAGGTCCTCGGGGTGCAGGTCGCGGGTCTGGTCGTCGAGCGTGGTGATCTTCTCGCCCGGCAGCGCCCGGCGTACGGTGATGCCGCCGGTGAGCTTGTCGAGGTCGTAGCCGTGCACCGGGTTGCCGAGCTCGAGCATGACGTAGTTCGTGATGTCGACGAGCACCGAGATCGAACGGATGCCGGCAAGCACCAGACGCGCGATCATCCACGGCGGCGTCGGGGCTGCGGCATCCACCCCCCGCACGATGCGTGCGACGAACTCGGTCGCGCCCACGTTGCCGCGGATGGGCGCAGCGTCCTCCACGGCGACGGCGAAGCCGGCCTCGGGCTGCTGCAGCTCGTCCCACAGGCGCTCGCCCGGGTCGCGGAAGGTGCCGCCGGTCGCGTGCGCGTACTCGCGGGCGACGCCGCGCAGGCTCAGGGCATAGCCGCGGTCGGGCGTCACGTTGATCTCGACGGCGACGTCGTCCAGCCCCAGCAGCGCGATCGCGTCGGCGCCGACGGGGGCGTCCAGGCCCAGGTCGACCAGGCGCAGGATGCCGGCGTGCTCGTCGCCGAGGCCCAGTTCTCGGGCCGACGCGATCATGCCGTCCGAGACATGCCCGTACGTCTTGCGCGCCGCGATCGGGAAGGGCCCGGGCAGCACGGCGCCCGGCAGGGTCACCACGACCTTGTCGCCGGCGACGAAGTTGTGCGCACCGCAGACGATGCCGCGCACTCCCCCGTTCGCTTCGCCGACGTCGACCTGGCACCAGTTGATGGTCTTGCCGTTGGACTGCGGCTCCGAGACGAACTCGATCACCTGACCGACCACGACCGGGCCGGTCACCTCGAAGCGGTGCACGTCCTCTTCTTCGAATCCGACCGACACCAGCGACGCCAGCACGTCCTCGGGCGTCGCATCCGGCGCCACATCCACGTATTCACGCAGCCACGAAAGCGGGACGCGCATCACACCACCATCCCGAACTGCTCGCTGAAACGGATATCGCCCTCGGCCATGTCACGCATGTCCTGCACGTCGCTGCGGAACATGAGCGCGCGCTCGATGCCGATGCCGAACGCGAAGCCGCTGTACACCTCGGGGTCGATTCCTGCCGCGCGCAGCACGTTGGGGTTGACCATGCCGCAGCCGCCCCACTCGATCCAGCGCGCCCCGCCCTTGAAGGTCGGGTGCCACAGGTCGAACTCGGCGCTCGGCTCGGTGAACGGGAAGTAGTTCGTGCGCATGCGGGTCTTCGCCTCGGCGCCGAACAGCTGCCGGGCGATGTGGTCGAGCGTGCCCTTCAGGTGCGCCATCGTGATGCCCTTGTCGACCACCAGGCCCTCGGCCTGCGTGAACACCGGCAGGTGGGTGGCGTCGTACTCGTCGGTGCGGAACACGCGCCCGGGCGAGATGACGTAGATCGGCAGGTCGCGGGTGAGCATCGCGCGCATCTGCACGGGGCTCGTCTGGGTGCGCAGCACGAGGTGACGCGCGACCGGGTCGACGTAGAACGTGTCCTGCATCTGACGGGCGGGGTGGTCCTCGTCGAGATTCAGCGCGTCGAAGTTGTACCACTCGTGCTCGAGCTCGGGTCCTTCGGCCACCTCCCAGCCCATGCCGATGAACAGGTCGCCGATCTGCTCCTGCAGCAGGGTGAGAGGATGCCGCGCCCCCACCCGCGATCGCTGCGCGATCGCGGTGACGTCCACCCGCTCGGCCTCGAGCCGGGCTGCCGTCTCGGCCGCCTCGAGC
This sequence comes from Microbacterium sp. W1-4-2, assembly GCF_058349885.2. NCBI lineage: Bacteria > Bacillati > Actinomycetota > Actinomycetes > Micrococcales > Microbacteriaceae > Microbacterium > Microbacterium sp. W1-4-2. The sequence goes on along the minus strand of NZ_JBYRJC020000005.1, from coordinate 105,424 downwards.
TCGCCCTCACGGGCCACGAGCGCCTGCGTGACCCGGCCCCGACCCTGCCCGATGAGCTTGCCGAACTGCGCCTTGTGCTCCGGAGGCACCTCGCGCATGCGCGCGTTCAGGCGCGCCAGGGGCGAGCCCTCGGCTGTGTGCGCGGCACGGGCGGCCTTCAGCTGCGCCGTATCGGTGGCGGCGGCGATGGCTGACAGCGCAGCCTGGACCGCGGCATCCACCGCCTCGGGGGAAATCTCGGAAACCTCGTCGGACACGAGAATCGAGTCTACCGGCGGGCGGGCGCCGCCCCGGATCATCACATGCCCGGGGCGCGCGGCCGGGAGTACCGATGCTCGGGCCGTCCGGCAGCCCCGTACCGCAGCTCGAGGCGCAGCAGCCCGCTCTGCTCGAGCTGCGTCAGGCATCGCTGCGCGGTGGCTCGACTGATCCCCACCGCTGCGGCGACCTCCAGCGCCGAGGCGCTGTCGCCGGTGCGGGCCACCGCCTCGTAGACCAGGCGCAGCGTGGGCGCGAGGCGGGCGCCCTCGACGGGGCGGCCCGGGGCGGCGGCGGGCCGGCGCATGCCGAAGATCCGGTCGATGTCGGCCTGGCTCGCCGCGCCGCTCAGCTGCGCCATCCGCGCCTGCGCATCGCGGAAGGCGACCAGTCGCGCCGCCAGATCGGCGAACTCGAACGGCTTCACGAGGTAGTTCACCGCCCCCAGCTGCAGGCTCGCGCGGACGGAGGCGACGTCGTTCGCCGCCGAGATCACCATCACGACGGGGGCGTCCGGCATGCCGAGCATCGTGCGGATCAGGTCGAGTCCGGTGCCGTCGGGCAGGTACAGGTCGAGCAGCACGAGGTCGGGTCGGTACCGGTCGATCAGGTCGAGCGCCTCGGCGGCGGTGTGCGCCTCGCCGACCGCCCGGAACCCGGCCACCTGGTCGACGAAGCCCGCGTTCACCGAGGCGACGCGGAAGTCGTCGTCGACCACGACCACGGTGAGAGGCGGGGCGCCGGATGCCCGTGGATCGCTCATGACCGTCCCTCCTGTGCTGCACGGCCCGCTGTCGCGGTGGGCACGGGTCCGCTCGCGGACGCCGGCCGCGGCAGCACGACGGTGAACACGGCGCCCGGTCCGGCCGAGACCGAGACGGTGCCGCCGGCGCGAACGGCCGCCGCATGCACGAGGGCGAGACCGAGCCCGCTGTGCGACGAGAATCCGCCGGATTTGGTGGTGTAGCCGCTCTCGAAGATGCGGGCGGCGGCCGCCGGCGTGACGCCGGGCCCGCTGTCGGCGACGCGCACGGTGACGCGATCCACCGTCTCGACGATGCCCACCTCGACCCGACGCGGGACAGGGGTGTCGGCGACCGCGTCGAAGGCGTTGTCGACGAGGTTGCCGACGATCGTGGTCAACGCCTGCACGCGTTCGGGCGCCTCGCCGAGGACGGTGTCGGGAGAGATCGTGAAGCGGATGCCGCGCTCGCCCGCTTCGGCGGCCTTGCCGAGCAGGAGCCCGATGATGTGCGGCGCGGCGATGTGGGCGCGCAGCGTCTCGTCCAGGTCGGCGCTGGTGCCGCGGATCTCGTGGACGTAGCTGAGCGCCTGGGGCAGCCGCCCGAGCTCGAGCAGCCCGGCGATCGCATGGATGCGGTTGGCGAACTCGTGCTGCTGGGCGCGCAGTGACTCGGTGAGGCTGCGCGTGCCGGTCAGCTCGCTGGTGAGCGCTTCGAACTCCGTGCGGTCGCGCAGCGTGATCACGGCGCCGTGCGGACGCCCGCCGAGCACCACCGGCATCCGGTTCACGACGAGCCGTCGGTCATCGGTCACGATGATCTCGTCCTCCAGCCCGCTGGTCGCCGTCAGGGCTTCGCGCAGCGGCCCCTCTTCGAGGACCTCTTCGATCCGACGGCCGGAAGCCACGAACGGCAGCCCGAGCAGCCGCTGGGCCTCGTCGTTGACGACGCTGATCCGGCCGCCCGGGTCGACGGCGATCACGCCCTCCCGGATCCCGTGCAGGGTGGCCTCGCGCTCCTGCAGCAGCCGGGCGATCTCGTCGAGCTCGAGCCCGAAGGTGCGCCGCTTCATCCGCCGTGCGAGCAGCCATGACGCGATCGCGCCGATGACCAGGGCGATGGACAGCCACAGCGCATACGCGGGCAGCTCGTCGACGAGCTCGGTGGACACCGAGCTCTCCTGCAGCCCGACCGAGATCTCGCCCGCCATTCGTCCGTCGGGTCCGTACAGCGGGACTCGTGCGTTGGCGGTCGGTCCGGTCGAGCCGTTGTCCTGCCGCAGGTGGACCTTCCCGTCGACGGTGACGACCCGCTCGCTCACCTTCTTGCCGATCAGGGCCGGGTTCGGATGCGAGTGCCGCACTCCGTCCATGTCGATCGCGACGACATAGGAGGCGCCCGTCTGCGCCATCGTCGTCTTGGCGAGGTCCTGCACCGTCGTGGCGCACCCCGGCTCCTCGGTCTGCATGCACTGCCGGATGCTCGGCACCCCCGCGAACGTCAACGCGATGGAGGCGGCCCGGGACTGGTAGTCGTGATCGATGTTCGTCCGGGCCTCGCGCGCGAACAGAGCGAACCCGACCAGCATCGTGATGGTCAGGATCACGATCTGTGCCAAGAAGATCTGGCTCGAGATCTTGCGCAGGGGGTGCAGGCGAACGGTCATCCTGCGCTGATTGTGGGGACTCGCACGGCAGAAAGCAAGACGAGCAGAACGCGCAGAACGCCGGTAACGCGCACAACCAGGCCATAGCGCACAACCGCGCGCCCGACCGGCGCCGGCCTCTACCGTCGCTGCATACCGCACAGCTGCACCGACGCCGGCGCGGCGAAGACAGAGAGGTCAGCAGAGATGGATGCCGTCACCCACCGGACAGGTGCCCCACCCGCCGACGCGAATGCGCCGCGCAGCGACGAGTCCGCCCGCATCGAGATCACCGGGCTGACCAAGCGCTTCCTCACCCCGAAGGGCGAGCCGTTCACCGCCATCGAGGACGTGAACCTGACGATCGAGCCGGGCCAGTTCTGCGCCATCGTCGGACCGACCGGGTGCGGCAAGTCCACCACGCTCGGCCAGGTGTCGGGACTCGAGAAGCCGAGCGCCGGCCGGGTGCTCGTCGGCGGCCATCCCGTGGACGGGATCACGCCAGGCGTCAGCTACATGTTCCAGGGCGACTCGCTGTTCCCGTGGAAGACGGTGCTCGCGAACGTCTCGGTCGGCCCGGTGCTCATCGGCATGCGCAAGCGCGAGGCGACCGACCTGGCGCGGGACTGGCTGCGCCGGGTCGGCCTGGCGGGCTTCGAGGACCGCTACCCGCACCAGCTGTCGGGCGGCATGCGCAAACGCGTCGCGATGGCGGCCGCGCTCATCAACGAACCGCGCATCCTGCTGATGGACGAGCCGTTCGGCGCGCTCGACGTGCAGACGAAGGCCATCATGCAGTCCGAGCTCCTGCAGCTGTGGGAGCAGCTGCGCCCCTCGGTGCTGTTCATCACGCACGACCTCGACGAGGCCGTCGCGCTGTCGGACCGGGTCGCGATCATGACCTCCAGCCCGGGTTGCATCAAGGACGTCTTCGACATCGACCTGCCGCGCCCGCGCGGCAACGTCCAGGACCTGCGGCACGAGCAGCGCTTCGTCGAGCTGCAGAGCAGGATCTGGGAGTCCCTGCGCGACGAGGTCACCCGCGCCTACACCCGGACGGCGGTGGCAGCATGACCAGCTTCCTGTCCACCCCGCCCGAGGCCGACGTCTACGACGGACTGCCGTACGGCTCCAGCGACCCGCACGCCCTATTCCGGCCCGAGAGCGAGGCAGAGCTGCAGGCGAAGGGGCGCCGACAGCGCTCCCGCCGCCGCGCGTGGGTCTGGGTCGGCCGCGTCGTCGTCTTCATCGCGTTCTTCGGCGGCTGGCAGCTGCTCGCCTCGATCAAGCTCCCGGGTGCGAAGTACGCGATCGTCGACCCGTTCTTCTTCGGCAAGCCGACCGGGATCGTCGACAGCCTGGTGAAGCTGTTCACCCAGGGGACGGCGTTCGGCACCATCTGGGAGAACCTCTGGGTCACGGTGCAGGAGGCGCTGCTGGGTCTCGCGCTGGGAACGGTGATCGGCATCATCGTCGGCATCCTGCTCGGCAGCAACGCCTACCTCGCGAGCGTCGCGGGACCGTACATCAAGATCGTCAACGCCATCCCCCGCATCGTGCTGGGGTCGATCTTCATCGTGGCGTTCGGGCTCGGCCTGCCGGCGAAGGTGCTCCTGGCCGCCGTGCTGGTCTTCTTCGCGGTCTTCTTCAATGCCTTCCAAGGGGTGCGCGAGGTCAACCCCGACCTCGTCGCGAACGTGCGGGTGCTCGGGGCATCGCCCCTGCAGGTGGCCCGCCACGTGACGATCCCATCGGCGATGACCTGGATCATCGCGAGCCTGCACACCGCGTTCGGCTTCGCCATCATCGGCGCGCTGGTCGCCGAGATCCTCGGCGCGACACGCGGCATGGGCCTGATCATCAGCCAGGCGCAGGGCAACTTCGACCCCGACACCGTCTGGGCCTGCATGATCATCATCGCCGCATTCACCCTCATCTGCGAGTACCTGATCACGCTGCTGGAAGGCGGGCTGCTGCGCTGGCGGCCCCCCTCGCGTGCCGAGGCGGCATCCGTCTGACGCTGCTGACCCTCAATACCCCACCTCCATACCCCCACCAAGGAAACGCCGAAGTCCTCGGCACATCGAAAGGAACACTCATGAACAAGCGCCTCTTGGGCGTCGTCGCGGTCGGAGCACTGGCGCTCGGCCTCGCCGCCTGCAGCACCGGCGGGGCCGGCAGCGGCGGCAACGGCTCGGCCGCGGTGGCCGCCGCCAAGTCCATGCCGAAGGTCACGATCATGGTCGGCGGCATCGACAAGCAGATCTACTTGCCCTACCAGCTCGCCCAGAGCCTCGGGTTCTACAAGAAGTACGGCGTGGACGTGACGCTGTCCACCGAGCAGAACGGCGGCGTCGGCGCCGAGGACGCCATGGCCTCCGGCCAGGTCGACTTCGCCGGCGCGTGGTACATCCACACGTTCGACTTCCAGAGCAAGGGCAAGGACGTCATCAACGTCGTGCAGCTCTCCGGGGCCCCCGGCGAACGCGAGATGTGCAACCCGAAGGCCGGGGTGCACTCCGGAGCCGACTTCAAGGGCAAGAACATGGGCGTCACCGACCTCGGCAGCGGCACCGACGAGCTCACGCAGTTCATCGCCAAGCAGGGCGGCGTCTCGCACTCGCAGTACCACACCGTCGCCGCCGGCGCCGGCACCACCGCCATCGCCGCGATCCGGCAGGGCACGGCGGACTGCGTGATGACCACCCAGCCCACGGTGGGCGCCATGACCAGCCAGGGCATCGCCACCTCGGCCATCGACCTGGCGACGACGGCGGGCGCCACCAAGGCGCTCGGCGGCGCCTGGCCCGCCGCGGGCCTGCTCGGCCGGGCGGACTGGGTCGCGTCGCACAAGGACGCCACTCAGCGAGTCGTGACGGCGCTGGTGGCCACCATGCACTGGATCGCCGACCACACCGCCGCCGACATCGCCAATAAGCTGCCTCAGCAGTTCGTGCAGAACGCGACCATCACCAAGCAGCAGTACATCGCCGGGCTGACCACCGACAAGGGCCAGTTCCTTCCCGACGGCATCATGCCCGCCGGCGGGCCCAAGGTGATCGCCGCGATGGAGAAGGCCCTGGGCACCGACATCTCGAACGTGAAGATCGCCGACACCTTCACGCAGAGCTATGCCGAGGCCGCGAACAAGCAGCTGGGCACGTCGATCACGACGACGCCCGCGGGCGCGGACGGCTGACCGGAGCGCAAAGCCGGAACGGGCCGTGCGACCAAGGTCGCACGGCCCGTTCCGTCTGTCACAGCGCCGCTGTCACAGCGCCTCTGTCACAGCGAGGTGCCGTCGAGCGAACCCGCGGCACCGCCGCGCAGCGCGATCGTCTCGGTCGCCGTCGCCGAGCCGTCGCCGCCGTCACCCCGGTTGATGCGGAGCTTGACCGACCGGCGGGTGCGGCGCTGCACGCGGTACGCGACGTACGACAGCAGCAGACACAGCACGACGTAGATGCCACCGCCGACGATGGCCGTCGGCACCAGCGGCGTGCCGAACGGCACCTGGCCGCCCAGCAGCTGGATGTAGTGCAGCAGTTCGGGGTAGGTGATGATGAACCCGAGCGCGGTGTCCTTCAGCGCGACCACGAGCTGCGAGATGATGACCGGCATCATGGCGCGGATCGCCTGCGGCATGAGGATGAGGCGCATGACGGCGTTCTTGCGCAGCCCGATGGCGTAGCCGGCCTCCTTCTGCCCGCGCGGCAGCGCCTCGACGCCGGCGCGCAGCGCCTCGGCGAGCACCGAGCCGTTGTAGGCGATGAGGGCGACCACCACGGCCCAGTACGGGTCCACCCGGATGTCGGCGACGGGCAGCCCGTAGTACAGCAGCATCATGAAGATCAGCACCGGGATCGCCCGCAGGATCTCGACGATCCAGCCGACCGGGACGCGCACCCAGGCGTGGTCCGACAGCCGCCCGATGGACAGGATGAACCCGAGCGCCAGAGCGCCGATGGCCGCGACCACGAACGCTGCGAGGGTCGCGCCCAGCCCTTCGAGCAGGAGCAGCCAGGGACGGGTATAGGTGAAGATCGACCACTTCTGGGCGTCGAACTGGCCGGTGTCGATGAGGCGCCAGACGGCCAGGCCGAGCACAGCGAGCACCACGAGGACCGTGATCACGCCGAGGATCAGGTTGCGCAGCCGCGCGCGCGGACCGGGGACGTCGTACAGGACGGAGCTCATCGCTCGACCTTCCACTTCTTCTCGAGCGCCCGTTGCAGCCAGGCCAGCAGCAGCACCAGGACGACGAAGATCAGCGCGATCAGGATCAGCGTGAGCAGCAGGTTCTCGCCCGACATCATCGTCTGCAGCAGATTGGTGTTGCGACCGGGCTCACGGATCTCGCTGAGGTACAGGGCCACGGAGCCGAGGTTGAGCACCGAGAAGCCGGCGGCGACGGTGGTGTTCTTCAGCAGGGCGATGAACACGCTCACCATGGGCGGGATCACCGAGCGGAACGCCTGCGGCAGCACCACCAGCGACATCACCTGCCCGAAGCCGAGACCGAGGGCGCGGGCGGCTTCGGCCTGCCCGACGGGCACCGTGTTCACACCGGAGCGGATCGTCTCGGCGACGTACGTCGCGGTGTACACGCCCAGGGCCGTGGTGGCCAGGGCGAGGGAGTTCATGCGCGGCCCGACCAGGATCGGGATGCAGAAGGCGAAGAAGAACATCACCAGCGTGAGCGGGGTGTTCCGGATCCAGTTGACGTACACGGCGCCCACCGCTCGCGCGATCGGCACCGGCGACACGCGCATCGTGCCCACGATGATGCCCAGGACGAGCGCGATGATCCCGCCGGCGACGAACAGGATCAGCGTTCCCTGGATGGCTTGCAGCCACAGTCTCGCGATGGGATCCACCGTTTCTCACTTCCTGCCGAGACGAACGAGCACAGACAGCGGTCGCGGACGGGCCGTGCAGCCCGCCCGCGACCGATCAGGTCAGCCGACCGCGTCGACCTTGGGCTGCTCGGCCTTCACGCCCGACTTGCCCAGGTTGTTGTCGAAGATCTTCTGCCAGATCTCGTGACCATCCGTCAGCGTGTTGTTGAAGAACGTCTGCAGACCGGTGTCGCCCTTGGCGATGCCGATGCCGTAGCGCTCCTCGCTGAACACGTCGCCGACGGTCTTCAGCTTGGTCGGGTCCTGCGCGGCGTAGCCGAGGAGGATCGCCTCGTCGGTCGTCACCGCGTCGACCTGACCCTGCAGCAGCGCCTGGACGCACTTGGAGTAGGTGTCGTACTCCTTGGTCTGAGCCTTCGTCTCGTCCTTGATCCGCTGGATCGAGGTCGAGCCGGTGGCCGAGCACACCACGTCGTCCGGGGTGAGCGAGTCCTTGCCCGTGATCTTGTCGTTGTCCTTGGCCACCAGCAGGCCCTGGCCGGTGACGAAGTAGGGACCCGCGAACGAGATCTGCTCCTTGCGCTTGTCGGTGATCGAGTAGGTGCCGACGTAGAAGTCGATGTCACCGTTCACGATCGCCTGCTCGCGGTTGGCCGATGCGATCGGCTTGAAGTCGATCTTGTCCTCGCCGTAGCCGAGGGATGCCGCCATCCAGCGCGCGATGTCGATGTCGAAGCCGCTGCGCTTGTTCGTGGTGGCGTCCAGGTAGCCGAGGCCGGGCTGATCCTCCTTGACGCCGATGGTCACCTTGTCGGCCTTCTGGATGCGCTCGAAGGTCGGGCTGTTGGGAACCGACACGTCCTTCGCGACGGTCCACGGCGTGCTGGAGCCGCCGCCGTTGCCGTTGCCGCCGGTGTCACCGGGGGTGCCGCTGTTGCAGGCGGTGAGCGCGAGCAGTGCTGCGGCCGCCACGCTCAGGCTCGCGATGATGCGGGTCTTTCGCATGTGTCTCTCTCTTTCGTGCGGGTCGGGTCAGTGCGTGAGGAGCTTCGAGAGGAAGTCCTTGGCACGGCCCGACTGGGGGTTCGTGAAGAAGTCTTCGGGGGTGGACTGCTCGACGATCTGCCCGTCGGCCATGAAGACGACGCGATCGGCGGCCTTGCGGGCGAAGCCCATCTCGTGGGTGACGACGATCATCGTCATGCCGTCCTGCGCGAGGCCGACCATGACGTCGAGCACCTCGTTGATCATCTCGGGGTCCAGCGCGCTGGTCGGCTCGTCGAACAGCATGACCTTGGGGTTCATCGCCAGAGCGCGCGCGATGGCGACGCGCTGCTGCTGGCCGCCCGACAGCTGCGCCGGCAGCTTGTCGGCCTGCTGGCCGACGCCCACGCGGTCCAGCAGGATCCGCGCCTGCTTCTCGGCATCCGCCTTCTTCATCTTGCGAACCTTGATCGGGCCCAGCGTGACGTTGTCGAGGATCGTCAGGTGCGAGAACAGGTTGAACGACTGGAACACCATGCCGACGTCGCTGCGCAGCTGGGCGAGTCCCTTGCCCTCTTTCGGCAGCTCCTTGCCGTCGATCGCGATGGTGCCGGAGGTGATCGTCTCGAGACGGTTGATCGTGCGGCACAGGGTCGACTTGCCCGACCCGGACGGGCCGATCACGACGACGACCTCGCCGCGGTTGACGGTCAGATCGATGTCCTTCAGCGCCTGGAAGTCGCCGTAGTGCTTCTGCACGTTCTCGATCACGACCAGCGGGTCGCCCCGCCGAACGCTGATGTTCGAGGTCGGCGGCGCCGCATCATCGGGGTGAGTCATGCAGTACAGCTTATGGACTGGATGCACGAACCATGTACACGACCCGTGAGTCTTAACTGATCCGTGACCCAGCGTGTCGGCGTCACGACGCGCGGTGCGCAAACGCCGTCTCGTACAGGCACACGCTGGCCGCGGTCGCGAGGTTGAGCGATTCGGCACGGCCGTAGATCGGCAGGCGCAGCGCGGAATCGGCGAGGGCGAGCGCGTCGTCGTCGAGTCCGCGCGCCTCGTTCCCGAACAGCCACGCCGTCGGCCGCGCGAGGGTGCCGTCCTGACGGGCGACCAGCAGGTCCCCGCCCTTCACGTCGGCCGCGATGACGTGCAGGCCCGCTCCGCGCGCCGCATCGACGACGTCCGTGAGCTCGCCGCCGAGGGCGATGGGCACGTGGAAGAGGGATCCCGTCGTCGAGCGGACGACCTTGGGATTGTACGGATCGACGGTCCGGCCGGTGAGGATCACGGCATCCGCCCCTGCCGCGTCGGCGGCACGGACGATGGTGCCGAGATTGCCGGGGTCGCGCACCTGCTCGCAGATGGCGATGAGGCGGGGGGATGCCGCGAACACGTCGCGCACGGATGTCGGGAACTGCCGGGCCACCGCGATGACGCCCTGCGGGGTCACGGTGTCGGCCATAGCCTCGAGCACGTGCTCGCTCGTGTAGACGATCTCGATCCCGGCGTCGGCGGCGTGCGCGCCCAGGTCCGTGTGCCTGGCCGCTGCGGTCGGCGTCGCGAACAGCTCGACGATCCCATCCGGGCGGTAGGTCAGCGCCTCGCGGACGGCCTGCGGCCCCTCGAGCAGGAACAATCCCGTCTCGTCGCGGACCCGGCGCTTGGACAGCTTGGCCACGGCGCGCACACGCGCAGAGCGGGGGTTCTCCAGCACGCGTTCAGTCTAGGGGCGGCGGACCTGCGGCCGGTGTCGCGGCATCCACCCGCGCAGCGGGCATCGCATGCGAAAGGGCGCCCCTCCGGGTGGAGGGACGCCCTTTCGGGAAGATCAGCTCACGCCTTGGGGGCGTTCACGTTCTCGGGCAGCGCCTTCTTCGCGGTCTCGACCAGCGAGGCGAACGTGCCGGGCTCGTTCACCGCCAGCTCGGCGAGCATGCGACGGTCCACCTGCACGCCGGCAAGGCCCAGGCCCTGCATGAAGCGGTTGTAGGTGAGGCCGTTCTGGCGGCTCGCGGCGTTGATGCGCTGGATCCACAGGCGACGGAAGTCGCCCTTGCGCTTGCGACGGTCGCGGTACGCGTAGACGAGCGAGTGGGTGACCTGCTCCTTCGCCTTGCGGTACAGACGCGAACGCTGGCCCCGGTAACCCGAGGCGCGCTCGAGGATGACGCGACGCTTCTTCTGGGCGTTGACGGCCCGCTTGACTCTAGCCATTTCGTTTCGTTCCTAACGTGCAGTCGGGTCGTCAGCGCCCGAGGAGCTTCTTGACGTTCTTCGCGTTGGCGGGCGAGATCGTCTCGTCCTTGTTCAGCCGGCGGGTGCGGCGGCTGGACTTGACCTCGAGGTTGTGGCGCATGCCCGACTGCTGCTTCATGATCTTTCCGCTGCCGGTGACCTTGAAGCGCTTCTTGGCGCCGGAGTTCGTCTTCTGCTTCGGCATTTCTCTTCCTTCGTTGTGCATCCCGCGATGCGGGAATGGTCATCCCGCGGAGCGGGAGCATGTGGGGCCTATTCGGCGTCCGCCGTGGGAGCCTCTTCGGTCGCCGTCGCGCTCTTGGCCTGGCGTGCCGCCTCCTTGTTGGCGGCGCGCTGGGCGTTCTGCTCGGTCTTGACCTCGGACTTGTTCTTGTGCGGAGCGATCACCATCACCATGTTGCGGCCGTCGATACGCGGGTTCGACTCGACGGTGCCGAACTCGGCGACGTCCTCGGCGAAGCGCTTGAGCAGGCGCACGCCCAGCTCGGGACGGGACTGCTCGCGACCGCGGAACAGGATCATCGCCTTCACCTTGTCGCCGCCCTTGAGGAACCCCTCGGCGCGCTTGCGCTTGGTGTCGTAGTCGTGGCCCTCGATCTTCAGGCGGAAGCGAACCTCTTTGAGGATCGTGTTGGCCTGGTTGCGACGGGCCTCCTTGGCCTTCTGCGCAGCCTCGTACTTGAACTTGCCGTAGTCCATGATCTTGACCACGGGAGGCTTGGAGTTGGGCGCGACCTCGACGAGATCGAGGTCTGCCTCTTGAGCCAGACGCTGCGCAACCTGGATGGCGACGACGCCGACCTGTTCGCCGTTCGGCCCGACGAGTCGGACCTCGGGAACGCGGATGCGCTCGTTGGTGCGGGGATCGCTGATGCGGAACTCCTCTTTCGTGCGGGTGGGGATCCGCGACGCGTCTGCGCCGCGGGAGGCACACGCCACCCGCACGGTGCGTGGTGCACCGGCTCCGCACCCTGGCTGCCGGCGAACCGACGGAGTGCAACGACCCGGTAGCCTGGAACGGCAAGCGCGGGTGGGATGTGATCCTCTTTCGAACCAGGGCAGAAGACCCCGGAACCCGCCCAGTCTAGCAGAGAGTGCACCGTGACCACGATTCCGTCCGAGTTCGACCAGGATGCCGCGCGCCAGGCGCGCTGGGAAGAGCAGGAGCGCGCCGCAGCCGCGGCAACCCGCGACATCGCGGACGTGCCTGCCGTGGAGGTCATCACGACGACCGCCGTTCACCTGATGAGCGCCGCCGCCGTGAAGCTGGGCCTCGCCGACGAGCCGGAGCGGCAGCTCGACCTCGACGAGGCGCGCAAGCTCATCAACGCCCTCGCCGGACTCATCACGGCCGGATCCCCCGAGATCAGCAGCGCCCACGCCGCGCCGCTGCGCGACGGTCTGCGCTCGCTGCAGCTCGCGTTCCGCGAGGCATCCGCCATCCCCGACCCGATCGGCAAGGGCCCGGGCGAGAAGTGGACCGGCCCGGTCAGCTGACCGTCGCCGGTCGCTCTGACCGACCGCTCTTGCCCGTGTTCGCCCATGCTGACGTTCAGTCGTCACATCTGACGACCCCGCCGCGGGCGGACCGGTGACAGGTGACGACTCAGCGCAGCGTCCGCTGTGCCCAGGCGCGAGCTGAACTCGAGCCGTGCCGTACGCCAGGAGGTCACGCGCGGGCGCGTTTCTCAGGCGAGGATGCCGCGCACAGGCGTGGTCTCGCGGATCGAGACCAGGGTCAGCTCCGGCGTCAGGCCGAGCGGGCCAGCTTGACGCTGAGGGAGTCGACCAGAGTCGCGATGCGGTCGTCGGCCGCCCAGCGCGCGGCCAGGCGCGACAGCACGGCGTCCAGCGCCGCCTGGTCGAGGCCCTCGACGAGCGTGAGGCGCACGATCAGCTCGGGTCCGCGCAGGCGTCCTTCGGGGTCGCCGGGAGCCACCTGCAGGTCGAGCACCGCGAGCTCGCGCCCGATGCTCTCCTGCAGGCCGGCGTACACGTCCGGGCTGCGATAGCTGGGCTCCCACGGGATCTGCTGTCCGATGGCCCACACGGCGGGGCGGCGCAGCACGTGCTCGGTGGGCGAGCCCGGGTCGATCACGATGAGGTCGGTGTCGTCGTCGGCCGCCGCCAGTGCGGTGCGGATGCCCTCGACCGGCACCGGGCGGGCCGCGGCATCCCATCGCCCCATGGTCTGGACCGACGTGAACACCGGCAGCACGCGTCGTCCGTCGGGGGCGGCCACCGTCACGATCGACAGCTCCTGGGTCTTGTCGACCGCGAGCCCGGTCGGACCCACGCCCTCGTCGCCCTTCTCGGCGACCAGCGGGATCAGCAGACGAGCGGTGCGGTACGCCTCGACGATCGCGACCGGGTCGCCGTGGCCGGCCTGGAAGGCCGTCAGGGCGGCCAGCAGCGCCGGATCGGCCGTGCCGTCGTCGCCCGAGTGCGGATTGGCGTGGAAACTGCGTCCCGCCCAGGGCACGCCTGCGGAGTCGGCGGCGTTGGCCGCGCGTACAGAGTCGTCGGCGTTCGCCGCGTCGCCCGCGTGCGCGCCGTGGTCGCAGCCGTCAGTCCCGAGCGACATCCAGCGCCTCAGCCAGAGTGAAGGCACCCGCATACAGCGCCTTGCCGACGATCGCTCCCTCGACGCCGAGGGGCACGAGCTCGCGCAGCGCGATGATGTCGTCCAGGCTCGAGACACCGCCCGAGGCGACGACCGGTTTCGGCGTGCGGGCGGTGATCTGGCGCAGCAGGTCGAGGTTCGGACCGCGCAGGGTGCCGTCCTTGGTGACGTCGGTGACGACGTAGCGGCTGCAGCCGGCGTCTTCGAGTCGGTCGAGCACCGTCCACAGGTCGCCGCCGTCGCGGGTCCAGCCGCGGGCGGCCAGGGTCGTGCCGCGCACGTCGAGCCCGACCGCGATCGCGTCGCCGTAGCGGCCGATCACGTTCGCGGCCCACTCCGGGTTCTCCAGCGCCGCCGTGCCGAGGTTGATGCGGGTGGCGCCCGACTCGAGCGCGGCCTCGAGCGAGGCGTCGTCGCGGATGCCGCCGGACAGCTCGACCTGCACGCCCTTGACCTGCTTGATCACGCGGCGCAGCACGCCGGTGTTGCTGCCCCGGCCGAACGCGGCGTCGAGGTCCACCAGGTGGATCCAGTCCGCACCCTGCTTGACCCACTGCTGCGCGGCCTCGACCGGGTCGCCGTAGTCGGTCTCGCTGCCCGCCTCTCCCTGCGTCAGGCGGACGGCCTTGCCGTCGGCGACGTCGATCGCAGGCAGGAGGACGAGCTCGGGCGTGGCGGCGAATTCACTGGGCACGAGGTCACAGGGTAGCCCCGCCCAGCCCTTCGATCCAATTGGACAGCAATCTGATGCCCGCCTCGCCCGACTTCTCGGGGTGGAACTGGGTGGCCGCGAGGGGTCCGTTCTCGACGGCGGCCAGGAACGGCGCCCCGTAATCGCACCAGGTCAGCACGGGGGCGGCGAACGGCTCCTGCGGTTCGAGCGTCCACTGCTGCGCACCGTAGGAGTGCACGAAATAGAACCGCTCGGCCTCGATGCCGGCGAACAGGCGCGAGTCTGCGCCGGGGCGCACGGTGTTCCAGCCCATGTGCGGCAGCACCGGGGCGTCCAGCTCGGTGACCGCTCCCGGCCACTCCCCCAGCCCCTCGGTGTCGACGCCGCGCTCGACGCCCTGTTCGAACATGATCTGCATGCCCACGCAGATGCCCAGCACGGGCCGACCGCCGGCCAGGCGCCGGTCGATCAGCTCGTCGCCGCGGATCTCGCGCAGCGCCTGCATGACGGCGGTGAACGCCCCGACCCCCGGGACGACCAGACCGTCGGCGTCCATCACCAGGCCGCGGTCGGCGGTCAGGCGCGCATCGGCGCCCGCGGCGTCGAGGGCCTTGACCGCCGAGTGGACGTTGCCCGAGCCGTAGTCGAGGACGGCGACCAGGGGCCGGTCGCTCACAGGGCGCCCTTCGTGCTGGGGATGCCCTGCACCTGCGGGTCGAGCGCCTTGGCCTGACGGAACGCCCGCGCGAACGCCTTGAACTCGGCCTCGGCGATGTGGTGCGGGTCGCGCCCGCTGATCAGGCGCACGTGCGTGGTCAGCGCGGCGTGGAACGAGATCGCCTCGAACGAATGGCGCACCATCGATCCGGTGAAATGCCCGCCGATGAGGTGGAACTCGAACCCGGCCGGCTCGCCGCCGTGCACGAGATAAGGTCGCCCGCTGATGTCGACGACCGCCTGTGCGAGGGCCTCGTCGAGCGGCACGAGCGCGTCGCCGTAGCGCGAGATGCCGGACTTGTCGCCCAGAGCCTCGCCGATCGCCTGGCCGAGCACGATCGAGACGTCTTCGACGGTGTGGTGCACGTCGATGTCGGTGTCACCCGAGGCGCGCACGGTCAGATCCGTCAGCGAGTGCTTGGCGAATGCCGTGAGCAGGTGGTCGAAGAAGGGGACGCTCGTATCGATGCGGCTGGTGCCCGTGCCGTCGAGGTCCAGGTGCAGCTCGACCGACGATTCGCTCGTCGTGCGGGTGCGGGAGGCCATGCGGGCGGGGCTGGTCATGAGCCCGATTCTACTGACGCGAGGGCATCGAGGAACGCGCTGGTCTCGGCCTCGGTACCGGCCGTGACGCGCAGGCTGCCGGGCAGTCCGACGTCGCGGATCAGCACCCCGCGGTCGTACAGCGCCTGCCACGTCGAGGCCGGGTCGGCGACCCCGGCGAACAGCACGAAGTTCGTCCACGACTCGTGCGGGTCGTAGCCGAGCGCGGCGAGCGTCGCTGAGATGCGGTCGCGCTGCACGACGATCTCGTCGACCGCGCGCAGCATCGTGCTCGCGTGCCGCAGGGCGGCGGATGCCGCGGCCTGGGTGATCGCGCTCAGGTGATACGGCAGACGCACCAGCCGCAGGGCGTCGATCACCGCCGGGTCGGCGGCGAGGTAGCCGACGCGCGCTCCCGCGAACGCGAACGCCTTGCTCATCGTGCGGGAGACGACCATGCGCTCCCGATCGGGCAGCAGCGTCAGCGCGGACTTCTCGTCGCGCGGGGCGAACTCCCAGTAGGCCTCGTCGACGATCACGATCCCGCGGGCTTCGGCGTAGACGGCGTCGATGACCTCGAGCGACAGCGGGGTGCCGGTGGGATTGTTCGGCGAGCAGAGGAACACCACGTCGGGGTCGGCCTCGGCGACCTGCGCGGCCGCGTCCTCGGGGGTGATCGTGAAATCGTGCCCGCGCGACCCGGCGACCCAGTCCGCACCGGTGCCCCGGGTCAGCAGCGGGTACATCGAGTACGTGGGGGCGAAGCCGAACGCCGTCCGCCCGGGACCTGCGAACGCCTGCAGCAGGTGCTGCAGCACCTCGTTCGAGCCGTTGCCCGCCCACATCTGGTCACGTGTCAGCCCGTGACCCAGGTATTCGGCGAAACCCTCGCGCAGGTGCGTGAACTCACGATCCGGGTAGCGGTTCACATCACGCAGCGCCAGCGCGATCGCGTCGACGATGTCGTCCGAGACCTCTTTGGGGATCGGATGCGTGTTCTCGTTGACGTTCAGCGCCACCGGCAGCGCGGCCTGGGGCGCACCATACGGCATCAGCCCCCGCAGGTCGTCACGAAGGGGCAGATCTTCAAGGCGCGGGCTCACGGTTCCCATCGTAGAGCGCGGCAGGCGCGTGGTTTCAGGCCCCGACCCGCCGCTCTCACCGCGCCGGTGCGTACTCGGCCGGGATGGCGATCTGCTCGCCCGGCGACAGCGTGACGCCGTCGAGGGCGTTCAGTCGCACGATCGCGTCGACGACGTCGCGGGGATCGGCGCCCGGAGCGACGGTCTGGGCGATCGACCACAGCGAATCGCCCGGCTCGACCGTCACTGTGGAGAAGCTGCCGGCGGGGGCCCCGGCATCCTTCGATGCGAGAGCCGCACCCCCGCTCACGACCGCCATGCCGACGGCCACCGCCAGCGGGACCGCCACGAGCGCGGCCAGCACGCGGCGCCCGCGAATCGTCAACCGCAGACGGGTCTGGGCCGGAACGTGCGATGCCATTGCGATGCCGGACATTGGTCCTCCTGTTCGGACGAGACGTTCGGGAACCGTGCTCGGCTGGGAGCATCGCCACCGAATCTCTCTTCCAAAGTTATCTTCGATTGATTAGACTGTCAAGAGGCACCCGGATCGGAGATCTTCGAAGGCGACACGCCCACGCGCTGGCCTCGATTCGTCTTCTCACCGGATACCGTTTCGATGAGGACACCCCATCACCGACCTCCGACATTCGAAGACGCTGCCCCGGGCGGCAGGACGGGAGCTGACATGAGCGATGTGAACCACGGCGACGCGGGCCAGGACGCGGCGGCGGTCGCCGACGGCCCGAGGCCCCGTCGGCAGACGCGGCGGCGCAAGAGCCTGAGCGACAAGCAGATGGCGATCCTCGAGGTGATCCAGCGGTCGATCACCCGGTACGGCTACCCGCCGAGCATGCGCGAGATCGGCGACGCCGTCGGGCTCAAGTCGCTGTCGAGCGTGACCCACCAGCTCAACCAGCTCGAGCTGAGCGGCTACCTGCGACGCGACGCGGGCAAGACCCGTGCGATGGAGATCCTCATCGACCTGCCCGGCTCGTCGGCCGAGAACCCGGCCGAAACGGCGCCCGCGGTCGGTGACGCGGCACTGGTGCCGCTGGTCGGTCACATCGCAGCGGGTGTGCCGATCACCGCCGAGCAGCAGGTCGAAGAGATCTTCCCGCTCCCCCGGCAGCTGGTGGGCAAGGGCGAGCTGTTCATGCTCAAGGTGCAGGGCGAGTCGATGATCGATGCTGCCATCTGCGACGGCGACTGGGTCGTCGTGCGCGCACAGAACACAGCGGTCAACGGCGAGATCGTGGCCGCGATGCTCGACGGCGAGGCCACGGTCAAGACCTTCCGCCAGCGCGACGGGCACACCTGGCTGCTCCCCCGCAACTCGGCGTTCGAGCCGATCCTCGGCGACGAGGCCGTCGTCCTGGGCAAGGTCGTGGCGGTGCTGCGCGCGGTCTGATCCCGCAGCGCCCCCTCCTCGTACAACGCGGTGGGCCCGGCCGGAATGCTCCGGCCGGGCCCACCGCGTTTGGGCGCCCTACGCGCGGGAGAGCGCCTCCTGTGCCGCGCGCACGCGCTGTGTCGCCTCGACGAGATTGCGCAGCGACGCCACGGTCTCGGGGTACGCGCGTGTCTTCAGCCCGCAGTCCGGGTTCACCCATACTTGGCGCAGCGGCAGCTCGGCGGCCGCCCGCTCGAGCAGCTGCGTGAGCTCGTCGACCGATGGCACGCGCGGCGAGTGGATGTCGTAGACGCCCGGCCCGATGCCGTGGGCGAAGCCCGACGACGCGATGTCGCCGATGACCTCGCCGCGGCTGCGCGCCGCCTCGATCGAGGTGACGTCGGCGTCCAGGGCGGCGATCGCGTCGATCACGACCGCGAACTCCGAGTAGCACAGGTGCGTGTGCACCTGTGTGGCCTCGGCCGCACCCGCCGTCGCGAGGCGGAACGACCCCACCGACCAGTCGAGGTACGCCGGCTGAGCGGCCTGCTTGAGCGGCAGCAGCTCGCGCAGGGCCGGCTCGTCGACCTGGATGATGGCGATGCCCGCGGCCTCGAGATCCGCGATCTCGTCGCGCAGCGCCAGTGCGACCTGGTTCGCCGTCTGGCCCAGCGGCTGGTCGTCGCGCACGAACGACCACGCGAGGATCGTCACGGGCCCGGTGAGCATGCCCTTGACGGGCTTCGAGGTCAGCGACTGCGCGTACTGCGACCAGGCCACCGTGATCGGCGCGGGCCGCGAGACGTCGCCCCACAGGATCGAGGGCCGGGTGGCGCGCGACCCGTACGACTGCACCCAGCCGTTGCGGGTCACCGCGAACCCGTCCAGGTTCTCGGCGAAGTACTGCACCATGTCGTTGCGCTCGGGCTCGCCGTGCACCAGCACGTCCAGCCCCAGCTCCTCCTGCAGGCCGATCACGCTCGTGATCTCCAAGCGCAGCACGTCCTCGTAGTCCGCCGTGCTCAGCTTGCCACGGTCGTGCTCGGCGCGAGCGCGGCGGATGTCGCCGGTCTGCGGGAACGATCCGATCGTGGTGGTGGGCAGCACCGGCAGCCCGAGTGCGGCCTCCTGCGCCGCGACGCGCGCCGCATAGTCCCCGCGGGTGAAGGCCTCGGCGGTGAGGGCCGCCTCGCGCTCACGAACCTGCCCGTCGCGCACGCCCGGCGCCTCACGACGGTCGGCGAGGGCAGTGGATGCCGCAGCCACCTCGGCCTCGATCGCCGCGCGACCGCGGACCAGACCGGTGGCCAGGGCGGCGACCTGTCCCACCTTCTGGTCGGCGAACGCGAGCCACGATGCCAGCCGCGCGTCGAGGTCGGGTTCATCGGCGACGTCGTGCGGCACGTGCTGCAGCGAGGTCGTCGTGCCGGCGGCGACCGCCTTCGCGCCGAGGACCCGCAGCCGTTCAAGCCTGTCCCATGCGCCCTGCAGGTCGCCGCGCCAGATGTTGCGGCCGTCGATCACACCGCCCACGAGCACCTTGTCGGAAAGGCCCGGGACGGCAGCGGGCACGTCGCCGCGCACGAGGTCGATCGCGATCGCCTCGATCGGCGCGGCCGCCAGCGCCGCCCACGCCTGGTCCGACAGCTGCGCGTAGCCCGCCGCCACGACGATCCGAGGCCGGTCCGCGACGTCGCCCAGCACGGCGTACGCGTGCTCGGCGGCCGCGGCGAGCTCTGCCGCCGGGACGGGCAGGCTCTCGCTGACCAGGGCCGGCTCGTCCAGCTGCACCCAGTCGGCGCCGGCCGCACGCAGGTCCGCCAGCAGCCGGACGTAGACGGGCAGGACGTCGTCGAGCCGCGACAGCGGCGAGAAGTCTTCGGGCGCGGCATCCGACGCCTTCGACAGGGCCAGCAGGGTCACCGGTCCCACCACGACGGGGCGGGTCGTGTAGCCGTCTGCGCGGGCCTCGGCGATCTGGCGTACGAAGCGGTCGCTCGAGAGCGCGAACACCGTCTCGGGACCGATCTCGGGCACCAGGTAGTGGTAGTTCGTGTCGAACCACTTGGTCATCTCCAGCGGCGCGCGCTCGCCCTCGCCGCGCGCGGCGGTGAAGTACGCGCCCAGGCCGATCGTGCCGTCGGCCTCGCGCAGGTCGGCGAACCGCTCGGGCAGCGCACCCACGGCGGCCGCGGCATCCAGCACCTGGTCGTAGTACGAGAACGACTCGGGTATCGACGAATCGTCGGCGCCGAGACCGAGCTCGTGCAGCCGGTCCCGGGTCGCGCGGCGCAGCTCGACGGCGGTGCGCTCGAGCTCGTCGGCGTCGATCCGGCCGGCCCAGTGCGCCTCGACGGCGCGCTTGAGCTCACGCCGGCGGCCGATGCGGGGGTAGCCGAGGATGGTCCCGGCGGGGAAGGCGGTGGTCATCGTGCGATCTCCTTGTCGGTGGTGGTGAGGATGCCGGCCTCGCGCAGGACTGCGAGCACCGTGTCATGGCTGTTGAAGGCGTAGAGATGGATGCCGGGGGCACCCCCGGCGACGACGTCGGCCGCCAGCCGCGCGGCGTAGCCGATGCCGAACGCGCGCTGGGCGTCGGCGTCCGGCTCGACCTGCAGTGCGATCTCGAGCTCGGCGGGCACTTCCTCCCCGGTGAGCTCGAGCACGCGCTGCAGGCGGCCGGGCGAGGTGATGGGCATGATCCCGGGCAGGATCGGGATCACGACGCCGGCGGCGCGACAGCGGTCGACGAACCCGAGGTAGTCGTCGGCATGGAAGAACAGCTGCGTGATCGCGAAGGTGGCGCCGGCGGCCTGCTTGGCCAGCAGCGCGTCGATGTGCTCGCGGGCGTGCCGCGAACGCGGATGCCCGTTCGGGAAGGCGGCGACGGCGATCTCGACATCCTCGCGGCGGTCCACCCGCGCGGCGCCGGGCAGCCCGGGGATGCCGGACTCGACGTACGGGGCGCGCTCGGCCTGCACCCGGTCGATCAGCTGCACGAGCTGCGCCGAGCTCTCCAGGTCGCCCAGGAACGCGTCGTCCTCCCCGAACCCCGCCGGCGGGTCGCCGCGCAGGGCGAGGAAGCTGCGGATGCCGGCGTCGAGGAATTCGCGGATCAGGGTCGCCGCGCCCGCGTACGTGTTGCCGACGCAGGTCAGGTGTGCGAGCGGCTCGACGTCCCTGCCGGCGAGGGCGCTGCGCTCGCGGATGCGTCGCAGCACCTCGAGCGAGCGCCCGCCGGTCGACCCTCCGGCGCCGTACGTGACGGAGATGAAGCGGGGGCCGGCCGCGGCCAGGCGATCGATCGTCTCGTCCAGCGCAACCGCCGCTCCGTCGCTGCGCGGCGGGTACAGCTCGAACGAGAACGGCACCGTCGAGGACGTGCGCTGCAGGTCGTCGGCGAGGGACATGACGGGCTCTCCTGTATCCGATGGCAAGGACGACGGCCGGGCGGCCGCGACCCGCGCACGGACGTGCGCGGGGGAATCGCGGGCGGGTGCCGGGCTCGGCTGTCGCTCCTGCCCGGACTGCCCGGGCGACGATGGGACCACGGTAGGCGCACCGGGCACGGCCGGCCACCTGCCGTGACGTAGTGTTGCGAGGTCCCTATGGCCGCAGGGATAGGGGCGAAGGCACCGGTCGGGGTGTGCGCGTCGGTGCCTGCGGCTAGCGTGGAGGGATGCCACAGACCCTCCCGTACGGATCCTGGCCCTCGCCGATCACGGCGCAGCTCGCGGCCGCGTCGGCCCCGCGTCTGGACGGCGCCCGGTTCGTCGGCGACGATGTCTGGTGGGGCGAGTCCGTGCCCGCCGAGGGCGGCCGGATGACGGTGCGCTCGCGCCGCGCCGGCGTGCTGCTGCCGGCGCCGTGGAACCTCGCCTCGCGCGTGCACGAGTACGGCGGCGGTGCGTGGACGGCCTCGGGCGACGGGCGCCTGTTCTTCGTCGAGAAGACCGATCAGTGCGTGTGGGAGTTCGCGCCCGGCGGCGCACCGCGCCGGCTCACCCCGCCCGGCGCCGGCGAGCGCTACGGCGGTCTGGACTGGCAGCACGGGCAGCTGCTGGCGGTGCGCGAGACGCACACGGGCGCGGGTGCGCCGGTACGCGACATCGTCGAGATCGTGCCGGGCGAACAGCCTCAGGTGGTCTCGCTCGCCGCCGGCACCGACTTCGTCGCGCACCCCGCCCTCTCGGCCGACGGCGCCCGCCTGGCGTGGATCGGCTGGGATCACCCCGACATGCCGTGGGACCGCACGCGACTGCGGGTGCGACGCCTGGGCGACCACGGCGACGCCGTCACGATCGCCGGCGGCGACTCCGCGCCGGTGCAGCCGGTGTGGGTGGGCGAGGACGAGCTGCTTTACGCGGACGACGCCACCGGCCGATGGAACCTGCAGCGCGTGCGCGTGGACGCCGACCTCGACCGGGTCGCAGTCGCCCCGGCCGACGCCGACACGGGCGGGCCGGTATGGGTGCTGGGCATGCGCTGGTTCCGCCCGCTCGCGGATGGGCGGATCGTCGCAGTGCGCACGAACGGGGCGGACCAGGTCGTGGTGATCGATCCGGCCACCGGCGCGGCATCGCCCCTACCGCTCGACGCGACCGCGAACGTCTCGATCGCGGACACGTCGGGCACGCGCGTCGTGCTCACCGCCTCCGGCGTCACGGGCCCGCCGGCGGTCTGGCTGGTCGACCTGGATCACCCCGACGACGCCGAGCGCCTGAACGACGGCGCGCTCGCGTGGGGAGCCGAATGGATGCCGCAGCCGGTCGCCGTGACATTCGACGGCCCGCACGGCCCGGTGCACGCATTCGACTATCCGCCGCGCAATCCCGATGCCGTCGCCCCCGCCGGCGAGCTGCCGCCGTACGTCGTGCTGGTGCACGGCGGGCCGACCTCGCACACCGCTCCCGCGGCGGCGGCGAAGACCGCGTACCTGACCAGCCGCGGCATCGGCGTGCTCGACGTCAACTACGGCGGCTCGACCGGCTACGGACGCGCGTACCGGGAGCGGCTGCGCGGGATGTGGGGCGTCGTGGACGTCGACGATGTGGCGGCTGCCGCATCGGGCCTCGCCGCGGCCGGGCGGGCGGACCCCGCGCGCCTGGCGATCGAGGGCGGTTCGGCGGGCGGCTGGACGGTGCTGGCCGCGCTCACCGACACCGATGTGTTCGCCGCGGGCATCTCGCGCTACGGCGTGGGCGACGCCCGAGCGCTGGCCGCCGACACGCACGACTTCGAGTCGCGGTACCTGGACGGCCTGATCGGCCCTCTGCCCGAGGCCGAGCCGGTCTACCTGGAGCGCTCACCGCTGTCGCACCCGGAACGCTTCCGCGTGCCGGTGCTGCTGCTGCAGGGCGCCGAGGACCCGGTCGTGCCACCCGCGCAGGCAGAGGCGATCCGCGACGCCCTGGCCGATCGGGGCGTGCCGCACGCGTATGTGCTCTACCCGGGCGAGGCGCACGGGTTCCGCGGCACCGACACGGTGATCGACGTGCTGCAGAAGGAGCTCGCGTTCCTGGGCGCCGTGTTCGGCTTCATCCCCGACGGCGTGCCGCCGCTCGCCCTGTCGACCGGTCGTTGAGCGGGGTCAGACGCGGTACGGCGCCAGCTGCGCCGCCAGGTGCTCGCCGACGTGCGCGTGCAGCAGCGTGCCGCCCGGCTCGTGGGTCTGCGCGACGATGATGCCCGACTCGTGCGCGGCCGCCACCAGATCGCCCCGGTCGTAGGGCACCAGCGCGGTGACCTCGACCGCCGGCATCGGCAGCGTCTGCTCGATCCTCGCGCGCAGCTCGTCGACGCCCTCGCCGGTGCGGCTGGACACGAACAGCGCGTCGGGCTCGAGGCCGCGCAGCACCAGCCGGGTGTCGTCCGTGACCAGGTCGGCCTTGTTGAACACGACGATCTCGGGGATGTCGCGGCCGCCCACGTCGCCGATCACGTCGCGCACGGTGGCCAGCTGGGCGGCCGGATCCGGGTGCGCGGCGTCCACGACGTGCACGACCACGTCCGCGTCGGCGACCTCCTCGAGCGTCGAGCGGAACGCCTCGACGAGCTGGTGCGGAAGATTGCGCACGAATCCGACCGTGTCGGTGAGCGTGTACACGCGCCCGTCGGCCGCCTCGGACCGGCGGACCGTGGCATCCAGCGTCGCGAACAGCGCGTTCTCGACGAGCACCCCGGCGCTGGTCAGCCGATTGAGCAGGCTCGACTTGCCCGCGTTCGTGTAGCCGGCGATGGCCACCGACGGCACGGTGTGCCGCTTGCGCTCGGCGCGCTTGGCCTCGCGTGCGGGAGCGAAGTCCTTGATCTGCCGGCGCAGCAGCGCCATGCGGGTGCGGATGCGGCGCCGGTCCAGCTCGATCTTGGTCTCACCGGGTCCCCGTGAGCCCATGCCCGCGCCGCCGGCGCCGACCTGGCCGCCCGCCTGACGGCTCATCGAGTCGCCCCAGCCGCGCAGTCGCGGCAGCAGGTACTCGAGCTGGGCGAGCTCGACCTGCGCCTTGCCCTCGCGGCTCTTGGCGTGCTGGCTGAAGATGTCGAGGATCACGGTCGTGCGGTCGATCACCTTGACCTTCACGACATCCTCCAGCGCACGGCGCTGGCTGGGCGCGAGCTCGGTGTCGGCGATCACGGTGTCGGCGCCCAGCGCGGCCACCGCGTCGCGAAGCTCCTGCGCCTTGCCGCGCCCGACGTAGGTCGCGGGGTCGGGATGCGGGCGCCGCTGCAGCAGTCCGTCGAGCACGACCGCTCCCGCCGTCTCGGCCAGTGCGGCGAGCTCGCGCAGCGAGTTCTCGGCGTCTTCGTTCGCGCCCTGCGGGTGCACGCCCACCAGCACCACGTTCTCGAGGCGCAGCTGGCGGTACTCGACCTCGGTGACGTCCTCGAGCTCGGTGGACAGTCCCTGCACCCTGCGCAGGGCCGCGCGCTCCTCGCGATCCCACTGCTCGCCGTTGAATGCGCCGTCGGCGTCACCGCCGGCCGCGGTCGCGGCATCCTGCAGTGCCTGCGCCGCACCGAACACGCGGACACCCGAGTGCGCATCCGCGCGCGCGAGCA
Organism: Microbacterium sp. W1-4-2; assembly: GCF_058349885.2. Taxonomy (NCBI): domain Bacteria; kingdom Bacillati; phylum Actinomycetota; class Actinomycetes; order Micrococcales; family Microbacteriaceae; genus Microbacterium; species Microbacterium sp. W1-4-2. The sequence continues at coordinate 80,577 of NZ_JBYRJC020000005.1, read as the reverse complement.
CGCGGTCGACGGGGTCGGAACTCGTCTCTTCCATTCGTAGAACTCTAGCCTGGGGCACGCGCCCTCCTTCCGCTACGCTGAAGCATCATGGGCAGTGACCACTACTTCAGCGCGTCTCCTGCCAGTGCCGAGAACCTCCGCCGCATCCCCGTGCGACTGGCGGGTCGCGATGTGGAGATCACGACTGCCGGAGGGGTGTTCAGTCCGGATCGCTTGGATGCCGGAACCCAGGTACTGCTCGCGAACACGCCGCCGCCCCCGCCCGGGGGCGACATCCTCGATCTCGGCTGCGGATGGGGCCCCATCTCGCTCAGCATCGCGCTCGACTCCCCTCATGCCACGGTGTGGGCGGTGGACGTGAACGAGCGTGCGCTGGATCTGGTGCGCCGCAACGCCGAGGCTCTCGGTCTCGACAACATCAACGCCGTCACGCCCGACGATGTTCCCGACGGCGTCGTGTTCCGCGGCATCCGCTCCAACCCGCCGATCCGCGTGGGCAAGAGTGTGCTGCACGACATGCTGCTGCGGTGGGTTCCGCGCCTGGACGAGCGCAGCGACGGCTGGTTCGTCGTGCAGCGCAACCTCGGCTCGGACTCGCTGCAGCGGTGGCTGGCCGCGACCCTCGACGAGACGTTCAGCGTGCACAGGGCCGCGACCGCGCGCGGATACCGCGTGCTGAAGGTGCGCCACCACGGCACACCCGCGACCGACGCGATCCGCCTGCCCTGAGCCGCCCCGTACCGGCGTCTGCCGTCGGCGGATCCGCCCGAGGCGGATCCGGGCCCGCGCCGGCCGGCGGTGTCGCAGGCTGTGGGCATGACCGAAGACATCCCCCGCCACCTGTTCGACACCGAGACGCGGCGTTCGCTGTACGCCCGCCGGGTCCTGGTGCTCGACGGCCCGCTCGACGACGACAACGGCGTGCTGCTGATGACCCAGCTGCTGGCCCTGGCCGCCGAGGGCGATCGCGCCGACATCACGCTGTGGATCCACTCCCCGGGCGGCTCGGTGCCCGCCATGCTCGCCATCCGCGACCTGATGCGCACCGTGCCGTGCGACGTCGCCACCGTCGCGTTCGGGCTGGCCTGCAGCGCAGGACAGTTCCTGCTGTCGGCGGGCACGCCCGGCAAGCGCCGTGCGCTGCCGCACAGCCGCATCCTCCTGCACCAGGGCTCGGCCGGCATCGGCGGATCCGCCGTCGACGTCGAACTGCAGGCCGCCGACCTGCGCCAGACCCGCGACACGGTGCTCGGGCTCATCGCCGACGACACCGGCCAGCCGCTCGAGCGCGTGTTCGAGGACTCTCTGCACGACCGCTGGTTCAGCGCCGACGAGGCGCTCTCCTACGGCTTCATCGACGAGATCACGACGTCGTTCCCCGCCATCCTCCCGCACGCCGCCCGGCGCGCGGTCGGCCTCGCCACGCAAGGAGCCTGACATGGCACAGTTCCTCATCCCCAACGTGATCGCCGAGTCCCCGCGCGGCGACCGCGTCATGGACGTCTACTCGCAGCTGCTGACCGAACGCGTCATCTACCTGGGCACACCCCTGGACGCCGACGTCGCCAACGCCCTGGTCGCACAGCTGCTGCACCTGGACGCGCAGGGCGGCGAGCGCGACATCCAGCTGTACATCAACTGCGCGGGCGGAGACCCCAGTGCGATGCTCGCCGTGTACGACACGATGCGCTTCGTGCGCAGCGACATCGCCACGTTCTGCGTCGGCGAGGCGGTCGCCGTCGGGGCGGTGCTGCTGGCCGCCGGCACGCCGGGCAAGCGCGCCGCCCTGCCGCACGCCCGGGTCATTCTGCACCAGCCGGCCGCGCAGGGCCGCGGGGCGGTGCCGGATCTGATCCTGCAGGCCGACGAGGTCGTCCGCGTGCGTGGTGAGATCGAGCGGATCCTGGCCGTTCACACCGGGCAGACCGTCGAACGCCTGCGCACCGACACCGACCACGACCTCGTGCTCACCGCCGACGGGGCGAAGCAGTACGGCCTCGTCGACCAGGTCATCGCCGAGCGGGCGCTCGCGGCCTGAGCCGGTGGGCCGGCGCGGCCGGCGCGTTCAGACGCGTCAGACGGTGTCGGGCGTCAGATGCGTCAGGCAGTGTCAGGCGGCCAGCGCGTACGCGGCGCGGACGGTCGCCGCGGCCGGCATCGGCGCCGGGGCCATCCGGTCGGCGACGCCCAGAGTGAGGTCGAGCAGGGTCAGGCCGAGGGCGCCGGCCACCGCGGCGAGCATCTCGCTGGAGGGCTCCTTCATGCCGCGCTCGATCTCGGACAGGTACTGCGGCGAGATGCCCGCGCGGCGCGACGTCTCGACCAGCGTCTCGTCGCGGTCGGTGCGCTGTTCGCGCAGCACCTCGCCGACCATCTCGCGCCACAGCGGTTCGGGCGCATGCGGCCTGCCACGCTCCGCAGGCGGGGTGGATGCCGCGGCTGCGGCGGCCGGGGCTGTCGGTGATGCCGGGACGGCGGTGTCGGTCATGGCCACATGGTAGGCACGCTGCGGCTCGCGGCACACCGCGATCCGCTCTCAGCGGACGGGATGATCCCGAAGGGCGGGAACTTCCCGTTCACACCGCCCGCCCGCCCCAACGCCGTCCGAGTCGCCCGCGCCCGGTGGCAACGGCAGACCGGCAGGTCCTACCTGCGGGGCGCACCACGGCCGAGCGGTGGCTGCGGCGCGATCGAAACGGGCTCACGCGAGGGTGATCGTGCCCGAGTAGACGAGCGTGGCGGGCCCCGACAGAAACACGTGGCCGCCGTCCACGCGCACGCCGAGCCGCCCGCCGGGCACGTCGACGATCCAGCGATCGGGCGCGGCTTCGCCGGCCCACTCCCGCACGGCGAGGGCGGATGCCGCGACCCCGGTGCCGCAGCTGAGCGTCTCGCCCACACCGCGCTCGAACACGCGCATGCGGATCGCGCCGACACCGCCGGCGACCAGGGGGTCGGCGGGCACGACGAATTCGACGTTCGCGCCGGCGGCCGGTTGCGGCTCGAGGATGGGAGCTGTGTGCAGGTCGAGGTGATCGAGCTCGGCCGCCGAAGAGACCGCCACGACCACGTGCGGGTTGCCGACGTCCACACCCTGGCCGGGGCGGGCGACCTCCAGTCCTCGGGCGCGTACCAGCGTGTCGCCCTGCTCGGTGCGGAACGGGCCGAGGTCGACCTCGTAGCCCAGGTCGCTGCGGGTCATCCGCAGCACGCCGTTGCGCGTGCCGATGCGGATCGCGCCGTCGGCGTCGAGCTGTGCGAGCTCGGTCGCCAGCAGATAGTGCAGGTAGACCCGGATGCCGTTGCCGCACATCTCGGCGACGGAGCCGTCGGCGTTGCGATAGTCCATGAACCACTCGGCGCCGGCGGCCGCGGCATCCTGTCCGTCCTCGACGGCGCTCGCACGCACCACCCGCAGCAATCCGTCGGCACCCACGCCGAAGTGCCGGTCGCACAGGGCGGCGACCTGATCGTCGGACAGGGCGAGGTCGCCGTCGACGTCGGCCACGACGACGAAGTCGTTGCCGGTGCCGTGGCCCTTGGTGAACGCGAGAGAGGTGGACATCGCGTCCATCCTAGGGTCGCCGGCGCCCGTCCGCTGCGGTATCAGGCGTCGGCGATCAGCCGCTTGCCGGTCATCGCGATCTCGAACCGCTCGTAGCCGACGGCGTCGTAGAAGCCCAGCACGTCCTCGTTGCCCACCCGCACCATGAGCTCGACCTTGGGGCAGCCCATCGCGGTGAGAAGCCGCTCGGCCTCGTGCACGAGCGCGCGGGCGATGCCCTCGCCGCGACGGGCCGGCGCGGTGGCGAGGTAGTACAGCCAGCCGCGGTGACCGTCGTACCCGGCCATCACCGATCCCACCACCGATTCGTCGTCGACCGCCACCAGGAACAGTTCGGGCTGCACGGTGAGCTTGCGCTCGATGTCGCGGTACGGGTCGTTCCACGGGCGCGTCAGCCCGGTCGCGCGCCAGAGCGAGACGACGGGCTCGGTGTCGGAGGTGCGGAAGGCGCGGATCGAGACGGTCATCCCGCGATCCTGCCGGCTGCCGCGTCGCCGGACGCAATCCGGTAGCGCCCGCACAGGAAGGCGCGGTTGCGGGCGACATCGACCAGTTCGAGGTCGAGTGCGCGGGGCAGCAGCGGTGCGCCGGCGCCCAGGGTCACGGGCGCGAACTGCACCCAGATCTCGTCGAGCAGTCCCGCGTCGGCGAACTGGCCCGCCAGGCCTCCCCCGCCCACGACCCACAGGTCGCGCCCGGCCGCGGCATCCGTCATCTGCGCGTGCACTGCCCGCACGTCACCGGACGCGAAGCGCACGTCGGCACCGTCCCGGCGCGGCAGCGAGCGGTGCGTGAGCACCCAGCTGGGCTGGGCGTACTCCCAGCCCCCGCTGTGCGCGAGGACCCACTCGTACGTCGACGCGCCCATCGCGAGCGCCCCGATCGTGTCGATGAACGGGCCGTAGCCCATCGGGCCGTCGACGTCGACGTCCTGTCTCAGCAGCCAATCGAGCCCGTGTTCGGGCGTCGCGATGAATCCGTCGAGGCTCGATGCGGTATAGAAGATCGTGGTCACGCGGCCATCATGCCGCGCACCTCCGACATCTCACTCGTGCAGCAACGCGGCGGCATCCGTCGCCGGCGCGACCCATTCGACGCCGCCGTAGCGCTTGAACCACGACACCTGCCGCCGCGCGTAGCGCCGGGTCAGCGCCTGGGTCTCGGCGATCGCCTCGGCCCGGCTGCGCTCCCCGCGCAGCTGCGCGAGCGCCTGCGCGTACCCGATGGCCCGCGGCGCCGTCGTGCCGCGCTCGAGTCCGGCCGCGCGCAGGCGCTCGACCTCGTCGAGCAGGCCGCCTCGCCACATGTCCTCGACGCGGGCGTCCAGCCGCGGCACGAGTTCGGCGCGATCGAGGTGCACCCCGACGACACGGGTGTCGGGATGCCACAGCACGGGCTCGTCGGGCAGGACCGCCCCGTGCGTGGCCTCGCCCTGCGCAAGCACTTCGAGCGCACGGACGATGCGCCGCCCGTTGCGCGGGTCGATCCGGGCCGCCGTGGCGGCGTCGGCGTCACGGAGCCGGGCGAACAGCACCGCAGGGCCGAGCGCGTCGAGCTCCGCCTCGAGCGCTGCGCGCACGGTGTCGTCGCGGGGCGGAAAACGGAAGTCGTACAGCACGCTCGACACGTACAGCCCCGACCCGCCGACGAGGATGGCGTCGGCGCCCTGGCCGTGGATCGCCGCGATCACTGCGCGCGCCTCGTGCTGGTAGCGGGCGACGGCCGCGTCCTCGGTGACCTCGAGCACGTCGAACAGGTGGTGCGGGATGCCGCGCCGCTGGGCAGCGGGCAGCTTGGCGGTGCCGACATCCATCCCGCGATACAGCTGCATGGCGTCGGCGTTGACGATCTCGGCGGGCGTGCCCGACGCGGTCAGCGCCTCGGCCAGGTCGAGCGAGAGCGCGGTCTTGCCGGTGCCGGTGGCGCCGACGACCGCCCAGAGGCGGCGTTTCGACTCGCTGCGCGGTCCGTGAGCGAGCGAAGCGAGACGAAGGGCGCTCAACGACCTGTGGGGCCGAGGCCGATCGTCGGCATGCCGAGCGACACGGTGCCGCCGGTCGCGCCGCCGTGCGACGGAACCGCGCAGCTGTCGGCCTGGCCCCGCTCCCACGCATCACCGGCGCGCGTGCGGCGGATGCGCAGCGGCGCACCGTCGGCCGAGTCCGCGAGCAGGTGGAAGGGTGCAGCGTGCGTGATCTGCACGGTCACCATGTCGCCGGGCCGCGGCAGATCCGAACCCGCGGGCACCTCGAAATGCACGAGCCGGTTGTCGCGCGCGCGTCCCGTGAGTCGGTGGGTCTCGGCATCCTTCTTGCCCTCGCCCGTCGACACGAGCACCTCGACCTCGCGACCCAGCTGCTTCTCGTTCTCTTCGAGCGAGATCCGCTCCTGCAGGGCGATGAGGCGCTCGTACCGCTCCTGCACGACCTGCTTGGGCACCTGGTCGGCCATGATCGCGGCCGGCGTTCCCTCGCGGATCGAGTATTGGAACGTGAACGCGCTCGAGAAGCGGGCCTGCTCGACGACGCGCATCGTCTCTTCGAAGTCCTCGTCGGTCTCGCCGGGGAACCCGACGATGATGTCGGTCGTGATGGCCGCGTCGGGCATCTTGGCGCGGACGCGGTCGAGGATGCCGAGGAACTTGGCGCTGCGGTACGAGCGGCGCATCGCGCGCAGCACGGCATCGCTGCCCGACTGCAGCGGCATGTGCAGCTGCGGCATGACGTTGGGCGTCTCGGCCATCGCGTCGATCACGTCGTCGGTGAACATCGCGGGGTGCGGGCTCGTGAACCGCACCCGCTCGAGCCCCTCGATATCGCCCGCGGCGCGCAGCAGCTTCGCGAACGCCTGCCGGTCGCCGAACTCGACGCCGTAGGAGTTGACGTTCTGGCCGAGCAGGGTCACCTCGATCGCGCCGTCGTCGACGAGCAGGCGGATCTCGCTGAGGATGTCGCCGGGGCGGCGGTCCTTCTCCTTGCCGCGCAGGCTCGGCACGATGCAGAACGTGCAGGTGTTGTTGCAGCCGACCGAGATCGACACCCACCCGCTGTAGGCGCTGTCGCGCTTGGTCGGCAGGGTCGAGGGGAACACCTCGAGCGCCTCGAGGATCTCGAGCTCGGCCTCGCCGTTGTGCCGGGCGCGCTCGAGCAGGCCCGGCAGCGAGCCCATGTTGTGCGTGCCGAAGACGACGTCGACCCACGGCGCCTTGTCGAGCACGGCCTGCTTGTCCATCTGCGCCAGACACCCGCCCACGGCGATCTGCATGCCGTCGTGCACGTCCTTCTTGCTCTTCAGGTGCCCCAGCGTGCCGTACAGCTTGCCGGCGGCGTTGTCGCGCACCGCGCACGTGTTGATCACGACGACGTCGGGGTCCTGCCCCTCGGCCGCGCGGATGTAGCCGGCGCTCTCGAGCGAGCCGGCCAGCCGCTCGGAATCGTGCACGTTCATCTGGCAGCCGAACGTGCGGACCTCGTAGGTGCGGGCGCGCCCGGAGTCGTCGAGCGCGGCGGGCGACGGCGCGATGATCGTCGGGGCGGATGAGGGCGAAGACATGATCTGAACATTCTACGAGCCGCCGCCGGGGCAGGGGCGCCCGGCGGCGCCTGCCGCCACGGGACGTGCAGCGCGGGCAGATCGCCTTCAAAGCCGTTTCATCGGCTCTCGACGCCGTTCCCATCACCGGCGCTTCTACCGTTGTCGCCGTTCGACGACGCGCAGAGGAGCCGTACCCATGAGAGCGGGCTTGTTCTTCCGATCCGTTCCCCGATGGACGTGGGTGACGGCCGGCACGGCCGGGCTGGCGGCCGTTGCCCTGTCCGCGTGGACATTCGGCGTCGTCGTGCCCGGCCAGTCGGTCCAGGCGGTGGTGTTCACCCGCACCGCGACCGCGTCGCTGCGGACGATGGAGCAGACGGTCTCGGCCACCGGGACCGCAGCTCCGGCGGTGCAGGACGACGTCGACTTCGCCGTTGCCGGCACCGTCACCGCGGTGGAGGTGAAAGCCGGCGACACGGTCAAGAAGGGGCAGGTGCTGGCGAGGGTCGACACCGTGCAGCTGAACGCATCGCTGCTGAACGCCGAGGCGACGCTCGCGCAGGCGCGGGCGACACTGTCGTCGGCGCAGAGCCAGGACGACGGTTCGGCGGCCGCGACCGCACGGGTCGCCGCAGCCTCCGCCTCGGTCGACGCCGCGAGCCAGGCCGTGACGCAGGCGAAGGACGCGATGACGGATGCGACGCTTCTCGCCCCGGCAGCGGGCCTGCTGACGGCGGTGACCGTCGCCGTCGGCGATCGGGTGTCGGGCACGGGCGGCTCCGGTTCCGGATCGGGAACGGGCGCGGGGACGGGCTCGGGCGCCGGCTCCGGCGGAAACGGCGGTGCGTCGGCGCAGGCCTCGTCGTCGACCTCGGCGAGCGCCGCGTTCACGATCGTGGGGACCTCGTCGTGGAGCGTCGACGTCTCGGTCGGCGAGACCGACATCTCGCACGTGTCGAAGGGCGAGCAGGTCGAGCTGAGCACCACCGACGGCGCGGCATACTACGGTCTGGTCACCCAGGTCGGCCTGATCCCCTCCACCACGTCGGGGGCCGCCCAATACCCCGTGACGATCGCGGTCACCGGCCCCGGCAAAGGACTGTTCGACGGCGTGTCGCTGACCGCCGCGATCGTCTACCAGCGGCGCACCGACGTGCTCGCCGTGCCGTCCGCGGCCGTCTCCACGACCTCGGGCAAGAGCACCGTGACCGTCGAGGGCTCCGGCGGCCGACACACCGTCACCCCGGTGACCGTGGGCGAGGTCGCCGGGGGCTACACCGAGATCACGAAGGGCCTGAAGGAGGGCGCGACGGTGGTGGTGGCATCCTTCACCCCCGGCGCCGGGCGCACCGGCAGCACGACCGGCCGCGGCGGGACCTTCACCGGCCGGTTCCCGGGCGGGTTCGGCGGGACGTTCACCGGCGGCGGCTTCACCGGCGGCTTCGGCGGCACCGGCGGGCGGGGCGGGCAGACGCAGAACGCCCAGGGCGGCGGGCGATGAGCACGGTGCCGGTCATCGCGCTGACCGACGCGCGCAAGACGTATCGCACCGGCGACATCGAGGTCGAGGCGCTGCGCGGCATCGATCTGACCGTCACCGCCGGCGAGTACCTGGCGATCATGGGCCCGTCCGGTTCGGGCAAGTCCACGCTGATGAACATCCTCGGGTGTCTGGACGTGCTCACCGGCGGCTCGTATCGGCTCGGCGGCGAGGACGTCGAGAGCCTCGGCGAGGCGGCCCTGGCCCGGGTGCGCAACCGGCAGATCGGGTTCGTGTTCCAGCAGTTCCATCTGCTGCCCAGCCTGTCGGCGCTGCGCAACGTCGAGCTGCCGATGATCTACGGGCAGGTCGACAAGGCGGAACGGCGGGGCCGCGCGACGGCGGCCCTCGAACGCGTGGGCCTGGGCGACCGGATGGCCCATAAGCCCGGCGAGCTCTCGGGCGGCCAGCAGCAGCGCGCGGCCGTGGCGCGCGCGCTGGCCGGCGACCCCACGATGATCCTCGCCGACGAGCCGACCGGCAACCTCGACTCGGGCTCGACCGCAGAGGTGCTCGAGCTGTTCGACGAACTGCACGCGGCGGGCCGCACGATCGTGCTCATCACGCACGAGCACGACGTCGCGGCGCACGCCCGCCGCATCGTGACGGTGCGCGACGGCCGCGTCGTGTCGGACGCGCAGAGAGAGGATGCCGCGGCATGAACTGGGCAGAGACCCTGGCCACCTCGTGGCATGCGATCCGTACGCACGCGCTGCGGTCGCTGCTGACGGTGCTCGGCATCCTCGTCGGCATCGCCGCCGTCGTCGTCACCGTCGGCCTGGGCCTCGGCACGCAGAAGGACGTCAGCGCCCAGATCAGCGCCCTGGGCAGCGACCTGCTCATCGTCTCGCCCGGTTCGAGCACCAGCACCGGCGGGATCCGCGGCGGGTTCGGGTCCGCGGACACGCTGACGGCGGCGGATGCCACAGCCAGCGCATCCGAGATCGCAGCCCCGGACGTGGCATCCGTCGCACCCGAGAAGTCGGCCTCACTGGCCCTGACCGCAGGCACGGCGAATTGGACGACGACGGTCACCGGCACCACCACCGCCTGGCCGGGCGTGCGCTCGCGCACACCGCAGCAGGGCTCGTTCTTCACGACGGCGCAGTACGACGCGAACGCCCACGTCGTCGTGCTCGGGCCGCAGACCGCCGACGAGCTGTTCGGGACGTCCGCGGTCGTCGGCCAGTCCGTGACGATCGGCGGGACGTCCTTCCAGGTCATCGGCGTGCTCGCATCGGCCGGTGCCAGCACCTCCACCGATCTCGACGACATCGCCGTCATCCCCCTGTCGACGGCGGCCAGCACCGTCATGGGCGGCACGAACGCCGACGCTGTCTCACGCATCTACGTGAAGGCCGCCTCGGACCGGGTGCTCTCGGCCGCCTTGCAGGAGGTGACGGCCGTCATCATGCATCTGCACGGCATCACGAACACAGCTGACGCCGACTTCACCGTGTCGAGCCAGAGCGCGCTGGTGAGCACGGCGACCTCGATCTACCGGACGCTGACGATCCTGCTCACGGGCATCGCCGCGCTCTCGCTGCTGGTCGGGGGGATCGGAGTGATGAACATCATGCTCGTCTCGGTCTCGGAGCGCACCCGCGAGATCGGCCTGCGGAAGGCGCTCGGCGCGCCACCGGGTGCGATCCGGCGCCAGTTCCTCGCCGAGGCGGCCATCCTGGGTCTGTCCGGCGGCGTGCTCGGCGTGCTCGTGGGCGTGGTCACCACGTGGCTGCTGCCCGCGCTGATCGGCAGCTCGGTGATCGCATCGGTTCCCACGATCGTGCTCGCCCTCGTGGTCTCGGTCGCGATCGGCCTCGTCTTCGGCGTATACCCCGCCACGCGTGCGGCACGCCTCACCCCCATCGACGCGCTGCGCAGCCAGTAGCGCGCGGCAAGAACGAAAGGCCCACGTCATGCGAGATGCACACCGCGCACCCGCCCGCCTGCGCCGCCGAGTCGGCATCGCGGGCCTGGTCGCCGCCGGCATCGTGACCGCGCTCGCCCTCGCCGGCTGCTCGGCCGTCTCGTCCACGACCGCCACGACGCCCCTGCCGAGCGCATCGGCCGGCACCGGGCGGCAGGGCTTCGGAGCAGGCCGGGGCGGCGGAACCGGTCGAGGCGGGATCTTCGGCCTGATCGCGGCCGAGACGGCCGACGTCCTGCAGGTGCAGGGCGACGGCATGCAGACGGCCGTGTCGTACACCGCGAAGACCACGATCCGGCGCACCGAGAAGGTCGCCGCCTCGACCATCGCCGTGGGCGACTGCGTCGTCGCCGTCACGCCGCAGAAGGCCGCGGCCGCGACGTCGATCACCGTCACCGCGGCATCCTCGGCGGGCACGTGCACGCTCGGATTCGGCGCAGGGCCGGGTGGACGCCAGGGCGCGTTCCCCCGCCCGTCGGCCCCGCCCCAGGCGCCCTCGGGCGGGGCGCCGCAGCCGCGCGCGTCCAGATCACCGGGCGTGTTCGGGCGGATCGCCATCGGAAGAGTGACCGCCGCCAGCGCGACCGCACTGACCGTGCAGACCACGACACCGTCGCAGACCACGACGACCACGAGAGTCACGCTGGGTGCATCGACCGTGATCACCGCGACGGTGGATGCCACGGCCGCGGCGATCAAGGTCGGCATGTGCGTGCGCGCCACCGGGAAGGCCGACGACAAGGGCGGGTTCGCCGCGACGGCGCTGACGCTGTCGGATGCCGCAGCCGACGGCACGTGCACGCAGGGGTTCGGCGGACGCGGCTTCGGCGGCTTCGGCGGCGGCAACGGCGGATCCGGGTCGCACTCGGGGTCGGACGGCGGGTCCGGGTCGAGCGGGACCGGAGCCGTGTCCGCGCCCCGCCAGAGCACGGGAAGCACGACGAATGGCTGACACACCGGCGATGGGCCGGCGGCGCACGGGAGCGCTGCTGGCGGCGATGCGACGACGCACCGTCGTCGCGATCGGCGTCGTGGCCGTGGTGCTCGTGGCGGTCGGCGGGACCGCGGTGTTCGCCGCCACGCGGGGCGCGAGCGATCGCTACCGCGTCGCCGAGGCGACGTTCGCTGATGTCGCACAGACCCTGGATCTGACCGGACAGGTCGCTTCGGCAGACAGCGTCGCTGTCGCGTTCCAGGTCTCGGGCACCGTCCAGAGGGTGCTCGCCACGCAGGGCGAGAAGGTGGCCGCCGGCCAGAAGCTCGCCACGCTCGACGCGACCGCGCTGAACGCGGAGGTGACCGCGGCGCAGAATGCCGTGGCCGCCGCGAAGCAGCAGCTCGCCGACGATCTCGCGGCGCAGAGCACCGGCGGCACGAGCAGCAGCAGCGCTGCCTCGCGGGCAAGCGGCGGCCTCTCGGGCAGGACGGGAAGCGCCGGTACCGGTCACGGATCGTCGGCGGCGGGCGGCGGGTCGGGATCATCGGGCACGCACTCGGGCCCCACGGGATCGCGCCCCGGCTCGTCCGGGTCGGGCACCTCCGGCGACGGCGCGTCGTCCGGCTCCGCGAACCCAGCCGTCGCCGACGCCGAGAAGGCGGTAGCCACTGCGCAGGACGCACTCCTGGCCCAGTACGCGACGACCGCCGCCGCCGAGCAGTCCTCATCGGCTGCGGCGACCGCCGCTCAGACGGCCTGTGCGCCGTTCCTCGCCGCCGATGTGGCATCCGGCACGGCCTCTCCCTCCCCTTCCGCCTCGCCCTCGCCGTCTCCCACCGACGCCTCGAACGCGACGGCGGGCACCGTGGCCGACACGCAGACGCTGCTCACCGCCTGTCAGGGTGCGGTGACGACGGCGCTGGGCGCGCAGACGTCGACGGCGGCCGCGCAGAAGGATCTGCAGGCGAAGGCCTCAGTGCTCAACACCGCCGTCGCCGCGCTGCAGAGGACCCTGCAGAAGAGCGCGGACGCGCGCCCAGCGGTGTTCGAGGGCGCCGGCGTAACCGCCGGGGTGCAGACGGCGTCGTTCGTCCGCACAGCCGTCGGCGAGAGTTCGGCGGCCAACGGAGGCGGCTCCGCTTCCGCGACGAGCGGGACCGGCACCATCACGGCGGCGCAGATCCTCTCCGACAGAGCGCAGGTCGACAGCGCACAGGCGCAGGTGTCGGTGGCCGAGCAGGACCGTGGGTTCGCGACCCTGACCAGCCCCATCGCGGGCACGGTCGTCGCGATCGGCCTGACCGCCGGAAGCGGCGTCGCAGCCGGGTCCGCGACGGCCGCGGTCACCGTGCAGGGCACCGGCGGCTTCTCGGTCACCGCCACCGTCCCCCTCGCGCAGATCGGCGAGGTGGCGACCGGGCAGAAGGCCTCGATCGTGCTGCCGGCGTTCGGCAGGACGTATGCGGGAACCGTCTCGACGATCGGCCTGCTCGATGTGTCGCAGAACTCGACGCCCGCCTACCAGGTGACGCTGGCGTTCGACGCCACCGGCGACGCCCCTCGGATCGGCGCGACCGCGCAGGCCTCGGTCACGGTGGCGACGGCGCACCACGTGCTCACTGTGCCGTCGTCGGCGGTCACGATCGCCGGCGCGAACGCCAGCGTGCTCGTGCTGGACAAGGGCCAGCCGCTCCGCACATCCGTCACCCTCGGTGCGATGGGCGCCGCACGGATCGAGATCACGAAGGGACTCACCGCCGGCCAGCAGGTGGTGCTCGCCGATCTCGACCAGCAGCCGTCCAGCGGCACGACGGGACTGGGCGTACTGCGGGGCGGAACCGCCGGGCTGCGCCGCGAACTGGGCTTAGGGGGCGGCCCTGGTACGGGCTTCACCGGCGGTGCCGGCTCGGGCGGTGGCGGCTCGGGCGGGTGATGCGCAGAGCGGGGCCCGCCATCGACGCTGCGATCGCCGGCGCCGTTGCGGCGTCAGAGCTCGTCGAGCGCCTGCCGAGCGGCGTCCAGCGCCGCAGACCCGTACCCGCGCCGCGCGAGCTGGCCGGCAAGGCGCCTCAGGGCGACATCGCGTTCGAGACCGTGCATCGACCGCGCCTTCTGCCGCGCGAACTCGAGAGCCCGCTCGGCGTCGTCGTCGGGAAGCGCCGCCAGTGCGGCATCGATCACATCCCGTGGGATGCGGCGCTTGGCCAGACTCTGCGCGATGACCGTACGCCCCTGCCCCTTGCGCTCGGCGGCGCTGCGGACGAGCTGCTCGGCCAGCGCCCCGTCGTCGAGATATCCGCGGCGCACGAACGCGTGCACCAGCGCATCGACTTCATGGGACTCGAGATCGCGCTCGGCGATCACCGCCCGTGCTTCGGACTGCGACAGCTGCCGTGTGCGCAGCTTTCGCAGCAGATTCCGCTCCGCGATCTCGCGCTCGATCTGCGCGCATTCGTCGATGTCACCGGCGGCGTCATCGTCGTCGTAGCCGTCGTCGTCATCCCAGGTGGTGTGCCAGGCCTCGGCATCCGAGGCCGGCGGCGTCGCACGGCCGGCCCGCTTGGCATCGCCGAACAGCGGGATCACGGGGGCGAGCCGATCACGGCCGCCCCCGTTGTCGCCGGCCATGATCAGGCGGAGACCTTCTGCGGCGCCGCCTCTTCGGCGACCGCCTCGACGGCCTTCGGCACGCCGATGCCCAGCTTCACCTTGATCTTGGATTCGATGTCGGCCGCGACATCCGCATTCTTGATGAGGAAGTTGCGCGCGTTCTCTTTGCCCTGGCCGAGCTGCTCGCCGTCGTACGTGTACCACGCGCCCGACTTCTTGACGATGCCGTGCTCGACGCCGAAGTCGATGAGGCTGCCTTCGCGGGAGATTCCCACGCCGTACAGGATGTCGAACTCCGCCTGCTTGAACGGCGGAGCCATCTTGTTCTTGACCACCTTCACGCGGGTGCGGTTGCCGACCGCGTCGGAGCCGTCCTTCAGCGTCTCGATGCGGCGGATGTCCAACCGCACCGATGCGTAGAACTTCAGTGCCTTTCCACCCGCGGTGGTCTCGGGCGAGCCGAAGAAGACGCCGATCTTCTCGCGCAGCTGGTTGATGAAGATCGCCGTTGTCTTGGTCTGGTTCAGGCCACCGGTGAGCTTGCGCAGCGCCTGCGACATGAGGCGGGCCTGCAGGCCGACGTGCGAATCGCCCATCTCGCCTTCGATCTCGGCGCGGGGCACGAGAGCCGCCACCGAGTCGATCACGACGAGGTCGATGGCCCCGGAGCGGATCAGCATGTCGGCGATCTCGAGCGCCTGCTCACCCGTGTCGGGCTGCGACACGAGCAGCTGGTCGATGTCGACGCCGAGCTTCTTGGCGTAGTCCGGGTCGAGCGCGTGCTCGGCGTCGATGAACGCGGCGATCCCGCCGGCGCGCTGGACGTTCGCGATCGCGTGCAGTGTGAGCGTCGTCTTACCCGACGACTCGGGACCGTAGATCTCGATGATGCGTCCCCGAGGCAGGCCGCCCACGCCGAGAGCGACGTCGAGGGCGATCGACCCGGTGGGGATGACCTCGACCGGAGCGCGCTCGTCGCTGCCGAGTCGCATCACCGAGCCCTTTCCGAACTGCCGGTCGATCTGGGCGAGAGCCGATTCGAGGGCTTTCTCGCGGTCAGCGGGAGTGGGCATGACGTGCTCCTTACACAATCGGTGTCCGTCGCCTGTAGGCTGTCGCGCTCCGCAACCGGGGTTCTGCGGGACGGTCCCGAAGATCCGGCGAACGGATGCTGCGACAAGGCGGAGGTGTCGTTCGACGTTGTTCACAGTACGAGCGGGTTCCGACATCCTCTGCCGACCACCGCCGCATCCGGGGACAATCGCCTTCACGCACCTGCTGTGCAGGAGCCTACGCGCTCCTCGAACGCATCTTCGACGACACGCCGTGGACATTCGTCCGGCATGTGGATGCGAAAACGCTCAGGACCGCCGGGGCTCGAGCCGCCCCACACCGTGCCGGCGCGAGACGGGCACGTCCGTCTCGGCGCACAGCGCAAGCCATACCTCACGCGGCGCAATGCCCGCCTCCAGTGCCTGCGACGCCGTGCGATCACCGAGCGTCGGCAGAACCAGATCGTTCACCAGTGCTGCAGAACGGCCGCCGAACTCTGCTTCGACGGCCCGATGGAATTCGCTGCGACGCACGCGTCAGCGCAGAGACAGCTCGGGTCCGACCTCGGCGACGAGGTCGTCGGGAACGACGTCGGGGAACGAAGGCACGCCTTCGAGCACCGAGATGCGGTCGCTCACTTCGCGCATGATCGTCGAGATGGGGACGTCCAGGGCGTCAGCCACCGACGCGAGGATCTCGCTCGATGCCTCTTTCTGCCCGCGCTCCACCTCGCTGAGGTAACCGAGCGCGACGCTGGCGCGTCCCGCGACCTGCCGGAGGGTATGGCCCTTCTGCTGGCGGAAGTCGCGAAGCACATCGCCGATCTCTTGACGTACCAGGATCATTTCGGGCCCCTCCTCACCGTGATTCCCTCGTTGCCGGGTGCATAAGAGTACAACACCCGTGGTGGTCACACTAATCCCACGTTCTTGGGAATAGTTGGGAATCGCCGAATGCAACCGATCTGTGACGACGGATGTTCCCGACGCGTCGTCCCGGGTCAGAGAGCGTCGATCGCGGCGCGCAGCGCGCGTGCCACCGCACCGTGCCGGATCCGGTCGCGGTCCCCCTCCAGCACGACCGAGACGACCTGCGTCCGCTCGGGGGTCGCGATGCCGATGTGCACCGTCCCCACCGGCTGCCCGTCGGGTGAGGTGGGTCCGGCGATCCCGGTCGTCGCGATGCCGACGTCGGCGGATCCGTCAGCCGGGCCGGTGACCGCGCGGACGCCTTCGGCCATCTGCCGTGCGACGTCGGGATGCACCGGTCCGTGGGCGGCCAGGAGACCGGCATCCACCCCCAGGATCCTGTGCTTCAGATCCGTCGCATACGCGACGACGCCCCCGCGCACCCACGCCGAGGCCCCGGGCACGTCGATGAGGGATGCCACGACCAGACCGCCGGTGAGCGACTCGGCCACCCCGACCGTCCACCCCCGGGCGGCGAGCCGTGTCAACAGTTCGCGGGCGTCGTCGGAGGTCGTCACGATCGACCCGTCCGCCGCCCCCGCACTTCACTGACGAGGTAATCGATGCCGCTGGCGATCGTGAGCACCACTGCGATCGTCATCGTGACGATGTCCACCCACCGGACCCCGTCCCCGACCAGGGCGGCCAGAGGCAGCAGGGCGAGCGTCAGCGCGACCGCCTGCGCGACGGTCTTGAGCTTGCCCATCCAGGCGGCGGCGAGCACGTGATCGCTGACGACCGCGAACCGATACACGGTGATGCCGACCTCGCGCACGAGCACGACGATCGTGATCCACCACGGCAGCTCGCCGAGGATCGACAGGCCCACGAACGCGCAGCCTGTCAGTGCCTTGTCGGCGATGGGATCGAGGATCTTGCCCAGGTCCGTGACGATGTCGTTCCGGCGGGCGAGATACCCGTCGACGCCGTCCGTGGCGATCGCGACGACGAACAGCACGGCCGACCACCAGCGCAGCGGGCCGTCTGCACCGGCGTCGGCGAGCAGCATCCACAGGAACACCGGTGCGCACAGGATCCGCACGCCCGTGATCGTGTTGGGGAGCTGGCGGGGAATCGTCACGGCTTCAGTATCCCAGCAGCCTCACTCACGGCCGGTGAGACCCCAGGCGTCCTCGTCGTCGTCTCCGTCGACCACCGGAAGACCCTCGTACTGCGCCTCGATCGGGTCGCCGCTGTAGGGCTCGGCCGGGGCGGCCGACGCGGCCGGAGCCGGCGGCTCCTCTCCGCGCAGGCGTGCGAGCACCTCGGGCAGCTGCTCGGGCGTCACCAGCACGTCGCGCGCCTTGGACCCCTCGGAGGGGCCGACGATCTCGCGCGACTCGAGCAGGTCCATGAGACGACCCGCCTTGGCGAAGCCGACCCGCAGCTTGCGCTGCAGCATCGAGGTCGAGCCGAACTGCGTCGACACGATCTGCTCGGCGGCAGCCAGCAGCAGTTCGAGGTCGTCCCCGATGTCGGCGTCGACCTCTTTCCTCTGCACCACGGCCTGCACATCGGCGCGGTATTCGGGCCGCGCCTGTCCCGTCACGTGCTTGACGACCCGCTCGATCTCGGGCTCGCTGACCCAGGCACCCTGCACACGCAGCGGCTTGGAGGCGCCCATCGGCAGGAACAGCGCGTCGCCCTGCCCGATCAGCCGGTCGGCGCCGGGCTGGTCGAGGATGACGCGCGAGTCGGTGACGCTCGTGACCGCGAACGCGAGCCGCGAGGGCACGTTCGCCTTGATCAGACCGGTCACCACGTCGACCGAGGGCCGCTGGGTGGCCAGCACCAGATGGATGCCGCTGGCCCGCGCCAGCTGGGTGATGCGCACGATCGAGTCCTCGACATCGCGCGGGGCGACCATCATGAGGTCGGCGAGCTCGTCGACGACGACCAGCAGATACGGGTACGGCTTCAGCACGCGCTCGCTGCCCGGGGGCAGCTGGATCTGGTCGGCGATGACGGCCTTGTTGAAGTCGTCGATGTGGCGGAATCCGAACGACGCGAGGTCGTCGTACCGCATGTCCATCTCCTTCACGACCCACTGCAGCGCCTCGGCGGCCTTCTTCGGGTTCGTGATGATGGGCGTGATCAGGTGCGGCACGCCCGTGTAGCTGGTCAGTTCGACGCGCTTGGGGTCGATCAGCACCATCCGCACCTCGCTGGGCTTGGCGCGCATCAGCAGGCTCGTGATCATCGAGTTGACGAAGCTCGACTTGCCCGAGCCGGTGGAGCCGGCCACCAGCAGGTGGGGCATCTTCGCGAGGTTCGCCACGACGTAGCCGCCGCCGACGTCCTTGCCCACTCCGATCGTCATCGGGTGCTTGGCCTTGGCGGCCGCCTCGGACCGCAGGATGTCACCGAGCGTGACGATCTCGCGGTCGGTGTTCGGGATCTCGACGCCGATCGCGCTCTTGCCGGGGATCGGCGCAAGGATGCGGACCTCGTTGGATGCCACGGCGTAGGCGATGTTGTTCGTCAGCGCGGTGATCCGCTCGACCTTGACACCAGAACCGAGCTCGATCTCGTACTGTGTCACGGTCGGACCCCGCGAGAAGCCGGTGACGCGCGCATCGACCTTGAACTGCTGGAAGACGCCCGAGATCGCGGCGACCACCTTGTCGTTGGCCTCGGAGCGCGTCTTGCCCGGCTCGCCCGCGGCCAGGGTCTGCGTGGACGGCAGCTGGTACGGCGTCGACGGCACCGCGCGGTCGCCCGATCTGCCGATGCCGGTCAGGCCAGGCAGCGGCTCGCCGACCGGTCCGGTGTCGTTGTCGTCCTCGAGTGCGGTGGCCGCCGCCGCGACCCGCCGCTGGGCACCGGCGAGCACGGACGGCGAGATCACCTCGGTCGCGGCATCCGGAACCACCACCGGCGTGCTCGGCGAGATCGCCTGCTCGAAGCCGCCGTGGTCGTCGCCCGGCGTCAGCAGCTCGGTCAGCGCATCCACACCGACCTCGGCGTCCACGTCCTTCTCGCGCCCGGTCTTGTTGCGCCGCCACCACGGGAGCTTGTCGTCGCCGTCGGACTCCTCGGCCGGCATCACCGCCGTCGATCCGGTCGCCTCGTCGCCCGGCACCGCGCGCTCGGCGCCGAACATCCACGCGTACAGGTCGCCGAGGCGGCGGCCGATGCGGTTCGGCGGCGTGCGGGTGATGATCAGCACCGACAGCGCGGTCAGCAGCGCCAGCACGGCGGTGGCGCCGACCTGGGTCAGATAGCTGAGGGGCTCGCCCAGCATCCAGCCGAACAGGCCGCCGGCGGCGCTCAGCGCAGGCAGACCGTCCTTCGGGTTCGGGCGTCCGCCGTAGACATGGCAGAAGCCGGCGATCGACACGATGAACAGCACGAAGCCGATGCCGATGCGCCCGTTGTCGTGCACCGAGGCCGGATGGCGGAACAGCCAGCCTGCGAGCAGGATCAGCAGCACCGGCAGGATGAACGCCACCCGGCCGATCAGTCCGCCCACCGTGAAGGCGTCGATGTTCATCGCGACCGGGTTGCCGATGAAGAACCACTCGTCGACGGCGCCGGCGACGGCCAGCAGCACGATCAGCAGCGGGAAGCCGTCGCGCCGCTGCTCCTTCTCGAGGGTCTCGGGCCCGAATGCCCGGAACAGGCCGCCGACGATGTGCGCGAGCCCGAGCCACATCCGGACGATCGCGGACGGCCGGTCGGGCTCGCCCACGTAGCGCCTCGGGGCCGGCGCAGGCTTCTTGGCGCGCACCGGCGCCTCTTTCGCACGCGACGACGAGCTCTTCGCGGGCGTGCGCTTGCTCGTGGTGCTCCTGGCCATTGCTCCACGGTATCGCGGGCGGCCGACGCCGGCCCGGAACGACGCGGGTTTCGGGAGGCTACGCCTCGATCACCAAGGGCACGATCATCGGGCGTCGGCGCAGCTTCTGGTTGACCCAGCGGCCGATCGTACGGCGCACGATCTGCGACAGCGCGTGGTTGTCGCGCACGCCGTTGCCGGCCGCCTCGCGCAGGGCGGTGACGATCTTGGGCACCACGTCGTCGAACACCGAGTCGTCCTCGGCGACGCCGCGCGCGTGGATCTCGGGGCCCGAGATGATGTGCCCGGTGGACGAGTCGACCACGACGATCACCGAGATGAAGCCCTCTTCGCCGAGGATCCGACGGTCCTTGAGGTCGGCGTCGGTGATCTCGCCCACCGTCGAGCCGTCCACATAGACGAAGCCGAGGTCCAGCTGGCCGACGACCTTCGCGAGTCCGTCGCGCAGATCCACCACGGTGCCGTTCTCGCCGAGGATCGTGCGCTCGGCCGGCACTCCGGTGTCCTGCGCAAGCTGCGCGTTGGCCCGGAGGTGGCGGTGCTCGCCGTGGATCGGCATGACGTTGCCGGGGCCCACGATGTTGTAGCAGTAAAGCAGCTCGCCCGCCGCCGCGTGCCCCGACACGTGCACCTTCGCGTTGCCCTTGTGCACCACGTTCGCGCCGAGCTTGGTCAGGCCGTCGATCACGCGGTAGACCGCGTTCTCGTTGCCGGGGATGAGGCTGGATGCCAGGATCACGGTGTCGCCGGGTCCCGGCTCGATCGCGTGGTCGAGGTTGGCCATGCGCGAGAGCACGGCCATGGGCTCGCCCTGCGACCCGGTGGACATGTAGACGATCTGGTCGTCGGGCAGGTCCTTGGCCTTCTTGTAGTCGATCAGCACGCCCTCGGGCACGTTCAGGTACCCGAGCTGCTCGGCGATCGTCATGTTGCGCACCATGCTGCGGCCGAGGAACGCGACCCGGCGGCCGTGCGCGTGCGCGGCGTCGATGACCTGCTGCACGCGGTGCACGTGGCTCGAGAAGCTCGCGACGATCACCCGGCGCGGCGCCTTGCCGATCACCTGGTCGAGCACGGGCCCGATCGAGCGCTCCAGCGCGGTGAAGCCCGGGACATCGGCGTTGGTCGAGTCGACCAGGAACAGGTCGACGCCCTCTTCACCCAGCCGGGCGAACGCGCGCAGGTCGGTCAGGCGGCCATCCAGCGGCAGCTGGTCCATCTTGAAGTCGCCGGTGGCCAGCGCCAGGCCCGCAGGAGTGCGGATCGCGACGGCGAGCGCGTCGGGGATCGAATGATTCACCGACACGAACTCGAGGTCGAACGGGCCCACCGTCTCGCGCTGGCCCTCCTTCACGGTGAGCGTGAAGGCCTTGATGCGGTGCTCCTTGAGCTTGGCCTCGACGAGGGCGAGTGTGAGGCCCGAGCCGATGAGCGGGATGTCGCCCTTGAGCTTGAGCAGGTAGGGCACGGCGCCGATGTGGTCCTCGTGGCCGTGCGTGAGCACGACGGCGACGATGTCGTCGAGCCGGTCGCGGATGGGCTCGAAGTCGGGGAGGATCAGGTCGACGCCCGGCTGGTTCTCTTCGGGGAACAGCACGCCGCAGTCGACGATGAGCAGCTTGCCCTCGTACTCGAACACGGTCATGTTGCGGCCGACCTCGCCCAGGCCCCCCAGCGGGACGATCCGGAGGGTGCCGGGCTCGAGCGCCGGCGGATCGAAGATCTGCTCCGCGATCATCGGGTGGTCCCCGAGACCTTCGGCAGCGCTCCGCCGGCGGCGGCGTTGCGGTCGGGCCGGAAGTTCGAGAAGTCGACGCCCGGCACATCGGTGACCAGCGCCAGCTCGTCCTCGATCTTGGCGGCCTCCCACTCCTCCGGGCCGACCAGGGGCAGGCGCACGCGAGGGCTGGAGATGCGGCCGAGGCCGTGCAGCACGTACTTCGTGGACACCGTGCCGGGCACGTGCGTCATGAGGGCGCGCACGAGGGGCTCGAGCTTCTTGTGGGCCTCGGTCGCCGCAGCCAGGTCGCCTCGGTTCACGGCATCCACGATCGTCCGATACGGCTGGGCGGCGACGTTCGCGGTGACGCCGACGAGTCCCGTGGCGCCGATCGCGAGGTGCGGCAGCACGTTGGAGTCGTCGCCGGAGAAGTACATCAGGTCGGTCTGGTTCAGCACCCGCGAGACCTCACTGAAGTTCCCCTTCGCGTCCTTGACGGCCAGGATGTTCGGGTGCTTGGCCAGGCGCAGGATCGTCTCGTAGGCGATCGGCACGCCGGTGCGGCCGGGGATGTCGTAGAGGATGACCGGCAGGTCGGTCGCATCGGCGATGAGCCGGAAGTGGGTGAGGATGCCGGCCTGGGTCGGCTTGTTGTAGTACGGCGTGACGACCATGATGCCGTCGGCGCCCGCCTTCTCGCTCGCCTTGTAGAGCTCGATCGCGTGCGCCGTCTCGTTCGAACCGCCGCCGGTGATGATCTTCGCCCGGCCCGCTGCGACGTCCTTGCCCACCTCGACGAGCCGGATCTTCTCGGCGTCGGTCAGGGTGCTGGTCTCACCCGTGGTGCCGGTGACCACGATGCCGTCGGCACCCGCGGTGATCACATCGTCCATGTGCTTGGAGACCGCGGGCCAATCGACTTCGCCGTCCGCCGTCATCGGCGTGACGAGCGCCACCAGAACCTGTCCGAAAGGATTGCCCGCGTGCGTCATGATCTCAAGGGTATCGGTTCGCACCGGCCCGATGTCGCCTACCTTCCGCGCTGGCCGAGCCGAGCCGTGAGCCGGTCCGGCAGGAGCCGGACGACGCGGGCGACGAGCTTGTAGCGCAGCGACGGCACCGAGACCGCGCGACCGCGGGCGAGGTCACGGAGCGACTCGCGGACCACGGTCGCGGCATCCAGCCACATCCAGCCCGCGATGCCCTCCTGACCGGGCGGAAGTCCGAGCCGCTCGTGGAAGTTCGTGTGCACGAACCCGGGGCACACGGCCGTCACGGTCACGCCGCGCGGCGCGTACGTCACGTTGGCCCAGCGGCAGAACGACACCAGCCACTGCTTCGCGGCGCCGTATGTCGACCGGGGCATGAACGCCGCGATCGAGGCGACCGTGAGGATGCGCCCGTGCCCGCGGGCCAGCATCGAGCCGAGTGCGGCGTGGATGAGCCGCAGTGCGACCTCGTCGTGCAGGCGCAGGTGGCGCACCTCGACCTCGACGTCGTTGCGCTCGAACGCGAGCGGCAGGCCGTGCCCGGCGTTGCTCACCAGGATCTCGACCGGCCGCTGCGGGTCGGTCAGCCGCGCCACGACACCGGAGATGCCGTCGGCCTCGAGCAGGTCGGCCGCGAGGACCTCTGCCTGGCGCCCGCGGGAGCGCACCTGGGCGGCCACGGCCTCCAGCGCATCCCGATCGCGGGCCACCAGCACGACGTCGGCGCCCCGGTCGGCCAGCTGCCGCGCGTATTCCGCCCCGAGCCCCGAGCTCGCCCCAGTCACCAGCGCCGTCACCATGTCGCCACCCTACGCGCCCTGGATGCCGCGGCATCGCCCGTTCAGAACTCATCAAATCGGTGGCCGAAAACGCCGGAACAGGGCGAAAAGGGCCTCCCCGAGGGAGGGAATGGCTGAGTTCTGAACGCGGCGCGGCCGAGACGGACGCGCGGATCGGTCCGGATTACGCGCGCGGATGCCCGAATCTCCGGAGTTCTGCACGCGCACCGCGCCAAGGTGCGTGGTCGGCGCGCCGAAGGCGCGGGGTCAGCGCGTGTAGCGCGTGAACCGGTAGCGGACGCCGGTGCGGGAGGTGTGCCACGCGGGCGGAGCGGGGTCGGATGCCACGGCCCGCCATCCGGAGATGTCCGGCGCTGTGGTGTCACCGGCGACGTCGAGGTCGAGATCGGTGACCTCGAGCACGTCGGCGCGGATGATCACCTCGCGGAAGACCTGGCCGCCGCCGATGACCCAGATGAGGTCGCCCGCGTCGGCATCGACGGCGCCGTCGGCGGCGAGCGCGAGGGCTTGGTCGAGCGACGCGGCCCGCTCGGCGCCGTCGGCGTGCCAGGCGTCATCGCGCGTGATCACGATGTTGCGCCGGTGCGGCAGCGGGCGGAATCGGTCGGGGAACGAGTCCCAGGTGCGCCTTCCCATGACGACCGAGCAGCCCAGGGTCAGCTGCTTGAAGTGCGCCAGGTCTTCGGGCACGTGCCAGGGCATGCCGCCGGACGCGCCGATGACACCGTCGCGGGCCTGTGCCCAGATGAGTCCGATGCGCATCTCAGACGGCGACGGCGCCGCGGATCGTCGGGTGATGGCGGTAATCCTCCACCACGAAGTCCTCGTACGCGTAGTCGAAGATCGACTCGGGCGTGCGGGCGAAGCGCAGCGTCGGATACGGGTAGGGCTCGCGGCTCAGCTGCTCGCGCACCTGCTCGAGGTGGTTGTCGTAGATGTGACAGTCTCCTCCGGTCCAGACGAACTCGCCGGGCTCCAGCCCCGTCTGCTGCGCGACCATGAGGGTCAGCAGCGCGTACGAGGCGATGTTGAACGGCACTCCGAGGAACATGTCGGCGCTGCGCTGGTACAGCTGGCACGACAGCCTGCCATCGGCGACGTAGAACTGGAAGAACGCGTGGCACGGGGCGAGCGCCATCTGCGGGATCGCGGCGACGTTCCACGCCGATACGATCAGCCGGCGCGAGTCGGGGGTCTGGCGGATCTGCTCGATGATCTGCGAGATCTGGTCGATGTGCGATCCGTCGGGCGTCGGCCAGGACCGCCACTGCACGCCGTAGACGGGTCCCAGCTCACCATCGGCATCCGCCCACTCGTCCCAGATCGACACGCCGTGCTCCTGCAGCCACCGCACGTTCGACTCGCCGCGCAGGAACCAGAGCAGCTCGTACGCGAGCGACTTGAAGTGCACCCGCTTGGTCGTGATCAGGGGGAACGACTGCGACAGGTCGAACCGCAGCTGCCGCCCGAAGACGCTCGTCGTGCCGGTTCCGGTGCGGTCGCTCTTGTGCGTGCCGCCTGCCAGCACATCGCGCAGCAGATCCTCGTAGGGCGTGGGGATGCTCACATCCGCCACGATACCCGCTGACATAGATCGTCATCCCGAGCCGCGCGGGTCGGAGCCGGGCTACCGTGTGAGCATGCCCCTGTGGATCGCGCTTCTCGCCGTCGTCGGCCTCGTCGCCGTGACCGCGGTCGCCGGCTGGGCCTGGCGCCGCGGCCAGGATCATGCGCGCGCCGTGTCGGCCGGCAGCCTCGACCTCGCCGATCTGGAGCTCGGCGAGCGCGGGCGACGGGCGACGCTCGTGCTGTTCAGCACCGAGTACTGCTCGCGGTGCCCGCAGGTGCGACGGACGCTGGACGCCCTCGCCCACGACCTCGACGGCGTCGCGCACGCCGAGGTCGATCTGACGCACCGGCCCGACCTCGCGACGCGGCTGCACATCCTGCAGACGCCCACCGTGTTCGTGCTCGACGCCGCCGGCGCCGTGCACTCGCGCTTCGGCGGCGCACCGCACCGGCAGGCCGTCGCCGCCGAGCTGCACCGCCTGATCGGAGAACCCGCCCATGTCTGACGCACCCGCCGGCATCGACCCCCGGGGTCCGCGGTTCGTGGCCGCGATCACATCCGTGCTGCTGCTGGTCACGGTCATCCTCGGCCTCACCGGGCTGCCGACCGCGCGGATGTCGGCGCTCCTCGGCCTGTCGGGGTCGCCGGGCGGCCACACGGCGACGTTCGGCTGGTTCGCGTATCGGCCGCTCGATTTCGCCTTCGTCGCGAACGCCTATGCGCTGCCCGCCATGCCCCTCACCGCCCGCGTGCTCGACCCCGCCTTCCTGCTGCTGCTCGCGGTCGCCCTCCTGTTCCTGTGGGGCGTGGCCTGGCCCCGCACCGCGCCGTGGGGTGTGCTGTTCCGCCGGCTCGTGCAGCCGCGTCTGGCCCGGCCCGATGAGCTCGAAGACCCGCGCCCGCCCCGCTTCGCGCAGGGCGTCGGCCTGTTCGTCAGTGCGATCGGCCTGGTGCTGCAGCTGGTCGGCGTGCCGTGGGCCCTTCCGATCGCCGCGGCCGCTGCGTTCATCGCGGCGTTCCTCAACGCGGCCTTCGGCTTCTGCCTCGGCTGCCAGCTGTACCTGCTGCTGCAGCGGGTCGGCGTCTTCGGCCGCGCCGCAGCGTAGGCAGCTCGGCCGCGGTGTCGTCGGGCGGCCGTCGCGAACGCCATGAGCCGCGATTAGGCTGGGCGGCACACGACCGACGACCCCCACCGAAGACGGAGGAACATCCATGAGCGTCACCAGTGAAGCCGCGGCCCAGTGGAGCGGCAGCCTGTTCGAAGGATCCGGCCAGGTGAGCCTGACCAGCTCCGGCCAGGGCACGTTCCCCGTGAACTGGAAGGCGCGCAGCGAAGGCTCCGAATCCGTCACGACGCCCGAAGAGCTCATCGCCGCCGCGCACGCCTCGTGCTACTGCATGGCGCTGTCGAACGCCCTGGCGCAGAACGGCACCCCGCCCGAGAACCTGCAGGCCACGGCATCCGTCACCTTCACACCCGGCACCGGCATCACCGGCAGCCACCTGAACGTCTCGGCCACGGTGCCCGGCATCAGCGAGTCGGATTTCGAGCGGCTCGCCGACGAGGCCAAGACCGGCTGCCCGGTCTCACAGGCGCTCGCCGGCATCGAGATCACCCTCGAGGCGTCGCTTGCCTGAAGCCCCTGTACGCTCCCGCCGCATCATCGTGGCGGGAGCGTCCGGCCTCATCGGCACGGCCCTGGTGGCCGCGCTCGAGGCCGACGGCGTGCACGTCACCCGGCTCGTGCGCCGTCCCCCGCGCCGCCCCGACGAGGTGCGATGGCTCGCCGACGCCCGGCCGCTCGACCCGGAGGTGCTCGCCGGCGCCGACGCGGTCGTATGCCTGAACGGCGCCTCGATCGGGCGGATGCCGTGGACCGCGGCGTACCGCAGCACGCTGCTGTGGTCGCGCATCACGCCGACGCGCACGCTCGCCACCGCGATCCGTGCGCTGGGGGTGGATGCCCCGGCCTTCGTCAGCGCGTCGGCGGTGGGCTTCTACGGCTCGGCGCCGGGCGCGACCCTCACCGAACGAGCCGCGAAGGGCGACACGTTCCTCGCCGACCTGTGTGCGGAATGGGAGCACGCCGCCCGGTCGGCGGGGCCGCATGCCCGGGTCGCACTGCTTCGCACCGCACCCGTGGTGCACGCCGACGGCGTGCTCAAGCCGCTGCTGCTGCTCACCCGGCTGGGACTCGCCGGTCCGATCGGGCGCGGCACCCAGGCCTGGCCCTGGATCTCGCTCGAGGACGAGGTGCGCGCGATCCGGCATGTGGTCGACGGCGGCCTCGCGGGCCCGGTGAACCTTGCCGGCCCGACACGCGCCACCGCGAACGATCTCGGCTTCGCGCTGGCGAGGCGGATGAACCGCCCGTACCTGGTCCGCGCACCCGCGTGGGCGATGCGCCTCGTGCTGGGAAGGCCCGCCGCCGACGCCGTGCTGCTCACCGACGCGCACGTGGTGCCCGCCGCCCTCGAGGCATCCGGATTCACGTTCTCGCACCCCACCGTCGAGGACGCGATCGCCGCGGCCGTACCCGCTCAGGCCCGGTCGGCCGCCTCGAGCCTCAGCGACTGACGGATCGCGCCGCGGGCGCGCTTGCGGTCGCCGGCGGCGTCGTACGCGAGTCCCAGCCGGTACCACGCGCGCCAGTCGTCGGGGTGCTCCTGCACCTCGTCGCGGTAGTGCGGGAACACCGCGTCGGCATCGGCGCGGATGACCCGGCCGCTGGGGTGCACGGCCACGTCGTCGTCGGGCAGTCCGCCCTCGGCCTCGAGCCTGCGCCCGACCCGCTCGGCCCGCACGCCGAACCACAGCTCGCGCCCGACCGCCCACGCGCCGACCGCGGGGATCACGATGAGCGCCGCGCCCATCGCAATGGCCGCCGGCCGGCCGCTGGTCATCAGCAGCCAGGCCCATTGCCCGATCACGATGATGTAGAGCACGAGCACCGCCGCGATCAGGGCGACCGAGACGCGCGTCTTCATGCGCGATCGGCGCCCGCCGCGGGCGCGCCGATGCCGATGTCGAGAAAGCTGTCGAGTCCGACCACGACGCCGCGCACGTCGAGTGCGCTTCGCAGCGCGAGGCGGATGCCGGGTGCGTACGCGGTGGCGGGGTCGACCGTGTCGTGCACGATCGACAGCGACTCACCGGGGCCCGAGAGGATGACCTCCTGCCGGGCGACGACGCCGGGCCGGCGCAGCGAGTGCACCGGGACCGAGGCGACCTGCTGGCCGCGCGCCCGCTGGTCGGCGTGCGGCGCGAGCACCGGCCCCTGAGACGTTCGGGCGGCGGCGATCAGCTCGGCCGTGCGCACCGCGGTTCCGCTGGGCGAGTCGACCTTGGTCTCGCGATGGGTCTCGACGATCTCGGCCGACGGGAAGAACGGGGCAGCCGCGGCCGCCAAGGCAGAGCCGAGCACCGAGCCGAGCGAGAAGTTCGGGATGAAGACCGCACCGGTGCCGGCGGCCTCGACGAGGGGACGGACCAGGGCGATGCGCTCGGTGGACCACCCCGACGTGCCGACCACGATCGCGATGCCCCGCTCGGTGGCCGCTCGCACCACGTCGACCGAGACGGCCGGGGTCGAGGCATCCACCACCAGATCCGCGCCGTCGATCAGCGCGATGTCGTCGCGCGACGACAGGGTCGCGTGCACCTCGAAGCCGGGTTCGGATGCCACGACCTCGCGGATGATGCCGCCGAGCTTGCCGGTGCCGCCCACGATCGCCACACGTGTCGTCATGCTTCCAGCCTACGTTGCGCGGGGAGGGGGATGCGGCAGCATGACGCCGACGGCATATGAATGCCGCCGCGCGCCCGCGGGCATACGCTCGAAAGATGGCGTCGCTGTCTACCGTCCCCGTCGACTCCCCCGTCGCACGGGACCTTCTCGCCCAGTACGTCGCGATGCGCGCGGACACCTTCCCCGGTCAGTACACGTCGGCGACCCCGCCGCGCGCGATGTTCGAACCGCCGGCGGGCCTGTTCCTCGTCGTGCACGACGACGACGGCGCGGCGGTGGGCTGCGGCGGCATCCGCCGGCTGCACGACGACGACGGGCGGGTCCGCTTCGAGGTCAAGCATCTGTTCCTCACCCCGGCCACCCGCGGACGCGGCTGGGGGCGGCTGCTGCTGGACGGGCTCGAGCGCCACGCCCGCGCGTGGGGCGCGACCGACCTGGTGCTCGACACGCACCACACGCTGGCGGCCGCCGGCGGCCTGTACGCGTCGTCGGGCTTCGTCGAGATCGAGCCGTACAACGACAACCCCAACGCGACCCGCTGGTACGGCAAGGCGCTCTGACCGGGTCGGCTCGCAGCTCACACCGGCAGCGGCTCGGGCAGCCCCGTCTGCAGCTCGAACGGCAGGTGCGCCAGGTCGTTGTGGGTCAGCAGGCTCCACGGCCGACCGGCCTTCTGCGCGATGACGGTCAGCCCGCAGTGCGCCTGGTTGAGCGTCATCCAGCGCCACTCGGGCATCTGCAGCACCTCGCGCACGAACCAGCTGATCACGAAGTTGTGCGTGATCAGCACCTCGTGCACGTCACCGGGTTTGCGCACCAGGAACGCGCTGATCGCATCGTTCATCTGCGCGCGCCCCGCCTCGATCTCGGCGTCGGTGACCGACCCGAAGAACGGCTCGTAGACCGCCGGAGTCTCCTCTGTCATTCCGGTGGGCACGCAGTCGAACAGCAGCGCGGACGGCTGCGGGTCGACGGAGGGAAGACGCGCGGCGACCGCACGCGCTGTCTCGGCGGCGCGCTCGAGCGGCGAGTGCCACACCGCCGACAGGGGAAGTCCCGAGAGTCGGTCGGCGAGCGCCTCGGCCTGGCGCTTGCCGCGCGCCGACAGCGGCCCGTCGGCGACCCCCTGATCCGCGTCCTGATGCTCGCCGTGCCGCACAAGGTAGATGTAATGCGTCACGCCGTCTCTCTCTTCATCGGGAGGTTCACCGAGCCTGAAGGCCCTCTTCCACACTAGGCGAGGTTCGGACCCCTCGGGTCGCCGAACCCCGTGCTTATTCGGCCGCGCGCGCGATCTCGGCGAGGTGGGCTCGGCTGAGCGGCACGCCGACGCCGCGGACCAGTTCGTCGACCTGAGCGGGCGCGTAGGCGCTCACGATCGGGGCGGTCACGATCGGCTGGGCGAGCAGCCAGGCGACGGCCACCGCGGCGGTCGGCACCGACAGCTCCGCGCCGATGGAGTCGAGGGCCCGGAGAGTCCGGTTGCCGCGGCGGTTCATGCTGCCGGCCAGCTGCGAGCCGCGCACCGATCGCACCACGGCGCTGCGCGAGCGGTGCCGTCCCGACAGGAACCCGTGCTCGAGCGCATGTGACGGCGTCACCGCCATCGACTGGGCACCCGCGACGAGCTTGAGGTCGCCCTCGAAGTCGCGACGCCGCAGCACGTTGTACGGCACGTCCAGCACGGTGATCCGCGGGTAACCGGCCGACGCGAGGATCCGCGCCTCGACGAGCTGCTCGGGGGCGAACCCGTACGCCCCGATGGCGCGCGCCTTGCCGGTGTCGACGAGCCACTCGGCGGTGGCGAGGGTCTCCTCCATCATCACCATGCCGCCACCCGCGTTCAGATAGAGCACGTCGATGCGGTCGGTGCCCAGGCGGGTGAGGGATGCCTCGACCCCGCGGACGAGGTTCACCGGATCCAGTCCGGTGTGATCAGGGTGGGCGCCCACGCGCACGGCGACGACGACCTCGTCGCGCACGCCGCGGGTGCGCATCCATTCGCCGATGATGTGCTCGCTGCGGCCGCCGGCGAAGCTGTCGGAGGTGTGCACGGCGTCGCCGCCGCGCTCCAGATACGCGTCGAGGATCTCGTGGCTGGACTCGATGTCGACGTTCCAGCCGAACTCGGCCCCGCCGAGCATCAGGGGGAAGATCCTGTGCCCGGTCTCGCCCAGGGCGACCCGCAGGTCGGCCCCGACGGCGCGACCCTGCACCGGGATCGGCGCGGACGGATGCGGCGTGGCGGCGCGCTCGGGTGTGGGAACCGCGGATGGGGCGGGCGCGGCACCCGCCGCGGAGTGCCCCCCGGTTGCTCGCGCGTCGGACCCGACACTGAAGTCCGCCATACCCACCCCCTCACGAATCGCCATGATCCGTGGCCGCTGTTCGTGTGCGCCCCCCGGCGCGTACTTCGAGCGTAGGTGACGGCCCCGACCTTGAAGGGCACTGAAGCAGCGCTGGGGTAAACATTCCGTAACGCTTTGGCCGCCGCGCGCGAATTCGTCCCCTCTGCAGTGGACGAAGGGCGGCGGACGAAGGGGATCCGGCCGGCCGAAACGAAAGGCGCCCGTGCCCCACGAGGGGGCACGGGCGCCGGGTGACTCTCGCTCAGGCCTCGGCCGGAGCGGCCTCCGTCTCGGCGGGGGCCGCCTCGGCGGCCTCTTCGAGCACCGGCTCGAGCGACAGCTTGCCGCGGTCGTCGACCTTGGTGATGCGCACGAGCAGCTTCTGCCCGACCGACAGGACGTCGTCGACGTTCTCGACGCGCTTGCCGCCGGTGAGCTTGCGGACCTCGCTGACGTGCAGCAGGCCGTCCTTGCCGGGCAGCAGCGAGATGAACGCGCCGAACGTCGCGATCTTCACCACGGTGCCGAGGAACTGCTCGCCGACCTCGGGGTTGGTCGGGTTGGCGATCGCGTTGACCTGGGCGCGGGCGGCCTCGGCCGACGGGCCGTCGGTCGCGCCGATGTAGACGGTGCCGTCCTCCTCGATGGAGATCTCGGCGCCGGTCTCGTCCTGGATCGCGTTGATCGTCTTGCCCTTCGGGCCGATCAGCTCGCCGATCTTGTCGACCGGGATCTGCACGCTGATCACGCGCGGCGCGGTCGGGGCCATCTCGTCGGGCGAGTCGATCGCGGCGTTGAGCACGCTCAGAATCGTGATGCGCGCATCGTGCGCCTGCTGGAGGGCAGCCGACAGCACCGACGACGGGATGCCGTCGAGCTTCGTGTCGAGCTGGATCGCGGTGACGAACTCGCTCGTGCCGGCGACCTTGAAGTCCATGTCGCCGAGGGCGTCCTCGGCTCCCAGGATGTCGGTCAGGGCGGCGTAGCGGGTCTCGCCGTCGACGGTGTCGGACACGAGGCCCATCGCGATGCCCGCGACCGGAGCGCGCAGCGGCACACCGGCGTTCAGCAGCGACAGGGTCGACGCGCAGACCGAGCCCATCGAGGTCGAGCCGTTGGACCCGAGGGCCTCGGAGACCTGCCGGATCGCGTACGGGAACTCCTCGCGCGAGGGCAGCACCGGCACGAGCGCGCGCTCGGCCAGGAACCCGTGACCGATCTCGCGGCGCTTGGGGCTGCCGACCCGGCCGGTCTCACCGGTCGAGTAGGGCGGGAAGTTGTAGTGGTGGATGTAGCGCTTGTGCGTGACCGGCGACAGCGAGTCGATCTGCTGCTCCATCTTCAGCATGTTCAGCGTGGTGACACCCAGGATCTGGGTCTCGCCGCGCTGGAAGATGGCGGAGCCGTGCACGCGCGGGATGACCTGCACCTCGGCGTCCAGCGGACGGATGTCGGCAAGGCCTCGCCCGTCGATGCGCACGCCCTCGGCGAGGATGCGTCCGCGGACGATCTTCTTCGTGACGGCCTTGTACGCGGCCGAGAACTCGGAGGCCGCGATCTCGTCCAGCGACCCGTCGGCGATGGCCGCCGACAGCTGCTCCTTGACGCGGTCCTTGACCGCGTCGTCGGCGTTCTGGCGCTCGATCTTGTCGGCGATCTGGTAGACGCCCACGAGGTCGTCGTACGCGCGCTGGGCCACGAAGTCGTAGGTGGCCTGCGAGTAGGGCAGGAACACGGGGTACGACTGGATCTCCTTCGCGGCGGTGTTCGCCACGACGTTCTGCGCCGCGACGAGCTCCTTGATGAAGGGCTTGGCTGCCTCGAGGCCCCCGGCGACGATCTCTTCGCTCGGCTTGGTGGCGCCGGCCTTGATGAGGTTCCAGCTGTTCTCGGTGGCCTCGGCCTCGACCATCATGATCGCGACGTCGCCGTCCTCGAGGACGCGACCGGCGACCACGAGGTCGAACACGGCGTCTTCGAGCAGCTTGGCGTTCGGGAACGCGACCCACTGGTCCTCGTGCTCGCCGTGACCGGGGATGAGCGCCAGGCGCACACCCGCGATCGGGCCCGAGAACGGCAGACCCGAGATCTGCGTCGACAGCGAGGCGGCGTTGATCGCCAGCGCGTCGTAGAACTCGCCGGGCGCGATCGACAGGACCGTGACGACGATCTGCACCTCGTTGCGCAGGCCGTCGACGAACGACGGACGCAGGGGGCGGTCGATCAGACGGCACACCAGGATCGCGTCGGTCGAGGGGCGGCCCTCACGGCGGAAGAACGAACCGGGGATCTTGCCGGCGGCGTACGAGCGCTCCTCGACGTCGACGGTCAGCGGGAAGAAGTCGAAGCCTTCACGCGGGTGCTTGCCGGCGCTGGTGGCCGACAGCAGCATGGTCTCTTCGTCCAGGTAGGCGGCGACAGAGCCCTGCGCCTGCTGGGCGAGACGCCCGGTCTCGAACCGGACGGTACGGGTGCCGAAGCGGCCGTTGTCCAAAACGGCCTCGGCGGCGGTGATTTCAGGACCTTCCAAGAGGTCTCTCCTTCTTTGTTTAGACTCGTCCGCGCGTCTCGCGGGCGAGTGATCCGAAGGAGCAGCAGGCAGATATGAGCGCACGGTGGCGCACGAAAGGCGCACGCCGCCGCGACGACCGCCCGCGCTGGTCACCAGTAGAAGATCACCCTCGGGCCGACGGTCTCGGGCCGGAGAGGAACCCACCACAGGAGACCAGCTTCCTGCCGGTCTGCTCCTGGAGAGCTCAGTGTTCATTTGAGCGGATGCCAGACGGCAACCTTCACGAGCCTACCAGGGGTTCCGGCATACGAGATCTCCGTCGCGCGGGATGGCGGGAGTCGAGCCCCTCGCCTAGGGTTGGGGCATGAGCGACGACGACACCACGCAGTCTGCGGCATCCGACGAGATGAAGCGCAAGTTCCGCGAGGCGCTCGACAGGAAGAACGCCCAGAGCCGCAACGGCGAAGCGCACCTCGACGGTCAGAGCGCCGTGCACGAACCGCACGGCCGGGCCGGCCACAAGCGCGAGTTCCGCCGCAAGAGCGGCTGAGCCGAGTGTGACCCTGACACGGTGCGACTGGCTCACCGGGCTGCAGCAGCCGGTCACCCGCGCCCGACGGCCCCGCCCCGATCGGCCGCGTGGCAGCGTCTCACAGGGTTCGGACGATCGCGCGAAGTTCGGATGCGTTCGCGTGTTCGGCTCCGAACTTCGCCGGATTCTCCGAACTCTGTGAGACGCGCGCCAGCTCAGTCCCCCGCGAAGCCGCCGAGCAGGTTCTCGAACGAGTTGCCGCCGCGCAGGTAGTTCGCCGGATCGAACGGGTCGGACGAGGTCGCCGGCTCGCGCCGTGCGACGGCGTCGGCCAGCTCGGCGGCACCCTTCTCGATACGGCCGCCCAGAGGCGCGACCCGGTCGCCGGTGCCGCCCCAGTCGTCGGACGCCGCGAACACACCCGTCGAGACGGCCTCGGCGTGCAGGTAGGCCAACAGCGGACGGATCGCGTAGTCGATCGCGAGCGAGTGGCGCGGCGTGCCGGCCGTGGCGCCGATGAGGACGGGCTTGCCGATCAGCGCGTCTTTGTCGATCACGTCGATGAACGACTTGAACAGGCCCGAGTAGCTGGTCGTGAAGATCGGCGTGACGACGATGATCGCGTCGGCCGAGACGACCGTGTTGATCATCGACTCCAGCTCGGGGGCGGCGAAGCCGGTGAGCATGTTGTTCGTGATCTCGTGCGCGTAGTCGCGCAGCTCGAACGTGTCGATGGATGCCTCGATCCCGCGTTCGCCCAGGTGCCGCAGCGTCGCCTCGGCCAGACGGTCGGCGAGCATGCGGGTCGACGAGGGCGTGGAAATGCCCGCCGAGACGACGGCGATGCGCCGGGCGCTCATCGAGTGCCGCCCAGACCGAACGCTGCACCGGCGGGGGCGGGGCTGTCCTGGTAGGGCGAGCCGCCGGTGACGTTGTCGCCGCGGTTCGCGTTCGGGCGGGGCTGGCGCACGGGCCCGTCGCCGTATGTCGCCGTGACGAGCGATGCATGGGTGGGGGCGTCCGGCACGGTCGCGGGCCGGTTCTTGGCGAGCTCCTTGCGCAGCACCGGCACGACCTCGCCGCCGAGCAGGTCGAGCTGCTCGAGCACCGTCTTCAGCGGCAGGCCGGAGTGGTCGATGAGGAACAGCTGACGCTGGTAGTCGCCGAACAGGTCGCGCATGCCGGCGTAGCGGTCGATGACCTGCTGCGGCGAGCCGACGGTCAGCGGCGTCATCTTCGTGAAGTCCTCCATCGACGGGCCGTGGCCGTACACCGGCGCGTTGTCGAAGTAGGGACGGAACTCGTTGACCGCATCCTGCGAGTTCTTGCGCATGAACGCCTGGCCGCCCAGACCCACGATCGCCGTCTCGGGTGCACCGTGGCCGTAGTGGGCCCAGCGCTGGCGGTACAGCTCGATGAGGCGCTGGTAGTGCTCGGCAGGCCAGAAGATGTTGTTCGCGAAGAAGCCGTCGCCGTAATAAGCGGCCTGCTCGGCGATCTCGGGCGTGCGGATCGAGCCGTGCCACACGAACGGGGGCACCCCGTCCAGCGGCCGAGGCGTCGAGGTGAAGCCCTGCAGCGGCGTGCGGAACTTGCCGTCCCAGTCCACGACGTCCTCACGCCACAGCTTGTGCAGCAGCGCGTAGTTCTCCACGGCCAGCGGAAGTCCCTGGCGGATGTCCTTGCCGAACCAGGGGTAGACCGGACCGGTGTTGCCGCGGCCGAGCATGAGGTCGGCGCGGCCGCCGGACACGTGCTGCAGCACCGCGAAGTCCTCGGCGATCTTCACCGGGTCGTTCGTGGTGATGAGGGTCGTCGAGGTGGAGACGATCAGCCGCTCGGTCTGAGCCGCGATGTAGGCGAGGGTGGTGGTGGGAGACGACGACCAGAACGGCGGGTTGTGGTGCTCGCCGATCGCGAAGACGTCCAGCCCCACTTCTTCGGCGTGCTTGGCGATCGTGAGCGTCGCCTGGATGCGCTCCGCCTCGCTCGGGGTCACGCCCGTGGTCGGGTCCTGGGTGACGTCGCTGACCGAGAACAGGCCGAACTGCATTCCTGCGTCCGCCGCGCTCTCTTTCGTCGTGTTCCCGCTCATTGAAGTCTCGCTTTCCGGGATGCCGTGGCATCCGTTTCTATGCAACTGAATGTATCTGATAGAACGTGGTGCCGTCGAGATTATTCCTCACGGTCGAGAGGGCGGACTCAGGCGGTGCCGAACAGCCCCGCGCCGACGTACGAGCCCGCCTTCGCCCCGGGCGGGACCGCGAAGATCGCCGAGCCGACGTGCACGAGGTACTCCGCCAGCAGGTCCTTGGCCACCGAGCGCTGCACGCGGATGAACCGGTCCGGCGTGCGCTGATAGGAGAGGAAGAACAGGCCCGCCGACAGGTCGCCGGTCAGGTCGTTGCCGCCCACGAAGTTGTAGCCGCGGCGCAGCAGTCGGATCCCCTGGTTGAGATCCGGATGCGCGAGGCGCGCGTGCGCCTTCGGATCGATCGCGGGGCGGCCCGAGGCATCCTTCTTGTGGAAATCCAGCGCCGTGAACTCGGTGCCGCCCGACAGCGGTGCACCCTCGCCCTTGTCGCGGCCGATGATCTGCTCCTGCTCGATCAGCCGCACGCGGTCCCACGTCTCGATGCGCTGGCGGATGTTGCGCACCGCGAGGTACGAGCCGCCGGCCAGCCACGCGGGACCCTCGGCGGCGGTGGCCCACACGTGGGCGTCGAGCGCTTCGGGGTCGTCGGCGAGGATGTTGGCCGTACCGTCCTTGAAGCCGAACAGGTTGCGCGGGGTGGACTGGTCGGCCGTCGTCTTGGACGTGCGCCCGAACCCGAGCTGCGACCAGCGGATGCGGGCGCGGCCGAACGCGATGCGGCTGAGGTTGCGCACGGCGTGGAACGCGACCTGCGGGTCGTCGGCGCACGCCTGGATGCACAGGTCTCCCCCGCACAGCTGCGGATCGAGCTGCTCGCCGACGAACGGCGGCAGATCCTGCAGCTGCGCCGGGCGCTGTGCGGCCAGGCCGAACGCCTTGTTCGCGAACAGGCCCGGGCCGAAGCCGAACGTGATCGTGAGGGCCGCAGCCGACAGGCCGAGCGCCTCGCCGGTGTCGTCGGGCGGGGCCTGCGGCGAACCCCCCACGGCGCCGGTGGCGGTGACGTCCAGGCCTTGCGTCATGCGCGACGACGCGTAGGTCCAGTCCTTCAGCAGTGACACGAGGTCGTCGCGGGTGGCGTCGTCGGCCATGTCGAACGCCGCGAAGTGCAGGTGCTCCTGCACCGGGGTCGCGATGCCGGCCTGGTGCGCGCCGTAGAACGGGTGCACCAGACCCGTCCCGTGCGTCGCGGACGAGGCGATGCCCGCGCCGATCGCCGCTCCCCCGATGCCGCCCACGACGAGCCCGCCGGCGCCGGCGCCGAGCATGCCGAGCAGGCCGCGGCGGCTGAGCCCGGTGACCTTCGCCTCGGCCGCCGGCGCCTCCGTCCCCGGTGCCTCTGTCCCCGGCGGCTGGGCGTCCGTCGGCTCGGTGTCCGTCGGCTCGGTGCCCGTCGGCTCGGTGCGCCTGCCGTCGCTCATGCCAGGATCGTCTGCGTCAGCTGCGACAGCGGCTCCGCGAGCCGGTTGATGAGGTCGGTGAGGTCGCGGCGGTCCTGGTCGGTGAGCTTGCCGTAGGCGACGTAGCCCTTGTCGGCGTCGCCGTACGTGGCGAGCTTGGCCTGCAGGGCCGCATAGCCCTTGTCGATCTCGGCGACCAGCGCCTTGCCCTCGGCGCCCGAGGACTCGGCCAGGTCGCGCACGAGCGAGAAGGCCATCTTCGAGCCCTCGACGTTGGCGGCGAAGTCCCACAGGTCGGTGCCGCTCCACCAGTCCTCTTCGCCGGTGATCTTGTTCTTGGCGACCTCGTCGAGCAGGCTGATCGCACCGTTCGACAGCCGCGCGACCCCGTCGGCCTCGAGCGTGGAGACGAACTCGCCGCCGTGCGCGTAGTCGTACAGCGACTGCACGTCGGTCACCAGCTGCGCGCCGGTCTTCGCCCGCTCGGCCGGCGTCGACGGTGCCCAGTCCTTCCATGCGGGAGTCGCGTCGTCGGCGTTGACCGCGTCCTTCGCGGGCACCCACAGATCCTTCTCGATGCGGTGGAAGCCGGTCCACGGGATGCCGTCGGCCTTCGCATCGACTTCGCGGAAGTCGATCTTGGGGTCGAGGTCGCCCAGCGCCTCGGCGATCGGCTCGATGCGCTCGTAGTACGACCGGACGCGCGGGAACTGCTCCTTCGCGGCGGCGTCGTCGCCCTTCTCATAGGCGGCGGCGAACGTCTTGACCGCCGGCAGCAGCTGCCCCGCCTGGTCCTTGACGAATGCCGCGTACAGGTCGACGGCCTTCTTCTTCTGCGCCGCGTCCGATCCCGAGACCTCGACCTTGCCGCCGGCGACGGTGAACGCCGCCTTGCCGACGCCGTCGCCGACCATGCCGGGCTTGCACAGCGTGTAGTAGTCGCCGGGCTGGGCCACCAGGGTCAGCGTCCGTTTCGCACCCGGTGCGATGTTCTCGACTTCGCCGACGATGCGCAGGCCGTCCTGGGCGAGCAGGTAGAACTCGGTGACCTGGCTGCCGGTGTTGGCGATGTCGAAGGCAAGGGTGCCGCTGGCGGCCCTGGAGGCCGAGACCGTGCACGCCGTGTCGGTGGCGGTGACCGTCAGCGCGTCAGACGCGGCGACGTCGCTCTTGGCGACGCAGCCGGTCAGGGCGAGGGCGGCGACGC
Organism: Microbacterium sp. W1-4-2; assembly: GCF_058349885.2. Taxonomy (NCBI): domain Bacteria; kingdom Bacillati; phylum Actinomycetota; class Actinomycetes; order Micrococcales; family Microbacteriaceae; genus Microbacterium; species Microbacterium sp. W1-4-2. Next base: position 41,659 of record NZ_JBYRJC020000005.1, on the reverse strand, counting down.
CGACGGCGGCGGACAGGGCGAGGGCGCAAGGCGCGGTCATCGGGCTCCTTGATGCGAGGGTGCTGTGCTCGGGGAAACGGTGGTCGGTGCAACGGTGCTCGGTGAGACGGCCCGCGCCGACACGGATGGTTCGGTTCGGGATGCCGCGGCCGGCGCGGTCGCGGTGCTCGCGGGCGCGCGCAGCCCGCGCAGGAAGAAGGTGCCGACGAGCGCGACGTAGAGCACCCAGGCGATCACCTGGACCCAGCTCATCTGCGGCATGAACCCCACGAGCGCCTGGAGCACCACCGCAAGCGCGCCGCCGGGAGCGACGACCGACGAGACGTCGAACGCCCAGCCGAACGGGAGCCCGGCCCACCCGACCGCGACGGTGCCGTGCGTCGTGATCGGGGCGAGCGCCGTGAACGGACCGGGGACGACGCCGGCCTCCTGCAGGTCGTGCAGCGCGTAGGCGAGGACGCCCGCGGCGACGATGACGAGGAACCCGCCCGTCCACGCGAAGAACAGCCGCAGATTCAGCCGCAGCATGCCCTTGGCCAGCGCCCACCCGGCGACGGCGGCGACCACGAAGCCGAGCACGGCGCCCAGCAGCACTGTCGGCGACGACCCGAACGACTGCGTCATCGACCACAGCAGCAGCGCCGACTCGACGCCCTCGCGCGCGACCGAGACGAAGCCGACCAGGATGAGCGCCCAGATGGTGCCGGACGCGAGCGCCCGGTCGAGGTGGCCCTCGAGCGCCTTCTTCATGTGCCGCGAGGTCTTCTGCATCCAGAAGATCATCCAGGTGACCATGGCGACGGCCACCAGCGACAGCGTGCCGCCGAGGATCTCCTGCCCCTGGAACGTCATCGCGTACTCGCCGAACGTGAGCACGGCGCCCACGCCGACGGCCAGCGCGATCGCCAGGCCTACTCCGATCCACAGTCGCGGCAGCACGTCGCGGCGGCCGACGCGGCTCAGATACGCGGCGAGGATGCCGACCACGAGGGCCGCTTCGAGGCCTTCGCGCAGGCCGATGAGGAACGTTGCGAGCACGGGGTGTCCGATCTCGATGTGTGGGGGAAGGTCGGCTGCCCTCGCGTCGTGCGACGCCCGCGCTCCGCGGACCCGTTCATGTCAGGTAAGGCGAACCTCAGTAAGTTAGACCTTACCCGCTCCCCCGCCGGGTGCTCAACCCGCAGACTGCGACCGGCCGCGTCACATTCCGACCCGGGCGTTCACGTGGGGCAACACGGCGCGCGCGAGCCGCGGCATCCCTCTACCGTCGGACCATGACGTCGCTGAACCTCCCGATCCTCGACCTGTCGCTGCTCGACGCCGGCCCGGCCGCCGCCGCCCGCTTCCGCGACGAGCTGCGCGCCGCCACCCGAGACGTCGGGTTCTTCTACCTGACCGGAACGGGCATCACGGACGCGCTCGAGGAGCGTCTGCTGCGCACGGCACGAGCGTTCTTCGCGCTGCCCGAGGCCGACAAGCTCGCGATCGAGAACGTGAACAGCCCGCACTTCCGCGGCTACACGCGGGTCGGCGGCGAGCGCACGCAGGGCCGGGTCGACTGGCGCGAGCAGATCGACATCGGGCCCGAGCGCGCGGCCGTCGACTGGGACGGCGCACCGGGCTACGCGCGGCTGATCGGTCCGAACCTGTGGCCGGCGGCCCTGCCCGAGCTGCGCGAGGTCGTCGGCGAGTGGGAGGATCGCCTGCGCGGCGTCGCCCGCCGGCTGCTGCGCGCCTGGGCCCTGGCGCTCGGCGCCGACGAATCGTACTTCGACGCGCACTTCGGCGAGCCCTCGACCCTGACGAAGATCGTGCGGTACCCGGGCGTCGACGACCCGGCGCCCCGGCAGGGCGTGGGCGCGCACAAGGACTCCGGGGTGCTCACTCTGCTGTGGGTCGAGCCGGGCAAGGGCGGGCTGCAGGTTCAGCGCGCCGGCAGGTGGGTGGATGCCCCGCCCGTGCCGGGTGCGTTCATTGTGAACATCGGCGAGCAGCTCGAGTACGCGACGCAGGGATACCTCACCGCGACGAACCACCGGGTCGTGTCCCCGGCCTGGCCGGACGAGCGCATCTCGGTGCCGTTCTTCTTCAACCCGCAGCTGGATCGCCGGCTGCCGCTCATCGAGCTGCCGGCCGAGCTGGCGGCGCAGGCGCCCGGGGTGACCCGTGATCCGGCCAACCCGATCCATGCCCTGTACGGCGAGAACGCACTGAAGTCGCGCCTGCGCGCCCACCCGGACGTCGCGGCGCGCTGGCACGCCGACCTCATCGCGGGGTGACGCACGTCGGCTGAAGAGCATCGCATTCGGCCGATTATGAAGATTCTCTCAGGTTTCACTCAGTCGAGACACAGGGTCGGCTACGGTACGGGGAAGTCCGCGCTGGGCGCGGGTTCACCGAGTCTCGACGAAGAGACCCGATCCCGAGGGAGAGATTGAGCATGACGAGATCACAGTCTCGCAAGCGGTTCGCGGCCGCTGCCACCACAGTGGCAGTGGCCGTCGCCATGCAGATGGGCACGTGGGCCCCCGCGTCGGCGGCGCCGTCCGGCGACCCCGCAGACGGCGGACCACAGGTCGACAAGAGCGCGACGGGCAGCTACATCGTCGTGATGAAGGCCGACCCGCTGCTGCGCTCGGTCGACAGGCAGGACCTGAACGGCGCGGTGGCGAAGACCAAGCGCAGCGCGATGAAGAAGTCGCACGACAAGGTGCTCGAGGATGCCGGGGTCCCGGCGTCCCGTCAGACCACCGACTTCACGAACGCGCTCAACGGGTTCGCCGTCTCGGTCGATCAGAAGTCCGCCCAGCGCCTGGCCAAGCAGGCCGGCGTCGCGGCCGTGATCCCCGACGAGATGCGCTATCCGCAGGCCGTCGCGGAGCAGGTGCAGGCCGCGAAGGACGACCCGACCGTCGCCAATGCGCTCAACGAGTTCCTCGGTCTCACCTCGAAGAAGGGCGCCTACGCGAGCAGGATCGACGGCAGCGGAACGATCGTCGGCGTCATCGACACCGGCATCTGGCCCGAGCAGCCCATGTTCGCCGACGACGGCACCCTGCCCGCCGGCAAGACGCTCGCGCCCGTGAACGGCACCACGTGCGATTTCGGCAACACCGCGTGGAACCCGAACGACACGCCGTTCAGCTGCAACCACAAGATCATCGGCGCCCGCCAGTTCCTGGACACCTACAAGGCGAACACCGGGCTGAGCCGCGACGAGTTCGACTCCGCGCGCGACAACGAGGGTCATGGCACGCACACCGCCTCGACCGCCGCCGGCGGCGCCGACGTGCAGTCCGAGGTGTTCGGCGTGACGAAGGACATCGTGTCGGGCATCGCCCCGCGCGCGCAGATCATCGCCTACAAGGCGTTGGGCGACGCGGGCGGGTACAGCTCCGACCTGTCGGCAGCGATCGACCAGGCCGTCGCCGACGGCGTGGACGTCATCAACTACTCGATCGGCGGCGGTGCCCGTGTGGTCAGCTCCGACACGATCTCGTTCCTCTACGCCGCGGACGCCGGCGTGTTCTCGGCCGTTTCGGCCGGCAACAACGGGCCCGGCCCGAAGACCATCGGCGGCCCGTCGAACGTGCCGTGGGTGACCGCGGTCGGGGCGACGACCCTGCCGCGCAACTACGCCGGATCCGTCCATCTGGGCGACGGTCAGGTGTTCAACGGCACCTCCATCACGCTCGGCACGGCACCTGCTCCGATCGTCGACGCGGCCAGGGCGGGCCTGCCCGAGGCGGCCGACCCCGGCCTGTGCATCGAGGACTCGCTGGACCCCGCGAAGGTCACGGGCAAGATCGTGCTCTGCGAACGCGGGCAGAACGGCCGGGTCGCCAAGAGCGCGGAGGTCAAGCGCGCGGGCGGCATCGGCATGGTGCTGTTCAACGCCGTCGACGTCGACACGATGTTCTCGGACGACTTCGCCCTGCCGACGGTGATGACCGACAAGACCCCCGGCGAGCAGATCCGCACCTGGGTCAACGGGCAGAAGAACCCGACGGCGCAGCTGGTCAACGACGGTGTGAACACGCTGCCGATGTACAGCCCGACGATGGCGTTCTTCTCCAGCCGCGGCGAGACGGTTCCCAACGCCGACATCATCAAGCCCGACATCAGCGCCCCCGGCGCCCAGATCATGGCCGGCAACACGCCGTTCCCGTCCGATGCGAGCGCGCCGTCGGGTGAGCTGTGGCAGGCGATCGCGGGCACGTCGATGTCGAGCCCCGTCGTGGCCGGCACGTATGCGCTGCTCAAGCAGGCGCACCCGAACTGGTCGGCGGCGACGGCGAAGTCGGCACTGATGACGCAGGCGTACACGGCGGTGCGCGACAACGACCGGGTGACGCCGGCCACGCCGTTCGCCACCGGGTCCGGATTCGCGATGCTCGGCGAGCCGGCGAAGAAGGGATCGGCCTTCCAACCGGGTCTCGTCTATGACGCCGATTTCAATGACTACCTCGGATTCCTGTGCGCTGAGGGCCGGACGGCGTTCGCGAACCCCGCGGCCACCTGTGCGGCGCTGGCGAACGCGGGGATCCCCACGACGGCGGCGAACCTGAACTACCCGTCGATCGGCGTCAAGGACGTCGCGGGCTCGGCCACCGTGACCCGCACGGTCACCAACGTGTCGGCCAAGAAGCTGTCGGCGGATGCTGTCGTGCAGTCGCCCGAGGGCTACGCGGTCTCGGTGTCGCCGTCGTCGCTGCAGATCGAGCCCGGCGCGTCGGCCTCCTTCACCGTCACGGTGGAGAACACCGGAGCCGCGGTGGGCGCGTGGAAGTTCGGAGCGCTCACCTGGAAGGGCACCGGCTATGAGGTGCGCAGCCCCATCGCGCTGAAGGGCGTCGCGATCCAGGCACCGGCGACGGTGCACGGGACGGGCACGAGCGGCACGGCGACGGCGGAGGTGGCCCTGGGTGTGTCGGGGGCGTTCACCGCGACCGCGCACGGTCTGGTCGGCACCACGCACAACAACGCGACGGTGACGCAGGACCCCGACCAGACCTTCCCGAGCGCCGACGACGACCTGGGCGTGACGAAGATCGCGTTCTCGCTGTCGGGTGTGGACCACGCGCGCTGGAAGCTGCAGCTGCCCGACCCGTACGACCTGGACGTCTATCTGGTGCGCGACGGCAAGGTCATCGCGAAGTCCACGAACGGCGGCACGGACGAGCAGATCGATCTGGATCAGCCGGCCGACGGGACGTACACGATGTACGTGCACGGCTGGGCCGTCGGGGCGACGCCGGTCTCGTTCGACCTGCAGTCGTGGCTGGTCCCGACGGCCTCGGGCGGCAGCCTCGCCGTGACATCGGGTGCATCCGTCCAGGTCACGGCCGGTGACGTCGTGCCGGTGGGACTGGCGTGGTCCGGTCTGACGGCGGGTGACAGCTACCTCGGCTCGGTCGCCTACGCCGTGGACGGCAGGCGGGTGGGCACGACCGTGGTCGAGGTCGCCGGCTGACCGTCGGCATCACGAGCAAGGGCCGCCGGCTTCGGCCGGGGGCCCTTGCTCGTGCGCCCGTCGGGAACGACGAAGGCCGCCCCACACTCCCCACGCCACTCCACACATCGCTACGCGATGCGCGGAGCCTCCGGCGCGTGGGCCCAGGGGCGGCCTTCCAAGAATGTTTGGAGCGATTGAACGCTGGTTGCGATTAGCGGCGCAGCCCCAGGCGCTCGATCAGCGACCGATAACGGTTGATGTCGATGTCCTGGAGGTAGCCCAGCAGACGACGGCGCTGACCGACGAGCAGGAACAGACCACGACGCGAATGGTGGTCGTGCTTGTGCTCCTTCAGGTGCTCGGTCAGGTCCTTGATGCGCTGCGTCAGCATCGCGACCTGCACCTCGGGGGAACCGGTGTCACCGGGGTGCGTCGCGTACTCTTCGATGATCGCCTTCTTGACCTCTGCATCCAGTGCCATAAAGCGGTCCCCTCTCTGGTCGTTGCGCGGTGCCCGACGCCTGATGCGTGAGCTCTCTTCATCCGCGGCCGATCGAACGGCAACCGAAGAAGTCTACCGCATACCACCGGCATCCCCGCACGCGGCTAACCTCGACGGCATGCAGCTCACGGTGCGCGTCAAACCCGGCAGTCGCAAGGGGCCTCTCGTGGCAGAGGATGCCGAGGGCCTCGTGGTGCACGTGCGCGAGCGCGCGGCCGACGGCGCCGCGAACAAGGGCGTCGAGCGGGCCCTGGCCGCCCACTTCGGCGTGGCGCCGAGCCGGGTGCGCATCGTGCGCGGGCATGCGTCGCGCCTCAAGCGCATCGAGGTCGACGAGTGACGGCAGCGGCCGGCTGAGCGCCACGCGCCAGGCCGGGCGCTACCCTCGAATCGTGCGACATACCCCGCGGGTGCCCCGGTGATGGCACGCCTGTCTCGCGACCATTTCATCGACCTGCGGCCTCTGACCACCTCCCCCGCGTTCGCGCGCCTGTGGGCGGGGTCGACGCTGTCGGGCCTGGGTGGGCAGCTCACGCTCGTGGCCGTCATGCTGCAGATGTACGCGCTCACGCACGACACGTTCGCCGTGTCGATGATCGCCGTCGCGGGCCTCGTGCCGATGGTGCTGGCAGGCTTGTACGGCGGCATGCTGGCCGACGCGTTCGACCGCCGGATCGTCGCGCTGGCCGCGGCATCCATCACCTTCGCCTCCACGCTGCTGCTGGCGCTGCTGACCTGGTTCGGCGGCGAGACCCAGTGGTGGCTGTATGCGCTGAGCATCGTCAACTCGGCGGCCAACTCTATCGTCATGGCCGCGCGCACCGCGATCGTGCCGCGGCTGATCCCGGTCGAGCTGCTGCCGGCCGCCTCGGCGCTGAACGGCATCGCGTTCGGGCTCATGGTCATGGCAGGTCCGGCACTGGCGGGTGTGCTCGTGGCGACCACCGGATACGCGTGGACGTACACGATCGACGTCGCCCTGATGACGTCGCTGTTCCTCGGGCTGTGGACGCTGCCGGCGATCCGGCCCGAGGGCACGATCGTGCGCCCCGGGCTGGAATCGCTGAAAGACGGATGGCGGTTCCTGCGGCGCGCCTCGAACATCCGCGCACAGTACCTCATGGACATCACGGCGATGACGTTCGGCCAGCCGCTGACCCTGTTCCCGGCGATCGGGGCGGTCCTTCTGGGCGGCGGGGCCATCACGACCGGCGTGCTCACCGCGGCCGTCGCGGCCGGGACCCTGCTGTCGAGCCTGTTCTCGGGCCCGATCGGGCGCGTGCGCCACCACGGGCTGGGCATCGAGCGCGCGGTGATCGCGTATGGCGCGGCCATCGCCGCGTTCGGACTCGTGCTGGTGGCCGCGACCGCCGGCTGGTTCGCACCGCCCCACGTCGGAGCGGACTCGGCGAACATCGTGCTGATCGGCGCCGCCGCGCTGCTGCTGGCCTGCTCGGGCGCCGCCGACAACGTCAGCTCGATCTACCGCAACACGATGATGCAGGCGGCCGTGCCCGACGCCATGCGCGGCCGCCTGCAGGGCGTGTTCATCGTGGTGGTCGCCGGCGGCCCGCGCGTGGGCGCGCTCTACGCCGGCACGCTCGCCACGTTCACGGCGCTGTGGTTCCCCCCGCTGCTGGGCGGGCTCATCGTGATCGGGCTGGTGGCCGTGCTCGCCCGCATGCACCCGCGGTTCCGCGAGTACGACGCGCTGCACCCTGTTCCCTGAGGTGTGGCATGCGCTGTCCGCAGACGCGAGACGACCCCGACCGGCTGGGGTCCGGTCGGGGTCGTCGGGTGCGCGGGATCAGGCCTGCAGGGCGCCCTGCAGGTCGAGCTCGATGGTGACGTCCTTGCCCACGAGCACGCCGCCGGTCTCGAGCGCGGCGTTCCAGGTGAGGCCGAAGTCCTCGCGGTTGATCACGGTCTTGGCGGTCGCACCGGCCTTGTAGTTGCCGTACGGGTCGGCGCCGAAGCCGCCGAAGTCGAAGTCGAACGTGACCGGCTTGGTGGTGCCGCGGATGGTCAGGTCTCCGTCGACGAGGAACTCGCCCTTCTCGATGCGCACGCCGGTCGAGCGGAACTCCATCGTGGGGTGGTTCTCGGTGTCGAAGAAGTCGGCCGAACGCAGGTGGCCGTCGCGGTTCTCGTCGTTCGTGTCGACGCTGGACACGTCGACGCTGGCCTCGACACGCGCCTCGAGCGGGTTCTCGGGAGCGTAGAGGGTGGCGCTCTTGACGCCGAACTTGCCACGGACCTTCGAGATCATCATGTGGCGCACGCTGAACTGCACCTCGCTGTGCGCGGGGTCGAGCGCCCACGTGCCGGGCTTGTATCCTGCGATCTCGGGAGCGATGGTCGAGTCGGTCATATCCGTCCTTATCGGTCTGGGGAGCGCCCGTGCGGCGCGTTCAGAGAGGTGTAACGGACGGCTTCCGAGATCTATTCCGATGAATACGAAAAAAGATGGATGCCTCGTCCGAGGCATCCATCTTCCGTCTGTCGCCGGCTCAGCCGACGGAGATGAGGTCGATCACGAAGATCAGGGTCTTGCCGCCCAGGAAGTGGCCGCCGGCGGGACCGTAAGCCAGGTGCGGCGGGATGACGAGCTCGCGCCGACCGCCCTCCTTCATGCCCGGGATGCCGTCCTGCCAGCCCTGGATCAGGCCCCGCAGCGGGAACTGGATCGACTCGCCGCGGTTCCACGACGAGTCGAACTCCTCGCCCGACTCGTACTCGACGCCGGCGTAGTGCACCGTGACGGTGTCGCCGGCCTTGGCCTCGGCACCGTCGCCGACGATGATGTCTCGGATGACGAGCTCGGTCGGAGCCGGCCCTTCGGGCGCGTCGATCTCGGGCTTCGTGCGGTTGTCAGTCATGGGTTCCATCCAACCCGACGGCGTCCATGCGGTCAACGCGAGCGGGGATGCTTGACGGGTCCGGCGGGCCGTGTCATCCTGGTGACAGGTCAACTCAGCGCTCGGGAGACACGCAGGCATCGCCGCGGCACCGGGCGCTGAGTCTCGTTGCGGGTCGGCTCGACGCGTGCCCGCAGGGGCGGTCACGGGGCGAACAGGGCCCGCCGCGCGGCGACGGTGCGGACCAGGAGCGTCTGCTGATCGGCGGCCGCGCCCGGGTCGCGGCCGGTCACGATCCGCTGGCGGACGGCGGCGAGGGTCGTGGCATCGGCGATGAATCCGCGCATCAGCGCGGTGCGATCGCCGCGCAGCGTGCCCGCCCAGGCGAGGGCCGCCCGCCGGCCGTGGGAGGTGGCGAGCATGTCGACCTCCTGCGGCGTGAACCAGCCGGCCGTCGCATACTCCCCCAGCCGTTCCCGGGTCAGCCGTCGCTCCTCGCGGCGCAGCAGTGCGATCCCGATGATGAACAGGACGAACAGCGGCACCTGCAGCGTGGCGTACAGGGCGAAGAAGTCGAAGAACTGCGCCGAGACGTTCCAGACGGCGTGCAGGGCTGCGGCCCCGAGCACGCCGAGCAGCCACGGTCCGACGGCGGCGGACGTTCGCAGGCCGCGGCGCGCGGCCAGTCCCACGGCGAAACCCGTGACCGAGGTGAACATGACGTGCGCGAACGGCGAGAGCAGGCCGCGCAGGATGAACGTCGTCGTCAGCTGCGAGGCGCCGCCCTCGATCATGCTCACCGCGAAGTACTGGATGTTCTCGGTGAAGGCGAATCCCGCCGCGACCAGCGCTCCGTAGACGATGCCGTCCACCGGCCCGTCGAACGCGCGCCGCGCGGTGGCGAAGACGAGGAAGACGCCGAGCCCCTTCGCGAACTCTTCGATCAGGGGCGCCTGGACCACGGCCTGGAGCAGTTCGCGCAGGTCGGTCCGGGCAGGTCCCAGGGCGAGCGTGAGCAGCAGGTCGACGCCGAGGGCGATGGCGATGGCCGCGACGGCTCCCCACGCGAGGGCGAGGGCGACGAGACTGCGCGGTTCGGGCTCCCAGCGGTCGATGAAGCGGACCGTCAGCAGCACCGCGGCCAGCGGTACGAGGGCGACGATCATGCCGATGATCGCGGCCCCCGGTCCGAGGGCCTCGAGGAAGTACGCCACGAGACCCAGCAGCGCCACCGCGACCACCGCGATCAGCCACGGCACGGCACGGCGCCCCTTCGAGGCGAGCTGTGGCAGCGCGGGCACGGTGACTGCGGTGGGGCCGGTGGGCACCGGGGCGTCGTGCTGGGTGTAGCCGCGGGCGAACGGCGAAGGGAACGACATGACGATCAGCATAGGAGCCGTCGCCCGCCGCCTCTCGCGAGACGGCCCGGCGGTAGGTTGGAAGGATGCGCTTCGCCCACGTGATCGTCCCCGGACGCGCCTCCGAGACCGACTCGGCGCGCGCGATCCCGACCCTCGCGGTGGTGCAGGACGGCGTCGCCCTTCCGGTGCGGGAGCTGCTCGAGGGCGGGCCGTCGACGCTGCAGGAGCTGATCGACGGCGGCGACGACCTGCTGGATCGTGTGCGCCGGGCGGCAGCGCGCGGCGGGGCGGGGCATCCCCTCGACACGGTGACCTACGCCTCGGCCGTGCTCGCACCGCCGGTCGTGCTCGCCGTGGGGCTGAACTACGCCGCGCACTCCAGCGAGCTCGGCCTGAAAGCCGACACCGCGCCGACCGTCTTCACGCTGTGGCCGAACTCGCTCACCGGGCACGACGCCACCACGACCTGGAACCGGTCGCTGAGCGAGTCGGTCGACTACGAGGCCGAGCTCGGAGTGATCGTCGGCCGAGCCGCCAAGGACGTCTCGCCGGATGACGCGCTCGCGCACGTCTGGGGGTACACCGTCGTCAACGACATCACCGCCCGCGACATCCAGTTCGCCGAGGCCCAGTGGTCGCGGTGCAAGTCGTTCGACGGCTTCACGCCGACGGGGCCGTTCGTGGTGACCGCCGACGAGATCGACGACCCGCAGGATCTGCACATCTGGACCGTCGTGGACGGGCACCGGGTGCAGGATGCCTCGACCGCTCAGATGATCCGACCGGTCGCGAAGCTGGTGTCACACCTGTCTCAGTCGGCGACGCTGCAGCCGGGCACGCTGATCTCGACGGGGTCGCCGGGCGGGGCCGGCTACTCCCGCGATCCGCAGATCTTCCTGCGCGACCGCTCGACCGTGACGGTGGCCGTCGGCGGCATCGGAGAGCTGACCACCCACTGCCGCATTCTGGACTGAGGGCGGGCCGCTCCCGCGCGGATCACCGGTATGAGTTCAAGAAGTCGGCGCAGCTGAGCGAGATGCCCCAGATGTTCACGTACCCCGACGGGTCGGCGGTGCAGAGGTTGACGGCGTTGGCCAACGAGACGAAGAACGCGATCGCGACGAAGAGGCCGATGATCGAGAGCACCAGCAGGATCGCGCCGATGATGATCGCCGCCAGGGCGAAGCCGTTCTTGAGTCCCGCCTTCCTGCTCTGCACCATCGCGACGATGCCCAGGATCAGGCCGATCAACGACGTGATGCCGGTGACCAGGCCCGCCAACGACAGGATGAACGCGACGATGCCCATCGTGCGACCGGGGATCGTCGCCGGCTGCTGTCCGTAGGCGGGGGCCGCCGGCGGATAGGACGGGACCTGCCCGTACGCGGGCTGCTGTTGTCCGTACGTCGGGGGCTGTCCGTACGCCGGAGGCGGCACCTGACCCGCCGCCGGCTGACCGTACGCCGGCGGCGCGGGAGGCGTCGGGGCCTGCGGCTGCTCGGGCTGCGCGGCTTGGCCCGGCGGCTGCTCGGGCTGGGCCGGACCCTGCTCGGGCTGCGGGTTCTCGGGGTCGGGAACGTTCGTCATGGCCACGCCTTCCGGTAGGGATGCCGCGTGCACGCGGTCTGCTCCCCCACGCTACCGCCTCGGCTGCGCCGCACGCTCAGGACGCGGGGCATCCACACCGAACGACGCTGCGGCGGGACCGTTCGGCCCCGCCGCAGCGTCGGATGCGCCCGTTCAGGAGCAGGTGTAGGTGACCCCGCCGACGTCGTGGACACCCGGGCCGAGCTGGTTGCAGATCTCGGCGAGCTGACCGGCGACGGCGAACCCCGCGACGACGACGATGACCAGCACGATGGCGCCGATCACGAGCAGCACCGCACTGATGATGACCGCGGCGAGAGCGAGCCCGTTCTTCTGACCGGCGCGCCGGCTCTGCACGAGGGCGACGATGCCCAGGATCAGACCCAGGAGCTGGAACACGAACGCCAGGACGAACGCGACGATGCCGAGGGTGCGGCCGGGGTTCTGCGCCACCGCGGCCTGGCCGTACGCCGGCGGGGCGGGCGGGTACGCGGGAGCCTGCCCGTACGCCGGTGCGGGGGCGGGCGCCTCGGCGTAGGGCGGAGCGGCGGGCGAGGGCGGTGCGGCGGGCGGCGGCCCCGGCTGCGGGGCGGGCCCGGGCTGCGGGGTCTCGGAGTCGGGCGCGTTCGTCATGTACCTGGCCTTCCGGTGTGCGGACACTACGGCCCCACGCTACCGGCGCGTGCGCGCGGTACGACGCAGCGCGGGCACGCCGTGTCGCACCGCGAGCCGGTGGATCAGTGCGCCTCGTCGGCGACGACGTTCTCGGCCGGCTGCACGACGGGGATCTCGGTGGTGATCGCCTCCAGGCCCGACAGACGCGCCGGCGAGAGCTGCTTGGTGACCTCTTCGCGGCTCATCAGGCCCGCCTCGACCACGAGGTCGGCGACGTTGCGGCCGGTCAGCAGCGCGGTCTTGGCGAGGGCGGCCGAGGCGGCGTAGCCGATGAACGGGGTCAGCGCCGTGACCACACCCACCGACGAGCCGACCATGGCGCCCAGGCGCTCGCGGTTGGCGGTGATGCCGTCGACGCAATTGACCCGCAGTGTCCACATGGCCTGACGCATCCAGGTGATCGACTGGAAGATCGAGTGCGCGATGACCGGCTCGAACGCGTTCAGCTGCAGCTGCCCTGCCTCGGCTGCCATCGTGACGGTGACGTCGGCGCCGGCCACCGAGAAGGCGACCTGGTTGACGACCTCGGGGATGACCGGGTTGACCTTGCCGGGCATGATCGACGAGCCCGCCGCCATCGCCGGCAGGTTGATCTCGCCGAGGCCCGCCTGCGGACCGCTGGAGAGCAGTCGCAGGTCGTTGCAGATCTTCGAGAGCTTGATCGCGTTGCGCTTCAGCGACGACGAGAACGACATGAACGATCCGGTGTCGCTGGTGGCCTCGACCAGGTCGCTCGCCGTGGACAGGTCCACGCCCGAGATCTCGCGCAGGTGGCGCAGCACCGCCGGCGCATAGCCCGGGTGGGTCGTGATCCCCGTGCCGATCGCGGTGGCGCCCATGTTGATCTCGGTCAGCAGGCTCGCGTTCTCGGTCAGGCGGCTGAGGTCCTCGCCGAGGGTCGTGGCGAACCCGTGGAACTCCTGCCCGAGGGTCATCGGGACGGCGTCCTGCAGCTGGGTGCGTCCGACCTTGAGGATGTCGTGGAATTCGACGGCCTTCGCCAGGAACGACTTGCGCAGCAGGTCGAGCTCGTCGAGCAGACTCTGCAGCAGGAGCGACAGACCGACCTTGATGGCCGTCGGGTAGACGTCGTTGGTGGACTGGCTGCGGTTGGTGTCGTCGATCGGGGCGAGGAACGCGTAGTCGCCCTTCTCGCGGCCGGCGAGCTCGAGGGCCACGTTCGTGACGACCTCGTTCGCGTTCATGTTCGTCGACGTGCCGGCCCCGCCCTGGATGACGCCGACCACGAACTGGTCGTGGAACTTGCCCTCGATGATCAGCTGGGCGGCGCGGTCGATGAGATCCGCCTTCTCGGGCGGCAGGACGCCGATCTCGCGGTTCGCGCGCGCCGAGGCCTGCTTGACCATCGCGAGCGCCCTGACGAAGTCGTCGTAGACCGAGATCGGCCGCTTCGCGATCGGGAAGTTCTCGAGGGCCCGCGCCGTGTGGATGCCCCAATAGGCATCGGCGGGGATCTCCATCGAGCCCAGCGAGTCGGTCTCGGTGCGAGTGCGCATCGTTGCGTCCATAGCCATGTGTGTCAGCATCCTTGTGGGTCACGGCGAATCGGGATGCTTCGAGCCTACCCGTCCGCTCCTCCGCGCCCGGTGTACGTGACGTACAGCGCCGCCGCCCGTACTGTACGCGACGTCGTGCCGGTCGCGACGAAGTTCAGGGCCGCCGCCGCGGCGCCTTGCGCGAGAACGCCTCGAGCCGCTCCTGCGGGCTCAGCGCCGCCATGCGGGCCACCCACTCCTCGTTGAACACGTCCGCGGTGGGGGCGTCGATCGCGGGCACCACCGCGTGCGTGATCGTCTCGTCGTACACGTGCACGAGGTGGAACGACTGACCGGCATCCATCCCGTTGACCTCGGCTGCGGGGCGCGCGAGATTCATGGTGTAGCACGTGGCGGCGCACACGCTCACGGGCACGCCGGCGAACATGCCGTGCGTGGAATAGTGCAGGTGACCGGCGAGGATGCCGCGCACGTCGGTGCCCGCGATCACCGACGCCAGGGCGTCCTGGTGGCGCAGTTCGAGGATGTCGAACAGCGGGATGTGCCCGGGCAGCGGCGGATGGTGCATCGCCAGCAGGGTGCCCAGGGGCGCCGGCTCCGCCAGCTGCTCGCCGAGCCACTCGAGCTGCGCGGGGTCGAGGTCCCCATGGTGCCATCCGGGCACCGACGAGTCGAGCGCGATCAGCCGCAGGCCGCCGAGATCCCACACGCCGGTGACCGGCTCGTCGCTGGGCGTCCCGCCCAGCAGCGCCTCGCGCAGCTCGGGTCGCTCGTCGTGGTTGCCGGCGACCCACACCACCGGTGCGCCCAGCCGCTGCGCGACCGGTTCGACGGCCGCCTTCAGCGCGAGGTACGCCTCCGGTTCGCCGAGATCGGTCAGATCGCCCGTGAACACGAGCGCGTCGGGGCGCACCGCCAGCCGTTCGATGGCCGCGAGCGTGCGCCCGAGGTTCGCCGACGTGTCGTACCGGCCGACCAGCGGACGGTTGCCGCCCAGCAGGTGCGTATCGCTGACATGCACGATCGTGCGCAGTGCGGGCGCGTGCGCGCTGAAACGGGCGGATGCGGCATCCATGCCCCTCAGCCTAGGGGTCCGCGACCGCGCCGCCCAGACGTGTCGGCGGCGGGATCGTCAGTGCAGGACGATGAGCAGGATGCCGCCGAGCACGGCGAGTGCGCACAGGATGAACGACACGCAGGCCCCGACGAACGCGAGGTTCTTCTGGCCGCTCGTGAGCGGGCTCTTGCGGGCCGCCTTGGCCGCGGCCTTCTCGGCACGGGCGGCCTCTTTCGGCGAGATCACGGTGATCGCGTCGGTGAACTCGGCCGGGGCGACGACGGGCACCCGGCCCGCGCGCACGAGCAGACGCAGACCGATCGCGTAGAAGCCGACGACGAGCACGGCGCCGATCAGGGCGGCGATGAAGACCTGCAGGAATGCGAACCAGTCGATCGTGATCATTTCGAGCCCTTCTCGGCGGCCGACTTCTCGGCGGCCGATTTCTCGCCGCCGCCCTGCTTCTTGCCGTCGGCCTTCTTCTTCTTGCCGTCCGCCTTCTTCTTCCTGCCGTCCGCCTTCTTCTGCGCGTCGGCGTGCTTCTTGCGCTCGGAGCTCTTCTTCGCGTCGGCCTTCGCCTTCGCCTTCTTCTCGGCCTTGGCGCGCGCCTCCTCCTCGGCGCGCCGGCGCTCACGCTCCCGCTCCTCGGCCTTGCGCCGCGCCTTCTCCTCGGCCTTGCGCCGCTCCTCCTCGCGGATGATGGCGCGCTGTCGGCGGGTGGGCGGCGGGTTCTTCTTGACCTTGACCGCGCGCCCCGACTCGGCGACGTCGCTCATCGCGTTCGCCGCCGTCACCTCGTCGCGCTTGGAGCGCAGGAACAGACCGACGATGATCGCCAGCGCCAGGAGCGCGTCCACGAGGATGCCCCAGGTTCCGAGCCATCCGACGATGAGGGCCGCCACCGCTCCCACCGCGGCCGCGGCCGGCAGCGTGAGCAGCCAGCCGACCGCGATCTTGCCGGCCGTGCCCCAGCGCACCTTCGAGCCGCGCCGTCCGAGCCCCGAGCCGATGACCGAGCCCGAGGCGACCTGCGTCGTCGACAGCGCGAAGCCGAGCGCGCTCGAGGCGAGGATCGTCGCGGCCGTCGACGTCTCGGCGGCGAAGCCCTGCGCAGGCTTGATGTCGGTGAGCCCCTTGCCGAGCGTGCGGATGATGCGCCAGCCGCCGAGGTAGGTGCCCAGGGCGATCGTGAACGCACACGCGAGGATCACCCAGATGTGCGGCTCGGCCTGGTTCTTGTTCTGCCAGCCGACCGTGATCAGCGCGAGGGTGATGATGCCCATCGTCTTCTGCGCATCGTTCGTGCCGTGCGCGAGGGCGACCATCGACGAGGTGAAGATCTGCCCCCAGCGGAAGCCGCTGCGCCCGTCGGGCTTGCCGTCGTATCGGCGGGTCATGCCGTACGCCATGCGCGTCACGAGGAACGCGATGATCCCCGCCGTCAGCGGCGAGAGCACGGCAGGCAGGATGATCTTGCTCAGCAGCACTCCGAAGTTGATGCCGGACAGGCCGAACCCGACGAGGGTGGCGCCGATCAGGCCGCCGAACAGCGCGTGCGAGGAGCTCGACGGAAGGCCCAGCAGCCACGTGAGCATGTTCCAGGCGATCGCGCCGATGAGGCCGGCGAAGATCATCGGCAGGAAGGCGACCGGGTTCGCCATGTCTTCGACGGGGATGAGCCCGTGCGAGACGGTCTGCGACACCTCGGTGGACAGGAACGCCCCGACCAGGTTCAGGCCTGCGGCCAGGCCCACGGCGACCTTCGGTTTGAGCGCGCCGGTCGCAATGGGCGTCGCCATCGCGTTGGCCGTGTCGTGGAATCCGTTCGTGAAGTCGAAGAAGAGTGCCAGGGCGATGACCAGCACGACGATCAGGGCTGCGGTTTCCACCGTTCGCTTTCCGGGAGATGCGGGCAGGGTTCGGCCGACGGGATCGGCGATGCGAACGAAGAGTTCACGGAGTCGCGGCCCCGGCTTCCCGGGACACAGAAATACTCTCACGTGAGGGCGGGATCCGTGAACCGCCCGCTAGCGTGGACTACCGTGACCGAACTCAGTGCCGCCGCTGCGGCATCCGTCTCCGCCCCCGTCGCCGACCGCCGTCCCGTCGCACGCACCCATCACGGCGACACGTTCGAGGACCCGTACGAGTGGATGCGCGCGAAGGACGATCCGGCCGTGATCGCGCACCTCGAGGCCGAGAACGCATACACCGACGCGCGCACCGCGCACCTGGCACCGCTGCGCGAGAGCGTCTTCGGCGAGATCAAGGGCCGCACGCAGGAGACCGACCTGTCGGTGCCCACGCGCCGCGGCGACTGGTGGTACTACGGCCGCACCGTAGAGGGACAGCAGTACGGCATCCAGTGCCGCGCTCCCCTGGCCTCGCCCGACGACTGGACCCCGCCCGAGCTCGCTCCGGACGTGGACGTGCCCGGCGAGCAGGTGCTGCTGGACGCGAACGTCGAGGCCGAAGGCCACGAGTTCTTCTCGCTCGGCACCTTCGAGGTCTCGAACGACGGGACCCTGATGCTCTACGGCGTGGACATCGCCGGCGACGAGCGCTACACGCTGCGCGTGCGCGACCTGCGCACCGGACAGAACCTGCCCGACGAGATCCCCGGCACGTTCTCGGGGGCATCGCTCTCGCCCGACGGCCGGTTCGTCGTGTACTCCACCGTCGACGAGGCGTGGCGCCCCGACACCGTGTGGCTGCACGAGCTGGGCACGCCCGTCGCCGACGATGTGACTCTGTTCCACGAGCCCGACGAGAAGTTCTGGGTGGGCGCGGGCTTCACCCGCAGCGACAGGTACCTCGTGATCGGGCTGGGCTCGGCCGTCACGAGCGAGGAGTGGATCCTCGACGCCGACGACCTGCGCGGTCAGCCGCGCGTGGTGTGGCCGCGTGAGGAGGGCGTCGAGTACGACAGCGACCACGCCGTCGTGGACGGCGAGGACGTCCTGTACATCCTGCACAACAAGGACGCCCTGGACTTCGAGCTGGTGCGGGTCGCGGCATCCGACCCCGAAGGCTCGCGCGAAGTCGTCGTGCCGCACACCCCCGGGCGGCGCCTGCTGGGCCTGTCGACGTTCCGCGACTTCGGCGTGATCGGCTACCGCCGCGAGGGTCTCGCGCGCATGGGCATGTTCGACTACGCCACGAGCCGGATCGACGAGCTCACGTTCGACGAGCCGCTCTACGCCGCCGGCACCGCCGGCAACCCGGAGTGGGCGCCGCCGGTGATCCGCCTGGTCTACACCTCGTTCGTCACCCCGGGAACCGTGTACGACTACGTCGTCGACACCGGCGAGAAGCTGCTGCGCAAGCGCGAGCCCGTGCTCGGCGGCTACGACCCCGCCGACTATGCGCAGGAGCGCGTGTGGGCCACGGCCGGCGACGGCACGCAGGTGCCCGTCTCGCTCGTGTGGAAGCGGTCGTTCGGCCACCCCGGCGACGCGCCCCGCCCGCTGCACCTGTACGGCTACGGCTCGTACGAGCACTCGATCGAGCCGGGCTTCTCGATCGCGCGCCTGAGCGAGCTCGACCGCGGCGTCGTGTTCGCCGTCGCCCACGTGCGCGGCGGCGGCGAGATGGGCCGGCAGTGGTACGAGGACGGCAAGATGCAGCACAAGCGCAACACGTTCACCGACTTCGTGGACTGCGCGCGGCATCTCGTCGACGCCGGGATCACCTCACCCGACCGCATGGCCGCCGAGGGCCGGTCGGCCGGCGGCCTGCTCATGGGCGCCGTGGCGAATCTCGCGCCCGAGCTGTTCGCCGGCGTTCTGGCCGGGGTGCCGTTCGTCGATGCGCTGACCAGCATCCTCGACCCGTCGCTGCCGCTGACGGTCGTGGAGTGGGACGAGTGGGGCGACCCGCTGCACGACGCGGGCGTGTATGCGTACATGAAGTCGTACACGCCGTACGAGAACGTGCGGGAGGATGCCGTGTACCCGCGCGTGCTCGCGGTCACCTCGCTGAACGACACCCGCGTGCTGTACGTCGAGCCGGCCAAGTGGGTCGCCCGGCTGCGGGAGGTCGGCGCCGACGCGCTGTTGAAGTGCGAGATGGTCGCCGGGCACGGCGGCGTCAGCGGCCGCTACAACGCCTGGCGCGAGCGCGCGTACGAGCTGGCCTGGCTGCTGGACGTCCTCGGCGTCGCCGAGGCGTAGCCCCCGGCATCCGCCCCGCGACTCAGCCGAAGAGGACGGCGGCCTCGTCGTAGCGGTACCGGGGCACCGTGTTCAGCTCGCCGAGCGCCTCGGCAAACGGCACGCGGACGATGTCGGTGCCGCGCATCGCGACCATCTGGCCCCACGCCTCGTCGACGATCGCGTCGGCCGCGTGCAGCCCCAGCCGGGTCGCCAGCACCCGGTCGAACGCCGAGGGCGATCCGCCGCGCTGGATGTGGCCGAGCACCGTCGAGCGGGTCTCGATACCGGTGATGCGCTCGATCTCCGGCGCGATCACCTCGCCGATGCCGCCCAGGCGCGGGCGGTTGAAGGCATCCAGGCCCTTGTCGCTGTACGCCTCGTCCATTCCGGTCAGCGTGAAGCCCTCGGACACGACGACCAGCGGCGCACGACCGCGGTCGTGTGCGCGGGTCACCAGCTCGCAGACGTCATCGATCGACATCGGCACCTCGGGGATGCAGATCGCGTGCGCCCCTGCGGCCATGCCGGCGTGCAGCGCGATCCATCCGACGTGGCGGCCCATGACCTCGGCGACCATGCAGCGCTGGTGCGAGTCGCCGGTGGTGCGCAGGCGATCCATCGCGTCGGTCGCGATGTTCACCGCGGTGTCGAAGCCGAACGAGTAGTCGGTGGCGCGCAGATCGTTGTCGATCGTCTTGGGAACGCCGATGACGTTCAGGCCGTCCTTCGACAGCCGGTCGGCGGCCGCGAGCGTCCCCTCGCCGCCGATGGCGATGATGCCGTCCAGACGGTGGCCGTACAGGGTCTTGGCGATGTTCTCGGCCCCGCCGCGCGGTCCCTCGTACGGGTTCGTGCGGCTCGTGCCGAGGATCGTGCCCCCGACCTTCGACAGGCCTTTGACCTCGTGGCGGGTGAGGGGGAAGAAGTCACCCTCGACCACACCCCGCCAGCCGTCGCGGATGCCCACGAACTCGAGGTCGTACGTCGTCGTGCCCTTGAGCACGATGCCGCGGATGACCGCGTTCAGGCCGGGGCAGTCGCCACCGCTGGTCAGGATGCCGATCTTCATGCTTGTCGTCCTCGGGTCGGAATGGGGATGCCGGCGACGCTGCCAGGATCGACCTTAGCGCGCCCCGCAGCCCGCCCGCGGTCGCGACCGGGGCGGTGCGCAGGCCGCCGCGATCACGACCGGAGGCGGATCACTCCCCGCCCAGGGCCTGGCGGGTCAGGTGCATGAGCGCCGACAGCTGCACCGAATCGCTCGAGGTCGGATCGACCGCCTCGCCGTCGAGTGCACGGGCCGCAAGCCCCTGCTTCGAATCGATGAGCTCGGCGATCTTCGTGTCGATCGTGTGCGCGGCGATGATCCGCCACGCCGTGACCGGCTCGTCCTGGCCGATGCGGTGCACGCGGTCGATCGCCTGCGTCTGCTCGGCGGCGGTCCAGCTGAGCTCGGCGAGCACGACGTTCGATGCGGCCTGCATGTTCAGGCCCACGCCGGCGGCGGTCAGCGAGCAGACCGCCACACCGACCTCGGCGTCGTTGTTGAACGCGTCGATCGCCTCTTGCCGAGCGGGAGTGGACTGGTCGCCGCGCACCGAGACGTATTTCAGGCCGGATGCCGCGAAGTGGGCTTCTGCGGCATCCATCACGTCGATGTGCTTGGCGAAGAAGACGACCTTGCCGACCGAGCGCTGCAGCTGCACGGCGTAATCGGCGGCCAGCAGGGACTTCGCCTGACCGATCTTGCGGACCATGGTGAAGACGTTGTCACCGCCGGTGCCGGCCGCCTTCGACTCGTCGAGCTCGTTCTGGGCGACCAGGCGCACGATGTCGCCGTCGATCTCGCCGGGGGCCAGGCCCCGGTCGCCGCGCGCCTCGATGATGCGACGGTATCGCGCGGCCAGGCGCTCGCCGAGCTCGTGCTCGGCCTGACGGATCGAGCGGCCGTACTCGTCGTCGAGCTCCACCGGCAGATCGGCGATGAGCTTGTCGGGCAGGTCGGCTGCGACATCCTTCTTCTTGCGACGCACGATGCCCATCGAGATGACCGCGTCGCGTGCCTCGGGGTAGAACGCCTTGTCGGCGGGGGTGAGCCCGGTCGCGTCGAGCTTCTGCATGAGCTCGGCGCCCGGCTTCTCGCCGTTGGTCCAGCCAAGGAACCGCCAGATCGCGTCGAAGTCCTCGACGTCGTTGATCAGGGGGGTGCCGGTCAGCGCCAGCAGCAGCGGCCGGCGCACCTGCTCGCGGATGCGCCCGGCCAGCGCCAGCACGTTCTGCGACCGCTGCGAGGAGAGGT
Organism: Microbacterium sp. W1-4-2; assembly: GCF_058349885.2. Classification (NCBI taxonomy): domain Bacteria; kingdom Bacillati; phylum Actinomycetota; class Actinomycetes; order Micrococcales; family Microbacteriaceae; genus Microbacterium; species Microbacterium sp. W1-4-2. Next base: position 20,194 of record NZ_JBYRJC020000005.1, on the reverse strand, counting down.
TCTTGATGAAGTGCGCCTCGTCGACGACCAGGCCCTTCAGTCCCAGACCGCCCAGCCACGACAGATGCCGGTCGAGGATCTCGTAGTTGACGATGAACACGTCGGCGAAGGCATCCACGTCCTCGCCGTCGCCCGAGATCACCGTGGCGCGGCGGTGCGGCGTCCACCGCTCGACCTCGCGCGCCCAGTTCATCTTGACGACGTTGGGGACGACCGCCAGCAGCGGGTACGCGTTGGCCACGGATGCGGCCAGCACGGACTCGGCGGTCTTGCCCAGGCCCGGCTCGTCGGCGAGCAGGAACGAGCGGTGGCCGGCGCGCACCGCCTCGAGGAATCGGGACTGGTGCGCCATCACTTCCAGGCCCTTCGGCGACAGCCGGTCGAACTCGGGGACCGGCGGCAGGTCCATCGTGGCCGCTCCCCCGCCGGCGCCGGTGGCGAACGACTTGTAGAGCGGGCCCATGAGCTCCCAGCCGTCGAGGCGGCGGCGGGGCGTGGGTCCGGCGGCGCGCATCGAGAGGTCGGGTGCGAGGAACGGGTTGGCGTCGCGACGCGCCTCGATCTGCGGCGGGGTCACCTGACGCTCGGCGAGCGCCGCCGGCACCACCGTCGCCTGCACCGGAGCGACGTCCGTGATGATGAGCTCGTCGGGGGCCAGTTCGGCACCCGATTCGAGCAGCCAGTCGCGGCGCATGCGCTTGGCGACCGGCGACGTCGCCTGGTCGGCCTCGAGCAGCTGGATCAGCGACGTGTCGCGCGCGGCGGTCTTGGCGAGGATCGTCGCGACGCCGTCGAGACGCTTGAGCAGCTCGCTGCGCACGGCGTCGGGCAGGTCGGCGTCGGCCTTGACCCGGGCGCGCTCTTCGCGCACCAGGAATGCGATGACCTGGAACTTGACCCGGTTGGTCGGGCCGAGCTTGCCGCGCTGCGCCTTGGCCTCGACCTCGCGCACCTTGCGGGCGAGGATCGGGATGATGGGCGCCTCGTCGTCGCGCCGTGCGGACGACGACTTCCGGCGGCGTGCGGAAGTCTGGGCGGGTGCCGTGGTCGGCATGCTCCTCCTGAGCGTGAGGTCCGGAAGCCCCGGGTGTGCGCCGGTGCGACCGGATGGGCTGCGATGCCCCGCACGCGCTCGAACGGGGGCGCAGACGGGGCGGGACGCATCGGCCTGCAACCGTCGCTTCGGCGTCGTGCCGCTGATGATCCCGACCGCTATTCTACGGCATTCCGGCTGTCGGCATGCGGTGCGCGCCGCGAGTCGCGTCCGGAAGGCCCTGTCGGGTGTCGCAGGCGTGGCCTATGGTTTTGGCGTGGACGAGGCGGCGAACGCGAGCGGCCGGGCAGGCGAGTCGACGAGTGCCGCGGGCCCGACCGCACGGACGCGGCGGCTGGTGCTGCTCATCGCCATCCTCGCGTCGTTCGTGTCGTTCCTGGACGGCACGGTCGTCACCGTGGCCCTCCCCGCCATCCAGCGGGAACTGGGCGGAGGTCTGGCGACGCAGCAGTGGGTCGTCGACGCCTACCTGATCACGCTGGGCTCGCTGATCCTGGTGGCAGGATCGCTCAGCGACGTGTTCGGACGCATGGTCGTGCTGCGCGTGGGCCTGATCGGCTTCGGTCTCACCTCGATCGCGGCCGCCGTCGCGATCGATCCCCTGTTCCTCATCGTCGCTCGCGGACTGCAGGGCATCGCCGGCGCGCTGCTCGTGCCGAGTTCGCTCGCGCTGATCACCTCGACATTCCGCGGCCCTGCGCAGGCGCGCGCGATCGGCACGTGGACCGGCGCCACCACCGTCGCGATGCTCGTCGGCCCGGTCCTGGGCGGCGTGTTCGTCGACCTCGTCTCGTGGCGGCTCGTGTTCCTGATCAATGTCCTGCCGATCGGCGTGACGCTGTGGCTGCTGGCGATCCTGCACCAGCGCGACCGGCGCCTGCCCGACGCGACCGTCGACTGGCTCGGCGCCGTGCTGTGCACGGCGGGGCTCGGGGGAACCGTCTTCGCGCTCATCGAGCAGGAGCGACTGGGCTGGTCGTCGCCGGCGATCTGGGGATCGATGGCCGGCGGCGTGCTGTGCATCGCGGGGTTCCTGGTGCGCCAGCGCTTCGCGCGCGAGCCGATGATGCCGCTCGCGCTGTTCCGCATCCGCAACTTCTCAGCGGGCAACCTCGCGACCGCGTTCATCTACGGCGCGCTCTCGCTCAACGGCCTCGTGCTGACCGTCTATCTGCAGCAGGGCGCAGGACTGCCTGCGACCCTGGCGGGCCTGGCGAGTCTGCCGTCGACGATCATCATGATCCTGTTCAGCTCGCACGTGGGCGCATGGGCGGGCAAGCTCGGGCCGCGTCTGTTCATGACGGCCGGTCCGATCGTCATGGCGGGCGGAGTCGCGCTGCTGCTGACGGTGCGCGAAGGCTTCGACTACTGGCTGCAGGTGCTGCCCTCGGTGATCGTCTTCGGCATCGGGCTCACCCTGACGGTCGCGCCGTTGACGGCGGCGATCCTCGGGGCGATCGACACCTCCCGCAGCGGCATCGCCTCGGCCGTCAACAACGCCGTCTCGCGGATCGCGGGACTCGTCGCCGTCGCCCTGCTCGGCCTGATCGTCGGCGGCGTGCTGAACCTGCAGGGGTTCTGGCATGCTGCGATCGTGACCTCCGCGATGTTCGCCCTCGGCGGGGTGATCTCGTTCGCGGGCATCCGCAACCCGCGCGTGTCGCCGGGCTCCTCACCGACCGCATGATCGGATCGCTTGAGCCCCGCGGGCGCCGCCGATGATGTGCACGGCCGCGATCGCCACCCACACGACGAGCGTCTCGACGGCGACCGCCACAGCCAGCGGCCCGACGCGCAGCGCCGGCGCGAGAGCCGCGACCTGGGCGGTCCCCAGCGCATAGACCCCGCTTGAGAACGCCGGTGGCCACGCTCCGCCCAGACGCCGCCGACGCCACAGCGCGCGCAGGCTGCCGACGGCCATCGGCACGAACATCGCCGAGGCCACGGCCCAACAGCACACCGCGGTCGCCGCGAGCGCGCCGGTTCGGCCGGGGACGACCGCGCCGACGTGTCCGAGCGCATCGGCGGCCAGTCCCCCGCATCCGGTGACGATCCACCAGGCGACGCCGGGCGCGCCCGCGAGGCGATGGCGCACGACGCGCACGGTCGCCGCCACGAGAAGCAGCGCGTACCCGACGACGCCGGACCACACGCACCACACGGCCACGGTCACCGACGCCGACGCCTCAGCCGGTGCAGCGGTGCGAACGAGCACCACGGCGGCCGCGGCATCCGCCAACAGCGCCGCCGGCGCGATGAACCAGACACCGTTCACCGCGGCGAGCCCCGGACGCGTCCACGGCAGCCGCCCGATCACCGCGACCAGCAGAACCGCAGTGGACGCCCACGCCGCCCAGACGCATCCCGTGCGCAGCACGGCGATCGCCGGTGCGCCGTCCGCGGCCAGGGCCACGGCGATCACACCGAGCCCCACGGGAATCGTGAAGTGCCCGAACCCGACGCGCAGCGCATCCGGCCGGCGGATGCCGGCGACGCCCTTCACGGTGACCGCGGCCGCGATCAGGACGGTCAGGGCCACGAGCACCGGCGCCCAGGTCGTCAGGCCCACGAGGTCGCACAGCTGCGCGGCCGCGCCGGTGGCCATCACCGCTCCGAACGGCAGACCGGTGCCGCTCTTCGCGGACCGCCGGACACTCATCTCACTGTCGAGTCTGGCACGGCTGCGCCCCGGCCGCCGCCCGAGCCGCGTCTCACAGGGTTCGGAGGATCGCAGCCGGACAGCAGGATCGGGATGCCGGGACTACAGCATGCTCTTGGGGTGCCACACCGTCTTGACCTCGGTGAAGGCCGCGATCCGCTGCGGCGAGGCGACCGGGTCGCCCGGCACGAGCACGCGCTTGAGGGTCTCGGCGGCGCGCATCTGCAGGTCGATCCAGTCGATCTCGCCGGCGCCCGCGAGATCCAGCGCGTTGACGTCGGCGTGGTCTGCGAGCCAGGGGCCGAGCTCGGCGGGCGAACCGGTCAGGACATTCACGACTCCCCCGGGCACGTCGCTGGTCGCCAGCACCTCGGCGAGGCTGATCGCCGACAGCGGGAACCGCTCGCTGGCCACCACGACCACGGCGTTGCCGGCCACGAGCGCCGGTGCGAGCACCGCCACCAGCCCGAGCAGAGCGGAGTCCTGCGCAGCGATGGCGGCGACCACGCCGGTGGGCTCGGGCGCAGAGATGTTGAAGTAGGCGCCCGCGACGGGGTTCAGCCCCCCCGCGACCTGTGCGTACTTGTCGCACCAGCCGGCGTACCACACCCACAGGTCGACCGCCGCGTCGACCTGGGCGCCTGCGGCCGCAGGCGACACGCCCTCCTGCGCGACGATCTCGTCCACGAACTGCGCGCGACGGCCCTCGAGGATCTCGGCGACGCGGTACAGCACCTGCCCCCGGTTGTAAGCCGTCGCCCCCGCCCAGCCGGACTGCGCCGAGCGCGCGGCGCGCACGGCGTCGCGGGCGTCCTTGCGGGAGGCCTTGGCCGCGTTCGCGAGGAATGCGCCCTTGGCCGAGACGACCTCATACGTGCGGCCTGACTCGCTGCGCGGGAACGCCCCGCCGATCGCGAGCTTGTAGGTCTTGGGAACGGTCAGTCGGGCGCTCATCGCGAGACCTCCTTGCGGCTCTTGCGGGCGGGCTTGTCCGCCGCCGTCGTTTCGGCCCGCTTCGCTCGCGCAACGGCCGGGCTGGACGTCACCCGCTCGACGGCGGGCGCCGAGCCGGCGGGCTTGAGATAGGCGGCCAGGCCGTGGCGGCCGCCCTCGCGGCCGTAGCCCGACTCCTTGTAACCGCCGAAGGGCGAGGCCGGATCGAACCGGTTGAACGTGTTCGCCCAGACGACCCCGGCGCGCAGCCGGTCGGCGACGGCCAGGATGCGCGAGCCCTTGTCGCTCCAGATGCCCGCCGACAGGCCGTACGGCGTGTTGTTGGCCTTGGCGATGGCCTCGGCCGGGGTGCGGAACGTGAGCACCGACAGCACCGGTCCGAAGACCTCTTCGCGTGCGATGCGGTGGGATGCCTCGACCCCCGTGAAGATCGTCGGGGCGAACCAGAACCCCTTGTCGGGAATCGCGCAGTCGGCGGTCCAGCGCTGTGCGCCCTCCTGCTCGCCGGCGTCGCTCAGCGTGCGGATGCGGTCGAGCTGGGCCGACGAGTTGATCGCGCCGATATCGGTGTTCTTGTCGAGCGGGTCGCCGAGGCGCAGGGTCGACAGCCGCGACTTCAGCCGGTCGATGACCTCGTCGTGGATCGATTCCTGAACCAGCAGGCGGCTGCCCGCGCAGCAGACGTGCCCCTGGTTGAAGAAGATGCCGTTGACGATCCCCTCGATCGCCTGGTCGATGGGCGCATCGTCGAAGACGATGTTGGCCGCCTTGCCGCCGAGCTCGAGCGTGAGCGACTTGCCCGTGCCCGCAACAGCGCGCGCGATCGAACGGCCCACTCCCGTCGAGCCGGTGAAGGCCACCTTGTCGACGTCGGGATGCCGCACCAGGGCCGCTCCGGTCGCCCCGGCGCCGGTGACGATGTTGACGACTCCGGGCGGAAGGTCGGCCTGCTGCAGGATCTCGGCGAAGATCAGCGCCGACAGCGGCGTGGTCTCGGCCGGCTTGAGCACGACGGTGTTGCCGGACGCCATCGCCGGCGCGATCTTCCACGCGAGCATGAGCAGCGGGAAGTTCCACGGGATGACCTGGCCGGCCACGCCCAGCGAGCGCGGGTCGGCGCCCAGGCCCGCATAGTCGAGCTTGTCGGCCCAGCCGGCGTAGTAGAAGAACCAGGCGGCGACCAGCGGCACGTCGACGTCGCGGCTCTCTTTGATCGGCTTGCCGTTGTCGAGGCTCTCGGCCACGGCGAGCTCGCGCGCCCGCTCCTGCACGAGCCGTGCGATGCGGAAGAGGTATTTGCCGCGGTCGCGGCCGCTCATCTTCGCCCACACCTTGGCGTGCGCGCGGCGCGCGGCCGCGACGGCGGCGTCGACGTCGGCGTCCGAGGCGAGTGCGATCTCGGCGATGCGCGACTCGTCGGCGGGCGAGATGGTCGTGAACGAGCCGCCGGTGCCGTCGACGAACTCACCGTCGATGAACAGGCCGTACCGCTCTTTCAGGTTCAGGATGCTGCGCGACTCGGGGGCCGGCGCGTACTCGAGGAAGCTCATGCTCAATCCCTTGTCAATCGAGAGTGACGTAGTCGGGGCCGGAGTACCGGCCGGTGGACATCTTCTGCCGCTGCAGCAGCACGTCGTTGAGCAGGCTCGACGCGCCGAAGCGGAACAGGTGCGGCTGCAGCCACTCCTCGCCGACCGTCTCGGCGACCGTGACGAGATACTTCACGGCATCCTTCGACGTCCGGATGCCGCCCGCCGGCTTCACGCCGATGCGCTCGCCGGTCAGACGCCGCCAGTCGCGCACGACCTCGAGCATCAGCAGCGTCACCGGCAGCGTCGCCGCGGGCGACACCTTGCCGGTGGAGGTCTTGATGAAGTCGCCGCCGGCGAGGATCGCGAGCCACGACGCGCGCTTGACGTTGTCGTACGTGTTCAGCTCGCCGGTCTCGAGGATCACCTTCAGCGAGGCGGACGATCCGTCGGCCCGGTGACAGGCCTCTTTCACCTGCACGATCTGGTCGAACACCTGCGAGTACCGGCCGGCCAGGAACGCGCCGCGATCGATCACCATGTCGATCTCGTCGGCGCCGGCGGCCACCGCGTCGCGCGTGTCGGCGAGCTTGACCTCGAGCGAGGCCCGTCCGCTCGGGAACGCCGTCGCGACCGCGGCCACGCCGATCTTCCCCTCGTCGGGGTCGCCGTGCCGATCGCCGAGCGCTTCGATCGCATACGGCACCATGTCGCCGTACACGCAGACCGCCGCCACGGGCGGGCAGGCCGGGTCCGTGGCATCCGGGTGCTGCGCCTTCGCGACCAGCGAGCGCACCTTGCCCGGCGTGTCGGCGCCCTCGAGCGTCGTCAGGTCGATGAGGCCGATGATGCGGTCCAGCGCCCACGCCTTCGAGGTCGTCTTGATCGATCGGGTGCCGAGGGCTGCCGCGCGCTGCTCGAGGCCGACGGCATCCACCCCCGGCAGTCCGTGCAGGAAGCGCCGGAGCGTGCCGTTGTCGGGCGCGCCCCCCAGGACGTCGACCGCGGTGCGGCGACTGAGTTCGCGTGTGGTCATCACTCCTCCAGAAGTGCTCGGGCGGTGGTCTCGTCGGTCACGATCACGGTGCACAGCCCGGTCCCGACGACGGTGCGGGCGAGGTCGTGCTTGGACGCGCCCGAGGTCACGAAGACGGCGACGTCGGCCTGGCGCAGCCGCGCGAGCGGCATTCCCACGGTGCGGGCGTCCAGGGCCGGGTCGACGATGTTGCCGTCGGCGTCGAGATAGCGGCCGAGCACGTCGCCGACCGCGCCGCGCTGCCGCAGGCGTCGGATCTCGGCGACGTCGAGATAGCCGTTGTCGACGTGCGCGGACGATTCGTCGCACACCCCGGCCGAGAAGACGTACGCATCGGCCGCGGCGGCACGGGCGAGGACGCCGGCCACGGTGCGGTCGGCCTGGATCGCCTGCGCCGTCTCCTCCTGCTCGAGGATCGCGGGGCTCGGCAGCAGCACCGCCTCACCCGACGCGCGTTCGGCGATCGTGGAGGCCAGGTGCGCGGCGCCGCCGGGGCGACGGTTCACGCTCACACCCCCGTTGACCTGCACGACGGTGACGCCGTGCGCCCAGCCGCGCGGCAGGTGGTCGGCGACGGCGGTCAGGGTGCGGCCCCAGCTGACCCCGAGCGTGCGGGGCACCGGCCGCAGCGCACGCAGGTGGTCGGCGGCGGCCTGCGCGACCCGGTCGCCGAGCGCCGCGGGGTCGTCGGCGGCGGGGACCACGACGGCGTCGCTCAACCGCTCGAAGCGTTCGACGAGCGCGCGTTCGACGCCCAGGCGCCTCGCGCCGGGATGGACGATCTCGATGCGCACGATGCCCGATTCGCGGGCCTGGGTCAGCAGTCGCCCGACCTTCCAGCGCGAGATGCCCAGCAGCGCGCCGACCTCGTCCTGCGTCTTGCCGGCGTCGTAGTACAGCTCGGCGACGCGGACCGAGAGCAGCTCTTCGTCCACGGCGGTCTCCACGCATCCGAGAATACGCGGCATCCCGCATTCGCGCACCGTCGTGCGCATATGAGCAGTAACCGCGGCGACGGCTGCTCATCCGTCAGTCCAGCAGCACCCGCACGCGCTCGACGTCGTCGGCCATCTGCGCCTTCAGCGCGTCCACGCCGTCGAACGCGACCATGCCGCGCACCCGCTGCACGAACTGTACTTCGACGTCGTGGCCGTACAGGTCCAGGTCGGTCTGGTCGAGCGCATAGGCCTCGACGACGCGGACGGGCACGTCGTCGAACGTGGGGTTGGTGCCGACGCTGATGGCCGCGGGGTGCCTGACCCCGCGGCGTGGGATGCCGGGGCCCGCGCCGTCTGTCGGGCCCTCGTCGACGAGCCACCCGGCATACACGCCGTCGGCGGGGACGAAGCCCTCCATGTGCGGCGACAGGTTCGCCGTCGGAAAGCCAAGCTCCCGCCCGCGCTTGAGACCGTGCACGACCTCGCCCCACACCGCGTGCGGCCGGCCGAGCAGATTCGCTGCGGCTGCCACGTCGCCGTCGGTCAGCAGCTCGCGGATCCAGGTCGACGAGACGCGCCGCTCGGCGATGTCGGCGCGCACGTCGTCGATCAGGTCGACCCGGTACCCGAACCGCTCCCCCAGCTGCTCGAGCATGGCGGGACTGCCGGCACCGCCCTTGCCGAACCGGAAGTCCTTGCCGACCAGCACGGTCTGCACGCGGAGGGCACCGACGAGGACCTGCTCGATGAACTCCTCCGCGGGCTGGGCGGCCATCTGTGCGTCGAAGCGCAGCACCAGCACGGCGTCCGGACCGGTCTCGGCCAGCAGATCGAGCTTCTGGTGCAGCCCGATCACGTCTTCAGGACAGATGTCCGGTCGCAGTGTGGCCAGTGGATTGCGGTCGAACGTGACCGCCACGACCGCGGCGCCCGTGGCCGCGGCATCCGTCTTCGCGCGCTCCAGGATCGCGCGGTGACCGGCGTGCACGCCGTCGAACTTGCCGATCGCGACGACGGAGGGCCCGAACTCCGCGGGCACCTCGGCCGGGTCGCGGAAGACGATCACCGCGCGACCGCCGACGGCGTCTCGGCAGCGGTCACCGGCCTGTGCGCGATCAGCCACCACAGCCCGAAGAAGGGCAGCACGAGCGGGACGAACACATATCCCATGCCGAAGAACGACCACACCGTCGCTTCGGGGAACAGCTCGGGACGCACGAGACTGAGCGTGCCGATCGAGAGCACGCCGACCATCTCGAACAGGATCGCGACCCACGCGATGCGATACCAGACGCGTGAAGCCGACAGCACGAGCGCGAGGGTGGCGACGATGTAGACGACGGCGGAGGCCGCCGAGAGCGTGAACGCGAGCGGGGCATGATGGAACCGCTCGATGATCTGCACGAGCGAGCGGCCCGTGGCGCCGAGGGCCAGGATGCCGTAGACGACGACGAGGACGCGGCCGATGCCGGTCATGCGGCGACGGGGGCTGGATGGCGTTGACATGTCACGTCGATCCTAACTTCCGCCGCGCCGGCCCCTCACCGCGCCTGCACCATCTGGCTCGTCAGTCTCTTACACCTCACCAATATCAGCAGTAGACAGACACACCGTTAGATGACAAACTTCTAATGCCGGTACCCGACCGCATCCCTGTCCATCTCCTCACCACCGAAGTGCCTCTCATGCGATCGACCCGTACCATTCTGCCCGCCGTGCTCGCGGCCGCAGCCCTCACCATCGCGCTGGCCGCCCCGGCCCCGCCCGCCGTCGCCGCCGACCTCCAGATCGTCGACGTCGCGCAACCCGCTCCCCCGGCCGCGACGACGTTCACCACGCCGCTGCGGGTGGGCTACACCGTGTCGTCCTTCTACGGGCCACGGTGCATGCCGCTGCCCGGCGCATCCACGTTCCACGAGGGTCTCGACATGGCGGCGCCCCGCGGCACCCCCATCTATGCCATCGCCGCCGGGGTCGTCGTCGCGACCGTCGACGGCACGACGTCGCGGGCGGGGTATGTCAAGCTGCGCCACTCGATCGGCGGGGTGACGTACACGTCGATCTACTACCACATCTGGAAGTCGACGACCCGGGTCAAGGTGGGTCAGGTCGTCGCCGCGGGCCAGCGCATCAGCGAAATCGGCTCGAGCGGCGTCTCGAGCGGCCCCCACCTGCACCTGGAGATCTGGCAGGGCGAGCCGGGATCGGCCCATTCCCTCGACCCCGCACCGTTCCTGAAGGCGCGCGGCCTCGATCTGTATCGCGGGGCCCGGGCGGTCACCGCCACCAGGCCGCCGGCCTCGTGCACGTACTACGCCACCACGTCGGTCAACTTCCGCACGGGTCCGTCGACGGCGACCGCCGTGATCCGCACGCTCACGGTGGGGACCGCGATGGTGCAGGTCCCGGGTCGGGCGACGAACGGCTTCCTGTCGGTGCGCATCGGCACCCAGGGCGGCTGGATCTCGTCGGCCTATGTGTCGCCCACCAAGCCGCGCGTGGTCGCACCGACTCCGACGCCCGCGCCGACGGCCGCCGCGCCGGCCCCGGCCAGCGTCTCGCCGAAGCCCGTCGTCTCCACCGCCCCCGCTCCCAAGCCCGCCGTCGTCAGGCCGAAGCCCAAGCCCGTGGTCGTGGCGCCCGCGCCGGCGACCTACAAGACCACGGCCGCGCTCAACCTGCGCACGTCACCGTCGCTGAAGGGCGCGAGGATCCTGGTGATCCCCCGCGGCGCCTCGGTCGGAACGATCAAGGCCACGAGCGGCGTGTGGCGCAAGGTCGTCTACAAGGGCAAGACCGGCTGGGTGCACTCCGCCTACCTCAAGAAGCGCTGAGCACTCGCAGATTCGAGGGCAACGTCTCGCGGGCGGGCGGGCGCGGCGGGGTCAGGCGCCCTGGATGGTCCAGATGACGTGCATGCGCCAGACCATCACGGCGACGGCGAGGGCGGCGATGCCCATGATGACCGTGCTCCAGCGGCTGCGCTCGATGAGCGCCCACACGGCGCCGGCGGGCGGCAGCAGCACCGCTGAGACGAGGTACACCCAGAACTCGAGCAGGCTGCCGGTGGGCGGGTTGCCGGCCAGGGGCGCGACGACGGCGATCACGACCTGGGCGATCAGCAGCAGTTCGAGCACGGCGAGCGCCCCGACGCTCAGGTCGCTCGGCCGCCGTCCGGCAAGGCCCAGCACGACGCACAGCACGCCGCCGACGGTCGCCACCGCGACGGTGACGAGGGTGAACCACAGGATCATGGATGCTGCTCCTCGGGCATGTTCATGATGCTCTTGACCTCGGACCCGCGGCGCTCGACGACGCCGATCAGCACACCCTCGGGGTCGATCGCCGCAGCGCGCGGCCCGTCGAAGGCGAGGCCCGCGACGCGCTTGCCGTGACGCAGGTCACGGGCGCAGTCGGCGTCGACGTGCAGTGCCGGCATGACGGCGGCGGCGATCTCGCCGGCCGCGCGCAGCGGGGCCGCGACCAGGGCCTCGGGCAGCGCGGCGGGCGCCGCGGCGCCCACGGCGTCCTCCACGGCGAACGGGCCGACGCGGGTGCGCCGCAGTGCCGTGAGATGGCCGCCCACGCCCAGATCCTCGCCCAGGTCGCGGGCCAGCGCCCGGATGTAGGTGCCGCTGGAGCAGTCGACGACGACGTCGAGGTCCAAGCATCCCTCGCTGCGTCGCTGGGCCCGCACGTCGAAACGCGAGACGACCACGTCCCGGGCCTTGAGCTCGATCGCGGCGCCCTCGCGGGCCAGGTCGTAGGCGCGGCGCCCGTCGATCTTGATCGCCGAGACCCGGCTGGGCGCCTGCGCGATCGGGCCGGTCAGGCGCGCGATCCCTGCGGCGAGATCGTCGTCGGCGATCGCAGCCACGGCCACGGCGTCGGCGCGTGCGACGATCTCGCCGTCGGCGTCGTCGGTGGCGGTGGACTGGCCGAGGCGGATCGTCGCCTCGTACGTCTTGTCGAGGCCGACCAGGAACGTCAGCAGCCGGGTCGCCGCCCCCACGCCCAGGGTGAGCAGGCCGGTCGCCATCGGGTCGAGCGTTCCCGCATGCCCGATCTTGCGCGTGTTCAGCGCACGCCGCGCCCGGGCGACGACGTCGTGGCTGGTCATCCCCGGGGGTTTGTCGACGAGCAGGATGCCGTTCGGGGCGGGCGCCTGCGCACGGGCCGGCATCAGCAGGAGTCCCGGAACACCTGTGCGGGCCGCCGCGGATCCGAGACGTCGACGATCGCCGACGCGTTCTCGGCGGGCTGGTCGGCCAGGTAGGCGACCTCTGCCGGCGTGTACGGCGCGTCCGCGGAGCGGCCGGGGCGGTCGGCGAATGTGGGCTCGGGCAGCTCGAGCCAGACCGAGAAGTGCCAGATGCCGCGCAGGCGCCTGGTGTTCAGGTATGCGCCGTCGACGACGACGATCGCATCGTCGGGAGCGGTCACCCAGCGCGCTTCGAACGGCTGATTGCGGCGCGCGTCCCACCCCTTCAGCTGGAAGCCCGTCGTCGCCGAGGTCTGCCGCCCATTGCGGAAAGGGTCGACGAGCACCCGGCGGAACAGCTCCTCGTCGAACCCCGCCGGCGTGCGCTCGCCGTCGCCGCGCTCCGCGCGCGGGAGCAGGAAGTCCTCGGCGTTCGCACGGAAGACGGCCGAGTCGTCCTCGCCGAGGATCGCGGCGAAGTCGTCGGCGAAGGGCCGGGTGGGAACGCCGGGCAGTGCGTCGACCGCCACGAGCAGGCGGCCGGCCGGATGGTTCTGCCGCAGCTGCGTGCGCAGATCGCGCAGCAGCGTGTTCTCGGGCGTGATCGGCAGGCGCATGGATCCAGCTTATTCGGCCGGGTCGGGGCGCCGATCGCCATAGGCTGAACCGGTGCCCGATACCGCCGTCGACCCCACCGCGCCGCTGGTCGCGACCCTTTCGGCGCCTCTTGTGACCTGGTACCGCCGGAACGCCCGCGATCTGCCGTGGCGCCGGGACGCGTTCCACGAACGCTACGGCGCCTGGGGAGTGCTGGTCAGCGAGTTCATGCTGCAGCAGACGCCCACCGCCCGGGTCATCCCGCACCTGGAGGCCTGGCTCACGCGCTGGCCGACGCCCGGGGCGCTGGCCGCCGAGCCGCCCGCCGCGGCGGTGCGGCAATGGGCGAACCTCGGCTATCCGCGTCGGGCGCTGTGGCTGCACCGTGCGGCGACGCAGATCCGCGACGAGCACGACGGCGTCGTGCCACGGGACGTCGACGCGCTGCTGCGCCTGTCCGGCGTCGGCGACTACACGGGCCGCGCGGTCGCCGTGTTCTCGTACGGGAACCGGCATCCCGTCGTCGACACCAACACCCGCCGCGTGCTCGCACGGGCAGTGGACGGGGTGTCGCGGCCCGGCCCGCCGTCGCCGCGCGACCTGGTCCGAATGGGCGCGGCACTGCCCGCAGACGACACCGATGCCGCCGTCATGAACGCCGCCACGATGGAGCTCGGCGCCGTCGTGTGCACGGCGCGCGCGCCGCGCTGCGACATATGCCCGATCGCGCATGCGTGCGCGTGGCACGCGGCCGGCCACCCTGACACGGGCGACACGCGGCGCAAGCAGGCGCGGTACGAGGGCAGCGACCGGCAGGCACGCGGCGCGGTGCTGAAGGCGCTGCGGGATGCCTCGTCGCACGCGATCGTGCACGAGGCGGTGATCGCCGACTGGCCGGATGCCGGACAGCGGGACCGCGCGATCGACTCGCTCATCGTCGACGGACTCGTCGAAGCCGAAGACGGCATGCTGCATCTGCCGCGCTGACAGGCGAACGGCCCGGCGCGTCACCGCGCCGGGCCGTTCGCTCAGAGCCTCAGCCGCCGAGCTTCACCACCTCGGCACGCCGGCCGCTCGCGCCGTGCAGGTGCAGCACCAGAGCCTGATCCTTGTGGCCCTTGGCGTTGCCCTTGCCGTTGCCGTCACCGAGCGTGGCGCGGGTGTACGGGATGGCGGTGCCGCCCTGGTCGGCGTACAGCGGCGAGTCGACGGCGATCGTCGGCTTGACCACGTTGTACGAGACCGGGCCGACGTCGTCGATGTCGCCGTTCGCGTTGACCGCGTAGTAGCTGTACGTGCCGACCGAGTAGGTGATCGGGAACGACTTCGTCTTCTCTGTGACCCCGATCATCGCCGGCCACACCGGGATGTTCAGCACGTTCGTGTCGAACACATTGGTGTTGACGTCGGCGAACGTGAAGTTCACCGGCTCGAGGTCGATGGCTTTGCCGGTGTTCAGGTCCACGAGGTTGGCCAGCAGCACGTCGGTGCCGCTGTAGTTCTGAACGTAGACCTCGTAGTCGGGCTTGCCGTCACCGGTCGTGTCGATGTCGACGTAAGGGATCGTCGAGTTGCCGACCGTCGCCCAGTCGCCGTACGTCGCGATCGAGAACCACAGCCACCCGTCCGCGTAGCTGCCGTTCTGATCGGGCGAGGACCCGGCGCCCACGTAATGCAGGTCGCCGGCCGTGGCCGTCTCGTTGACCGTGCAGTTCTGCGTCACCTTCTCGCCGCACGCCGGCAGCTTCGGGCTGGTCGCGCCGAGCGTGGCCACCGACAGCAGCGACTGGTAGCCGGCCGCGTCGTCGCCCTGGCTGACGCCGGTGCCCGAGGTCACCAGCGCGCGCTTGTCGCCCACGTGTGCGTCGGCGGTCGTCGTCTGCGACGCGGGCTTGGCCGCACCGTACACGGGCACTCGCAGCGGGGCGGCCGAGGAGCCGTCGACGTCGATCATCAGCCGGCCCGAGGCATCCGCCACGAACTGACGCGCCACACCGAGCTGCTTCTGCTCCATCGTCGGGTCGATCGTGTTGCGCAGCTTCGCGGTCGTGATCGTCATGGTGACGGTGACCTTCGTGGAGCTGCCCGCCGCGACCGTGACGGTGCTCGGCGTCACGGTGTACGCCACACCGGGCTGCGTGTTGCTGCCGTCGTACGACAGGTCTGCGGTGACCGCCTGGTCGCCCGTGTTCTGCAGAGTGACGCTGCGGGTCTTCGTGACCGTCGCCTCGGTGGCCGGGGCCTCGACGGGACCGAACGACGCCGAAACGCCGCCGGGGACGTCCTCGGAGTACGCGAGCAGCGTGTTGCCCACCGCCGCCAGCGCGTCCACGCGGCCGGCGCCGTCACGGGCCGGGCTGTAGACGTCGCCGGCACGATCCTGACCCGCGTAGAGGTCATGGCCGGCGGTGTTCATGATGTCGGCCTTGACCTGCTCCGGCGTCCAGTCGGGGTGCGCGCTCTTGACGAGGGCGGCGATGCCCGCGGTGTGCGGGGTGGCCATCGACGTACCCGACATGTTGACTGCGCCGTCGCCCGAGCCCAGGCCCGCCGACAGGATCGTGTCGCCGGGGGCGCTGACGTCGGGCTTGACCACGCCGATGCTGCCGTGCGTGCCGCGCGACGAGAACGAGCTGATCAGATCGTCGATCGACGGGTCCACTGCGTCCACGCCGAGGGCGAGCGAACCGTCGAACGTGACCCGCAGCGCACCGGCCTCGAGAGCCGGCCGCAGCTGGTCGGTCGCCGGCTTCGTGAGCTGGAACACGGGGATGTCGGCGTCACCGGTGATCCCCGCCGTGAACGGGTTGACGTCGCCGGTGAAGATCGCGCCGATGGCACCGGCGGCCTTCACGTTGCCGGCGCGCGCGGCCGATCCGCAGCGGCGCGAGGCGTCGTTGGAGTCCCAGGTCAGCCAGGCGACCTTGCCGGTGACGGCGGCGGCGTCGGCGGCCGAGAGCGGGGCGCAGCCGTCCGCGTCCGCCGCGGACAGGGCGACCACGTCGCCGGTGACCGGGGCGCTGCTCGACCACGGGTACGCGATGGAGTTCTGCCCGGCGACGATCCCGGCGACATCGGCCGGGGCGTCGACCTTCAGTCCGTCCAGCTGCTGGAACGAGTCGACGGAGCTTGCGACGGCCAACGAGCGGATCGCATTGCCCGGCGAGCCGCCGGTATCGGTGAGGTCGCCGTTGTTGCCCATCGCGATGACCGGCAGCACGCCTTGCTTCGCGAGCTCGTCGACGACATCGTTCTCGGGGTCGTCCGCGGTCGCGTAATCAGAGCCCAGCGACATGTTGACGATGTCGGCCTTCACCATCGAGCCGTCGCCGTTGAGGTCCAGCGACCGGTCGAGGGCCGGGATGACGACGTTCGTCGATCCGGTGCAGCCGAACACCTTCAGCGCATACACGGTCGCCTCGGGCGCCATGCCCGGCACGACCTTCATCTTGGCGATGTCGTCCGACGTCAGTGTCGAGTAGTCGCCGGTGAACGTCGAGCCGTCGGCGTTCTCGCCGTAGCCGGCAGCGATGCCGGCGACGTGCGTGCCGTGCGGACCGCAACCGATCGGGTCGGGGTCGGGGTGCGCGATCGGCTGATAGTCGTCGGCATTCGGGTCGGCGTTGTAGTCGTCGCCCGAGAAGTCGTAGCCGCCGCCGACCTTGACCTTCGCCATGGCCGTGAGCGCGCTGTACCAGTCCGGATTCGTGCTGTTGGCGTGCGCGGCGTTCCACGCCGCCTTGGTGCCGGGGCCGCCGAAGTCGGCGTGCGTGTAGTCGAGGCCGGTGTCGATGACGGCGATCTTCACGCCCTCGCCCGTGTTGTGCGTCTGCTGCCATGTGGCGACCGTGTTCGTGAGGTCGGAGCCGTTCGCATTGTCGGTGTGCTTGGGCACCAGCGGGGTGATCTTCACGACGTCGCCGCGGTCGGCGATCGCGCGGATGGCCGCGATGTCGGCGTTGATCGCCACACCGGGCAGGGCGTTGCCGACCTGCCACAGCTCCCTTGCCGAGCGGTCCTTCTTCTTGGCTTCGCCCACCACCGCGGCCGACTTCGCCGCGGCGGCCTTCTTCGCGGCCTTGGCGCTGGCCTTCTGCGCGCTCTTGCTCCCGCCCCTGGCGGCCGCGGCATCGGCCGCGTCGGCGGCGCCCTGGCCGCTGAGCTGCACGAACACCGCGTGCCGACCGGTCATCCGGTCGAGCCCCGCGGCCAGCTTCGACGCTGAGAGCTTGCCGTGGGGCGCGGTGCTGATCGCGGGTGCGGGTGCCGGATCGCCGGCTGTGCCGGCGGCGCTGGCGACGCCCGGCCACATCATCGCACAGGCGATGGCGGCCGCAGAGGCGACGGCCAGCGTGCGCCCTCGGTGACGGAATTGGCTGGTCATGTGATGACACTCCTTCGTGCCGAACGCTCGGCCGGGCGACGGGGCCGTTCCCCGCGGACCGTCAGCGCCCACGGGTGTGGGAGCCTGCCGAGACACGGACGCAGATCACGCTATCGGTCGCAGGCCGATCACCACCACTGCCCGTTGCGGAGTGTCGGGAGCATTCGCGTCGCTCCGGAATTCGGAGCCGACGGCCGGGCGCGTCAGGCCGCAGGGCCCGCCGTGTGCGTCACGGTCGCCGCGCGCGATTCACTCGGCGTCGTCGTACTCGCGCGGCTTGACGTACGGGTCGGCGTCGCCGGCGTGGGTCGCGCCGGCGGCCAGGCCCGCCACAGCGGCATCGCGCTCGGCGGCCTCGCGCAGCAGGTCCTCGATGTGTCCCGCGCTCTCGGGGATGGCGTCGTGGATGAACTCCAGCGTCGGGGTCAGGCGCACGCCCAGCTGCCGGCCCACCTCGCTGCGCAGCAGCCCGGTCGCGGCGCGCAGCGCGTCGGCGGTGTCCTGCCGCTCCTTCTCGTCGCCGAGCACGGTGTAGAACACCGACGCGTGCTGCAGGTCACCCGTCACGCGGACGTCGGTGATCGTGACGAAGCCCAGTCGCGGGTCGCGCAGACCCTTCTCGAGCCGCTGCGCGATCAGGACGCGGATGCGGTCGGCCAGGCGTGCCTGTCGCTCTGAAGACATGATTCCTCCTGAAGGCGCGGGGGACGCCGGACGGCGTCCCCCGCGCAGGTGCGGCCTCAGCCGCGGGGCTTCTCCACCATCTCGGTGGTCTCGATCTCGTCGCCCACCTGGATGTCGTTGTACTTGCCCAGGCCGATACCGGCTTCGAAGTCCGTGCGGACCTCGGTGACGTCATCCTTGAACCGGCGCAGCGACTCGATGGCCAGCCCGTCCGCGATGACCACGCCGTCGCGGATGACGCGGGCCTTCGCGTTGCGGGTGATGGTGCCCGAGCGGACGATGACACCGGCGATGTTGCCGAACTTCGACGAGCGGAACACCTCGCGGATCTCGGCCACACCCGACTGGACCTCTTCGAACTCGGGCTTGAGCATGCCCTTGAGCGAGTTCTCGATGTCTTCCAGCGCCGAGTAGATGACGGAGTAGAAGCGGATGTCGACGCCCTCGCGCTGAGCGCGCTCGCGTGCCTTCTGGTCGGGACGGACGTTGAAGCCCACGATGATCGCGTTGTCGATCGTCGCCAGGTCCACGTCCGACTCGGTGATCGCACCCACACCGCGGTGCAGGATGCGCAGCTGCACCGAGTCGTCGACCTCGATCTTCAGCAGCGACTCCTCCAGCGCCTCGACGGCACCGGACACGTCGCCCTTGATGATGAGGTTGAGCGACTCGACCTTGCCCTCTTCCAGCGCCTTGGTGAAGTCTTCGAGCGAGATGCGCTTGCGGGCCTTGGCCAGCTGCGCGTTGCGCTCGGCGGCCTCGCGCTTCTCGGCGATCTGGCGCGCGGTGCGGTCCTCGTCGGTGACGATGAACGTGTCGCCGGCGCGCGGGACGGAGTTCAGACCCTGCACCTGCACCGGACGCGACGGGGCGGCCTCTTCGACCGCGTCGCCGTTCTCGTCGACCATCGCACGGACGCGGCCGAAGGCCGTTCCAGCCACGATCGCATCGCCGACCCGGAGCGTTCCGGACTGGATGAGCACCGTCGCCACCGAACCGCGGCCCTTGTCGAGCTTGGCCTCGATGGCCACACCGCGGGCGGCCTTGTTCGGGTTCGCACGCAGATCGAGACCCGCGTCGGCCGTCAGCAGCACCGCGTCCAGGAGGTCCTGGATGCCGATGTTCTCGCGAGCCGAGACATCCACGAACATGACATCCCCGCCGTACTCCTCGGCGACCAGGCCGTACTCGGTGAGCTGCTGGCGCACCTTGGCCGGGTTGGCGTCGGGCTTGTCGATCTTGTTCACCGCGACCACGATCGGCACGTTCGCCGCCTGGGCGTGGTTCAGCGCCTCGACCGTCTGCGGCATGATGCCGTCGTCGGCGGCGACCACGAGGATCGCGATGTCGGTGACCTGTGCACCACGGGCGCGCATCGCGGTGAACGCCTCGTGACCCGGGGTGTCGATGAACGTGATGGCTCGCTCGACGTCCTCGTGCTCGGTCCAGATCTGGTACGCGCCGATGTGCTGGGTGATGCCGCCGGCCTCGCCCGCCACGACGTTCGTCTGCCGGATGGCGTCCAGCAGGCGCGTCTTGCCGTGGTCGACGTGGCCCATGACGGTGACCACCGGGGGACGGATCTCGAGGTCGGAGTCGTCCTCGTCGGCCAGCTCCTGCTCGAGGTCCAGACCGAAGCCCTCCAGGAGCTCTTTGTCCTCGTCCTCGGGCGAGACCATCTGGATCTTGTAGCCGAGCTCGGCGCCCAGCACCTCGAACGTGGCCTCGTCGAGCGACTCCGTCGCCGTGGCCATCTCACCGAGGTTGAACAGGATCGTCACCAGGGTGCCCGGCTGCACGGTGTAGCCGCGCAGCGCCTCGAGCTTGTCGGCGAAGTCGGAGATCGACGCGCCGCGGCGCAGGCGGATGATCTCGCCATTGCCCTTCTGGACGTTGACGCCGCCGACGACCGGCGCCGACCGCATCTCGAACTCTTGCCGCTTCGCCCGCCTCGACTTGCGCTGCTTGGACTTGCCGCCGCCCTTGCCGAAGGCACCCGCGGTGCCGCCGCCGGGACCGCGACCGCGGCCACCGCCGCCGGGACGACCGGCGAAGCCGCCGCCGGGACGACCGGCGAAGCCGCCACCGGCGCCACCGGCACCGGGAGCGCCGCCGCCCGGACGACCGGGCCGCTGCTGGAACGGGGCACCGCCGCCCG
>NZ_JBYRJC020000004.1:0-147544 GCF_058349885.2 Microbacterium sp. W1-4-2 | reverse complement strand
TGTTGAGTTCTCAAGGATCGGACACACCCACAAACCAGACCCACAGGCCATCGTCGCAGGGCAACTTCACAATCATAGCCCTGCCCGCGCCGCTCGTCAAACCGTGATCCCGCGAGCCCGGGGGCCGCGGCATCCCGTCTCGAACCGAGGCGGAACAGGCAAGTTCCTCCGCGCGATGAATCCTCGGAAGGATCGTCGTTGCGGGAGGCGGTTCGCTGCTTGAGGGGGGCGGGACCTCTCGGCCTCCCAGCTCTTCCCTTTGGGGCGAACGAGTAATACTCTACGACGATCCGCGGCGCGGCACGAATCGAGCGCGCATCCCGGGCGTGTCGGCTCTGATGCGGTTGGATCACCCGCATACAGCGGGGCGGGTGCCGACCATCCTCCCCGCCGATGGGACCGGATCACTCCGCCGTGTGCGACAGCCTTTCGCGCTTCTCCGCCCGCGTGCACTCGGCGAAGTCGGCCAGGTTCTTGATGAACGCCGCGGGTGAGAATCGGGCGGCGTGCCGGCGGATGGCGCCGGCGTCCCATTCGTCGGGGAAGGCGTGCACCGCGGCTCGGATGGCCTGGACCGTCTCGTCCTCGATGAACGCCCCCGAGATTCCTTCTGCGGTGCTGTCGAGAAAGCCGCCGGCGCGCAGGACGAGCGCCGGCGTGCCGAACGCGTTCGCCTCGATCGGCGTCAGTCCGAAGTCCTCGTGCGACGTCGATACGAGGGCGCGGGCGTTGTCGTAGAGCCAGCGCAGCCGCTCTTCGCTCACTCGTCCGAGCGAGACGACGTTGGGCGGCAGCACTTCGGGCACGGCGCCGCCCACCACGACCAGCCGGTGCTTCGGCATCCCCGCGAATGCCTCGACGAGCGCGTCGGTGCCCTTGTAGCCGCGTGCCCGGCCGATCACCAGGAAGTAGCCCGGGGCGACACCGTCGACGGCCTCTTGCGGGCCGTGCGTGTCGACGGCCACCGGCGGATGGATGACCTGCGCGCGGATGCCGTACGTGCCGGCGATCCGCCGCGCCACGCTGGTCGAGTTCGCGATGTACGCATCGGCCGTCGCCGCCGCCCGCCGGTCCCACCGCTTGAGCCCCGGCGAGAGCACCTTCAGCGCAGTGCGGGTGGCCAGCCCCGCCTGCAGCAGGTAGTCCTCCGGCTGATACAGCCAGCGGGCGGGGTTATGGCAGTAGACGATCTTCGTCGTGTGCGGGGCCGCCGGCAGCGCGTGCGCCCAGCCGGAGCTGCTGCACACGAGAACATCCGCGCGCACGGGCTGCATATGCGACCAGACGGAGCTCAGGAGCGGCAGCGCCCGGCGCACGTCCTTGCGGAAGTGATCGAGCAACGGCCGACCGCTGTCGACGACGCGGAAGTCGCGGAACCCGTCGAAAGTCTCGTCCGCGTCGTACACGGACGTGACGATGCGTCGGGCATCGAGCCCTTCGGCGAGCGCGAGCGCGACGCGCTCCGCCCCGCCGCGCTGCGTCAGATAGTCGTGCGCGAGAACGAATCCCCCTGCCGGCCGGAGCGGCTGCGCGGAACTGCGCGCCGCCGCCGGCCGGACGCTGATCGGTGTTGATGATGCCAGGATCGACATGTTCGGACTCCCCCAGAGACTCCGTGTACGTCAATGTGCGTCCGCGCCAGGCAGATGGACGGCCCCCGCCGTCTTGCCCAGATGACGAAGTCGCCCACGACCGAATGGTTCTTCACATCAGAGAGGCCGAGCCGCACCCTTGTGTCCCACGACAAGGACGGCCGACCGCTCACCCACAAGCCGGTGGTGCCCGGCTTCTCGGGAATCGGCGATGCGCCGGCTCCCGGTCTTGTTCCCCTTTCGTCTGCAGAAGCCGCTGCCCGGCGTTCGATGCCGTGGAGCGGAACGTTTCGAGGCTGATCGCACCGCTGCCACCGGGGACCACCGGCGTCGGCGAGACGAGGACAGGTGCCGCGATACCGGGCACGCCAGAGACGCGCGCCCAGAAGACGGGCACGCTGAAGACCGGCACGCACAAGACGGGCACGCTGAAGGCGCGCGTGCACAAGACGCGCGCGGAAGAGACCGGCCGCACAAGCGGCGCAGTGCGCAGAATGCGGAGCAGCGACGTTCTGCATGCTCCGGAAACGCGCGTCCCCAGACGCGTGAAACACCATCTTCCGACTCCCCAAGCCGTCGGTCTTGCAATCCCCAGCGGTCAGGCGATCCGGTCACACACCATCACGCCTGCCGAGTGCCTTCCGCTTCCCACAGCGGCGGCGACTCGTGGTGGTCAGTCTACCCGCAGCCTCCCCTGAGGCAAGTGTTCCGGCCAACTCTCACGCCCGGTCCACGAGTTCGGCGACACTGCTGTGACCCGTGTGGCTGGTGCGACAGAAGAAGAGGTCGGGTGTCGCCGACTGGGCATGCGAAAGGGGCCGGACCCCGAAGGATCCAGCCCCTGACGTGTGTCGCGAACGACCGCTTACTTGACGATCTTGGTGACCGTGCCGGCGCCGACGGTGCGGCCGCCCTCACGGATCGCGAAGCCGAGACCCTCTTCCATGGCGATCGGCTGGATCAGGTCGACCTTCATGTCCGTGGTGTCGCCGGGCATGACCATCTCGGTGCCCTCGGGCAGCGTGATGACGCCGGTGACGTCGGTGGTGCGGAAATAGAACTGCGGACGGTAGTTCGTGTAGAAGGGGTTGTGGCGGCCACCCTCGTCCTTGGACAGGATGTACGCGGTGCCCTCGAACTCGGTGTGCGGGGTGACCGAACCGGGCTTGGCGACGACCTGGCCGCGTTCGACGTCGTCACGCTTGGTGCCGCGCAGGAGCAGACCACAGTTCTCGCCGGCCCAGGCCTCGTCGAGCTGCTTGTGGAACATCTCGATACCGGTGACGGTCGTCTTCTGCGTCGGGCGCAGACCCACGATCTCGACCTCGGAGTTGATGGCCAGGGTGCCGCGCTCGGCGCGACCGGTGACGACGGTGCCACGACCGGTGATCGTGAAGACGTCCTCGATCGGCATCAGGAAGGGCTTGTCGCGGTCACGCACCGGGTCCGGCACGTTGTCGTCGACGGCCTGCATGAGGTCGAGGATCGACTGGGTCCACTTCTCGTCGCCCTCGAGCGCCTTCAGCGCCGAGACGCGCACGACGGGGGCGTCGTCGCCGGGGAAGCCCTGGCTCGACAGCAGCTCGCGGACCTCGAGCTCGACGAGCTCCAGGATCTCCTCGTCGTCGACCGCGTCCGACTTGTTCAGCGCGACCAGCAGGTACGGCACGCCGACCTGCTTGGCCAGCAGCACGTGCTCGCGCGTCTGCGCCATCGGGCCGTCGGTGGCGGCGACCACGAGGATCGCGCCGTCCATCTGAGCAGCACCGGTGATCATGTTCTTGACGTAGTCGGCGTGACCCGGGGCGTCGACGTGGGCGTAGTGACGCTTCGGGGTCTCGTACTCGATGTGCGAGATGTTGATCGTGATACCGCGCTGGCGCTCCTCGGGAGCGGAGTCGATCGACGAGAAGTCGCGGACGACGTTGACGTCCGACGGGTACTTGTCAGCGAGCACCTTCGAGATCGCGGCAGAGAGCGTGGTCTTGCCGTGGTCGACGTGACCGATCGTTCCGATGTTCACGTGCGGCTTGGTCCGCTCGAACTTGGCCTTAGCCACTGGGTCCTCCTCAGGACGGTCGTGTAGAGATTCCGGGCACTGGATTGCGACCGGCTCACTACGGGATTTCTCTCAGTGTAGTAGAGAGGGTTTGGGTGATTTGTGTGAAGTTGTGAGTCCTACGCCTCGGCGCTGCGCGCCTCGCTCAGGAACCGGGTGGATGCCGCAGCCGGACGGGCCGCGGCATCCAGGCGATCACTCGCCCTTGGTCTTCTGGATGATCTCGTCGGCGACGGCCTTGGGGACCTCGGCGTAGCTGTCGAACTCCATCGAGTACACCGCACGGCCCGAGGTCTTCGACCGCAGGTCGCCGATGTAGCCGAACATCTCCGACAGCGGCACGAGCGCGCGGACGACCTTCACGCCCTGCGCATCCTCCATCGCCTGGATCTGTCCGCGGCGGCTGTTCAGGTCGCCGATGACGTCGCCCATGTACTCCTCGGGCGTGCGCACCTCGACGGCCATGAGCGGCTCGAGGATGACGGGGTTCGCCTTGCGGACGGCCTCCTTGAAGCCCATCGAGCCCGCGATCTTGAACGCCATCTCGGACGAGTCGACGTCGTGCGACGCGCCGTCGAGCAGGATCGCCTTGACACCCACCATGGGGTAGCCGGCGAGCACGCCGACCTGCATGGCGTCCTGGAAGCCCTGGTTCGTCGGCTCGATGTACTCGCGCGGGATGCGGCCACCGGTGACCTTGTTCTCGAACTCGTACGTCTTCTCGGCCGTGACCTCGAGAGGCTCCAGCGCGAACTGGACCTTCGCGAACTGGCCCGAGCCGCCCGTCTGCTTCTTGTGGGTGTAGTCGTGGCGCTCGACGGTCTTGCGGATCGTCTCGCGGTACGCGACCTGGGGCTTGCCGACGTTGGCCTCGACCTTGAACTCGCGCTTCATGCGGTCCACGATGATGTCGAGGTGCAGCTCGCCCATGCCCTTGATGACGGTCTGACCGGTCTCGGCGTTCTGCTCGACGCGGAACGTCGGGTCCTCTTCGGCCAGCTTCTGGATCGCGATGCCCAGCTTCTCCTGGTCGGCCTTGGTCTTCGGCTCGATGGCGACCTCGAGCACGGGCTCGGGGAACGTCATGGACTCCAGCACCACCGGGGCGGCCAGGTCGGCCAGGGTGTCACCGGTGGTGGTGTCCTTCAGGCCGATGACGGCGTAGATGTGACCCGCGGTGACGTGGTCGACCGGGTTCTCCTTGTTGGCGTGCATCTGGAAGATCTTCCCGATGCGCTCCTTCTTGCCCTTGGTCGCGTTGAGCACCTGCGCGCCCGAGTCGAGGTGACCCGAGTACACGCGGACGTAGGTCAGGCGGCCGAAGAACGGGTGCACCGCGATCTTGAACGCGAGCGCCGCGAACGGCTCGTCGCTGCTCGGGTGACGCTCGATGATCTTCTCTTCGTCCTTCGGGTCGTGCGCCTCGATGGCCGGCACGTCCTCGGGCGAGGGCAGGTAGTCCACGACCGCGTCGAGCATCGGCTGCACGCCGCGGTTCTTGAACGCCGAGCCGCACAGCACCGGGTACAGCTCGCCCGCGACGGTGAGCTTGCGGATGGCACCCTTGATCTCGGCGACCGTGAGCTCCTCACCGCCGAAGTACTTCTCGAGCAGGTGCTCGTCGGACTCGGCGACCGTCTCCAGCAGCTGCTGACGGTACTCGTCGGCCTTCTGCTGAAGCTCGGCCGGGATGCCCTGCACCTCGTACTTGGCGCCCATGGTCACGTCGCCCTTGGCGTCGCCGGGCCACACCAGGGCACGCATCTCGACCAGGTCGACGACGCCGACGAAGTCGCTCTCGGCGCCGATGGGCAGCTGCAGCACGAGCGGCTTGGCCTTCAGGCGGTTCACGATCGTCGAGACCGTGAAGTAGAAGTCGGCGCCCATCTTGTCCATCTTGTTGACGAAGCAGATGCGGGGCACGTCGTACTTGTCGGCCTGGCGCCACACGGTCTCGGACTGGGGCTCCACGCCCTCCTTGCCGTCGAACACGGCGACCGCGCCGTCGAGGACGCGCAGCGACCGCTCGACCTCGACCGTGAAGTCGACGTGGCCGGGCGTGTCGATGATGTTGATCTGGTTGCTGTTCCAGAAGCACGTCACCGCGGCGGAGGTGATGGTGATGCCGCGCTCCTGCTCCTGCTCCATCCAGTCGGTGGTCGACGCACCGTCGTGCGTCTCGCCGATCTTGTGGTTGACGCCCGTGTAGAACAGGATGCGCTCGGTCGTCGTCGTCTTGCCGGCATCGATGTGCGCCATGATGCCGATGTTGCGGACCTTCTTGAGGTCGGTGAGCACGTCTTGTGCCACGGGGTGTCTTCCTTATCTGTCTCGGTCGTTGAGCGAGCGGCACGGCCGCGGGTCGAAAACGCGGTTCGACCCGGGCCTTCGGCCCTCGCTCAACGACCGGGGGTAGTTGTTACCAGCGGTAGTGCGCGAACGCGCGGTTCGACTCAGCCATCTTGTGGGTGTCTTCGCGGCGCTTGACCGCGGCGCCGAGGCCGTTCGAGGCATCCAGGATCTCGTTCTGGAGGCGCTCGGTCATGGTCTTCTCGCGACGACCCTTGGCGTAGCTGACGAGCCAGCGCAGAGCCAGCGTGTTCGCACGGTGCGGCTTGACCTCGACCGGCACCTGGTAGGTCGAACCGCCGACGCGGCGGCTCTTGACCTCGAGGGTGGGGCGGACGTTGTCGAGCGCCTTCTTGAGCGTGGCGACGGCGTCCTGGCCGTTCTTCGCCTCGACGCCCTGCAGGGCGCCGTAGACGATCGACTCGGCCAGCGACTTCTTGCCGTCGACGAGGATCTTGTTGACCAGCTGCGACACGACGGGCGCGCCGTAGACCGGGTCGTTGACGACGGGGCGCTTGGGGGCGGGACCCTTACGAGGCATCTATCTCAACCCTTCTTCGCGCCGTAGCGGGAACGCGCCTGCTTACGGTTCTTGACGGCCTGGGTGTCCAGGGCACCGCGGACGATCTTGTAGCGCACGCCGGGAAGGTCCTTCACACGACCGCCGCGGACGAGCACGAGCGAGTGCTCCTGCAGGTTGTGGCCCTCGCCGGGGATGTAGGCGGTGACCTCGGTGCCGTTGCGGAGCTTGACACGGGCGACCTTGCGCATCGCCGAGTTCGGCTTCTTCGGGGTCGTCGTGTAGACGCGGGTGCAGACGCCGGCCTGCTGCGGGTTCGACTTCAGCGCGGGAGCCTTGGTCTTGTTGACCTTCGGCGAGCGCCCCTTGCGAACCAACTGCTGAATGGTTGGCACGTTCTTCCTTCTTTGTAGTGCTGCACGGTGACAGCGTTCGTGTTCGGCCCCCGGCATCCCGGATCTCTCGATCCGCTCGCCGCGGACGGACATGGATCCACCGGCACGCCGCGAGTGCGACGTACGGTTGTGTGGTGGATATGCCGTGGGGGTGACCTGTTCGCAGGCCGATCCCTGAGCGGTGTCGCCCCGGCTCGCTCGCACAGCGCCGAGGCGCAACACAGAGCGCGCATGAGCGCACACCCGGTCAATGATACGCGCCGCGGGTGGGGCCGGTCAAACGGCGGGGGATGCCGGGGCTCCCCACGTTCGGTCGTCACCTCTTACCGGTCCCATCGCCCTCCGATCGTCACAGGTGACGACTGCACGGATCGTCGGAAAGAAGTGCAGGAGAGTGCAAGGGAGCGCGGGTGCGCGAGGCGAGCGGGCGGTGGTCAGGTCAGCAGGACGAACAGGGCGGTCGCGGCGCCGGCTGCCACCACGAGCGAGGCCACCAGGACGATCAGCGGGGCGAGCCGGCGACGGCGTACGGGCGCGGACGGCGGTGCCGGGGCGGGAGCTGTGGCCGGCGGGGAGGCGGGGGCCGCGCGGGCGACCCGGGTGGGCTCGGGCGGACGCGGCCGGTAGATCGCCTTCTCGGCCGTTCCGTCGGTCGCGCGGCGCTGATCCCGTGTGGGGGCGGCCCCGACGATCCGGCTGCGCGACTGCCCGCGCTCGGACGGGGACCGCGGCGCCGGCGGGCGGGGGCGCGAGGGCTCGGGGAGCGCTGTGGCGGCGACGGCTCCCGGCAGGGAGCGGACCGGACGCCGCGGCGCGCGCAGGGTGTCGTCGTCGGCAGGGTCGTCCACCCCGGCGGAGCGACGGGACGAGATCTGCGTGTCGTCCGGATCGAGATCCGCCGCGGCCGCGGCCCCGCGGGGCGAGAGCAGGGTGTCATCCGCATCGTCGTCCGGCGCGTCGTCGTCCGGACCGTCGGCGAGAACCAGCGGCACGTCGTCGGCGGCGGTCCAAGACGCCCGACGGCGCCCGGGCGCCTGTTCCTCGTCGTCGACCGGCTGCGACGCAATGGCCGCATCCGCATCGGAGTCCGCGAACCCGGGAACGACGATCATGTCGCCGCCGTGCCGCCGCGCCGAGATGACGGTCTCATCGACGTCGTCGTCCTGACCCGGGTCCGAACGCCGCGACGACATCACCGTGTCGTCGAGGTCGTCATCCTGACCGGGATCGGAACGCCGCGCCGACATCACCGTGTCGTCGAGATCGTCGTCCTCGCGCGACATCAGACCTCGTCGCGCAACAGCCGCAGCTCGGCGTCGCCGAGCAGGAAGCGCTCGATCACCGGCAGCGGCCGGCCGGGATCCGCCTCGATCTCGCCGCCGTCGACGTCGATCAGTGCCACGCCGTTCGTCGAGTCCAGGTCGGTGATGACCCACGTGCCGTCGCGCAGCTCGAGGCGGGCGTGCGTCTTCGACATCGTGCGGGTCTCGTCGGCGATCGGCACGAGCTGGGCGTCAGGATTGGCGGGATCGGCGTTCGGGCGGCGTCCGATGACGAGCACGTCGCGGGTGATGGCGATGGGCGCGCCCAGCGGCGGTACGAGGATCCAGGGCGTGCGCTTGCGCGGTGCGACGATCGTCTCGTCGAACACGTCGTCGGCGTCGGGGATCTCGGGCGCCGAGCGCTGCGCCGACACCGACGACCGCGCCGACATCGGACCACCCAGGGCGGGGGCGCCGGCCACGGCGGACACTTCACCCGAGGTGTCGGAGAACAGTCCGTTCGGCTCGGGCGATCGCAGCGGCGGCCGGGTGGCGGCCGGCGGCGCCCACGGGCTGGGATCGTCTGCGGCGGCGGGCGTGGGAGGCGGGAACGAGCCCGTGCGCCGCGGCGCGATCGGGGGTGCAGCGGGCGCCGGGGCCGGGAACGGATCCACGACGATCCCCGACGACACGTCATCGTCTTCGTCCTCTTCGTCGAACGGCACGTAGCCGGTCGGGGAGATCTCGATGGGCAGACGCGACAGCGGCACCGTGGACTCGGGCGGCGCCGGAGGCGGCGTGACAGGCTCGTACGTCACGGGAACGGCCGAGACGGGCGCCGACGAGATCGGCTCCGCGGGGGCGTCGGAGGTCGATGCGACCGAGGCCGGGGCCTCCGGCGCAGCCGGCCGCGGCAGCGGCGGCAGCGACGACGCCGCGGCCATCGGCACGGCGACCGTCGGCGGCGCGGCCGGTGTCGGCACGTCATAATCCGGCGCGTCATATGCCGGCGCGTCGAAGCCCGGCGCGTCGTAGCTCGGCGCGCCGTATCCCAGCACCCCGGCACCCCGCACCCCGACAGCCTGCACCCCGGCGCGCTGCGGAGCGGCGGCGGGCGCGGCCGAATTCGCCAGCCATCCGAGTGCGGCGGCGTCGGTCACAGCCGGTCCGGTCGATCCCGTGCGCACCGGTCCGTGGCCGGACGAGCGGGCCACGCCCACCCAGCGGTTGCTCGACCAGCCCACGACGCTCGCCCAAACCGGGAACAGCAGCGCCGCCAGCACCGTCATCCCGGCTCCGTATCCGAACCCGGCGTTGATGCGGTGGCAGGCCATGATGAGCACGACAAAGACCACGATCGCGCCACCCGGAACGATCAGCCCCAGCATCCACCACGGACTCTGCCCGCCCAGCTGCAGCAGGATCACGCCGTTGTAGACGGGCACCCAGGCCTTCCAGCCCTCTTCGCCCGTCTTGCGGAACACGGCCTGCAGGGCGAGCGAGGTCCAGAGGTAGAACCCCACGGTGAACACCAGCGACACCAGCGTGCTGGTGACGGCGGCTGCGATGGCGCTGTCGGTCATGTCTCAGCGGGCGCCGCGTGGGGTGCGGGCCCTCTCCTCTCGGTACCGGGCATGGTACGCGCAGCACCGCGGACGCGGCCATGCGCGGCTCGGGGCCCCAGGCCCCGAGCGAACGATCTCAACGATAGGGCGGCGCGCACCCTGCGCCATAGTGGAAGGGATGCCGCGAGTCGGCGCCGCTCGTCGTCGACGATCGTCCAGCAGCGGTCGGCGTCGCCGTCGGTGGCGGCCGCGTCCGAGAACACGGCCCGATCGGCCTCGACGGCCAGGGCCTGCGCGGCCGCGGATCCGTGGGCCGCGGCGAGCTCGGCTCGCGTGCGCAGGCCGGGCGCCGCCAAGCCGTGGTCCACGGCCGCGTCGACGTACTCCTCCCAGCCGCCGACCAAGCGACGGGCCGGCGTCGCGTCCGTGCGGCGGCCGCGCCGACGTACGCCCTTGGCGGCGACGATCGCGGCGAACGGCGCGCACACGACGAGCGCTCCGAGTCCCGACACGCCCACGATGCGCAGAACGCCCCAGATCCCATTCGCCTGCTCGTCGTCGGCGCGGCGCGGCGCGGCGTCCCCGGAGTCCTGGCGGGTGGGGTCGGGCGGGTCGACCTCTTGGGCGTTCTGCGCTCGCACCTCGGTGGGGTTCTCAGGGTCGCGCTGCTTGGTCACGACGTTCTCAGCACCCTCGGTGTGCTGTGGCGTGGCATCCACCGGCACCCACGCACCGGACGTCGAGCGCACTTCGGCCCACGCGATGATGTCATCGCCGGTGCACGCGCCGTCGGTGCAGGTGGGCGTGGCGTTCGGCCCGTCGTCGCCGCCCGCGGTCAGGCGCGCGCCGACGACGACCCGCGCGGGGAACCCGAGCTGCTCGGCGAGCAGGGCGACGGCCACAGAGAACTGCTCGTCGTCGCCGGGGGCGGCCACGAGCGACCCGGCGCGATCCTCGGCCTGCCGCGCCAGGAGGCTGCGGAACATCGTGTCGATGCGCGCCAGCGAGTGTCCTGAGGCGCTCGGCTGGAACACGTACGACGCGCCGAGCGGACGCATCCACTCCGCTCCCCCGGCGGGCACCGTCAGCCCGTGGCTGAGGTATCCACGCTCGCGCAGTCGCTGCACGAGGGTGGCGAGCGCGGCACCGCCGGTTCCGACATCCTGCTTCTGGATCCAGGCCTTGACGCTGTCGGGGATCGCCACCGTCGGCGTCGTGCCCGGCGCCCGCAGCGTCTCGAGGCCCGGGGGCGTCGCCGTCGTCGCGGTCACCTCGTACACGTCGCCGGCGCCCAGGCCCGCCGTCAGCACGCCCGCCTCGGCGCTCGCGTCGTAGTAGAACGCGCCGGCATCCGCCGCCGCTCCCGCCCCGGTGAAGCGCACCTGCTGCAGTGACCCGAAGGTCGGCATCCAGATGCCGCGCAGTCCGTCGATGGTCACCCGAACGGTCGCCGACGTGCCCGGCGCGCCGGGCAGGCGCGCCGGCACGCGCACGAAGCCGGCGCCGGCGGTCTCGGGGGCGACGCGATAGGCCGTGCCGTCGTAGTCCGAGAGCGTGGCCAGCCGAATGCGGTCGGGCAGGGCGCCCGAGACCGCGGTCACCGTGAACAGGGTCGCGTCCGCGGCGCCGTCGGCGAAGTTGCCGCGATAGTCGCTGAGGGGGGTGATCGCGCGGCTGATCGCCTGCTCGGGTCCGCTGGCGCTGCGCAGCACGTCGCGGGTGCGGCCGGCGGCCACGGCGGGCGTGACCACTGCTGCGGCGGCCACCGCGACGACCACCATCGCCGCCGCGAGGGCGCCGCGCCGGCGGTCGGATCCGCTGCGACGGTGCTCGAGCCGCACCCCGCTGACGTCGGCCGCACGCTGCAGCGCACGTCGCCGCCGCGCGGCGGTGCGCCAGCCGAGCCACGCCAGCGACAGCACGAGCGCGGCCGCGCCGCACGCCAGCTCCCGCGGCGCGGAGATCACGAGCGGCCCCAGGGCGACCGGCGCGCTGGTGACCGTGCGGCCGAACAGCAGGCCGAACGCGGTCATGGCGATCGTCATCGCCGCAGCCCACCCGCCCCAGCGCTCGTGGCGCCAGGCCAGTCGCAGGGCGACCAGCGTGCCCGCCAGGAACACGACGAGCGCGGGCACCAACAGGTTGCGGTACGTGCCGACGGGCAGTTCGACCGTGACGAGGTCCTTCCACCCGGTGACCGCGCCCAGGCCCACGTCGCGAAGGGATGCCACGGCTCCGCCGATCCCGTTCGGCGGCACCGCGACGAGAACGCCGATCGCCGTGAAGGCGACCAGGGCCGCCAGGGCGGTGAGCCACCCGGGCCAGCGTGTGGCGGTGGCGGCGACCGAGATCGCGAGCGCCGCGGCAGCCGCGATGCCGGCGAGGACGAGCATGCGCGCATCGGCATAGATCGGCCACGCGGCGACGGCCGCGACGACGGCCATCGCCGCCACGTAGGCGGTGCCGGTCGGGACCTCGGGCGAACGCAGGGTCACGGCATCCTTCTTCGACGCCTTGCCGACGCCCGTCGCGCCGGTGCTCATGCCACGGCCTCGCTTCCGGCCCGGGCGCCGGTCTGCGTGCCCGTGTGCGCGCCGGCCTGGGCGCTGCGCAGCAGCAGCGCGGTGAGGTCTTCGAGCAGCCCGATGGTCAGCACGGTCAGCTCCCCCAGCGGCTGCACGCGCGGGTGCGCCTTCTGATCGCAGACGACGGCGACCACGGCCGTGGCCGGCGAGAAGCCGAGGGCGGCCTGCCGCAGCCGCAGCGGCGTGGTCTGCGACCCGCACACCACGAACGCGAGCGAGAGCGCGTCGGATGCCTCGACGGCCAGCCGGCACACGTCGGCGAGGGACATCGTGTGCTCCAGGGCGTTCAGGCGCGAGAAGCCGTCGAGCATGCCGCGCGGGGTGCCGGCGCGCAGCACCTCGATCGAGCGCATGCGGTTCTGCACCACGCGCGGGATCTCGGCGCCGGTGACCACGTCGAGGTCGCGCCCGTCGCGCAGCGCCTGGACGGCGAGGGATGCGGCGGCACTGACGCCGAGCTCGAACTCGTCGTCGGTGGCGTAGTCGGTGCCGGCGACGCTGAGCACCACCGCCAGGCGCGACCGGCGGGTCTCTTCGAACTGGCGCACCATGAGGCGCCCGGTCTTCGCCGTCGACTTCCAGTGGATCTGGCGGCGTGCGTCGCCGGGCACGTATTCGCGGATCGCATGGAACGACATGTCGGCGTCGACGACCCGGCGGCTGGGGCTGCCCTCGAGGTCGCGCACGAGTCCCGCGCTCGTGGCCGGCACCGCGGTGGTGCGCGGGTGCACGAAGATCTCGTGCCGCTCGTCCCATTCGTGCTCCCGGCGCAGGATCCCCACCGGGTCGCTGCGCACCGCCGTGGGCGGGCCCACCGTCACCACACCGCGGCGCAACGCGGGGATCGCGATCGGGCGGGCGACCTCGTGCCCGGGGCGCAGCAGTGGCACCCCGAGCTCGACCAGGCCCGGGCCGACCGGCAGGTCGAGCCGGCCGGGCAGCGCCGTGCGGGCGCCGACGTTGCGGATCAGGATCTCGCCGTGCAGCGGATCTCCCGCCACCACCCGCTCGTGCTCCAGCCGCACCGAGACGTCGTAGCCGCGCGCGCCGAACAGGAACGGCACGCTCATCAGGGCCAGCGCGAGCGAGGCGAATCCGGCGATCAGCGCTTCGACCCAGCCGAGGCTCCAGCCCAGGACGAGACCCACCGTGGCCAGCGCCAGCACGAGCCAGCCGGCCGGGTTCACCGTCTCAGCGAGCCACTGTGCGGCGGTCGTCGTCGCGGTGCGCACGCTGCGTGCGGCGCGCAGCAGAGCCATCACGGCGCGCACGATCCACCCGCGGCGCTCTTCGGCGACGCGGGTCATGAACGTGGTCGACCCGTCCGGCGCGGTCAGGCCGGCCGTGAAGGTGCCGCCCTCGGTCAGGTCCCGGGGCGCGGCGCGGGTCAGCGGGCTGGGCGCTCTGCTCATACGGCCTCGCGCTGGGTGGGCGGTGCGACATCGAGCAGCACCTGGCCGACCACGGCCTCCGCGGTCACGCCGTCGAACTCGGCTTCGGGGTGCAGGATCAGCCGGTGCGCGAGCACCGGGACGGCCAGCGCCTTCACGTCGTCGGGGGTGGCGTAGGTGCGTCCCTGCGACACCGCCCGCGTGCGGGTGGCGCGGGTCAGGGCGAGCGCGCCGCGGATGCTGACGCCCAGCCGCACCTGCTCGGCCGAGCGCGTGGCATCCACCACTCGCGCGATGTAGTCGAGCACGAGCGCGTTCGCGTACACCTCGCGGGCGAGGTCGGCCATGTGCACGAGCGCCTGCGGGGTGATGACGGGGTCGAGCCGGTCGGTGGGCACCGCGGCCCCGTCGAGGATGCGGACGGTGGCGGCATGATCGGGGTAGCCCAGCGACGTCTTGAGCAGGAACCGGTCGAGCTGCGCTTCGGGCAGGCGATAGGTGCCGGCCTGCTCGACCGGGTTCTGCGTCGCGATCACCAGGAACGGCACGCCCACCGGACGCGTGACGGCGTCGATCGTGACGCGGCCCTCTTCCATGACCTCCAGCAGCGCCGACTGGGTCTTGGGGCTGGCCCGGTTGATCTCGTCGGCCAGCACGACGTTCGCGAAGACGGGACCCGCGTGGAACTCGAATGCGCCCGTCTTCTGGTCGTACACCGTGATGCCGGTGATGTCGCCCGGCAGCAGGTCGGGCGTGAACTGGATGCGGGTGTTCGTGCCCTGCACGGACTGCGCGAGCGCCCGTGCCAGCGACGTCTTGCCGGTGCCCGGCACGTCTTCGAGCAGGACGTGGCCCTCGCTGAGCATGGCGGTGAGCACCAGTTCGATCACGTGGCGCTTGCCGAGGACGGCATGCTCGACGTTGTCGGCGAGCAGCCGGAACGTGTCGGCGAACCACGTGGCCTGTTCCTGGGGGATCGTCATGGGGTCTTCCTGTCGGGGATCGGTGGGTGCTGGGCAGGGGATGCCGGGGCTCGGCGCGGGCGGTCGGTCAGCCGCCGCCGGGGTCGTTCGGCGGCGTGTAGGTCACCGGAGCGGAAGGGTCGGACGGGGCGTGTGTGCCGTCGTCGCTCAGGGCGACCACGCGGTACCGGTACGACGACGACGGATCCGCAGCGGTGTCGGTGAGCGTGAGCCTGCTCGTCGTGTCGACCTTCACGAAGTCGCCGCCGGCGGCCGGGGCCCGCTGCACCTCGTAGCCCGTGGCGTCTGCAACGGCCGTCCAGGTGATCTGGATGGCGTTGCCGGACTTCTCGGCGGTCACGCCCGTGGGTGCGTCGAGCTGCGGGAGGTTCGGGTCGCAGCTGCTCAGGCTGAACGGGATCGTCGCGTCGTTCAGCCCCCACTTGCCCCAGTGCAGGGTGACCGAGCCCGTCGCCGAGAGCGCGCCGGTGGGCACGGGGTCGCCGATCGAGAGGCTCTTCGAACCGCCCGTGGTCAGCTGATACGTGATCGTGCCGGCGGTGATGGTGACAGAGCCGTCCGACGACGCGGCCGTGAGGCTGAGCGCCGACCCGCCCTTGCACACGTACGCGCTCTCGTTGACGTCGGCCCACACCTGGTAGGGCGCGCTGCCGGCGCGCGGTGTGACCGCGCTGTGCGCACCGTCGATCACACCGTAGTCGTACCAGACCTCAATGCCGGGATCGCGGTCGAAGACGTCCGACGGGTACCCGCTGAAGGCGACCTTCGCCCACCGCGGCGGCGCATCGCCGGTCGTCGTCGGCTGGTCGTCGATCCTCCACTCGGCACGCCCGCTGTCGGTCGTCGGCTTGCTGTCGACGAGGAATGTGTACCCCTGCGGTCCGCGGTCGTTCGGGCGTGCGACGACCTGCGCGGTCGTCTCGGCGCGGCCGAACGACTGGCCGTCGACCCAGGATTCGACGCACAGCCGATAGGTGTACGTCTGGCCGACGTTGACGTCGAATGTCGCCGACGCGTCGGTGCTGTCGGCCACGCACCGCTGGCCGTCCTCGACGATGCCGTACCGCAGCGTGGAGCCCGCGCCGTTCGGACTGGCCGAGCCGTTCGCGGTGATCGTGGCCGTGCTGTCGTCCTTCGCCTTGGAGGTGAGCGTCAGGTTCGGGTTCTTCGGGGCGCCGACGCCGTTGGCGAGGATCGTCCTGGCCTGCCCGGTGGTCGAGCCGTCGAAGCCGGGCGGCAGGGTGAACCGCGACATCGGGGTGACCGTCAGCGGCGTCGGGTCGTTGCTGCCGATCCGGTAGCTCGGGATCGTGAGCGACGAGCGCCGGACGTTCACGTCGACCGTATCGCCGGTGTCGCTGCTGATGCGCAGCTGCGCCGTCTTGGCCGCGTCGA
Source organism: Microbacterium sp. W1-4-2 (assembly GCF_058349885.2). Classification (NCBI taxonomy): domain Bacteria; kingdom Bacillati; phylum Actinomycetota; class Actinomycetes; order Micrococcales; family Microbacteriaceae; genus Microbacterium; species Microbacterium sp. W1-4-2. The sequence goes on along the minus strand of NZ_JBYRJC020000004.1, from coordinate 131,448 downwards.
TGCCGTCCACGCGGATCGAGACGTAACCGCCGTCGCCGCTGGTGACGATCGGCGTCGCGGTCACCGAGCCCGGCGTCGGCGGAGCGTCGTACGCCCACGCGAGCGTCGAGGCGGACCCCGCCGATTCGCCGACCGCGTTGAACGCCTTCGCCTCGTACCGGCGCGCCTCGCCGTTGGGCGCGCCGATCGTCGGGCACGAGCCGTTCGCGTCGCAGGTGGCGACCACCGACCCGTTGTAGCGGATGCGGAAGCCGTTCAGGGCGGGGTAGGCCAGGCGCGCGTCGCCCGGATCCACCCGCAGCGTGATCGTGCCGTCGCCGTAGTCGGACTGCACGAGGGCCACCGGCGCCTTCGGGTAGCCCTGCAGGTCGAGCATGACGCGACCGTCGCGGTCGCCGGCGGTGACACGGCCCTGCGCGTCGCGCACCGAGAACGACGCGGTGCAGGTCTGGCCGGGCGCGTCCTTGACCCACGATGCGCGCACGTGCGAGGCATCCGCCACCGCGAACGTCACCCCCGTGCACGCTCCCGCCGTCTGCACACCGGCCACCGTCATCGGCGTCTTCGGCAGCGGATTGGACTCGCCCGCCGCACCGATGACGGCGATCGTGCACGACGAGCCGTCGGCCTGCGAGCACGTCTTCGAGACCGTTCCGGCCTTGGGCAGCGCACTGGGCGCGGGGCCGACCCGCAGGATCAACCGGGCCGGTGCCACACCGGGGTGGCTCGTGACGCCGACCACGACGACCTCTTCGGACCCGGGGACGGCGACGTCCTCGGCCCGCACGGTCACCTCGGCGCCGCTGTGCTGCATCGTGAAGTCGCGACCGGCGTACTGCGTCGAATAGGCGATGCGCTCCCAGTCCGGGCGCCCCTGCCACGTCGTCAGCTTCTTCAGGTCGTAGGTCGCCGTGTCACCGGGGCTGACGGTGATCGAGGCCGGAGCGAGCACCGGCACCGGCGCCAACGCGGACACGGCGATCGGCACCGACAGCGTCGTCCACTCGGACTGCCCCGACAGGCGCACCGACACGACGCACGCGTCGGTCCACGGCGCGCCCTCGCCGGCGGTGTACGTGACCTTCGTGCCCGACGCGCGCGTGCAGGTCGCCTGCTTGCGCGCCTTGGAGGCGCTGACCTTGTCGCCGACCTCGAGGATCGCGTTGCTGGGCAGCGAGACGAGCTTGGCCATGTCGAACGTGACGGACTGCTTCTCTTCGACCTGCTGGGGCTTCAGGTCCGGCTTCAGCGCGAGGGTCAGGTCGTCCTGCCCGGGAATGCGCAGGAACCCGTACGACGTGACCTTCTCGCCCGTGTTCGAGGTGCCGGTGACGGCGAAGGGGATGATCCGCGAATGCTCGGGCAGAGACCCGCTCAGCCGGGCGCCGTCGACGTGCACCCCGGCGGGGCTGCCCCACAGACTCAGCTTCAGCCCGGCGATGTCGCCGCCGGTCCAGCTGACGTGACCGCTGATGACGTCGATGCCGTCGGGGAACTGCTCGCGGGTCTGCGCGGTGAGCACCGTGTCGGTGACGATCGGGTAGTCCGGCACCGCCTCGCGCACGACGCGGACGACGATCAGGCCGCGGGCGGTGTTGCCGGTGCTGCTGGTCACGTCGTACAGGAACGACATCGTGCCCGGGTCGGCGCCGGCGTGGATCTCGACCTCGCCGTCCTTGACATCCGACACCAGCGCCTTCAGTCGCTGGTACTCGGGGTTCGGGGTGCCGTCGGCGAGCTCTTGGACCGCGTCGGGCTGCACCCCGGTCAGCGACAGGGTGCCGCCGGTGGGGTCGACGTCATTGGCCAGCGGGCTCACCTTCACCGAGTTGTCGGCGCCGACCTGCATCTGCACGTAGTCGGTGAACGTCACCGGACTCGGGTTCGCCTGCTCGTCGAGCACGCCGACCCGGGCCGTGGCGGTGCCGGTCGCGCCGAAGGCGTCGACGACGCGGTAGGTGAACGACACCTGGCCGTGGAACCCCGGCACGCTCGTGTAGGTGATGGACTCGCCGTCCGCCGAGATCGTGGCCGACCCGCTGGCCGGCTGCGTCAGCACGCGATCGAGCGACACGTCGTCGCCGTCGGGGTCGACCCCGTACGAGCGGAACGGGATCGTCGTCGTCTGGCCGGTCAGCACACGCCCGCTCAGAGTGCGCGGCCGCGGCGGACGGTTCGACTCGTCCGAGATCACCTTGATGCGCACCACGGCGGTGTCGACCAGCGACGGCGCGCCCGCCGTGTACACCGAGTACTCGACGCGGTAGTCGCCGGGCTTCTTCGGCGCGAGGTAGCGCAGCATCCGACCCGATGCGAACGCCAGCGCCCCCTTTGCCGACGAGTGCACGCTGGCGGGGTCGAGCGTGATCGCCCCGCCGGACGTGGCGACGTCGTTGTCGAGCACCGGGATGTCGACCTGAGCCCCCACCCGTGCGACGACGCTGTCGTCGACGGCGATGGGCGCCAGCTCGGCGCTCGCGGGCAGCAGGTAGACGCTCGCCTCGCCGGTGATGCGCGCGCCGGCGTCGTTCGTGCCGTCCGAGACGACGTAGCGCACGGTGCCCAGACGCCCCGGCTGCCCGTCTGCGGTGCTGCCCGAGATGCGCAGGTAGTTCTGCCCCACGACGTCGACCGACATCGTGGCGCCCGAGGCGGCCTGCGGCTGCACATCGCTGAGCAGCAGCACACGCCGGGTCGGATTGCTCACCGCGGTGAACACGTCGAGCGTGACATCCTGCTGCGGGTGCACGAACGCCACCACGGGGGCGGTGGCCAGCTGCGCCGGGGCGTCCTTCGGCAGGATCGTGATCCGCGCGGTCGCCGACGCGTCGCTGTTGCCGTCGGTCACGGTGTACGCGACCCGGTAGACGCCCGGCGCCCGCGCCGTGAAGTCGAACGCGGTGCCACCCGAGGCGGCCACCGCGTCGGCGCCCGCCTCATCGAGCACGCGGACCGCGGTCAGGGCGAGCCGGCCCTGCGTCCCCGACACGTGCGGCGCGACATCCACCGTCAGCCCCGACCCCTGCGCCGCGATCTCGGTGAACGACTCGGCGGTCAGCTTGGGCGAGGGGGTGATGCGCACGTTCAGCGACCGGGTCGTGGTCGCCCCGCGCACGTCGCCGACCGTGACCTGCAGCTGCACGATCTGCGGCTCCGACACCGACGCGTCGGAGTGCTGATACACCACGGCGCCGGCAGGGGTGGATGCCACGGACCCGACGCCGCTCGTGTCCACGGCCGACAGCAGCATGAGCGGATCGCCGTCCGGGTCGACCCAGCCGTCGAGCACCGGGATCGTGAGGGTCCCGCCGGGGGCCACCTGCGGCGACGGCCAGCGGGCGAGGCATCCGGTCACTCCGCACCACTTCGGCGCGCTGTTGTGCGCCGCCGGCGCCACGGTGAGGGTGACCGTCGCCGGTTTCGAATACAGGCCGTTCGCGGCCGTGCCGTCGGTGACCCGGTAGCGGAACGTCGCGGTGCCGTGCGCGTCGGCGGCCACGTGCACGGCCAGGCGCTGGCCGTTGTCGGTGACCGACAGGCTGCCGAAGGCCGGATCCAGCCCGGTAAGGCTGGACGGGTCGATGCTCAGCACGTCCTCGTTGGGATCGTGGTCGTTCAGCAGCACCGGCAGGCTCACCAGGCTCCCGGCCCGCACGCCGAATGCGTCGCGCTCGGCGACCGGCGGCTTCGGGTCGATCACGACCTGCGCCTGCTCGTTGCTCTCGGAGGTCTGCGGCGCCGTGCGATCGTCGAGCGACCAGTCCTGGCTCGACGGCAGCAGCGCCCCGGTGTGCGCGTTCCACACCCAGCCGCTGCGGGTCTCGTTGAGGATCAGGCTCGACCCGCTGCCGGTGAACACGGGGCGGCGCTCGTCGCCGAGCGTGGCCGGACCGTCGGCCGTTCTCCCGTAGTCGAGCGTCTGCTCGCCGCCGTCCGAACGCCACATCGTGCCGCTGTCGGTGCCGAGCCACGCCGCGTACACGACGCCGCCGTCGACCACCGGCGCCGTCGGGGTGCCCAGGTCTCGCGTGGAACCGCCCACCGCGCGCTCGGGCGCCGAGCCGTCGGCAGGAAGGCGCACGAGCCCGGTGTCGTCGGCGATCCAGGCCGCGTCGCCCTTCGCGCGGGCCAGGCCGTATGCGACGTCGCCGACGAGCGGGACGGTGCGCGGTGCGGCGCCCTTGGTCCAGATGCGGCCGCTGTCGGCGTCGACGAGGAACCATCTGCCGCCCACCGCGGTCAGCCCCAGCGCACCGTCACGCGGCGCGCTGGTCACGGCGTCGCGTCCGAGCACGGCGCCGTCCGAGATGCGGTAGCGCACGATGGTCGCGGCATCCCTCGAATACGCGTACACAACCCCCGCGTCGTCCACCGCGATCGCCTGCGCCGTGAACTGCGGGGCATCGGGCTTGGCGCCGTCGGGGTTGATCTGCGCCGGCTGCGCGCCCAGGATCCCCGCGAAAACGGCGCCGGCGTCGGTGCGGTAGGCGACGTCGTCGCCGTTCACGCTGACCTCGACGGTGCCGGCCGGGGTCGACGGCGCCTCGCGCAGCGCCGTGTCGTCGAGGTCGGCGGGCATCGCCTCGTCGATGCGGGTGAGCTTTCCGTAGCTCTCGGCGAACAGGTACGCGCCGTCGGCGGTCTCGGCGACCGCGGACGGGTTCGCGACGCTGCGCACGGTGTCGAGCTCGCCGATGGCCGTGTTCACCCGCGCGTAGCGGCGCCCCTCCCCCGTCTGCAGCGCCCACGCCGAGGTCTGCTCGGGCGGCGTCTCGCGCGCGTCCAGCCCCGGCCAGACGATGCTGACGGCGATGACGGATGCCACGACCGCCGCTCCGGCGATGAGCGTCGCGATGACAGACCGGCGCTTCACGTCAGACCAGGCCCCCGGTCATGAACGCGGCCACCGCGAGCACCGCGGCGGTCACGACGACGGCCGCGACCACGATCCAGGGCCAGACCCGCCGGACCGGCGCGACGGCCGGGCCCGAGATGTCGGTGTCTTCTTCGCGTGCGCGCGACGTCAGCGACGCGTGCTCGGTCTGGCGGCGCCGCGATTCGTGCGGCACCGAGGTGACCTGCATGCCGCGGGACGTGGCATCCGAGAAGTCCACCGCCTCATCGCCCGGCACCCATTCGTCGACGGCGACCTCGAGCGGCGTGGGCGGGAATCCCATCGCGTGCTGCGCGTCGCGCAGCGCCTGCGCGAACGCGAGGGCGTTCGGGTAGCGGTCCTTCGGGTCGCGGGCCATCGCGACGGCGAGCACCTGCTCGACGCCGGCGGGCACGTCGGGGCGGCTCATCGGCGGATAGGCGGCGCGCAGGATGCGCCGGCGCAGCTGCTCGCGACTGTTCTGCCCGTGCTCGGGCCGCTCGAACGGACTGTGCCCGGCCAGCAGCGAGTAGACGGTGGCGCCCAGGCCCCACACCTCGCTGGCGACCGTGCCCGCACTCTGCTCGCTGATCACCTCGGGCGCGCTCCACGGCACGCTCATCGCGAGCACCTCGTCGCCCGTGCGCGGCGCGAGCGACGACGAGATGCCGAAGTCGGCCAGCACCGGCGAGCCGAACGTCGTGATGAGGATGTTGCTCGGCTTGATGTCGCGATGCACGAGGCCGGCGCGGTGTGCGGACTCCAGGGCGCTCGCCATCTTCACGCCGATCGTCAGCGCCTCGTCGACCGGGATGCGCTCGCGCCGGTAGCGCTGGGCGAGCGAGCCGGGGCAGTACTCCATCACGATGTAGGGGCGGCCGTCGGCCGACAGGCCGGCCTGGTACACCGTCACGATCGAGGGATGAGCCGACAGGTGCGCGAGCACGTCGGCTTCGGCGTTGAACATGCGCAGCACTTCGGCGTCGTTCACGCCCGTGGGAAGCACCTTGACCGCGACCTGACGGCGCGGCATGTCCTGCGCATAGAGGAAGACGTCGGCGAAGCCGCCCGACCCGAGGGGACGCATGTAGGTCAGCCCGGCCAGCACCGGAGGGTCGGCAGGCAGCCGCTTCGGCATCCCCACCCCCTGGTCAGCCTGGCGCGCACGGTCACCGCACCGTTCCGCGGCGCGCGCCTCCTACGGTCTGGCCCGGCCATGCTAGCAAACCGCCCTGAATATGCCGGGCATCTGCTCGCATCGGTCGAGCGGCTCGACGAGGCCAGGCGACGGATGAAGCGGATCAGTCCAGCGGATCGAAGGGCGAGTCCAGCGACCGGGTCAGGTCCTCGAGCATCGCCGCGATCTGCGGCTCGACGAATTCGGCCACCGCCCCCTGGATGCGCAGGCGATGGTGCAGCAGGATCGAGCACACCTCGCGCCCGACCATGTTCGCGTACTCGTCGGCCAGTCCCACCTCCTGCCGCAAGGCGGCCTTGGCCTCGTCCGTGAGCGGCGGAAGCGCGGGGACCTCGGCGTCCGCCTCGTCGGCCATGCCCGACAGGGTGAACAGGAACGGGGCGCCGGGCACCGGGTCGGGATCGAGCGGAAGGCCCTCGAACTCGGGGTCGAGTCCCTCGGTGGGGCGGTAGCTGCGGGCCCGGTTGCGCGCGGCCTGCTGATCGAGCTCGCCCTGCAGCATCGGCAGGTTCCGGGCCGTGTACTCCGCCACGGAATGGTCGATGATCGCCTTGACCCGCGTCGACAGTCCGTGCTGCACGGCGTGCGGCACATCCGCACCCAGCCCGGCCGCCGACAGCACCGGCGACCCGAAGCACCGGCGGCACACCGCGACCCGCCCCTTGTGGGTCGCCGGCTCCCACCGCGGCAGCCACCGCAACCAGGCGTCGACTGCCTGGCTGACCTGGGTTTCGAGCGACCGCTCCACGCACACCACCGTACTGCCCGCACACCTGCGCGGTGCGGACTACACGTCGTTCTTGTCCTCCCACGGCCAGCGGGGGCGACTGCCGCGGGTGCGCACGAGCGCGATCGCACCCCACCCGCTCACCAGGGCCGAGGCCGCGACGACGAGCGCGAAGCCCCGGGTGACCAGCCGGCCGGCGACCGCGACGGCCAGCAGGGGGTCGTCGGTGCCGAGCGCGCCGACGAACGCGACGGCGGCGAGGTACGCCAGAAAACTCGCGGCCGCCGTCCACACCGCGCCCCAGAACGAGGGCCGCTCGCGGCGCACCGCCGGCCACAGCACCCCGGCGAACGCCGCCGCCGCGATGAGCACTCCGATGACACCGGGAAGGATGCCGAACCCGGGCGCCGAGATGGGCTCTTGGTCGCTGTACAGGCTCAGCACGCCGACGCCGCCGATCACGAGCGCCGCGAACAGCACGGTCGCGAACGCCAGCGCCACGACAGGTCGGACCCGGCCGCCGCTCGCGCCGCGGCCGGGTCCGCCCGGCGTGTCAGACATGGATCAGCGCGCCAGCTGCGGACCCGCCTCGATCGTGCGCTCGTACTCGCGCTGCGCCTCGAGGTTCAGCTCGGTCATGCGCCTGCCGCGCGCGGCGACCCACGCGCTGAACCAGATCGTCAGCTCGCGGCCGATCACGAACGCGGCGATCGCCAGCGGGGCGAACAGCTGGTCCTGGGCGATCTTGACGCCCTCGTCGACGGTGACGTTCCAGAACGGCGCCTCGAACAGCTGGCCGAGGATGTGCCCGCCGTAGGCGGCGAGCCCGACGAGCAGCCCGAAGATCACCCACACGCCCCAACGGCCGCGGTTGACGATGGCCCCGAGTAGCCAGAACGCGAGGAAGAACACCGCGGTGGGCACCCACAGGCTCCACGTGCCGAGCTGGTCGATGAGCCAGGTGCCGGCCGCCGCGCCCCCGACCTTGCCCTGGACGATCGCGATCACGAGGTCCGCGGCGAGGTAGAGCGCCGCGAAGCAGATCGCCGCGATCACCCCGATGCCGCCCGCGGCGGCACGGTTGCCGCGGGGCCGCGGCTCTTCGGGCGCCTGCACGAAGATCGGCTGCCCCTGGTTCAGCGTCGGCGACCCGGCGGGAGTGGACGTCGCAGCCGCACCGGCGGCGCCGGCCGCGGTCGCTGCCGCATAGTCGTCCTGTACGGGCTCGGTCGCCGGCGCCTCGCGATCAGTCGCGGAGACGTTCTCATGCTCGGCCGCGTACGCGTTCTGCTGGTCGGCCGTGTAGGCGTCGTTCAGCCCGGGGGTGGTGAACGCGGGCTCGCCGGCAGAGGTCTCGGCCTCGCCTGCGACGCCGTTGTATCTCTCGGCGGGCCCGTCGTATCCGGCAGACTCCGGCACCGCGTACTCGCCGTGTTCTGCGTACTGCGCATGCTCTGCGGACTGTGCGGTGTCGGCTGCGGAAGCGCCGTCGGCGGTGCCGTTCGAGGCCGCATCGTCTGCGGACGATGCGGGCGTGGCATCCACCGCGTCGCGGCCGGCGGCCTCGGCGTCTGCGAGACCCTCGTGCGCCTGACTCACCATGTCGCCGACGGGCGTCGGTTCTTCGACGGGCTCGCCGACCGGCTCCTGGGGATCACTCATGGTCGGACTCCTCACACGGGGACGGTCCCCACACGTGCGAGGCTACCCTCGGGCTCCGACCCGAGGGCGCAGCCATGCCGGTTTTCGCCGACCTCGCAGGATCGTCATCCGATCGTCACCGGGTCGCTCCCGCCGCCTCGTCGGGCCCGACTTAGAGTGTCTGCATGCGCAGGCTCGCCATCGTCGCCGGGGTTGCGGCATCCCTTCTTCTCGGAGTCATGCCGCTGGCGGCATGCGCTCCCGACGCCGCCCCTCGCAGCGCGGCGACGACCAGCGTCTCGCCCACCCCGGCACCCACCGACTGGCCCACGCCGACCGCCGAGCCGGTGGCTCTGCCGACCGACTGCCGGGCGATCCTGTCACCCGACGTGCTGCTGCAGCTGAAGGGCGTGCCGCTGAACGACCCGGCGTTCGGCGGTGCCACCGGCGTGCAGCCGGACGGGTCACTGATCTGCGTCTGGGCCGATCCCGTCGCCGACACGACGAGCCTGTGGACCCAGATCTCGCGCACCGATCGCGAGAGCGCGGCGACCGTCGAAGGCGGCCTGCGCACGAACGGCTACGGATGCTACGACTCGCAGAGCGGCACGCGATGCGAGAAGACCTGGCCGAACAAGACCTATCCGGTCACCGACGGCCGCACCTGGTTCTGGCGCGACGACATCGTCATCGACACCCATTACTCGAACCTCGCCCCCAACGGGTACACCGCCAGCATCGTCTCGCATCTGTTCGGCTGACGCGTCGCACCGGAGTTCTGCACGCCGACAACGGCCCACAGCGGCCGGCCGGGCCGACCAGGCCGGGTCAAGCGCCGGCGAGGGCGGCCAGCGCGGTGTGCACGAGCGTGCGCACGCCGACCGGGATCGCCCGCTCGTCGGCGCGGAACTCGGCCGAGTGCAGATCGACCCGCGGCTCGAGCCCGTCCCACACCCCGAGCCGGGCGAGGGCCCCGGGCGCGTGGTCGAGCAGCACGGCGAAGTCCTCGCCGCCGGTGGACTGCTCGGCCTCGACGATCGCCCCCTCGCCGACGGCGGCGCCGATGGCCCGCCGCAGCACGTCGACCGACGCGGCGTCGTTGACCACGGGCGGCACGCCGCGCACATAGGTCAGGTGGTACTGCGCGCCGCTCGGCGCCAGGATCTGCCCGACCAGCTCGGTCACGATCGGCTCGGCGAGGTCCCAGGCCGCGCGGTCCATGATCCGCAGGGTTCCCCGCAGCGAGCCCTGCCGGGGAATGACGTTGGATGCCTCGCCCGCCCGGACTGCTCCCCACACCAGCAGCGCACCCGATCGAGGGTCGAGCCGCCGGTTCACGAGCATCGGCAGCCGGGCCGCGACCGCCGCCAGCGCGCCGACGACGTCGACGGTCAGATGCGGGCGAGAGGTGTGCCCGCCGGGGCCCTGCACGTCGAGCTCGATCACGTCGCACGCCGAGGTGATCGGGCCCACCCGCAGGCCGAGCTGCCCCACCGGCACCCGCGGGTCGCAGTGCAACGCGAACACGCAGTCGACGTCCTGCATCGCGCCGCTGGCGACGAGCTGGTGCGAGCCGCCGGGCATGACCTCTTCGGCCGGCTGGAACAGCAGCCGCACCGTGCCGGCGAACCGGGGTGCCGCGCGCAGCGCGAGGGCCGCTCCCAGCAGCACCGTCGTGTGCACGTCGTGGCCGCACGCGTGCGCGACCCCGGGAACCGTCGAGGCGAACGGCAGGCCGCTGGCCTCGGTCACCGGCAGCGCGTCGACGTCGGCGCGCAGGCCGACCACCCGCCCCGGGGCGCCCCCGGTGACGTCGGCGACGAGGCCGGTGCCCCCGGGGAGCACCTGCGACGCTATCCCGGCCACGGTGAGGGTGTCGTGGATCAGGGCGGTCGTCTCGATCTCGTGCCGCGACAGCTCCGGGTGCGAGTGCAGACGGCGGCGCAGCGCGATCATCGCGGGCAGATGCTCTGCGAGCACCGCGTCCAGCCAGGCCGGCCCATGACCGGCCCCGGGGTCGACGGCACTGGCGGGAGCAGCCGCGAGGGCCGCGGCATCCTGTCCCGAAGGCGTTGTGGTCATCTGCGTCGTCGTTCCCGGGCGCACGGCCTGCGCATGCAGCCCTGTGCCCCAGCGTAGACGGTGACCGCGGCCGACACCGCCCCGCCGCCAACGCGGTCTGTCGCGTGGGGCGGCGTTGTGCTTAGCTCATGCCACACGAAATCCGCGCCGCTGCAGGCGCCCGGCCCGCGGCTTCGGCCACGGCATCGCAGCAAGGGAGTCGCCATGGGTGATGACATCGCCTCCCCGATCTTCACGCGCGAGCAGCGCAAGCAGTACCGCGCGAAGGTGCAGCGTTGCCTGGACGTGTTCGAGCAGATGCTGGGCGGCCACGCGTTCGAGTTCGAGCGGCCGCTGACGGGCCTCGAGATCGAGCTGAACCTGGTTCGGCGCGACGGGCAGCCGGCGATGGCCAACGCCGCGGTGCTCGCGGCGATCGCCGACCCCGCGTTCCAGACCGAGCTCGGGCGCTACAACATCGAGCTGAACGTGCCGCCCCGGCCGCTGCCGGGCGACTCCGCCCTGGATCTCGAAGAGCTGCTGCGCTCTTCGATGAACCAGGCCCAGAAGCGGGCCCGCGAGGCCGATGCGAGCATCGTGATGATCGGCATCCTGCCCACTCTGCGCCCCGAGCACCTGCAGGGCGACTGGATGAGCGCGAATCCCCGGTACGCCGCCCTGGACGACGCCGTGTTCGCCGCACGGCGCGAGGACCTCGAGCTCGACATCGCCGGCGCCGAGTCGCTGCGGATGTACTCGCCGACGATCGCGCCCGAATCGGCGTGCACCTCGGTGCAGCTGCATCTGCAGGTCGCGCCGGCCGAGTTCGCCGCGTACTGGAACGCCGCCCAGGTGATCGCCGGACCCCAGCTGGCGCTGGGCGCGAACTCGCCGTTCCTGTTCGGCAAGCGGCTGTGGGCCGAGACGCGCACCGAGCTGTTCCTGCAGGCCACCGACACGCGCTCGCCCGAGCTGCGCAACCAGGGCGTGCGCCCGCCGGTGTTCTTCGGCGAGCGGTGGGTGACGAGCATCTTCGACCTGTTCGAAGAGAACGTGCGGTACTTTCCGGCCTTGCTGCCCGAGACCACCGACGAGGACCCCGAGGCCGAGTTCGCCGCCGGCCGTGCGCCGCGGCTGCAGGAGCTGCGGCTGCACAACGGCACGGTGTACCGGTGGAACCGGCCGATCTACGACGTGGTCGACGGCCGACCGCACTTGCGGGTCGAGAACCGCGTGCTGCCGGCGGGGCCGACGGTGGTGGATGTCATGGCCAACGCAGCCTTCTATTACGGCGTGGTGCGGATGCTGGCCACCGAGGACCGCCCGATCTGGACGAAGATGAGCTTCGACGCCGCGCACTCGAACTTCACCGAGGGCGCCCGGCGCGGCATCGACTCGGTGTTCTACTGGCCGGGGATCGGGGCGGTGCCCTGGGACGAGCTGCTGCTGCGGCGCCTGCTGCCATTGGCCGACGAGGGCCTGTCGCGCTGGAACGTCTCGGCGGCAGTACGCGACCGGTATCTGTCGATCATCGAGGAGCGCGCGAAGCGCCGCGTCAACGGCGCCTCGTGGCAGGTCGCGACCGTGCAGGCGCTCGAGAACCGCGGCATGGGCCGCGACCGCGCGCTGGCCGAGATGCTCGTGCGCTACACCGAGGGCATGCACGCGAACGCGCCCGTGCACACGTGGGAGGTGCCGTAGCCCCCGGTCACGGCCAGAGTCGCTGCACGAGCTGCTCGGTGTATCGGGCGGGATGCCACTGCCGCTCGATCGTCGACAGCCACATGCCGCCGCGCACGATCTCGACCTCGGCGGTCTCGCCCGCGGTCTTCGTGCACTGCACGCCGTCGCCCGACCCGGCGCAGACGAAGCCCTGGCCGGCGAAGCCCGGCTGCGCGATCGCGGCGGCTTCGGCATCCACCCGCGCCAGCGTCGTCGTGACCGTCCCGCCGCCCGACTCGCGCCAGGTGCAGGTCATGAGCACGTCGGGCTGGAGCGCATCGCGGACGGTGGCCGCCGAGGTGTCGGGCGCATCCTGCGTCTGATTCAGGACGACGTGCGGCTGCCACGTCAGCTGCGACCACAGTCCGTCGGGGTACAACGACCGGCAGTCGTCGGTCAGCGCGGTGCCGATGCTCTCGATGGGACGGGGAGAGGATGCCGCGTCCGAGCGGGGCTGCGACGCCGAGCGCAGCACGTCGCCGACGAACTGCACGGCGGCCGGCACACCGGGCGCGGCCAGCCACACGAGTCCCGCCACAACGCCCAGGCACAGCACCCCCGCCGGCCAGGCGATCCAGCCTGAACGACCCCCGATCATCCCCGTTCACCCCCTTGGTTCCACGGTACGTCCACCACCGGGCCGTGGCGCTGAGCAACCCGCCCGCACCTGCACCGACGACGAAGGCCCCCGGCGCGATGCCGAGGGCCTTCGGATGACGGGATGCCTCGAGTCGAGGCATCCCGTCACCTGTCAGTTGTACTGGCCGGGCGTGAAGTCGTCCGTCGAGAAGCTGTCGAAGTCGACATAGCTCAGGTCGGCGTCGCTGTACGCGCCGTCCGAGGCGAAGATGCGGTTGGGGTACCGCTCGCTCTTGGCCTCTTCGGTCGCCTCGACCACCACGTTCCGGTACTTGGTCAGTCCGGTGCCCGCGGGGATCAGCTTTCCGATGATCACGTTCTCCTTCAGGCCCACGAGCGGGTCGCTCTTGCCCTCCATCGCGGCCTGGGTCAGCACGCGCGTCGTCTCCTGGAACGACGCGGCCGACAGCCACGACTCGGTCGCCAGCGACGCCTTCGTGATGCCCATCAGCTCCGGGCGGCCCGACGCGGGACGCTTGCCCTCGGCGACCGACGCACGGTTGATGTCGATGAAGCGGCGCGAGTCCACCAGCTCACCGGGCAGCAGCTCGGTCTCGCCGTGGTCGACGACGGTGACCTTGCGCAGCATCTGGCGCACGATGACCTCGATGTGCTTGTCGTGGATCGGCACACCCTGCGACCGATAGACGCCCTGCACGCCGCCCACGAGGTACTTCTGCACCTCGCGCGCACCCTGCACGCGCATGATCTCCTTCGGGTCGAGCGTGCCGACCTGCAGCGGCTGGCCCACCGAGACGTGCTGGCCGTCCTCGACCAGCAGCGTCGCGCGCTTGAGCACCGGGTACACGTGCGGCTCGTCGCCGTTGTCGGGAGTCAGGATGACCTTGCGGGTCTTCTCCGTCTCGTCGATCGTGATCCGGCCGTCGCTCTCGGCGATCGGCGACGCGCCCTTCGGAGTGCGCGCCTCGAACAGCTCCTGCACGCGGGGCAGACCCTGCGTGATGTCGTCCGCCGAGGCCGAACCACCGGTGTGGAACGTACGCATCGTCAGCTGCGTGCCGGGCTCGCCGATCGACTGGGCCGCGATGATGCCCACGGCCTCGCCGATGTCGACGATCTTGCCGGTGGCGAGCGAGCGGCCGTAGCACTTCGCGCACACGCCGACTGCCGAGTCACAGGTCAGCACCGAGCGCACCTTGATGGTGGTGACGCCGGCCTCGACCAGGCGGTTGATCAGCACGTCGCCGACGTCCTGACCGGCCTCGGCGAGGACGTCGCCGTTCTCGGCGACCACGTCGGTGGCGAGGGTCCGCGCGAACACCGAGTTCTCGACGTTCGCGTCGCGCACGAGCGCGCCCGACGAGTCGGGGGTCGCGATCGTGAACTCGAGGCCCTTGGTCGTGCCGCAGTCCTCTTCGCGGATGATGACGTCCTGCGACACGTCGACCAGACGTCGGGTCAGGTAACCCGAGTCGGCCGTGCGCAGAGCGGTGTCGGCCAGACCCTTGCGGGCACCGTGGGTCGCGATGAAGTACTCGGCGACGCTCAGCCCCTCGCGGTACGAGGAGATGATCGGGCGCGGGATGATCTCACCCTTCGGGTTGTTCACCAGGCCGCGCATACCCGCGATGTTGCGGATCTGCAGCCAGTTGCCTCGCGCACCCGACGACACCATGCGGTTGATGGTGTTGTCGGCCGGGAAGTTGTCGCGCATCGCCTTCTGGACCTCGTCGGTCGCCTCGGTCCAGATCTTGATGAGCTCCTGCCGGCGCTCGGCGTCGGTGGTCAGACCCTTCTCGTACTGGCCCTGGACCTTCGCCGCCTGCTTCTCGTACTTCGCGACGATCTCGCCCTTGGTGGGCGGGGTCAGGATGTCGCTCAGCGCGACCGTGACACCCGAGCGGGTGGCCCAGTAGAAGCCGGCGTCCTTGATCGCGTCGAGCGCGGCTGCCACGACGACCTTCGGGTACTCCTCGGCGAGCTTGTTGACGATCTGCGACAGCTTGCCCTTGTCGGCCTGCTCGCGCACGAACGGGTACCCCTTGGGCAGGGTGTCGTTGAAGATCGCCTGGCCGAGCGAGGCGTCCACGAGTCCGTGGCCCTTCTTATCGATGGTCCCGTCACCATTGAGGACGTCCCCATACCCCTCGGGGGCTTCGCCCTCGAGGAAGGTCAGACCCGGGATGCGGATGCGGACCTTGGCCTGCAGGTCGAGCGTGCCCTCGTCGCGGGCGAGGATCGCCTCGCCGACCGAGCCGAACACACGACCCTCACCGGCCGCGCCCTCCTTGATCGTCGTCAGGTGGTGCAGACCGATGATCATGTCCTGCGAGGGCAGGGTCACCGGGCGGCCGTCCGACGGCTTCAGGATGTTGTTCGACGCCAGCATGAGGATGCGGGCCTCGGCCTGCGCCTCGACCGACAGCGGCAGGTGCACGGCCATCTGGTCACCGTCGAAGTCGGCGTTGAACGCCGCGCACACGAGCGGGTGCAGCTGGATGGCCTTGCCCTCGACCAGCTGCGGCTCGAAGGCCTGGATGCCCAGGCGGTGCAGCGTGGGGGCACGGTTGAGCAGCACGGGGCGCTCGCGGATGATCTCCTCGAGCACGTCCCACACCTCGGGGCGGGTGCGCTCGACGGCGCGCTTGGCTGCCTTGATGTTCTGCGAGTGACCCAGGTCGATGAGGCGCTTGATCACGAACGGCTTGAACAGCTCGAGGGCCATCTGCTTGGGCAGACCGCACTGGTGCAGCTTCAGCGTCGGGCCGACGATGATGACCGAACGGCCCGAGTAGTCCACGCGCTTGCCGAGCAGGTTCTGACGGAACCGGCCCTGCTTGCCCTTGAGCATGTCGGACAGCGACTTGAGCGCGCGGTTGCCGGTACCGGTGACCGGGCGGCCGCGGCGGCCGTTGTCGAACAGGGCGTCCACGGCCTCCTGCAGCATCCGCTTCTCATTGTTCACGATGATCTCGGGGGCACCGAGGTCGATCAGGCGACGCAGGCGGTTGTTGCGGTTGATCACGCGGCGGTACAGGTCGTTCAGGTCGCTGGTCGCGAAGCGGCCACCGTCCAGCTGCACCATCGGGCGCAGCTCCGGCGGGATCACCGGCACGACGTCGAGCACCATGGATGCCGGGCTCATGCCCGTCGACAGGAACGAGTTCACGACCTTCAGGCGCTTGATCGCGCGGATCTTGCGCTGACCCTTGCCCTCGGCGATCTGCAGGTGCAGGCTCTCGGCCTCGGCGGCCAGGTCGAACGCCTGCAGGCGGCGCTGGATCGACTCGGCGCCCATGTAGGCCTCGAAGTACTGGCCGAAGCGGTCCTGCAGCTCGTGGAACACGTCGTCCTCGGGCTTGAGGGCGCCCACCTCGAGCGTGCGGAAGTCCTCCCACACGCGCTCGAGCTTGGCGATCTGCTCGTCGGCGTTCTTGCGGATGGATGCCATCTCCTTCTCGGCGGCATCCTTCGTCTTCTTCTTCTGGTCGGCCTTGGCGCCTTCGGCCTCGAGGGCCGCGAGGTCCTCTTCCAGCTTCTGCAGACGGGCGGCCACGCGCGAGTCGCGACGGTCCGCGATGGTCTTCATCTCCAGGCGGAGGTTGTTCTCGTGCGTGGGCAGGTCGCGGTGGCGGCCCTCCTCGTCGACCGAGATGACCATGTAGGCGGCGAAGTAGATGACCTTCTCGAGGTCCTTCGGAGCCATGTCCAGCAGGTAGCCCAGGCGCGACGGGACGCCCTTGAAGTACCAGATGTGCGTGACCGGGGCGGCCAGCTCGATGTGGCCCATCCGCTCACGGCGGACGGAGGACTTGGTGACCTCCACGCCGCAGCGCTCGCAGACGATGCCCTTGAACCGGACGCGCTTGTACTTGCCGCACGCGCACTCCCAGTCGCGGGAAGGCCCGAAGATCTGCTCACCGAACAGACCGTCCTTCTCGGGCTTCAGGGTGCGGTAGTTGATGGTCTCGGGCTTCTTGACCTCGCCGTAGGACCAACGACGGATGTCGTCGGCGGTGGCCAGGCCGATGCGAAGCTCATCGAAAGTTGTTGCGTCGAGCACTAGTTCTCCTGTGTGCCTTGAATCTTGCGTTTGCCTGACCGGGTTCAGATCTCGTCGATCGACGACGACTCGAACCGGCTGGAGATGTTGATGCCCAGCTCTTCGGCTGCGCGGAAGGCCTCGTCATCCGTGTCACGGAGGTTGACCGCCGTGCCGTCGGCCGAGAGCACCTCGACGTTCAGGCAGAGCGACTGCATCTCCTTCATGAGCACCTTGAAGGACTCGGGAATGCCGGGCTCGGAGATGTTCTCGCCCTTGACGATGGCCTCGTACACCTTCACGCGGCCGAGGATGTCGTCGGACTTGATCGTCAGGAGCTCCTGGAGCGCGTACGCGGCGCCGTAGGCCTCGAGGGCCCACACCTCCATCTCACCGAAACGCTGACCGCCGAACTGCGCCTTACCACCCAGCGGCTGCTGCGTGATCATCGAGTACGGACCCGTCGAGCGCGCGTGGATCTTGTCGTCCACGAGGTGGTGCAGCTTCAGGATGTACATGTAGCCGACCGAGATCGGGGCCGGGAACGGCTCACCCGAGCGGCCGTCGTACAGCGTGGTCTTGCCGGACGCGTCGATCAGGCGGTCGCCGTCGCGGGTGACGAGCGTCGAGTCCAGAAGACCGGCGATCTCCTCCTCGTGCGCACCGTCGAACACCGGGGTGGCGACCTTGGTGCCGGGCGCCGCCTCGCGGGCCGACTCCGGCAGCTCCTTGGCCCACTCGGGGTTGCCCTCGACCTTCCAGCCGGTCTTGGCGATCCAGCCGAGGTGGGTCTCGAGCACCTGGCCGAAGTTCATGCGGCCCGGGATGCCCAGCGGGTTGAGGATGACGTCGACCGGCGTGCCGTCGGCGAGGAACGGCATGTCCTCGACCGGCAGGATGCGAGCGATGACGCCCTTGTTGCCGTGGCGGCCGGCGAGCTTGTCGCCCGCGGTGATCTTGCGCTTCTGGGCGATGTAGACCACGACGCGACGGTTCACGCCGCTGCCGAGCTCGTCGTCGCCGTCCTCGGCGTTGAACTCCTTGACCGCGATGATCGTGCCCTCTTCACCGTGAGGCACCTTCAGCGACGTGTCGCGCACCTCGCGGCTCTTCTCGTTGAAGATCGCGCGCAGCAGGCGCTCCTCGGCCGACAGCTCGGTCTCGCCCTTCGGGGTGACCTTTCCGACGAGTATGTCGCCGGGACGCACCTCGGCGCCGATGCGGACGATGCCGCGCTCGTCGAGGTCCTTCAGCAGGTCGGGGCTCACGTTGGGGAGGTCGCGGGTGATCTCCTCCTTGCCGAGCTTGGTGTCGCGGGCGTCGACCTCGTACTCCTCGATGTGGATCGAAGAGAGCGTGTCGTCCTTCACCAGGTTCTGGCTCAGGATGATCGCGTCCTCGTAGTTGTAGCCCTCCCACGTCATGAACGCGACGAGCAGGTTCTTGCCCAGGGCCAGCTCGCCGTTCTCGGTGGCGGGACCGTCGGCGATGACCTCGCCGGCCTCGATCCGCTCGCCCGCCGAGACGACCACGCGCTGGTTGTAGCACGTGCCCTGGTTCGAGCGGTCGAACTTGCGCAGGTAGTACTCCTGGATGCCGCCCTCGTCGAGCTGGACGGTCACCTTGTCGGCCGAGACCTCGGAGACCACGCCCGCGTTCTGCGCGGTGATGACGTCACCGGCGTCGATCGCGGTGTAGCCCTCCATGCCGGTGCCGACCACGGGCGACTCGCTGCGCAGCAACGGCACGGCCTGTCGCTGCATGTTCGCGCCCATGAGCGCGCGGTTCGCGTCGTCGTGCTCGAGGAACGGGATGAGCGACGTCGCCACCGACACCATCTGGCGGGGCGAGACATCCATGTACCCGATGTCGTCGGCGTGGAACAGGTCGACCTCGCCGCCCTGGCCGCGGCGGGCCAGCACGCGCTCCTCGACGAACGAGCCGTCCTTGTTCAGCGCGGCGCCGGCCTGCGCGACGATGTAGTCGTTCTCCTCGCTGGCGGTCAGGTAGTCGATCTGGTCGGTGACCTTGCCGCCGACGACGCGGCGGTACGGCGTCTCGATGAAGCCGAACGCGTTGATGCGGGCGAACGACGCGAGCGAGCCGATCAGGCCGATGTTCGGGCCTTCCGGCGTCTCGATCGGGCACATCCGGCCATAGTGCGAGGGGTGCACGTCGCGGACCTCGACGCCGGCCCGCTCACGCGACAGACCGCCGGGGCCCAGCGCCGACAGGCGGCGCTTGTGGGTCAGGCCCGCGAGCGGGTTGTTCTGGTCCATGAACTGCGACAGCTGCGACGTGCCGAAGAACTCCTTGATCGCGGCCACGACGGGGCGCACGTTGATCAGGGTCTGCGGGGTGATCGCCTCGATGTCCTGCGTGGTCATGCGCTCGCGGACCACGCGCTCCATGCGCGAGAGGCCGGTGCGCACCTGGTTCTGGATGAGCTCGCCGACCGCGCGGATGCGGCGGTTGCCGAAGTTGTCGATGTCGTCGACGTCCAGGCGGATCTCGACGTCCTTGCCGCCGCGGCGGCCCTCGAACGTCACGTCGCCGCGGTGCAGCCGGACCAGGTACTTGATCGTGGCGACGATGTCGTCCTTGGTCAGCACCGAGTCGCTCAGCGGGGCCTCCAGGCCCAGCTTCTGGTTGATCTTGAACCGGCCGACCTTGGCGAGGTCGTAGCGCTTCGGGTTGAAGTAGAAGTTGTCCAGCAGGCTGCGGGCGGCCTCGGCGGCCACCTGCTCGCCCGGGCGCAGCTTGCGGTAGATGTCGCGGAGGGCGTCCTCCTGCGTCAGCACGGTGTCCTTGCTGAGCGTGTCCTCGATCGATTCGAAGCCGGCGAACTCGTTCAGGATGTCTTCGCTGGTCAGCCCCAGTGCCTTCAGGAACACGGTGACGGACTGCTTGCGCTTGCGGTCGATGCGCACGCCCACCTGGTCGCGCTTGTCGACCTCGAACTCGAGCCACGCACCGCGGCTCGGGATGATGCGCGCCGAGACGATGTCCTTGTCGCTGGTCTTGTCGGGCGTCTTGTCGAAGTAGACGCCGGGCGAACGCACGAGCTGCGAGACGACGACGCGCTCGGTGCCGTTGATGATGAACGTGCCCTTGTCGGTCTGCAGCGGGAAGTCGCCCATGAAGACCGTCTGGGTCTTGATCTCACCGGTCTGGTGGTTCATGAACTCGGCCTCGACGTACAGCGGGGCGGCGTAGGTCTTGCCGCGCTCCTTGCACTCTTCGATCGAGTACTTCTCGGGCTCGAGGTACGGGTTGGTGAAGCTCAGCTGCATGGTCTCGCTGAGGTCTTCGATCGGGGAGATCTCCTCGAAGATCTCCTCGAGGCCGCTGAACTCGGGCACGTCGGTGCGACCGGTGGACTTGGCCTCGGTCACGCGCGCCTTCCACGCGTCGTTGCCGATGAGCCAGTCGAACGACTCGGTCTGCAGGGCGAGCAGATCCGGGACGGTCAGCGTGTCGGAGATCTTGGCGAACGAGAGGCGGGAAGCTCCGCGTCCGTTCTTGGGGGTGGTGGTGGATGCGTTGGGCGCAGCAGCCAAGGGGATAACCTCCATGAGCCCGGTGCGGGCTTCGGTTCCTTGTCGACAGGTGGCGTGCTCTCGTACCCGAACCCTGCGCGCCACGCGTCGCCGCCCATCGGAGCACGTTTCGCCGGAAACGGATCCCTCGGGACACAGCGGGGGCACACAGGCACAGCCGACCACCATATGAAGGCAGGGGGAACCAGAGCGCAACTACCAACTATACGTCGTGCGACGCGCCATGTCCAGCTGGATTCTTGACGAGTTTCTCTTCCTGCGGTATAACCCGTCGGCGCGGCCCCGGCATCCCGTCGACGCGGATCACGAGCGGACCAGCGCGATCGCCTGCGCCCGATCGCGCACTCCGAGCTTGGCGAAGATCGCGTTGATGTGCGTCTTGACGGTCGACCGGCCGATGTACAGGCGCGCGGCGATCTCGCCGTTGTCGAGTCCGTCGGCCACGAGCGCGAGCACCTCGGCCTCGCGCGGGGTGAGCTGTGCGAAGCGTCGTTCGAGTGCACCCGCGGGGGTGACGGGGGTGGATGCCGCGGCCGCGGCGGTCACCACGCCGATGACCTTCGCCCCGATGTCGGCGCCGAACGTGGACTGCCCGTGCGCGACGGCCCGCACGGCCGCCGCCAGATCGACCCGGCCGGCGTCCTTCGTCAGATATCCCCTCGCGCCGGCGCGCAGCGCGGCGACGATCGACTCGTCGTCGGCGTAGGTGGTGAGCACCAGCACGGCCGCCGAGGGCACGTCGGCGGTGATCCGCGCGGTGGCCGCCACGCCGTCCAGTCTCGGCATCCGCAGGTCCATCAGCACCACGTCGGGGCGCTGTGCCACGGCGACCGCGACGGCCTCCTCGCCGTCGGCCGCGGCCCCCACGACCTCGACGTCCGGCAGCAGGCCGAGCACGGTGACCAGCCCGTCGCGGACGATGGCCTGGTCGTCCGCGACGAGCACGCGGATGGGCGCATCGGTCATGGGCGGCGCTCCTCGCTCGCGCCGCGCGCGCCGGACGCGCCGGACGCGCCTGGGCCGGCCGCATCCACCGCGCCCAGCCGCACGTGCGCCCGCACCGTGAAGCGTCCGTCGCGCACGCCGGACTCGACCGAGCCCGCACCGGAGCCTGCGGCCAGCCCGGCGAACCGCTCGCGCATGCCGACGAGCCCGTAGCCGCCGCCCGCCGCCGATGTCGCCACCGGCGCCAGCGCGTCTGCGAGGTCGTTGACGACGGTCAGGGTCAGGCTCGCGTCCTCACCCTCACCGCGCCAGTCCAGCCGGACCTCGACCGGCCTTCCCGGGGCGTGGCGTCGCGCGTTGCTCAGCGCCTCCCGCAGCGCGTGCTCCACCGCGACGGCGACCGGCTGCGGAACCGGCCGCGGGTGTCCGGTCTCGTGCCACGTCATGCGTCCGCCGAGCGAGCGGTGCGCCCGCCGCAGCTCGTCCAGGGTCGCGGCGAGCTCTTCCGGAGCCACCGGAGCCGACGCCGCGGTCCGTGGACCGCGGAGCGCCGCCACGGCACGCCGCGCCTCGTCGAGGCCCGCACCGGCCAGGGCACGCGCCGAGACGACACGCCGGCGGGCGGCTGCGGCATCCCCCGCTTCGAGCAGGGCGTCGACGGCGTCCAGCTGCACCACGAGGCCCCCGAGACTGTGGGCCAGCACGTCGTGCAGGTCGCGCGCGATCGCGACCCGCCCCGCCTCTTCACGCGCGGCGACCTCGCGCTCGTGCAGCGCCTGGGCTTGCCGCTGCGCCGTGCGCGCCTGCCGGCGGCTGAACCCGCCCAGGCAGCACAGCACCAGAACGCCCACGATGCTCAGCACGACCGGCACGGTGACCGGGGCCGGGACGACGCCGACGGCGGCGGCTGCCATCGCCGCCAGGGTCGCGCCGATCGCGACGGGCGCCGGCACCGTCTCGTCGGCCGTGACGACCAGCAGGCATACGGCCGCCGGGATGATCGCGGTGCCGTCCGTCGCCGCTGCGGCGAGCGCGCCCGCGAGGATCGCGATCCCGGCCGCCGCCAGCGCTGTGCGCCGCGCGGCGAGCGCCGCGCACAGCGTGCGGGCGAGCCAGGCGGCCACCGCGATCGCCGCGAGCACCGTCGCCCAGGACGGCACATGCTGGCGGGCGATCGCGATCAGCCACCACGACAGCAGAGCGACCCCGACGCCGGTCAGTGCGACCGAGAGGCCCGTCGGCCGAGCGTTCATGGCTCCATCATCCTCGTTCCGCTCACGCCTCGACGGCGGTGAGGCGCTGCACGCGTGCCGCGATCGCCGCGCCGCGCGCCAGCCTGTTGGCCGCGAGCATCAGCAGGATCACGCCGGTCGAGCTCGCGATGTGGGCGCCGAGCGCGGCGGCCCCGGCATCCATCCCGATCCGCACGGCGATCATCACGAGCCACAGGACCAGCCCCCACCAGCCGGTGCGCGACTCGACGGTCGCGAGCCGGCCCGATCGGCCGACCGGCACCGGCGGGTCCAGCGGACGGAAGCGGGCCAGCGCCCCCATCCAGGCGCCGATCCCGAGCGAGATCACGAGTTCGACCAGCATGACGGCGATGTCGAGTCCGCCGATACCGGCCGTCGTCGGTGCGAGCAGGCCGACGCCGACGACGCCGAGGATCACCGCCATGCGCAGCATCCCCGCGGTCGAGACGGGTCGCCAGGTCGTCTGACGGTATCCGATCCATCCGAGCAGGATGGCCGCGAGGGCGATGTCTCCGATGAGTTGAAGGTTCATGTCTTCAGCGTCGGCAGGCGGCAGCATCCTGCCCACCACCCACGGGTGGAGACGCGGGTGGAGATCCGCCGCGCACGGCCGCACCGCGGTGCCCGCAGAAGAACGTGGCGCCCGCCGGGGGAATCGTGACGGGGATTCATGACCGAACAGACGTCCGTGATCCGCACACCCGGTCAGCGGGTCCGAGTTCGTCAGCTCGACGCGTTCACCGTGCACCCGGCCCTGCTCGACGAGCTGCGCGCGGCGCATCCCGACGAGTTCACCGCCGAGCGCCGGGGCGCGCACCTCACGCCGGTCGGCCCGGGTCAGAACGGGTGCGCGTGGCGGAACCGGATCACGGTGCCCGGCCGGGCCTGTGCGAGCAGATCGAGCGCCGCGTCGACCACGATCCCGATGACGGGATAGCCGCCGGTGACCGGGCCGTCGGCGAGCAGGATCACCGGCGCGCCGCCCGGCGGCACCTGGATCGCGCCGGGCACCATGCCCTCGCTGGGCAGCTCGTCGGCGCTCCCGGCGGCGCGCGCGAGCGGCGGGCCGTCGAGCCGCATGCCGACCCGGTCGGCGTGGTCGCTCACGGTCCACACCGTGTCGAACAGGGCGGCCCGCGCGTCGTCGGCGAACCAGTCGGCGCGCGGACCGGGCGCCACGACGATCTCGAGCTCGTCGGATGGGGCGGTGGCCATCACCGGCTCCGCCGGCGGAATGGGGGTGGATGCCGCGTCCGCCGTGGCCAGTTCGTCGCCGGAGCGCAGCGGCGCGGGGCCGAGGCCGGCCATCGTGTCGGTCGCACGCGATCCTGCGACGGCCGGTGCGTCGATGCCGCCGCGCACGGCGAGGTACGCCCGGGCGCCGCGGGCGAACCAGTCGATGTGCAGCTCGGCGCCCGCCGGCCACGCGACCGCCTCGTCGGGGTCGACCTCCCGCCCGCCCACGCGGATCGTGCCCCACCCGCCGGTCACCGCGATCCACAGATCGCGTCGGGCCCGGGCGCGGAACCCGCCCATGGTGATCTCCAGCGCCGCGGCATCCTCGTCGTTGCCCACCAGGCGGTTCGCGGCGCGCAGCGCCGCCCGGTCGAGCGCCCCCGACACGGCGATGCCGAGGCTCGCCCGGCCCGGCCGGCCGAGGTCCTGGACCGTGGCGAGCAGGCCCGGCTCGAGCACGTCGATCGCGCCATCGCCCGCCGACACTCTCTCGGCCCGACCCGCCGTGGGCGGGGCGGCGACCGCACCGTCGCGTGCCGTCGCCCGGCCATCGCCGCGGTCGACGAACCGCACCCGGGTACCGGGCGCGAGCAGCACGGGCTCGACGGCGTCGGGGGCGAACAGGGGCGCGTCGGTCGTGCCGATCAGGCGCCAGCCGCCGGGCGTCGCCCGCGGGTAGGCGCCGCAGAAGCCGGCCGCCAGGCCCACCGACCCTGCCGGCACGCGGGTGCGGGGGCTCTCCAGCCGAGGCACGTCGAACGGCCAGTCGTCGCCGACGAGATAGCCGAAGCCCGGCGCGAACCCGGTGAACGCGACCGTCCAGGTGGTGGCGGCATGCCGTCGCGCGAGCGCCTCGACGCTCGTTCCGAGCAGTTCGGCGGTCGAGGCCAGGTCGGGCCCGTGGTAGACGATGCCCAGTTCGACCTCGCGGGGCGCCGGGGCCGCGGCATCCCTCCCCTCCCCGGCGCCGAGCCGTTCGATGCCGGCGCGCACCTCGGTCAGTGCGCCGGGCGCCGTGTGCACGAGGATCGTGCGGGCCGCCGGCACCACGTCGACCACGCCGGGGATTCGGGATGCCGCAACCCGCGCGTGCAGCGCCAGCACCGCGTCGATCGCGTCGGCGCCGGGCGCCTCCGGGCCCTCGATCTCGAGCAGCAGGGCCCGATCGCCGAACGGAAGAATGCGCATCATGTCACCGGCTCACCAGGGCGCGCGCACCGCGATCCCCGCGGCGTCCAGCGCGGCGCGCACGGCGCGGGCCATGGCGATCGCGTCGGCCGTGTCTCCGTGCAGGCAGAGGGAGGCGGCATCCACCCGCACCACGGAGCCGTCGACGGCCTCGACCTCGCCGTCGCGCGCGAGGCGCACCGCGCGGGCGGCGACCACGGCGGGATCGTGCAGCAGGTCGCCTGGCTCGCCGCGCGGGACGAGGGTGCCGTCGGCGAGGTAGCCGCGATCGAGGAACGCCTCGACGAAGAACGGCAGGCCGGTCGCGGCGGCCGCTTCGGCCAGCGCCGATCCCTGCGCGAGGATCGGGATGGCGCGGCCGGCCCGTTCGCTGAGCTCGGCCACCGCCTGCACGACGGCCTCGGCCGTCTCGGCGTCCGACCCCGCGCGGTGATAGAGGGCGCCGTGCGGCTTGACGTAGCGGACGTCGGCGCCCGCCCCGGCGAGCGCGTCGAGCTGCTCGGTCACGGTCGAGTGCAGCGCCGCCTGCTCGAGCGTCACCACCACGCGGCCGAAGTTGGCCCGGTCGGGATACGACGGGTGCGCCCCCACCGCGACGCCCGTGCGCGCGGCCCGCTCGGCGGCGTCGTGCATGGACGCCGCGTCTCCGGCATGCCCGCCGCACGCGATGCTCGCGCTCGAGATCACGGCGAACATCGCCTCGTCGTCGGCGGTGGGAACCCCGTCGACGGTCTCGCCGAGGTCGGCGTTCAGGTCGATGACGTCCATACGCCCACGGTAACGCGCGGGCGCGTGCCGCGTTCGGTTCAGAACTCATCCGATATCGACACGATCGACGCGCAAACGCTCGATCGGGGCTCTCGGCGGCCGGTTTTGGCGGAGTTCTGAACAGACCGCGCCGGGTGGATGGATGCCGCGGCACCGAGTGGACGCGGATCGGCGGATACGCCGCCGCGGACGGTGGATCGCGGCCACTGCGCAGCGGCCCGCTCCGAGTCGCGGCACGGCCCGCCCCGGTACGGTTGCCTCGTGGGCAGGACCAGGCAGCGCGACGACGACGCGCCCCAGGCGCGGCTGAGCGACGGCACGATCGCCCGGGTCGTGCCCAGTGCCTACACGAGCGGGTCCGAGCTGATGGTCGGCGAGACGCCGCAGTCGCACGTCGACCTCGACGATCCGACGCACCTGCACTTCGAGTACGTCGCCCGGATGGGCGCGGTCATCGACCAGCTGCGCCTGCCCGGACAGCCCCTCACGGCGGTGCATCTGGGCGGCGGAGCGCTCACGATCCCGCGCTACGTCGCGCACACGCGGCCCGGGTCGCGGCAGCAGGTGATCGAGCTCGAGCCCGCCCTGTGGGATCTCGTCCGCGAGCACCTGCCGCTGCCGCGCGGGGCGGCGATCCGGGTCCGCATCGGCGATGCGCGCGAGGGCCTCGGCCGGCTGCCGGCCAGTCTTGCGGGCGCCGCAGACCTCGTCGTCTCGGACGTCTACGCCGGAGCCCAGACCCCCGCGCATCTGACGACCGTGGAGTTCTACACCGCGGCATCCCGTCTTCTCGCTCCCGAGGGAGTGCTGCTGGTCAACGTCGCCGACGGCGCCGGGCTCGCGTTCGCCCGTGGCCAGGTCGCGACCGTGCGCGCGGTGCTCGAGCACGTGATCGTGCTCGCCGAGGTGCAGACCCTGAAGGGCCGACGCTTCGGCAACCTCGTGGTCGCGGCGTCGGCCGCGCCCCTGCCGACGCAGTGGCTGCCCCGGCTGATGGCGGCGGGCCCCCACCCGGCGAAGGTGGCCGAGGGCCGCGAGATCGACGAGTTCGCCGGTTCCACGCCACCGGTGACGGATGCCACGTCCCGACCCTCCCCGAAGCCCAGCTCCTCCCTCTTCGAGCGCTGACCCCGCCCCTCGCCCTCCCCCTCGAGAAGACGAGGGATGCCTCGGGGACGGGCGCGGGGCAAGCGCAGCGCGGCGCGTCCGGCGCTCCGCCACAGCGAGGTCAGGCACACTGGATGAGGATCATGCGTGAAGGGAGTGGACGATGAGCTTTATCCAGGGGTATGACCCCCAGACACTGCGCGAGATCGTCAACCCCCGCCACTGCGAGGAGCGGCTGCGCGAGATCGAGGGGCAGCGGAGCCTTCCCGATCTGCTCGAGCGGGTATGGCTGCTGAAGGTGCTCGACCGGCTCGACGAGGCGCTCGACGTCTCCGAGCACGCGGTGCGCGAGGCGCGCATGGCCGGCACGCGCAAAGACCTGCTGCGCGCACGCATCCTGCACGCGACGGTGCTGCAGTACCGCGGATCCTACGCGGCGGCGATCGCCGAGATCACGACCTGCGCCGCCGAGGCCGAGGGGCAGGGCTGGCCCGGCATCGCCGCGTTCGCCTACCAGCATCGCGGCAAGACGCACTTCGACGCCGGTGACTTCGAGGCCGCGCGCAAGGACTTCAAGCGCGAACTGTTCCTCCGCCAGGACGCCGGCGCCACCGAAGAGCAGCTGCAATCGACGTTGCAGGCGGTGGATGCCGCAGAACGGCGCCATCTCGAGTCGTCGGTCGCCGTCTGACCGGCGCACGGTGTCGTAGGTACGTTCTAATCTCGGCTCATGTCTGAACTGCAGAGGGTGCGCGGGTGGGCGGACGCGCTGATCGCCCTTCATCTTGACGCCTCGTGGTCGTTCGCGTTCGACAGCGCAAAGCGCCGGGCCGGACTGTGCAACTACACGCATAAGCGCATCAGCGTGTCTCGATACCTCGCGGCACGATACGACGACGACGCCAACCATCAGACGCTGCTGCACGAGGTCGCGCACGCGCTGGCAGGGCCGACGGCGGGCCACGGACCGGCGTGGAAGCGGGTGGCCCGCGAGCTCGGCTACGTCGGCGGCACGACGCATGACGGCGAGACCGCGACCGAGCTGGCGCCGTGGGTGGGCGTGTGCCCCGCGGGCCACCTCGCCTACCGGCACCGGCGCCCGACCCGCCAGACCTCGTGCGTCAAGTGCGCACCCCGATTCGACGCGCGCTACCTGTTCACATGGACCCGCCGCGAGATCAGCCCCGCCGCCCGCCTCGCCGCGATGACGCCGCGCTGACCCGCCGATCACCGAACATCGAGCGAGGCCGCGCAGACATCGTTCAGCGGTCGAACCGCACGAATCCCCCGTCGCGCAGCACGGGCACGGTGTGGTCGGCGTCGATCTCGGCCGCATGCACCACGTCGCCGCGCAGCCCGCGATCGACGAGCTCCTGCCCCGATCCGCTCGCCAGCAGCATGTGCCGGACGGCGCCGCGCAGTGCCCGGAACATCTCGCCCGCCACCGCCGCCTCGGGCGACGTGTGATCGATGCCGAGGTCGCCGAGCGCGGCGACGATCGCGCCGGCTCCCAGCTGGTCTTCGACGGCGAAGCGGACGGTCGAGGCATCTCTCGACTCCCCCGCGGCGATCACCGCGATGCGCACCCGGTCGCCCCGGCGGTGCTGCTCGTCGACGATCGCCCGGGCCACGGCGCGCGCGTTCCGCAGGCACCCGGCCAGGACGACGGCACCGGATGCCGCAGCCGCGACCGGTGCGCCGTTGACCGACTCGCCGCCGGCCAGGGCCAGCGTGCGTCCGGCGGCTGCGGCATCCACCGCCTGCGTGCTGAATCGCAGCACGTCGACGACGACCACGATGTCGGCCGGCGCCAGCCGTGCGAGGCCGTCGCGCCCCGACTCGAGGCTGACCTGGAAGAAGGACTGATCGAACGGCGAGACTGCAGGCGGCACGCCGAAAGCCTACGGTGAAGTATGCGCATCCTGCTCAAGCTCGTGATCGATTGCGACGCGGATGCGGCGTGGCGCGCGCTGCACTCGCCTCGGGCCCTCGCCGAGCTGGACGGTCCGTTCGTCACCCCCGACGCCCTCGCAGACCTCCCGACGTCGTGGACGCCGGGCGACGAGGCCATCGTCGGACTGTCGCTGGGTCCGGTGCCGCTGGGCCGGCAGCTCATCGACGTCAGCGACAGCGAACGCCAGCACCGCGGCCAGCGGGTGCGGATCCTGCGGGACACCGGCATCCCGATCTCCGGTCCCCTCGCCGCGCTCGACGTGTGGGATCACCAGATGGCCGTGAGCCCGGCCCCTGGCGACCCGACCCGAACGCTCTGGCGCGATCGCCTGGTGATCGGCGGCGCCGCCGCGCCCGTGCTGTGGCCGGTGCTGTGGTCGGTGTGGCAGTGGCGGGCCGCCCGCCTGCGCGCGCTCGCCCCGTCGTGGGCGCACGATCCCGAGCACGAGTGACGAGCCTCAGCGCTGCGGCACGACCGCCAGCACGCGCATCGTGTAGTCGAAGAACTCGGCGACGAAGTTCCGCAGGAACTGCTCCGTGCCGGGCACGGTCACGTTGCCGTCGTCGTCCACGAGCCCCGGCGTGAAGTGGATGTACGCCTCGGGCGTGGTCATCTGCCGCACGTTCAAGAAGCTCAGCGTCGCCCGCAGCGTCTGCTGCGCGACCGCGGTGCCGATCTGCCCCGCCGACGCCCCGATCACGGCGGCCGGCTTCCAGTGCCACACGTTCTGGCCCCACGGCCGGCTGCCCCAGTCGATGGCGTTCTTCAGGGCGCCGGGGATCGACCGGTTGTATTCCGGGGTGACGAACAGCAGGGCATCCACGGCATCCACCGCCGCCTTGAAGTCGCGCGCCACCTGCGGGTAGTCCGCGTCGAAGTCCCGGTTGTACAGGGGCAGATCTGCATAGGGGATCTCTTCGAAGGCGAACTCCGGCGGTGCGAGCTTGGCCAGCGCGTCGGCGAGGCGGCGGTTGATCGATTCGCGCGACAGGCTGCCGACGATGACGCCGACCCGGTAAGGCGGCTCGTGTTCGATGATGTCGATCTGCATGGCTCCTCCTCGTTCGCACCGGGCCTGGATCCGGTGGGTAACAGCGTGCACCCGCATCGACGTCGAGGGAAGAGGGATGCCGCGGGCCCGACAGCGCGGTCGGGCCGCGGCATCCCATCTCTACGCGGCGAGCGCCTCGACCGGGGTGACCCGGGTGGCCAGGCGCGTCGGGGTGACGGCGGCGGCCAGCGTGAGCAGCGCGGTCGCCGCCACGACGACGACCAGCAGCGCCACCGGCACGGCGGGCACGACCAGCCCGGCGGTGGCCCCGTGGGGATCGGCGGCGATCGAGCCGAGCACCGACTGCGCCCCGGCCCATCCGTACGCGATGCCCAGCACCACGCCGGTGACCACCGCGGTGATCGAGATGTGCGCGGCCTCGAGCAGCACGACCCGCCGCACCTGACCGGTCGACAGGCCGAGCGCCCGCAGCAGCCCGAGCTCGCGGCGCCGCTGCACGACCCCGAGGGTCAGCAGGTTCACGAGCCCGACGGCGGCGATCACGGCCGAGACGGCGACGAGGCCCATCATGACGCCGGCGAACCCGTCCATCACCGAGCTCATCTCGGGCGGCAGCGTGCCTCCGGCCGCGGCCGCCATCACCGCCTTGGCCGATTCCATCGCCACGGCGAACATCGTCACGAGCGTCACCCCGACGACCACGCCGATGGCCATGCGGCTCGAGCGCTCAGGATGGCGCATCGCGTTCTCGGCGGCCAGGCGCGCCACCGCCGATCGGCCGAACAGCCGGCCGACCAGCCGCAGCAGCGGCGGCATCACCAGCGCGGCGCCCAGCACGATGCCGGTGAACGACAGGATGCCGCCGGCGAACGACACGATGACGCCCAGCGGCGTGATCAGCCCGATCGCGACCCCGCCGGCCAGAAGCAGCGCGCCCGCGGCGAACAGAGCGATCGCGAAGCCGTTGCGCACCGAGCGGCGCGCGACCTGGTCACGGCTCGCCTCGGCGGCCGAGCCGAGCGCCTGCAGCGGTGTGACCGTCAGCACCCGGCGGGAGCCCGCCCAGGCGGCCGCCCATGTGGTCAGCGCCACGATCACGGCGGGCACGGCCAGCATGGGCTGCACGGCGACGTACCCGAGGTCCGGCAGCCGCAGCGCACTGTCGGCCAGGGCGACGCCCACGATGGATGCCGCGGCCCCGGCGACCAGGCCCACCAGAGCCCCGATCATGCCGACCACGAGCCCTTGCCGGGCGACCTCGGCGCGCTGCGAACGCGCGGTCGCGCCGATCAGCCGCAGCAGCGCGATCCGTTGCGTGCGCCCGGCCACGACCGTCGAGAACGTGTTCGCGGTGACGATCGAGGCGACGTAGACGGCTACGCCGACCAGCACGAACGTGAGGAAGCCGAGCACGAACGCCAGCGTGCGGCTGTCGCCGATGTAGGGATTCGCGCGCAGCATCGCCGCGATGTAGCCGGTCGCGGCGATCAGGATCACGCCGAACGCGGTCGAGATGGCCGAGACGAGGATGCTCGCGCCCATCCCCCGCTCGCGCAGCCAGTGCGCGCCCTTTCCGACGCTCACGCCGACACCTCCTCGGCCGAGGCGAGGGGATCTGCCGAGGCGAGGACCGAAACCGCCGATCCGGTCCTCGTTTCGTGAGATCCCCTCGCTTCGCGCGAGGACGGCACACGCGACAGTTCGGGCGAGGACTGGCCGCCGAGCTCGGCGGCGAGCATATAGGCCGAGATCTTCTCGGCGCTCTGTCGCGGCTTGTCGGCCACGATGCGGCCGTCGCCGAGGAACAGCACCCGGTCGGCGTGGCTGGCGGCCACCGGATCGTGCGTGACCATCGCGATCGACTGTCCGTGCTCGGCGCTGGCGGCGCGCAGCAGCGCGAGCACCTCGCGGCTCGAGCGCGAGTCGAGGTTGCCGGTCGGCTCGTCGGCGAACACCAGGTCGGGCGCGGTGGCCAGGGCCCGGGCGATCGCCACGCGCTGCTGCTGCCCGCCGCTGAGCTCGTGCGGCCGGTGCGCCAGCCGGTCGGCGAGGCCGAGCGAGACGATCAGGCCGTCGATCCGGGCGCGCTCCCGTGCGGACGGCGTGCGCCCGTCCAGGTCGAACGGCAGCAGGATGTTGCCGGTCACGTCGAGGGTCGGCACGAGGTTGAACGCCTGGAACACGAACCCGACGCGGCGGCGGCGCAGCAGCGTCAGGTCGAGGTCGCCGAGCCCGGTGATCTCGGTGTCGCCGATCCACGCGCGTCCCGAGGTCGCGGCATCCAGCCCCGCCATGATGTGCATGAGGGTCGACTTGCCGGACCCGGACGGTCCCATGATCGCCGTGAACTCGCCGCGACGGATCCCGACGCTCACGCCGTCCAGCGCCTGCACGCGGCCTGCGCCGGTGCCGTAGGTCTTGGTCATGCCCTGCACGCGTGCGGCGAGCCCGAGTTCTGTCGATGTGATGTGCATGACATCGACGCTAGGGACGCGGCATCCAGCCCCACATCGGTCTGCAGATGGCTGTTGCTCCATCGCAAGGATGATTCGAGACGGATGCCGCGGCCCGGCCGCCGGGGGCCGGGGGCCGATCAGCTCTCGGGCTGCTGGTGGGTTCCGATGGCGATGCGGTTCCACACGTTGATCGCGGCGATCACGGTGATCAGCGTTCCCAGCTCGCGCTCGGTGAACGCCGCGTTCGCGTCGGCCCAGACCGCGTCGGACACTCCGTCCAGCGAGATCAGCGTCACCTGCTCGGTGAGAGCCAGGGCTGCACGCTCGCGCGGCGTGAACCGGTCGTCGACCTCGCGCCAGGCGCCCACGACGTCGAGCCGCGCGCTCGTCTCGCCGGCCTCGCGCGCTTCGCGTGCGTGCATGTCGAGGCAGTACGCGCACCCGTTGATCTGCGATGCCCGAAGCTTCACGAGCGTCACCAGCGATTGCTCGAGCTCGCCGGTCCCGATCGCCTTCTCGAGCCCGAGCACGGCCCGGAAACCCTCGGGAAACGCCTGGTTGAACTGCATCCGCTGAACGGTCACGTCTGTCACTCCTCATGTCGTCCCGGCGGCCTGCGCCGCCTCTTCCGGTCTACACCCGCTCTCTGCCCCCGGCTCCGGCGGGCGGGCGGCGGCGACACGTCTCGCCGCGGTATGCCGTCCCCTGATAACCTGCGATGCAGGGACAGAGGTGGGACGATGACAACTCAAGCGCGCGCGGCTGCGGGGATCACGGCCGGTCAGGTGATGACGGCTCCGGTGATCACGGTCGGTCCGGAGGCCACGGTCGCGTACATCGCCGAGACGCTCACGTCGTCGCGCATCAGCGCCGTGCCCGTGGTCGACGCCTCGGGCACCGTCCTGGGCCTGGTCAGCGAGCTCGATCTGCTCGCACGCGAGGGCCGGACGGCGAAGGATGTCATGACCACCGCCGTGATCAGCGTCACCAGCGACACCGACATCGAACAGGTGCGGCGCATTCTGGTGGGCTCGCAGATCCGGCGCGTCCCCGTATTGTCTTCCGGCCGCCTGGTCGGGATCCTCAGTCGGCACGACCTGGTCGGCCGGATGGTGGAATGGGCATGCAGCGTCTGCGGCGAAACCGTCCGCGGCGCGCACCGGCCGCTGGTGTGCCCGAAGTGCGGAGCAAGCGAGGACCGGTTCACGCTGCAGGAGCAGCCGCCCGGACCGTGACGAGGCACGCGGTCACAAGCCGCGTTGTTCGGTGAGAGGGATTCACTATGGCCGGACGAACGCAGGATCCGAAGCGCAAGGAGGCCGCCGCCGGCGGCGCCGCGCGCTCGGATGGTGCGACAACGTCGACACGATCGAAGAAGACGCCCGCCCGCACGGCGGGCGCTCGCGCGAAGAAGGATGCCGCGACCGCGACATCCGCTCCGCGCAGCGCCGCCGGGAGCGGGGCGTCGTCCGCGAAGGGTGCGCCCGCCAAGGGCTCGCCCGCGAAGCCGCGCTCGGCGGCAGCCGCGCCCAAGAGCCGCAGCGCGTCCAAGAGCGCGCCGGCTGCGAAGCGCGGTGCGGCGGCGAAGGGGGCGGACGCGGCATCCACGGTCACCCAGCCCGATGCCGCGACGCGGATCGACTACCTGCGCGAGATGCTGCTGATCCGCGAGTTCGAGCAGCGCGCAGGTGAGATGTACACGCGCGCCAAGATCGGCGGGTACTGCCACCTGAACCTCGGCGAGGAGCCGACGGTCGTGGGGCTGATGTCGGCGCTGCGCGAGAACGACTACCTGTTCACGAACTACCGCGACCACGGCTATGCGCTCGCGCGCGACATGGGCACCGGCCGCGTCATGGCCGAGCTGTTCGGCCGCCAGGACGGCGTCTCGCACGGCCTGGGCGGGTCGATGCACATGTACGACACCGACAAGCGCATGCTCGGCGGCTACGGCATCGTCGGCGGTCAGCTGCCGCTGGCCACCGGGGCCGCGCTCGCACTGACCTACCGGGGCAAGCCGGGTCCGGACGCCGAGGCCGTGATGTGCCAGATGGGCGACGGGACGACCAACATCGGCGCGTTCCACGAGTCGCTGAACCTCGCCGCGATCTGGCACCTGCCGATCGTGTACGTCGTGATCAACAACGGCATGGGCATGGCCACGACGGTCGAGGCCGCTTCGGGCGAGCCCGACCTGTACAAGCGCGGCGCGTCGTATCGCATCCCCGGCCGGCGCGTGGACGGCGACGACCCCGAGGTCGTGCGCCAGGCCGCCGAAGAGATGCTCACGGCGGCGCGCGAGAAGCGCCAGCCCGGCCTGCTCGAGGTCATGTCGCACCGCCTGCGCGGGCATTCGGTCGTCGACCCGGCCCGCTACCGCAGCAAGGAGGACACCGAAGCGCTGAAGAAGCTCGACCCGGTGCCCGCCTACCGCGCGCAGCTGATCGCCGAGGGCATCCTCGACGAGAAGCAGGCCGACCGGCTGCAGGCCGACGCTGTCACCGAGGTGGCCGACGCCATCGCGTTCGCCGACAACAGCCCGGAGCCGGCTCCGAGCACGCTGTTCGACTACACGTACGCGACGGACGTCCCGAACGCTCCGCGGCTGATGCCGGGCGACCCGGTGCTCGCGGCCGGCTGGGACCGCGCCGACGACAAGCAGGAGGCATGACGGCGATGGCCGACAACGACAAGACCACGCCCGAGATCACGTATCGCCAGGCCCTGCACGACGCGCTGCGCGATGAGATGCTGCGCGACGAGAGCGTCATCCTGCTCGGCGAGGAGATCGGGCTGTTCGAAGGCTCGTACAAGATCACCGCCGGACTGCTCAAGGAGTTCGGGCCCGAGCGGGTGCGCGACACCCCGATCGCCGAAGAGGGATTCGTGGGCGCCGCGATCGGCGCCGCGATGCTCGGCATGCGCCCGGTCGTCGAGATCATGACGATCAACTTCTCGCTCATCGCGATCGACCAGATCGTCAACCACGCCGCGAAGATCTACGGCATGTTCGGCGGGCAGACCGCCGTGCCGATGGTGATCCGCACCCCCGGCGGCGGCGGTCAGCAGCTGGCGGCCACGCACTCGCAGAACCTCGAGGTCTGGTACTCGCACATCCCGGGGCTCAAGGTGCTCGCCCCGTCGACGCCGGCGGACGCGAAGGCGATGCTGACCGCGGCGATCCGCGACGACGACCCGGTGCTGCTGCTCGAGAACCTGTCGCTGTACAACACGAAGGGCCCGGTGCCCGAGGGCGTGCAGGTCGCCGAGCTCGGCCGTGCCAAGGTGGCGGTGCCCGGCACCGACATCACCGTGATCGGCTACTCCCGCTCGGCCGTGATCGCCGCGGACGTCGCCAAGCGTCTCGCGCCGCAGGGTATCTCG
Source organism: Microbacterium sp. W1-4-2 (assembly GCF_058349885.2). Lineage (NCBI taxonomy): Bacteria > Bacillati > Actinomycetota > Actinomycetes > Micrococcales > Microbacteriaceae > Microbacterium > Microbacterium sp. W1-4-2. Next base: position 95,721 of record NZ_JBYRJC020000004.1, on the reverse strand, counting down.
GTCGAGGTCGTGGACCTGTGCAGCCTGCGGCCGCTGGACCGCGTGACGGTCTGCCGCTCGGTCATGAAGACGGGCAAGGCCGTCGTGCTCGAGGACGACTGGCTCACCTACGGGATCGGCGCCGAGATCGCCGCGACGATCCAGGAGGGCGCGTTCGACTACCTCGACGCCCCCGTGCGGCGGGTCGCGGCGGCGGAGATTCCGCTGCCGTATGCCAAGTCGCTCGAGAAGATCGCACTCCCGGACGCCGATGCGCTGATCCGGGTCATCAACGAACAGCTGGATGCGACGCGGTTCGCGCGCTAAGAGGAGGACCGTAAGCGATGCCTGATGTGTTCATGCCGCGCCTGTCGGACACGATGACCGAAGGCGCCATCGCCCAGTGGCTCAAGGCCGAGGGCGACACGATCGAGCGCGGCGACGTGCTCGCCGAGATCGAGACCGACAAGGCCGTGATGGATCTCGAGGCCTACGAGGGCGGCGTGCTCGAGAAGATCCTCGTGCAGCCGGGCGAGAACGTCGCGATCGGCGCCCGCATCGCCGTGATCGGCGACGGATCCGGCTCCGGTGGCGGAGAGGATGCCGCAGCCCCGGCCGACGAGTCCGCCGAGGCGGCGGAGCCTGCCGAGCAGCCGGCGACCGAAGAGCCCGAGACCGCCGAGGAGCCGGCGGAGCAGAAGCCCGCCGACGAGCACGCTGAGGAGCGGCCCGCAGCCGAGCCGAAGGCCGAGGCCGAGACGGCCGCCGACGAGTCCGAGGCTCCGACGTCGTCCGGGTCGAAGATCAAGGCGACGCCGCTCGTGCGCTCGCTCGCCCGTACGCACGGGATCGATCTCGGCACCGTGAAGGGCACCGGCCCCGGGGGCCGGATCGTCCGCGCCGACGTCGAGCAGCTGCTGGGCGAGCAGGAGCAGAAGCCGCAGGCTGCGGCATCCGCCCCCGCTTCGGCAGCCCCCGCGGCCCCGGCGGCGCCCGCCGCGTCGGCCGCTCCGGTCGCCACGCCGCTGGACGACGACGAGCGGGTGCCGATGTCGCAGATCCGCAAGGTCACCGCGCGGCGCCTGACCGAGGCGGCCCTCGTGCCGGTGTTCCAGCTGACGACGGTGCTGGATGCCTCGCGCCTGACCGAGGTGCGTCGCGACATCAACACCCGCCTGGCCGACTCGGGTGTCAAGGTCAGCGTCAACGACCTGATCGTGCGCGCCGTGGCAGTGGCCCTGGCCGCCCACCCCGAGGTGAACGCCTCGTTCGGCGGCGACGCGATCCTGCGCCACAAGCACGTGAACGTGGGCGTCGCGGTCGCGCTCGAGGACGGCCTGGTCGTCCCGGTCATCAAGGACGCCGACCGCAAGTCGGTCTCGGCGATCGGCGCCGAGGTCAAGGACCTCGCCACCCGCGCCCGTGCGGGCCGGCTCAAGGTCGACGAGATGACCGGCGGCACGTTCTCGGTGTCGAATCTCGGCATGTTCGGCATCGACGCGTTCACCGCCGTGATCAACCCGCCCGAGGCGGCGATCCTCGCGGTCGGATCGACGGTCGACGAGCCGGTCGTCGTGGACGGCGAGGTGCAGGTGCGCCCGCGCACGCGCCTGACGCTCACGGTCGACCACCGGGTGCTCGACGGCGCGTCCGCCGCCGCGTTCCTGCGCGATCTCACCGATCTGCTGGCCGAGCCGCTGCGGATCCTGGTGTGACGGATTCCGTCCGGGGAGTGTCCGGCGCGCTGCGCCGGGCGCTCCCCTTCTTCATCTCTGCGCTCGTGTGCACGGTCGCCGGCGGGCTGCTGGCGGCGGCCACGGCGTACGTGACGACGCAGAAGACCGCGTGGGCCACGGCCTACATCGTGCTGGTCTGCGGCGTCGCCCAGGCCGTCCTGGGCGCGGCGATGGGCTGGCTCGCCCCGCGCGCGGGGCAGGTCATCACGTGGATCGCGTTCGTGCTGTTCACGCTCGGCAACGTGGGCGTGGTCGCCGGCCAGCTCGCGGGTCTGATCGCCATCACCTTCGTCGGCGGTGCGATGCTCGTGATCTCGCTCGTGCTGATCGTCGTCGCCACCCACCGCGACACCGCGCCTGCCCACCCGCTCGCGCTCTGGACGTTCCGGGCGATCGTGATCCTGCTCGCCGTAAGCATCCCGGTCGGCCTGGTGCTCGCCGCCCTCGGTCGCTGAGCGCGCCGCGACCGCCGACCGCCGACCGCCGACCGCCGCCCGCCGCAGCGTCCTCCCTCTCCCCCTTCGCCGAGGGCATGGGCGCGGTCCGATTCTAATGAAGTGGATCTTGACAGAAGAATCGCACGGGTGGATTCTAAGAGCGGCTGAAGTTGCTTTTAGAGGGAGGCCGTGATGGCTGAGTCAGCGTTGGGCGCATCGAGCAGGGTGGGAACCGGTCCTGCATTCTGGGACCGTCTGAAGGAGGAGCCGGCGTTCGCCGCATTCTGGATCCTGCGGGTCGGCTTCGTGGTGCTGCCGCTGTGGATGGGCATCGACAAGTTCGTGAACGGCCTGACCTACTGGCCGCACTATCTCGCGCCGTGGATCGTCGGCCTGTCGCCCTTCTCGGCACAGGGGACGATGTACGTCGTCGGCGTGATCGAGATCATCGCGGGGATCGCGATCGCGATCAAGCCCCGCTACGCGAGCTACGTCGTCGCGCTGTGGCTTGCCGGGATCGTCGTCGACCTGCTGACGTACTCGGGCTTCTACGACGTCGCTCTGCGTGACTTCGGTCTGCTCGTGGCCGCCCTTGCGCTGTCGCGACTGGCCGCGGTGTACGACCGGCCCTGGGGCGCAAAGGGGCGCTGACCGGCACGCCGGACCCGCGAGGGTGCATCTCCCGGACGAGGAGCGGTTGCTTCCCCGCCCCTCAGCGGTCAGATGCACTCTCGCGGTGGGGGCGCAGCGAGGGGCGGTGGGCGCGGCGAGCGGTCGCCCGCGTCACGCGAGGCCGTGCTCGAAGGCGAACACCACCAGCTGCACCCGGTCGCGCAGGGCGAGCTTGGCGAGGATGCGGCTGATGTGCGTCTTCACGGTCGCCTCCGACAGGTACTCCCGGGCGGCGATCTCGGCGTTCGACAGGCCCCGTGCGGCCAGGGCGAAGATCTCGCGCTCGCGCTCGGTGAGCTCGCGATAGGCGTCCGGAACCGGCCGAGGCGCGGCATCCATCGTGCTCGCGAACAGGTCGCGGGTGGCGGATGCCGCGATGACGGCCGCTCCGGAATGCACGGTGCGGATCGCCGCGAGCAGGAACTCGGGGTCGGCGTCTTTGAGCAGGAACCCGCTGGCGCCCTGCCGGATCGCCCGCGCCGCCGCCTCGTCGAGGTCGAACGTCGTGAGCATGAGGATGCGCGGGGCATCGGCATCCTGCAGCAGCTCGGCCGTGGCGGCCAGGCCGTCCATGACCGGCATGCGGATGTCCATCAGCACCACATCGGGGCGCTGCGCACGCACGACGTCGATGGCCTGGCGGCCGTCGGATGCCTCGCCCACGACCTCGAGGTCGGCCTGCGATTCGATCACCATGCGGATCCCCGCGCGGAACAGCGCCTGGTCGTCGGCGAGCACCACACGGATCACCCGGTTCCCCTTCGTCATGCGGCCGCTCGTCATGCCGCGGCACCGATCGGCAGCCGCGCGCGCACGACGAACGCGTCGCCGTCGGCTCCGGCATCCAGCGTGCCGCCGACCAGCAGCGCGCGCTCGCGCATGCCGATCAGGCCATGCCCGCGCGGCGCATCCGACGGGGGCCCGAGCAGATTGCGCACCGACACGTCGACATGCTCGGGGCGCCAGGCCAGGGCGACGTCGACCGGACCGGTGCCGTGCCGCAGCGCGTTGGTGAGCGCCTCCTGCAGGATGCGGTAGACGGCGAGCTGCACCGCGACCGGCGGATCGGATCGCGGCGCCGGATCGATGTCGACGCGCAGCTCGAGCCCCGCCGTCCGCATCTGCGCGAACAGGGCGTCCAGGTCGGCCACGGTCGGCTGCGGACCGTCCTCCTGCCGATGGCGCAGCTGCGCCAGCAGCACCCGCACGTCGGCCAGCGCCGCCCGCGCGGTCGACGAGATCGTCGCCAGGGCGGCGGTCTGCGCCATGCCCGCGTCGTCCGCCGCGGCGGGGGTGGATGCCGCGGCATACCGCGCGCCGTCGGCCTGCGCGATCACGACGGCGAGCGAATGCGCGACGACGTCGTGCATGTCGCGCGCGATCCGCGCGCGCTCGGCCTCGGCCGCGGTCTCGGCTTCGGCGCGCTGCTGGGCCGCTCGCGTCGTGCGCGCACGGCGGGCGGTGCGCGCGAGGGCCCCGGCGGTCCAGGCGAGCAGGAACGCGAACGTCGCCGCGATCAGCACCGCGACCGCCGTGGTCAGCCTGCTCAACGACAGGTCGGCGGGCGCGCCGAGCACGAGGTAGAGGTAACTCGTGGCGACGGCGGCCCCGACGATCGCCGAGGAGAATCCGATCCACAGCACGAGCCGCGAGCCGTACGCGGCCGCCGTGTAGAGCACCGCGAACACGACGAGGTCGGCGAGCCCCGGAGAGCGCCCGAACGACATCTGCACGACGGCGCCCGCCCACGCGAGGCCCAGCGCGACCGGCGGCGACAGGCGCCGGACGGCCAGCGCTCCCCCGAAGATCACGCATACGAGCAGGCCGACCGCGCTGTTGAACGGACCGATCAGAGGCCCGCCGAACGTCGAGGCGAGCTCGGTCGGCAGGCTCGCAAGCGCGAACAGCACCGCCACCGTCACGTCGATGACGAGCTGCAGGGTCGAAAGCCGCCGGAACACCCTCTCACGCTACGGGAGCGGCCCGGCTGCGACATCCGCCCAGCGATGTATTCCTATGCGTGCAGGCGCTGGCGCAGCACGTACTGCAGGATGCCGCCGTGCCGGTAGTACTCCCGCTCGGTCGGGGTGTCGATGCGCACGGTCGCGGTGAACTCCCGAGCCTCGCCGCTGTCGGGCTCGACCCGCACGGTGACCTCGTGCGGCACCTCGCTCGCGCCCTCGAGACCCGCGATCGAGTACGTCTCGGTGCCGTCCAGGCCCAGCGACTCGGCCGTCTCGCCTGTGCGGAACTGCAGCGGCAGCACGCCCATACCGATGAGGTTCGACCGGTGGATCCGCTCGAACGACTCGGCCAGCACGGCCCTCGCCCCCAGCAGCAGAGTGCCCTTGGCCGCCCAGTCGCGCGACGAACCCGACCCGTACTCCTTGCCGGCGAGCACGATCAGCGGTATGCCGTCGTCGGCATATTGCTCGGATGCCGCGAAGATCGTCGTCTGCTCCTGCCCGGGCAGCACGCGCGTGAACCCGCCCTCTACGCCGGGCACGAGCTCGTTGCGCAGCCGGATGTTCGCGAACGTACCGCGGATCATGACCTCGTGGTTGCCGCGGCGCGAGCCGTACGAGTTGAACTGGCGCGGCTCGACGTCGTGCGCGGTCAGGTACTCGCCGGCGGGCGAGTCGCGCTTGATCGTGCCGGCGGGCGAGATGTGGTCGGTGGTCACCGAGTCGCCGAGCTTGGCGAGCACCCGCGCACCCGTGATGTCGTGCAGGATGTCGGGCTCGGGGCCCATCCCATCGAAGTACGGCGGACGGCGCACGTAGGTCGAGTCGTCCTGCCAGTCGAACCGGTCGCCCTCGGGCACCGGCAGACTGTTCCAGTTCTCGTCGCCGGCGTACACGTCCGAGTACCCCTCGGTGAACATGCGCGCCTCGACGCACGAGTCGACGACCTCTTTGATGTCGGCGGCGCTCGGCCAGATGTCCTTCAGGTACACCGGCCCGTCCTCGCCATCGCCGAGCGGGTCGCGGTCGAGGTCGACGTGCATCGAGCCGGCGAGCGCGTACGCCACGACGAGCGGCGGCGAGGCGAGGAAGTTCATGCGCGTCTGGGAATGGATGCGGCCCTCGAAGTTGCGGTTGCCGCTGAGGACGGATGCCACGGTCAGGTCGCCGGCGTCGACGGCGGCGCCGACCTCTTCGATGAGCGGGCCGGAGTTGCCGATGCAGGTCGTGCAGCCGTACCCGACGAGGTTGAAGCCGAGCTCGTCGAGGTAGGGAGTGAGGCCGGAGCGCTCGAAGTAGTCGGTGACCACGCGCGAGCCGGGCGCGAGCGAGGTCTTGACCCAGGGCTTGGTCTTCAGGCCCTTCTGCACGGCGTTGCGCGCGAGCAGCGCGGCACCGATCATGACCGACGGATTCGACGTGTTCGTGCACGACGTGATCGCCGCGATCACCACGTCGCCGTTGTCGAGCGTGACGTCCTGGTCGCGGACGGTCAGCGTCTGCGGATGCGACGGCCACTCCACGGCCGCGCTCTCGTCGATCAGCTCTGCCACCGAGGCCGCCGTCGGCTCGAACATGTCGGCCTCGCCGAGGAAGGGGTCCGAAGCGGGGAACGTGTCGTCGATCGCGTCGTCGAGGGCCGTCAGCGTCGTGACGTCGGCGGCGGGGTCGGCCAGCAGTCGTTCCACCGTGCGCTGCGCGCGCGCCAGCGGGATGCGGTCCTGCGGCCGCTTGGGTCCGGCGATCGACGGCTCGATCGAGCCCAGGTCGAGCTCGACCACGTGCGAGTAGTCCGGCTCTCGGTCGGGGTCGTGCCAGAGCCCCTGGGCCTTCGCGTACGCCTCGACCAGCGCCACCCGCTCGGGGCTGCGCCCGGTGAACCGCAGGTAGTCCAGCGTCTCGTCGTCGATCGGAAAGATCGTGACGGTCGATCCGTACTCCGGGCTCATGTTGCCGATCGTGGCGCGATTGGCCAGCGGCACGTTCGCCACCCCCGGCCCGAACAGCTCGACGAACTTGCCCACCACTCCGGTCTTGCGCAGCAGCTCGGCGACGGTGAGCACCATGTCGGTCGCGGTCACGCCGTCGCGCAGCTCGCCGGTGAGCTTGAGCCCGATCACCTCGGGCAGCAGCATCGAGACGGGCTGGCCGAGCATCGCGGCCTCGGCCTCGATGCCGCCCACGCCCCAGCCGACCACGCCGAGCCCGTTGACCATCGGGGTGTGCGAGTCCGTGCCCACGAGCGTGTCGGGGTAGGCCTGCGGCACCTCGTCGCCCTTGTCGTCGGCGCCGAACACGACGCGCGCGAGGTACTCGAGGTTCACCTGGTGGCAGATGCCGGTGTCGGGCGGCACGACCACGAAGTCGTCGAACGCGTGCTGGGCCCACCGCAGCAGCTGGTAGCGCTCGCGGTTGCGCTCGAACTCCAGGTCGGCGTTGATCTTCGCCGACTGCGGACGACCGAAGCTGTCGGCGATGACAGAGTGGTCGATCACGAGCTCGACCGGGATCAGCGGGTTCACCTGCTGCGGGTCGCCGCCCAGCTCGTCCATCGCGTCGCGCATCGCGACGAGGTCGACCACGCACGGCACGCCGGTGAAGTCCTGCAGCAGCACGCGCGCCGGGGTGAACTGGATCTCGGTGTGACCGACATCCTTCGCGTCCCACGCGGCCAGCGCGCGCACCTGGTCCGCGGTCACGGTCCTGCCGTCCTCGTTGCGCAGCAGGTTCTCGAGCAGGATCTTCAGGCTGTACGGCAATCGGCCGGTGTTCGGGATGCTGTCGAGTCTGAAGATCTCGTACTGCTTGTCTCCGACGGTCAGAGTGTCCCTGGCACCGAAGCTGTTCGCCATCGATATCGCCTCCCGGCACGAATGGGACGCCGCAGACGGCCCCTGCGACGCCCTCTGCCTGCCATCCTGCCGCAGATTCGGGTGGCGCGGGCGGGGGCTTCTCCTCGCTCAGCGGCCGACGGGCGGCTCCGAGACGATCGGACGCTGCTCATAGAAGGTCTGCAGCACGACCGTGGTGCGCGTGCGCACGTTCGCCGCGAGCCGGATGTCGCGGATCAGCCGCTCGAGCTCACGCGGCGAGGCGACCCGGACGAACAGCATGTACGCGGCATCCCCCGCGATCGAGTGGCAGGCCTCGATCTCGGACAGCGACTCGAGCAGCTCGGGCGCGTTGTCGGGCTGGGCCGGATCCAGCGGCGTGATCTCGACGAACGCCGACAGCGGCCGACCCACGGCCTCGGCGTCGAGGATCGGCCGGTAGCCCGCGATGACGCCGCGCGCCTCGAGCCGGCGCAGCCGCGCCTGCACGCTCGAGACCGAGAGCCCCACGTGGTCGGCGAGATGCGTCAGCGTCGCGCGCGCGTCGCGCGACAGCTCGGCGAGGATGCGGGTGTCGGCGGCATCCAGTCGCGCCTCGGGAGTGGGAATCACATCGGACATCAGCGTAAGATTACCGGTAGACAGCATGTCTTGCCGTAAATTTTACGGCACGTCGCCGCCTTCGCGGCATGACACCACCAGGATCGGAGGTTCCCATGTCCATGAGTCAGGTCCACGCCGAGCGCGCGCAGAAGACCGTCGTCGGCGAGCCCGAGGTCCTCGAGGACGCTCGCGACGTCGAGACGAGCGCCGCCTGGCTGACGCTGAAGGATGCCGCGACCGCACTGCAGGCGATCCAGGTCAAGGACGGCTCGGTGCCGGACGAGAAGGCCCGCGCCGCCGAACTGGTCGAGGCGATCACGGCGTCGATCGCCGAGCTCTCGCCGCTCTTCCCGCACGACGACGCGTACCTCGCGGCATCCATCACGGACTTCCGTCGCTGGGCCGACGAGGACTTCGGCGTGCCGGACTTCTACGATTCGCTCGTCGCGTTCCACCCCGAGCAGCACCGCGTCGACGGGCTGCGGCACCTGGTCGTGTTCCCGATGTACACGCAGAACGGCTCGAGCAACCGCTTCGTCGAGGCGCTCGTGGTCGAGGTCATCTGGCCCGAGTTCGTCGCCGCGCTCGAGGCCGGCGACTACGGCAACAAGCTGTTCGTCTCGCTGCGGCTGATCGACTTCACGCCCGGGTACGACACGAACTCGGCGGTGCTGTTCCCCGAGACGGTGGCGATGCGCGAGATCCCCGCGTTCACGTGGGGCGCGATCTTCCAGGACCGTGAGGCCGCCCGCTACCGTCGCGTCGTGCGCGCGGCATCCGAGATCACGAAGCTCGATCTGCCCGCCGACGCCGCCCGCATGCTCGACGACCAGAAACTGGCCGAAGAGGCGTTCGTGATGTGGGACATCATCCACGACCGCACGCACATGCGCGGCGACCTGCCGTTCGACCCGTTCATGATCAAGCAGCGGATGCCGTTCTTCCTGTACTCGCTCGAAGAGATGCGCTGCGACATGACCGCGTTCCGCGAGTCGGTGGCGATCCAGAGGCGGCTCGAGGCGGCGCCGGCCGAGCTCAGCGATGTCGAGAAGCAGATCCTCGAGCACGCCAAGCTCGTGCAGTACGCCGTGATCTTCGACCGCATCTTCCGCTTCGCGATCACCGGCACCCGTGTGCGCAACTACGACGGGCTGGGCGGCCAGCTGCTGTTCGCGTGGCTGCACCAGCGCGGCGTGCTGCACTGGACCGACACCGCGCTCGCGTTCGACTGGGCCGAGGTCCCGGCCGCCGTCGTGGCGCTCGGAGACGCGATCGACGACCTGTACTGGAAGTCGATCGACCGGCCCAAGACCGCGCACTGGCTCGCCGCGTACGAGCTCATCCGCTCGGTGCTCACGCCGAACCCGGCGTCGGTGTGGGCGCGCGGGCTGTCGGACGAGGTCCTCGCCGGACCGCCCAAGGGCTACACCGACCAGGTGCTGGACGACGAGTTCCCGCTGTCGATGTTCTACGAGGCGCTCGAGAAGAAGATGCGCGCCGTGATCGAGTCGACCACGGGCATCCGCGCGAGCGACGCCTGACCCGCGCTGCGTGAGCCTGACCTGCCCCGCGTAAGCCAGACCTGCGCCGAGCGGGCCTGACCTGCGGTGGCATTGCTACGCTCACAGGGTTCGGAGGGTCGCGCGAATCTCGGACGATTTCGCTGGAAAGATCCGAGATTCGTCTCATCTTCCGAACCCTGTGAGCCGCGTCACTGCGAAGGAGCACCTGAGATGACGGATCTGAACGGACGGACGGTGCTCGTCGCGGGCGCCACGAGCGAGAGCGGGCGGGTCGCGGCGCAGACGCTGCGGGATGCCGGAGCCCACGTGATCGCCGTCGGCCACGACCCCGCGAAGCTCGAACGGCTCGCCGAGCAGCTGCGCGACGACGCGCGGGCGGGCGCCGGCGGAGGGTGGACGGTCGAAGCCTGCGACCTGTCCGACGAGAAGGCCGTGTTCGACATGGCCGTGCGGCTGCACGGCGACGACATCCGCGTCGACGGGGTGCTGCACCTGGTCGGCGGCTGGCGCGGCGGCGGCGGACTTGCCGGGCAGACCGACGACGACTTCCGGTTCCTCGCACAGTCGTTCGCGGCGCTGCGGCACGTCACGCGCGCGTTCGACGACGATCTGAACGCCTCGGCGGCCGCACGTCTGGCCATCGTCTCGTCGGTGTCGGTCGAGCGGCCGCTGGCCGGCGGGGCGAACTACGCGGCGGTCAAGGCCGCGAGCGAGACCTGGGCGCGTGCCGTGGGCCAGGGTTTCGCGAAGACCGCCCGGGACGCCGAGCGGCCGCTGGCCGCGGCATCCGTCGTCTTCCGCGTCAGGTCCCTGTCGGGTCTGGAGCAGACTCTCGCCGACCGGTTCGTCGCCCTCTGGGACGCCGAGGCCGCCGACGTCAACGGCACGATCGTCGACCTGACCGCAGCCTAGGCCGGCGCACGCGAGCCGAAAACCTGCTCAAGGGTGCGCGCAGGGGGCCGGCGCCTCCCCACGGCCCAGCTCAGCCTGTTCACTGCACACGAGCCGCCCGCCCGCGGCGACAGAGCACCGAACGCGTACGAACTAGATTGGATATCCGTGACCACTCTGCATGACCCGAACGTCCGCGGCTTCGCTTCCGACAACTACTCCGGCATCCACCCCGAGATCCTCGACGCGATCGCACAGGCCAATCACGGCCACCAGATCGCCTACGGCGAAGACGCCTACACGGCCCGTCTGCAAGAGGTCATGGTCGACCACTTCGGCGAGGGCGCCGAGGCGTTCCCCGTGTTCAACGGCACGGGCGCGAATGTGACCGGCTTGCAGTCGATGCTGCCGCGGTGGGGCGCCGTGGTGGCCGCCGAGACGGCGCACATCAACGTCGACGAGCAGGGCGCGCCCGAGCGCGTCGGCGGCATGAAGCTGCTGACGGTGCCCACCGACGACGGCAAGCTCACCCCCGAGCTCATCGACCGGCAGGCGTGGGGCTGGGGCGACGAGCACCGCGCGCAGCCGCTCGTGGTCTCGCTCACCCAGTCGACGGAGCTCGGCACACTGTACACGCCGACCGAGCTGCGCGCGATCGCCGACCACGCGCACGAGCGCGGCATGCACGTGCACATGGACGGCGCGCGCCTGTCGAATGCCGCGGCATCCCTCGACCTCCCGCTGCGGGCGTTCACCCGTGACGTCGGCATCGACGTCGTGAGCTTCGGCGGCACAAAGAACGGGGCGATGGGCGGCGAAGCGGTCGTCGTGCTGAACCCCGAGGCATCCACCGGCCTGATCTATCTGCGCAAGCTCAACATGCAGCTGGCGTCGAAGATGCGGTTCGTCTCGGCGCAGCTTGTCGCGCTGCTCGACGGCGACCTGTGGCTGCGCAACGCCCGCCACGCCAATGCGATGGCGCAGCGCCTGCGCTCGGGGGTCGAGGCGGGACTTGCCGACGGCTCGATCCGCGGCGTCGGGTTCACCCAGCTCACGCAGGCCAACGGCGTGTTCGCGACGCTGCCCGACGGTGTCGCCGACCGGCTGCGCGCGTCGTTCCGGTTCTACGACTGGGATGCCTCGCGCAACGAGGTGCGCTGGATGTGCTCGTTCGACACCACCGAGGACGACATCGACGCGTTCGTCGCAGCGATCGCGCGTGAGACCACGGCCTGAGACCTCGAGAAGAAGCCCGGTGCGACCGCAGAGCGCACCGGGCTTCGGCCTCTGTGAGGGGTCAGGCGCTGACGGACTCGTCGGCGTCGGCATCCATGAGGGCTGCGATGTCGCCGTCGGTCGGCTGCTCGGGCTCGTCGTCCTCTTCGGCACTCGCCTCGACATCAGCCTCGGCGCCCGCGTCCAGCGACGCCTCGTCCTCGACCTCAGTGTCGTCCTCGGCCTCAGCACCACCCTCGACCTCAGCGTCACCCTCGACCTCAGCGGCCTCCTCGGCGGGAGCAGCACCGTCGGCCGTGGCATCCACCCCGGTCTCGATGGCAGCCGCCGGGCCGAGGCCCTCGGGACGGATGAGTTCGCGCACCTCGGCCATGAAGCTCGTCAGCTGGTGCTGCTGCCAGCGCAGCTGACGGGTGCGGTCCTCGGCGTCGTGCAGCACCGACTGCGCGTTCGAGGTCACCATGTCCATGATCTTCTGCGCCTTGGTGCGCGCGTTGTCGAGGTGGTCGGCTGCGCGCACGCGCGCGTCGGCCTCGATCTGCTGCGCCTGCGCGCGGGCGAGCCGCTCGTAGTCGTCGGCCTTGCCCGACACGCGCTTGGCGTGCTCGAGGGATGCCGCGACCTGCTCGTTCGCGTCCGCCGTGATCCGCTCGGCGTGGGCGACGGCCTGGTTGTGCAGCACCAGGAACTCCTGGTGCGCGTCGTCCTGCCGCCGGGTCAGCGACTCCTCGAACTCGAGGGTGCGCACCCGCAGCTCGCGCACGGCCTCTTCGGCCTCGGCGCGGTCACGGCTCGTCTCGCGGGCGACCATGGCGCGCAGCGCTGCCGCGCCCTTCTCTGCCTCGGAGCGGATGGCCGTGGCCTCCTGCTCGGCCTGCTCGACCTTCTCGGACGAACGGGCGGCCTCGCGCTCGAGCAGCGCCTGGTGCGCGGCGAGCTCGGTCTCGATCCGCAGCCGGGCCTGCTGCGCCTCGTGCTGGGCCTGGGCGAGGATCGCCTCGGCGTCGGCCTGGGCGTTGGCACGGCTGTTCTCGATCTCGGCCCGAGCCGCCTGCAGCAGCCGGTCGCCCTGCACCGACGCGTTGCGGATCAGGGTCGACGCCTGCTCTTCGGCCACGCGCAGGATCTCTTCGAACTGCGGCCGGTTCGGGGTGTCGACGCCCGCCCCGGTCAGCTCGTCCGTGAGCACCTGCACCTGCTTGTGCGCCTCGGCCGTCTGCGTGTGCGCGGCGGTCAGCTCGTCGTTCAGCTTCGCGACCTGCGCGACGAGCTGTTCGTGCGCGGCATCCTGCTCGGCGCGGGCCGCCTCGACCGCCTCGCGACGGGCGGCCTCGGCATCCGCCACCTGCGCGCGCAGCTGCACGAGCTCGTCGCTCTCGTGATCGTGGGCGGACGCGAGCGATTCTTCGAGCTCGCTCGTGCGACGCTTGGCCTCGGTGAGTGCGGATGCCGCGCGGTGGCGGTCGTCCTTGAGCTTGGCGATCTCGTCCTGCGCCGCGGCGGCGCGCGAACGCAGGTCGTCGAGGGCGGCGTCGACCTCGTCCTTGTCGTAGCCGCGGAAGGCGGTGGTGAAGGTCTGCTCGGTGGCGCCGGTGCCGCCGAGCAGGCTGTCGAACGAGGTGGTGCCGGTGGCGGAGCCGAAGGTGTCGGGCATCGTCTTCTTTCGGATCGGGCGAGGGGCGTACGCGATCGATCCGTCGATGGGACGATCGTGGGGTACGACGGCGCGTAGGCGTGCAGAATGCGTCGCCGCAGGATGCTTCAGATGATGGCAGGATACCCCGGTTGGCTGTGCGCTTCTAACCCGTGATCACGGGTCTCAGCACCGCTCTCAGGCGCGTCCTCAGGGAGGCTCTCAGGGAAGGGCGCCGACGCTGGCCAGCGCGAGTCTGATCAGCGTGCCGCGACCGCCCTCCATGTCTGCGGCGACGGCCTCGGACGCCGCCTCCTGCGGCGTCAGCCACGTGACCTCCAGCGCATCCTGCCGGGGGTCGCACGTGCCGGTCACCGGCACGACGTAGGCGAGCGAGACCGCGTGCTGCCGGTCGTCGTGGAACGCCGAGACCCCGGGCAGCGGGAAGTACTCGGCGACCGTGAACGGCGTCGGCTGCGCCGGCAGCAGCGGGAACGCCATCGGCCCGAGGTCGTTCTCGAGGTGCCGGAAGAGCGCGTCGCGGATCGTCTCGCCGTAACGCACGCGCCCCGAGACGATCGTGCGGGTCATCTCGCCCAGGGGCGTCGCGCGCAGCAGCAGTCCCACCTCGGTCACGACGCCCATGCCGTCGACCCGCACCGGCACGGCCTCGACGTACAGCATCGGCAGGCGGCGCCGCGCCTCGGCCAGCTCGATGTCGCTCAGCCATCCCGGGTTGGCCCCGGGAGGCCCGCCGAACCCGCTCAGCGAGCCGGGCACGAACGGGCCGCCCCTGTTCGCGCCCTCGCCCGGGACCGGCCCTGAGGCGTCGTCGGGCTCGGGATCGGGGTCGGGCGTGCGGACCGGCATGACTCCTGTATACCCCAGGCCACCCGCGCCCGCCCGCACCATCCGCGCTCGCCCGCTGTCGGCGGCCGCTGGCAGGATGGGGCCCATGGACTCCGCAGACGCCCCGTCCCCCATCGCGCCCATCGACGCCGACGCCGTGCTGTGGTCGGCGCCCGAGGCCGATCGCGCCGGCCGGCCGCTGCTGGTGCTGCTGCACGGCTACGGCGCCGACGAGCGCGACCTGTTCGCCCTGGTGCCGTTCCTGCCCGACGAGTTCGTCGTCGCGGCGTTGCGCGCGCCTCAGGCGCCGCCGTGGCCCGCGCCCGGGTACTCCTGGTACCCGATCGAAGACGTCATGGATCGGGATCTCGCCGGCCGCGATCCCGCGCGCGTCACGGCTGCGGCATCCATCTTTCTCGAGTGGCTGGATGCCGTGGCCGACCCGTCGGCGCCGATCGGGCTGCTCGGCTTCTCGCAGGGCGCGTCCGTCGCAGTGCAGGCGCTGCGGCTGCGCCCCGACGCGTTCGCCTTCGTCGTGAACCTCAGCGGCTATGCGACGCCGGGCGACCTGCCGCGCGATGTCGAACTGGCGGAGCGGACCGTGCCGGTGTTCTGGGGCCGAGGCGCGCAGGACGACGTCATCCCGCCGGGGCTCATCGCCCACACCACCGAGTGGCTGCCTGCGCACAGCGAGCTGTCGGGCCGCGTGTACGCGGGACTGACGCACAGCGTGTCGGACGACGAGCTCGCGGACGTCCGCGCGTTCCTCGACAAGCAGATCGCGAACCTCTAGCACCGTCGGGGTCGCCCTCTGCTAGAGTGTGACGTCTTTGTCCCGAGTGTGAGGAATGGAATGACCGAGATCGCCGCCGCGTGCTGACGTTGCGCTGATCCGTCGAACCTTCGACGTGTCGCGCCGTCACCGAACAATCCGCTGCCTCTGCAGCACGTTCGCGCGCCGACCGTCGATCTCCCCTCCCGCACTGTGCGGGATGCCTCGGGCATCGGTGTCGGCGCACCCGACACCGAGGAGGACCTCATGCACGACACCCCCATCGTCCTGGACCGCGTCACGCTCGCCTGGCCGGACGGCTCCCTCGCGCTCGACGACGTCTCGGGCGCGTTCGGCTCCGGGCGCACGGGCCTGATCGGCCGCAACGGATCCGGCAAGTCGACCCTGCTGCGCGTCATCGCGGGCGACCTCGCCCCGACCGCCGGACGCGTGTCCGCGGGATCCGACATCGCGTTGCTGCCCCAGCAGCTGACCCTGGGCGTCGACCGACCGGTCGCCGAGCTGCTGGGCGTGGCCGACACGATCGCCGCGCTGCGCGCGATCGAGTCCGGCGACATCGACCCGCGGCACTTCGACACGGTCGGCGCCGATTGGGACATCGAGGCCCGGGCCGCGGCCGCCCTCGCCGAGGCAGGGCTGCCCGAAGGGGCGCTCGGGCGTCGCGTGGGCGAGCTCTCCGGCGGCGAGGCGGTGCTTGCGGCCGTCGCGGGCATCCGGCTGCGCGATGCGCCCATCACGCTGCTGGACGAGCCGACGAACAACCTCGACCGCGACGCGCGAGCGCGGCTGTACGACCTGGTGCGCGGATGGCGCGGAACGCTGGTCGTCGTCAGCCACGACCTCGCGCTGCTCGAGCTCATGGACGACACCGCCGAGCTGTACGGCAACGAGCTGAGCGTGTTCGGCGGGCCGTACTCCGAGTGGCGCGCATGGCTGGATGCCGAGCAGTCCGCCGCGCGTCAGGCCGAGCGCGCCGCGACCCAGGTGCTCGCGCGTGAGAAGCGCCAGCGCATCGAGGCCGAGACCAAGATCGCTCGCCGGGCGGCGTACGGCAACAAGGCCTATGCCGAGAAGCGCGAGCCGAAGATCATCATGAACGGGCGCAAGCGCGCCGCCCAGGTGTCGGCCGGCAAGCTGCGCACCGAGGTCGGAGCGAAGGAGGCGACGGCCCGAGCGGCGCTCGATGTCGCCGAGCGGCGAGTGCGCGACGACGACAGGGTCGTGATCGACCTGCCCGATCCGGGAGTGCCCGCCGGGCGGCGGATCGCGACGATCGGCGATGCCGAGCACGCGTGGATCGTCCAGGGGCCCGAGCGGGTGGCGCTGATCGGCCCGAACGGCGCGGGGAAGACGACGCTGCTCGAGCGGCTGGTCGCGTCGGGCGTTCAGAACTCCGTCGATCTCGACGATTCGAGCACGAGACGAGCCGATTCCGGCCCTTCGGGCTCGGATTGGATGAGTTCTGCACACGCCGAGGCGCACACCGACCGCATCGGGTACCTGCCGCAGCGCGTCGACGGCCTGGATGAGACCGCCAGCGTGCTCGCGAACGTGCGCGCGGCCGCGCCCGGCGTGCCACCGGCCGCGATCCGCAACCGGCTGGCCCGCTTCCTGATCCGCGGCGATGCCGTAGACCGGCCGGTCGCGTCGCTGTCGGGCGGCGAGCGGTTCCGGGTGGCGCTGGCGCAGTTGCTGCTGGCCGATCCGCCGCCGCAGCTGCTCGTGCTCGACGAGCCGACGAACAACCTCGACCTCGACACGGTCGATCGGGTCGTCGAGGCGCTGTCGGTCTACCGTGGCGCGGTGCTCGTGGTCAGCCACGACGACGCGTTCCTCGCCCGGCTCGGCGTCGACACGACGCTCGAGCTCACGCACGAGGGACTGGCCGAGCGCCGCTGAGCAGAGCCGAGCGCCGCTGAGCAGGGCCTCAGCGGGGCGGCGCAGCACGACGATCGGGGCTCATTCGTGCAGCACGCGGTGCACGAACTGCACCGCGACCGAGCCCTCCCCGACGGCCGAGGCGACCCGCTTGACGGACTGGGCGCGCACGTCGCCCACGGCGAACACCCGCGCCACACTCGTCTCGTACAGGAACGGGTCGCGCTCGCCGTCGGCCGTGCGGTGGCGCTGCGCGCCCAGGGCAGAACCCGTCACGACGAAGCCGCGCTCGTCGCGGACGATCTGGGGCGGCAGCCAGTCGGTGCGCGGCGAGGCACCGATGAAGACGAACAGGGAGCTCGCCGCCAGAGTGCGCACCGCGCCGCCGGCGACGGCATCCACCATCACCTGCTCGAGATGATCTGCACCGGCCACCTCGCGCACGACGGTGCCGCACTCGACCGAGATGTTCGGCAGCGCCTCGATCTGGTCGACCAGGTACTGCGACATCTTCGCTCCGAGCTCGCTCGCACGGCACAGGATCGTCACCGACCGGGCGAACGCCGAGAAGAAGACCGCCGCCTGCCCCGCCGAGTTCGCCCCGCCCACGACGACGATGTCTTCGCCCGTGACGGTGTCGCGCTCGCTCAGGGCCGCGCCATAGTACACACCACGGCCCTCGAGCCGGTCGCTGCCGGGCACGTCCAGGCTCCGGTATGCCACGCCGCACGCGAGGATCAGCGCACCGCAGCTGACCGTCTGCCCGCCGGCCAGCCGCAGCTGCGGGTACGGGCCCGACACGTCGACCGAGGCGACGGTCTGCGGCGCCATCACGTCGACGAGGAACCGGCGTGCCTGCGTGAGGGCGCGACGGGCGAGGTCGGCCCCGGCGATGCCGTTCGGGAATCCCAGATAGTTCTCGATGCGCGACGACTGCCCGGCCTGCCCGCCGGCGACCAGCTGCTCGATGCACACGGTGCGCAGCCCCTCGCTCGCCCCGTACACCGCCGCCGCCAGGCCCGCGGGACCGGCCCCGACGATCGCCAGGTCGAACGTCTGCGCGTCCGACGGGGCCGGATGGCCGAGGGCCGCGGCCAGTTCCGGGATGCCGGGGGCCGACAGCCGCGTGCCGTCGGGCGTGATCACCAGCGGCAGCTCGCCGTCGCCGGCGGCATCGCGCAGCGCCCGCGCCTGCTCGTCGGTGTCGACGTCCAGCCACACCATCGGGATCTGACTGCGCTGCAGGAAGTCCCGCACCCGGTGCGTTGCCTGCGACCAGCGGCTGCCGACCACACGGGTCAGCTGCTGCTTCGGCGGGTGGGCGGCGTGCCAGTCGCCCAGCAGATCGTCGATGACGGGGAACAGCCGCTCTTCGGGCGGATCCCACGGCTTGAGGATGTAGTAGTCCAGGTGCAGCTCGTTGATGGCGCCGATCGCCACGTCGGTGTCGGCGTACGCCGTCAGCAGCACGGTGCGCACGCCCTCGAACAGGCGCGACGCCTCGCGCAGCACGTCGGTGCCCGACAGATCCGGCATGCGCTGATCGCTGACCACGACCGCGACCTCGTCACCGCGCACCGCCAGCTGTCCGAGCGCCTCGACGGCCTGCGGCCCGCCGTCGGCGGTGATCACCCGGTGGTCGTTCCCGTAGCGTCCGCGCAGGTCGGCGCGGACGGCGGCCAGCACGGCCGGGTCGTCGTCGACGGCGAGGATCACGGGACGGCGGACGGCGGATGCCTCGGGCGCTGCGGCGTTCACGCCGGATCTCCCTGGGCTGCGGCATCCTCTTCATGCTCGCCCTGCGATGGCAATGGCAATCGCAGCGGCAGTCGCACCCGGAAGACGGTCCGCCCCGGCTGCGAATCGACGTCGATCGAGCCGCCGCAGCCGCGCACGATGTTGAACGTGATGTTCAGGCCCAGTCCGGTGCCGCGGCCCGGGCCCTTCGTCGTGAAGAACGGGTCGAACACCTTGTCGATCACGTCGTGCGCGATGCCGGGGCCGTTGTCCTCGATCTCGACCTGGACGCCGCCGTCGGCGGCCGCGGTCCGGATCACGAGGCGGCCCTTGCCGCCCATCGCGTCGATCGCGTTGTCGATGAGGTTCGTCCAGACCTGATTCAGCTCGCTGCCGGGCGCTTCGATGTGCGGAACATCTTGGCCGTACTGCCGGTCGACCATGATCCCGCTCTTGAGCTTGGACTGCAGCATGACCAGCGTGCTGTCGAGGCCGTCGTGCACATCGACGTCCTGCACGGGCGCCCGGTCCATGTAGCTGTAGTCCTTCAGCGCACCGACGATCTGCGAGATGCGGTGCGCGCCGTGCCCGATCTGCTCGAGCAGCGCGGCCGTCGAGTACGCGTTCGCGAGCGACGTCAGCACCGTCGGCAGGGCGGACGGAGGGAAGGATGCCGCGATCCCGGCGAGGGTCTCGGGCCGCAGTTCGTGCGCCACGAGGGGACCGGCCAGCGCCCAGGCGTCGTCGACGCCGTGCGCGCTCAGCCACTGCTCGACCTGGTCTTCGAGGTCGCTGCGGGTGAGCGGATCGAGGGCGGCGCCCGGCCCCACCTCGTCGCCGACCGACCGGATGAGTCCGGCCAGTCGCGTCGCCGCGTCGGCGTCGAGGCCTTCGGCGGCCAGAGCGGCAAGGCCCGTGTAGGTGCTGGTGACCGCCTCGCGCAGCTGGGCCGCGCCGCGGCGGGCGGCGGCGGCAGGGTTGTTCAGCTCGTGCGCCATGCCGGCGCTCAGGCGCCCGAGGGTCGCGAGCTTCTCGCTGCGCACGAGCGCGGCCGATCGCTCGGCGACGTCGTGCTCCAGCTCGCGCTGGTAGGCGGCGGCGAGGGCCTCGGCCTTCTTGCGGTCGGTGACGTCGCGGAAGAACGTGTGCGTGGCGACGTACTCCCCATCGCGGAACCGCCCGGTGGCGTTGCCCTCGACCGGGAAGGTCCGCCCGTCCTTGGCGACGAACGTGACCTCGATGTGGTCGAACGACTGCCCGCGCATCAGCTGGGCGATCAGCAGTGAGCAGTGCTCGTGGTCGGCTTCGACGACGATGTCGAACAGGGTCAGCCCGGGGAGCTCCTCGGCGGTGTAGCCCAGATGCTCGTGCCAGGCCCGGTTGACGAACATGAAGTGCGCGTCGGGGGCGATCGACTGCACGATGTCGTGCGACGACTGGATGAGGTCGGCGTAGCGCCGCTCGCTGTCGCCCGCGGCCTGCTCGGCCGAGCGCTGCGGCGTGAGGTCGCGTGCGACGGCGCGGTAGCCCTCTTCGGCGGGCACGCCGATCGCCGTCCACTGCAGCCATCTGGTCGTGCCGTCCGCGGCGACGAACCTGTTCTCGAAGCGGGTCACGTCGCCGCCGCGACGGGCGTGGTCGAGCGCTGCTATCGTCGCGGGCCGGTCATCGGGGTGCACGAAATCGAGCAGCGGGCGCGCCGTCAGCTCTGCGAGCGAACGGCCGAGCAGCGCCTCCCATCCGTCGGAGAGCTCACGGAAGTGACCGTCGAACCCCGCCACGCAGGTCAGGTCGACCGACAGGTTCAGCAGCTGGGCTGCCACTCCTTCGGGCCACCGTTCGAGCCCCAGTCCCGATGCGGCCATCGTCGTCCTCCCCAAAAGACGCGAGACGTCGGAGGAGTGCCGCGGATGCGGCCGCCCCCGTGCGGTCGCTCTGCGACGAGCGGCCGGGCCCGTGACGGCATGCGCCGGAACGGGTCACGCCGATTCTACAAGCAGACGGCGGGGAACGGCGGGGTTCAGGCGAAGGGCGTGGCCGCGACGATCGTGACGGTGAGCGTCGCGCCGTTCGGGGCGGCGAAGCTGACCTCGTCGCCGACGCGGTGCCCGTCGATCGCGGATCCCAGCGGCGAGGTCGGCGAGTACACGTCGATGTCGGCACCGGTCTGCACCAGGTCACGGCTGCCCAGCAGGAACGTCTCGACCGAGTCGTCGCTGTGGAACTTCACCGTGATGCGCATGCCCGGCTCGACGAGTCCGTCGTCGGGTTTCGTGCCCACTTCGGCGTGGCGGATCAGCTCGCGCAGCTCGAGAATGCGCGGCTGTGCGGCCTCGTCAGGGTTCGCGGTGAGCT
Organism: Microbacterium sp. W1-4-2; assembly: GCF_058349885.2. Lineage (NCBI taxonomy): Bacteria > Bacillati > Actinomycetota > Actinomycetes > Micrococcales > Microbacteriaceae > Microbacterium > Microbacterium sp. W1-4-2. The sequence continues at coordinate 74,604 of NZ_JBYRJC020000004.1, read as the reverse complement.
CGGCGAGCTCGGCTTCGAGGGCCGCGAGGGCGGCCGGGGTCATCCACACGGGTCCTGTCAGGTTCATGACCTGCTCCTTCCCCACTCGGTTGCAGGTGGCAAAGAAGCTCCAGCTTATCCCGGATGTCGCAGGCACCGGCGAAGATGGGAGGGTGAGCGACGTGATGGACCGCTTCGGCGCCGCGACGCGGGAGTGGTTCCGCGGTGCTTTCGCGCGCCCGACCGACGCGCAGCGCGGCGCGTGGGAGGCCATCGCCGCGGGCAAGCACGCGCTCGTGGTCGCCCCGACCGGGTCGGGCAAGACGCTGTCGGCGTTCCTCTGGGCGATCGACCGGGTGTTCCACGATCAGGATGCCGCAGCCCGGGCGAAGACCGAGGTCCCCGAGCGAGACCGCACGGGGACCGGGACGAAGGGTCGGCGCCGCGGCACGCCCCCCGCCGACACGCACCGCACCCGGGTTCTCTACATCTCACCGCTCAAGGCGCTCGGCGTCGACGTCGAGCGCAACCTGCGCTCCCCCCTGGTCGGCATCGCTCAGCAGGCGCGCCGCCTCGGCGTGCCGGTGCCCCAGGTCACCGTGGGCGTCCGTTCCGGCGACACCCCGGCATCCGATCGCCGAAAGCTGCTCACCGACCCGCCCGACATCCTCATCACGACACCCGAGTCGCTGTATCTGATGCTCACGAGTCAGGCGGCCGAGACGCTGCGCGGGGTCGACACCGTGATCGTCGACGAGGTGCACGCGGTCGCGGCCACCAAGCGCGGCGCGCACCTCGCCGTGAGCCTCGAACGCCTCGACGACCTGCTCGAGCGCCCCGCGCAGCGCATCGGCCTGTCGGCGACCGTGCGCCCGATCGACGAGGTCGCCCGGTTCCTCGGCGGGGCAGCCCCGGTCGAGATCGTCGCACCGCGCGCGTCGAAGACGTTCGAGCTGAGCGTGGTCGTGCCCGTCGACGACATGCAGAACCCGCCGCCGACGGCCGGCTCCTCCACCGCACGCCGCTCAACCCTCGACACCACCGACGCCGAATCCACAGGGACTGGGCGAGTCCATAGCCCAGAGCATGTTGATTCGCCGAATCCCTATGGATTGGGCGATCGCGAGGCGGCTCCGGGCGAGGATGCCGCAGCCGACGACGACTGGTTCGCCTCGCCGAGCGAGAACACCGAGATGACCGGGTCGATCTGGCCGCACGTCGAAGAGGCGATCGTCGACCGGGTGCTGCAGAAGCGCTCGACGATCGTGTTCGCGAACTCGCGGCGGCTCGCCGAGCGCCTGACAGGGCGGCTCAACGAGATCTACGCGGACCGGCTGGGGCTCGACGTGCCCGCGCAGACCGTTCCGGCAGCGAAGATGGCGCAGGCGGGATCCACCACGGGGGTCGCCCCGGTGCTGGCGAAGGCCCACCACGGGTCGGTCTCGAAGGAGCAGCGGGCCCAGGTCGAAGACGAGCTCAAGAGCGGCGCACTGCGCTGCGTGGTCGCCACCAGCAGCCTCGAGCTGGGCATCGACATGGGCGCGGTCGACCTCGTGATCCAGGTCGAGGCTCCCCCGTCGGCCGCCTCGGGACTGCAGCGCGTCGGGCGCGCCGGCCACCAGGTCGGCGAGATCAGCAAGGCCGATCTGTTCCCCAAGCACCGTAGTGACGTGCTGCACACCGCGGTGGTCACCGAGCGGATGCTCGCCGGGCAGATCGAGGCGATCGCGGTGCCGCAGAACCCGCTCGACATCCTCGCGCAGCAGACGATCGCCGCGTGCGCACTCGTCCCGCTCGACGTCGAGGGCTGGTACGAGACCGTGCGCCGCAGCGCGCCGTTCCGCACGCTGCCTCGCTCGGCGTACGAGGCGACGCTCGACCTGCTGTCGGGGCGCTTTCCGTCCGACGAGTTCGCCGAGCTGCGCCCGCGGGTCGTGTGGGACCGGGATGCCGGCATCCTCACCGGCCGCCCCGGCTCGCAGCGCATCGCGGTCACCAGCGGCGGAACGATCCCCGACCGCGGCCTGTTCGGCGTGTTCGTCGCAGGCGAGACCGTCGGCGCGCGCGTGGGCGAGCTCGACGAGGAGATGGTCTACGAGTCGCGCGTGAACGACGTGTTCACGCTCGGCACGACGAGCTGGCGGATCGTCGAGATCACGCATGACCGGGTCAACGTCGTGCCCGCGTTCGGGCAGCCCGGCAAGGTGCCGTTCTGGCACGGCGACGGCATCGGCCGGCCCGCCGAGCTCGGCGAGGCGCTCGGGAGGTTCGCGCGGGATGTCGCAGCCGCCCCGCGCGAGAAGGCAGAGGCGCGTCTGACCGAATCGGGGCTGGATGCCCGTGCCATCGCGAACCTGCTCGCCTACCTCGCCGAGCAGCGCGAGGCGACCGGAACGCTGCCGACCGACAAGACGCTGACCGTCGAGCGCTCTCGCGACGAGGTCGGCGACTGGCGCGTCATCCTGCATTCCCCCTACGGCATGCAGGTGCACGCACCGTGGGCGCTCGCGGTGAACGCCCGCATCCGCGAGCGGCTGGGGGTCGACGGGTCGGCGGTCGCCAGCGACGACGGGATCATCGCGCGGATTCCGGATGCCACGGCCGAGCCGCCCGGGGCGGACCTGTTCGTGTTCGAACCCGACGAGATCGACCAGCTCGTCGTCGACGAGGTCGGCGGGTCGGCCCTGTTCGCCTCGCGATTCCGCGAGTGCGCGGCCCGGGCGCTGCTCATGCCCCGCCTGAATCCCGGCCGACGCAGCCCGCTGTGGCAGCAGCGGCAGCGCGCGGCGCAGCTGCTGGAGGTCGCCCGGCGGTACCCGACGTTTCCGATCATCCTCGAGACGCTGCGCGAGGTGCTGCAGGACGTCTACGACCTGCCCGCCCTCTTGCGCGTGATCCGGGCGATCGGCGAGCGCCGGATCCGCCTGGTCGAGGTGACGACGAGCCAGCCCTCGCCGTACGCCCGCGACCTGCTGTTCGGATACGTCGGCGCGTTCATGTACGAGGGCGACTCGCCGCTGGCCGAGCGTCGTGCGGCCGCACTGTCGGTCGACCCCGCGCTGCTGAGCGAGCTGCTGGGCAAGGTCGAGATGCGCGAGCTGCTCGACCCCGACGTGATCGCGCAGTTCGAGCGCGAGGTGCAACGGCTCGACCCCGAGCGCCGTGCGCGCGGCGTGGAGGGGGTGGCCGACCTGCTGCGCGTGCTCGGCCCGCTCGACGCCGCCGAGGTCGCCGCCCGCCTCCAGGACGACCCCCGGTCGTTGAGCGAGGAGGCGCGCAGCGCGACCGAGCCGAAACGGACCGACCAGACAGACGACGTCGTTTCGACTCGCTCCGCTCGCTCAACGAGCGACGCAGACACCGCACGCTCAACGAGCGACGCAGACACCGCACGCTCAACGAGCGAAGCAGACACCGCCCGCTGTGCGACCGCGGCGAAGACCCACCTCGACGAGCTCGTCGCGACGCACCGGGCGATCCCGGTGACGATCGGCGGCGCCGCGCGGGTCGCGGCGATCGAAGACGCCGGGCGGCTGCGCGACGCGCTGGGCGCTGCCCTTCCGGTCGGCATCCCGACGGCGTTCCTCGAGCCGGTGGCCGACCCGCTGGGCGACCTCGTCGCCCGCCACGCCCGCACGCACGGCCCGTTCCGCGCAGAAGCGGTCGCCGAGCGTCTCGGCCTGGGTGTGGCCGTCGCCCGCCACACGTTGCAGCGCCTCGAGGGCCAGGGGCGACTGGCAAGCGGCTTCTTCCTCCCCGAGGCCGCCGGCCGAGCCGATGAGACGGAGTGGTGCGACGCCGAGGTGCTGCGGCGTCTGCGCATGCGCAGCCTCGCGGCGATCCGCGGCAGCGTCGAGCCGGTCTCGCCGCAGGCGTTCGCGCGGTTCCTGCCGGCGTGGCAGCACCTCACCCGGCCGCTCGAGGGCATCGACGGCGTCGCCGCGGTCGTCGAGCAGCTCGCCGGAGTGCCGATCCCCGCGAGCGCGTGGGAATCTCTGATCCTCCCCGCGCGGGTGCGCGATTACTCCCCCGGCATGCTCGACGAGCTGACCGCGACCGGAGAGGTCGTCTGGTCGGGGCACGGAGCGCTGCCAGGACGCGACGGCTGGATCGCGCTGCATCCGACGGACGCGGCATCCCTCACCCTTCCCGACCCGGTCGACGAGCTCGCGCCCGACTCGCTCGAGCAGCGGCTCGTGAACATCCTGGGCGCCGGCGGCGCCTATTTCGCGGGGCAGCTGCGCACGCTCGCCGATGCCGAGAACGAGCAGTCGGTGATCGAGGCGCTGTGGGCGCTGACCTGGGCCGGCCGCGTCACGAACGACACGTTCGCGCCGATCCGCACGCTGTTGGGCGGCGGCTCGCAGGCGCACAAGGTCAGCCGGCGCACCCCCCGCGCGCGCCTCTATCGCGGGATGTCGCTCTCGCGCCCCGCGGCCCCGCCCCGACCGCCCGCCATCGGCGGGCGCTGGTCGCTGCTGCCCGACCCCGAAGACGATCCCGCGATCCGGGCGACCGCGAACGCGAGCCTGCTGCTCGACCGCTACGGCGTCGTCACCCGCGGCTCGGTGCAGGCCGAGCAGACCCCGGGCGGATTCGCGCAGGTGTACCGGATCCTGGCCGGATTCGAAGAGGCCGGGCACTGCCGCCGCGGCTACGTCATCGAGAAGCTCGGGGCCGCGCAGTTCGCGGCATCTGCCACCGTCGACCGGCTGCGCGAGTTCGCAGGACTCGCCGACCCGCCGCCGCGCGATGCGATCACCCTCGCGGCCACCGATCCCGCCAATCCGTATGGCGCGGCCCTCGGCTGGCCCGCGCTCGAGGGCAGCACGCACCGGCCCGGCCGCAAGGCCGGAGCCCTCGTCGTGCTCGTCGACGGCGCGCTCGTGCTCTACCTCGAGCGCGGCGGCAAGACCGCGCTCGCGTTCACCGACGACGACGAGGTGCTGGCTGCGGGATGCCGCAGCCTCGCCGACACGTCGCGCACGCGCCGGCTCGACACGCTCACGATCCAGCAGGTCAACGGCCAGGTCGTGTTCGGCAGCCCGGTCGGGCGCGCCCTGCGCGCGGCGGGCTTCGTCGAGTCGACGCGCGGGCTCACCCTGCGCAAGGCCGCCCATGCCTGAGGGCGACACCGTCTGGCAGACCGCGCACCGGCTGAACGCGGCACTGGCCGGGCGCGAGCTGACCCGGTTCGAGCTGCGTGTGCCGCGTGAGGCGCTGGTCGACCTGACCGGACAGACCGTCCGCGAGGTCGTGCCGCGGGGCAAGCACCTTCTGCACCGCATCGGAGAGTGGACCCTGCACTCGCACCTGAAGATGGAGGGCCTGTGGGTCGTGGTGCGGTCCGGCGCGCGCTGGCCGCGGCCCGCCCACACGGCGCGGGCGATCGTGGGCGCCGCCGGCGTCGAGACCGTCGGGTTCGATCTCGCCGACATCGCCGTCGTGCCCACGTCCGACGAGCAGAAGCTCATCGGCCACCTCGGCCCCGATCCGCTGCAGCCGGACTGGGACCCGACCGAAGCCGCCCGGCGCCTCGCCGGCGACACCCGCCCGGTGCACGTCGCCGTGCTGGATCAGCGCAACCTCGCCGGGCTCGGCAACGAGTACGCGAACGAACTGCTGTTCGTCCGCGGCATCCTGCCGACCACGCCCGCCGCCGACACCGACATCGCAGCGCTCGTCGAGACCGGGGCGCGGATGCTGCGCGCCAACCGGGACCGGCCGATCCGCACGTTCACCGGCGACACCCGCCGCGGGCAGGAGCGCTGGGTGTACGGACGCGAGAGCCGGCCATGCCGCCGATGCGGCACGCTCATCCGGCGCATGGACCTGGGCGCCGACCCGACGCGCGCACGCACGGTGTTCTGGTGCCCGCGCTGCCAGCGCTGAGCTTCATCCTGCGAGGAGCCGACCGACGAGTCCACCGCCGCCGCGGCCGGACAGAGTGTCTGACCGGCCGCGGCGGGTAGGCGAATCCGTCCGTTTCCGGCCCGCTCGTCTTGCTCTGGCGGCGCTGGTTGGATTGAATCTCGGGACGAGGGCGACGCCGCCCGCCCGAGGGCGCAGCGGCCCCGATACGGAGGTCCCAGGTGGCATTGACGACAACGGGCCCGGCAGAAGCCGCCGCACGCACGCTGGACGACGGCACCGTCGTGATCGATCGGGTCACCAAAGCCTACGGCGGACAGGTCGCGGTGGACGATCTGTCGCTGGAGATCCAGGCCGGTGAGTTCCTGAGCCTGCTGGGGCCGTCGGGCTGCGGCAAGACGACGACGCTGCGCATGATCGCCGGGTTCGAGCACCCCGACGCGGGCGACATCCGGATCTCCGGACGCTCCGTCCTGAACCTCCCGCCGTACAGGCGCAACGTCAACACGGTGTTCCAGGCGTACGCCCTGTTCCCGCACATGACCGTCGCCGACAACGTCGCCTACGGCCTGCAGCAGAAGCGCACGCCGAAAGCCGAGATCCGCGAGCGGGTGTCGTCGGCGCTCGACATGGTGCAGATGCGCAGCTTCGCCGACCGCAAGCCCACGCAGCTGTCGGGTGGGCAGCAGCAGCGGGTGGCCCTCGCCCGCGCCCTGGTCAATCGCCCGGCCGTGCTGCTCCTGGACGAGCCCCTGGGGGCCCTGGACCGCAAGCTGCGCGAGGAGATGCAGCTGGAGCTCAAGCTCATCCAGTCGCAGCTGGGCATCACGTTCGTCTTCGTCACCCACGACCAGGGCGAGGCGCTGTCGATGAGCGACCGGATCGCCGTGATGCGCGCGGGCCGGATCGAGCAGCTCGCCGACTCCGACACGATCTACAGCGCCCCGGCCTCGGCGTACGTCGCAGCGTTCGTCGGCCAGCAGAACTTCTTCGACGGGTCGGTCTCGGCCGACGGCCGCGCCATCGAGAGCCCGCACGCGCTGCTGCGACCCGCACAGCCGATCTCGGGCATCGCCCCCGGCATGCGCGCCCGCGCGGCGGTGCGACCGGAGTTCGTCGACATCGCCGCCGAGCGCCCGGCATCCGATGCGAACATCGCCGAAGGCCGGATCATCGGCGTCTCGCACCTGGGCGAGACCATGCAGTTCCTCGTCCAGTTCGGTCGTGAGATGTCGATCATCTCGCGGCGCCCCACCCCCGACGCTCCACGCGTCGCGGTCGGCGCCACCGTGTGGTGCACGTGGCGACCCGAATCGGTGCAGATCTTTCCGGTCGACGACTCGGCCGCCCACGGCGGATTCGTCGAGCCACCCACCACCGCCACCGTCCGCACCCGCTGACGACTCGGCCCCGCGAGAGGAACACCCATGGCTGTACACGACACCGTCCGCGTTCTGGCCGACCAGGGCTCGGCGAACCGCATCGTCTCGGAGATGACGCGACGCGGCTTCTTCTCCCTCGTCGGCGTGGTCGGAGGCACCGCCCTGCTGGCCGCCTGCTCACCCGGTGGCGCCGGCGCCGGCCAGCCCGCGCCGAAGGCCACCGGCGGAAAGCTCGAAGGCTCGCTGTCGATGTACTCGTGGGGCGACTACGACGCCCCCGAGGTGCTGAGCGCGTTCACGAAGCAGCTGGGTCCGAAGCTGACGGTGGACTCGTTCGGATCCAACGAAGAGCTCATCGCGAAGCTCGTCGCCGCCAAGGGCACCGGTGGCTACGACATCATCGTCCCCACCGGCGTGTACATCCCGCAGATGGTCCAGAACAAGCTGCTGATGAAGCTCAACAAGGACCTCATCCCGAACCTGAAGCACATGGACCCCGCCTACCTCGGTCGCGACTGGGACAAGAACAACGACTACTCGATCTGCAAGGCCTGGGGCACGACCGGCTTCGTGTATGACAAGACCCAGATCAAGCGCGAGCTGAAGACGTGGAACGACTTCCTCGACTGCGCTCAGAACGAGGCCAGCGGCAAGACCAGCGTGCTCGACGACCCGGCCGAGATCACCGGCATGTACTACTGGGCGAACGGGATCGACTGGAACACCACCGACAACGCCGAGATCGACAAGTGCGAGGAATTCATCGTCAAGAAGCTCGCACCGCACATCGCCGCGTTCGACTCCTACCCCGGCAGCGGCGCGATCCCGCAGAGCGCCCACACGCTCATCGAGGTGTGGAACGGCGACGCACGCCAGGGCATCCTCAACTCCGACCAGCCCGACAAGTGGCAGTGGGTGCTCGGCTCGCCCACCACCGAGCTGTGGATGGACAACTGGGCGATCTCGTCCACCGCCCCGCATCCCGAAGCCGCGCACGCGTTCATCAACTTCGTGCTCACGCCTGAGAACCAGATCAAGAACGTCGACTACATCGGCTACCACACCGGCGCGAAGGACATCGAGGCCACCGCCCGCAAGGAGGGGCTCGAGATGCTCGACCTGGTCTTCTTCACGCCCGACCAGCTGGCGACGATGAAGGACGGCGCGGTCAACGAGGCGCAGACGCGCACCGTCGACATCTACAACAAGGCGAAGGCCGCAGCCGGTGCGTAGGGCGCGCCTGCCCGGCTTCGTCCTGGCGGTACCGGCGTGGCTGTGGCTGCTGGCGTTCTTCGTCGCGCCCGTGCTCGTGGTCTTCTGGTACAGCTTCGGCTACAAGCCGGGACTGTTCGGCACCCACGCCAACGACAGGCTGTCGCTGGACCGGTACGCCGAGGTGCTCACGCCGACCTTCTTCGACACGTTCTGGAACACCCTGTGGATCGGCGTCGCCGGCACGCTGCTGTGCTTCGTCATCGGCGCGCCGGTCGCGTACTGGATGGCCCTGAAGGCCCCCGCACGCATGAAGGGCCTGCTGCTGGCGCTCGTGCTCGTGCCGTTCTGGACGAACTTCCTCGTGCGCACGATCGGCTGGATGGTGGTGCTCTCGCCCGAGGGCTGGATCTCGCACGCCATGCAGGCGATCGGGCTCGCTCCGCTCGACATCCTCTACACCCGCCCGGCGGTGCTGTTCGGAGTCGTCTACAACTATCTGCCGCTGATGATCCTGCCGCTGTTCGTGGCGTTCGACCGCGTCGAGCTGTCGGTGCGCGAGGCATCCAAGGACCTCGGCGCCGACCGCTGGCGCACGTTCGCCCGCATCACGTTCCCGCTGGCCCGGCCCGGCATCGTCGTGGGCGCACTGCTGGTCTACATCCCGCTGATGGGCGACTACATCACCGCGACCGTGCTGGGCGGCGCGAAGGGAAACATGGTGGGCCAGCTCGTGGCATCCCAGTTCCAGACCGCGCAGAACTGGGCGCTGGGCTCGGCGATGGCGGTGATGCTGATCCTCATCACGCTCGCCTCGGTCGCCGTGTTCGCGTGTCTGCTGTGGCTCGTGTCGCTGCCGTTCCGCCTGCGCAATCGCATCACCGTCGAGGAGTTCGCGTCATGACGCCCGTCGAGCCCGGACTGGGCACCCTGCCCTCGCTGGCCGTCGATCTCGAGGAGGGCGTCGAGGCCGCGCAGTCCGCCGCCGACCGCCCGGCCCCGCCGCAGCACCGGCAGCGGCGGCCGCTGAGCGATCGGCTGCTGACCGCGTGGAGCGTGCTGGTCTACGTCTTCCTGTTCACTCCGATCCTCGTGATCGTCATCTACTCGTTCAACAACGGCCGGCTGCTCGTCGCGTTCGACAGCTTCGGCATCGACGGTTATCTCGCGCTGTTCCGCAAACCCGCGATCGCCGACGCCGTCATGGTCTCGGTGCGCACCGGCGCGATCGCGGCGGTGCTCGCGTCGCTGCTGGGCACCCTCGCGGGCATCGCGCTGGCCCGCCGGCCAGGCAAGTGGACGCTCTGGTTCGTCGGGATGCTGCTGCTGGTGGCCGTCACGCCCGAGATCGTCGACGCCGTGTCGCTGCTGCCGTGGCTCGTGTTCCTCGGTCAGGACATGGGGATGTCGTTCTTCAACAACGGCATCTTCCGTCTCGTGATCGGCCACTCGCTGTTCTCGGTGGCCGTGGTCACCTACATCGTGCGGGCGCGCCTGGTCGGGCTGCCCGCGAACCTCGAAGAGGCCTCGGCCGACCTGTACGCGACGCCGCTGCGCACCTTCCGCAAGGTGACGCTGCCGCTGGCGATGCCGGCCGTGCTGGCCGGCCTCCTGCTCTCGTTCACGTTCAGCCTCGACAACACGATCGTCTCGGCGTTCGTGCAGGTGTCGGGCTCGACGCCGTGGCCGGTGTACGTGCTCAGCTCGCTGCGCAGCGGGCTGCGTCCCGAGATCGCCGGCGTGTCCACGATCATGCTCGTGGTGACCCTGCTCGCGCTGTCGGTGGTCGCGATCGTCCTGAAGCGGGCGGGCGACTCGGCGGCCGACATCGCCCGCACGATGGCCGGAGGCTGACCCATGACCCACGCTGATCTCGTCTTCACGGGCGGGCCGGTCTTCACCGCCACGACCGTGCGCTCTCGCGCCACCGCGGTGGCCGTCTCGGGCGGCCGCATCGTCGCGGTCGGTCATGACCTCAGCGACCTGGTCGGACCGCGCACCGAGGTGGTCGACCTGCGGGGCAGGATGCTGGTGCCCGGCTTTCAGGACGCGCACGTGCACGCCCTGTGGGGCGGCCTGGACATCCTGCGCTGCGACCTGTCGCCGTACTCGACGCAGCCGGAGTATCTCGAGGCGCTCGGCGCGTACGCCGCCGCGCATCTCGACGACGCCTGGGTGCTCGGCGGCGGATGGGCGATGTCGGCGTTCCCCGGCGGCACGCCGACCGCCGCCGCCCTCGACACCGTCGTGCCCGACCGGCCGGCGTTCCTGCCCAACCGCGACGGACACGGCGCGTGGGTGAACTCGGTGGCGCTGCGCCTGGCGGGCATCGATCGCGACACCCCCGACCCCGCAGACGGGCGCATCGAGCGCGACGCCGACGGCATCCCGACCGGTACGCTGCACGAGGGTGCGATGACGCTCGTGAACCGCCTGCTGCCGACCGAGCCACCCGAACGGCTGGTCGAGGCGCTGCTCGAGGGCCAGCGCTATCTGCACTCCTACGGCGTCACCGCCTGGCAGGACGCGATCGTCGGCTCGTACGGCGATGCCGGCGACCCGGGCCCCGCATACGTCACCGCCGGCACCGACGGGCGTCTCACCGCCCGGGTGGTCGGCGCCCTGTGGTGGGACCGCACGGCGGGCCTCGAGCAGATCCCGTCGCTCCTCGAGCGCCGCGACCGCTACCGCGCCGGGCGCTTCGCCGCCACCAGCATCAAGGTCATGCAGGACGGCGTGGCCGAGAACTTCACGGCCGCGATGCTCGAGCCTTACTGCGACGGGCACGGGCACCCGACCGACAACTCGGGCATCTCGTTCGTCGACCCTGAGATCCTGAACGCGGCCGTGCCGCAGCTGGACGCCCTCGGCTTCCAGGTGCACTTCCACGCGATCGGCGACCGTGCCGTGCGGCAGTGCCTGGATGCCGTGGCCCACGCGGTGCGGCGCAACGGTCGCAACGACAACCGGCATCACATCGCCCATCTGCAGGTCGTGCACCCCGACGACATCCGGCGATTCCGTGAGCTCGGCGTCGCGGCGAACATGCAGTCGCTGTGGGCGACGCTCGAGCCGCAGATGGTCGAGCTCACCCTGCCGTTCCTCGGCGAGCAGCGCTCGGCGTGGCAGTACCCGTTCGGCGACCTGCTGCGCGCGGGCACGGTGCTGGCGGCCGGCAGCGACTGGTCGGTCTCGAGTCCGAACCCGCTCGCCGCGATCCACACCGCGGTGAACCGCACCGCCGCGCCCGACTACGCGGAGGGCGAGTACGACGCGTTCCTGCCCGAGCAGGCGATCGACCTCGGCACGTCGCTGGTCGCCTACACGGCCGGGTCGGCGTGGGTGAACCATCTGGACGCCACGACCGGGACGATCGAAGAGGGCAAGCTGGCCGACCTGGTGGTGCTCGACCGCGACCCGTTCGCCGGCCCCGCCGACGAGATCGGCGCGACGACCGTCCAGCAGACGTTCGTCGAGGGCGAGCGCGTGTACGCGGCGCCTTAGCGGCGCACCCGCCCGCCCCACCACCTCGAACAGGAAGTGATACCCGTGGGAACCACGGTCTTCGAACGGCACCGTCCCTCGCCCTCCGTCGTCGACCACGCCCTGGCCGGCACCGCGCACGCCGTGTTCTGGCGCGACGACCTGCCGGCGCAGCTGAAGCCCGACCGCGGGGCGCTGACGAGCGCCGTCACCGCCGACCTCGTGATCGTCGGCGGCGGCTACACCGGGCTGTGGACCGCGCTGCTGGCCACCGAACGCATGCCCGATGCCCGCATCGTGCTGGTCGAGGCGCAGCGCGTCGGGTGGGCCGCCTCCGGCCGCAACGGCGGCTTCTGCGAAGCGAGCCTCACGCACGGGCGCGAGAACGGGCTGTCGCGCTGGCCCGACGAGATGCCTGTGCTCGACCGGCTCGGGATGCAGAACCTCGACGCGATCGAAGCGGCCCAGGCGCGGTACGGCATGGACTTCCACTTCGAGCGCACCGGCGAGCTCTCCCCCGCCCTCGAGCCGCACCAAGTCGCGTGGCTCGAGGAGTGGCGGGACGAGGCATCCGATCACGAAGACCTGGTGTATCTGGATCAGGATGCCGTGCGCGCCGAGGTGGACTCGCCCACGTTCCTCGCCGGGATCTGGGAGAAGCGGGCGTGCGGCATGCTGCACCCCGCCCGCCTCGCCGCCGAGCTCGCCCGCGTCGCCGAAGAGCGCGGCGTGCAGATCTTCGAGCGCTCGCGTGTGCGCGATCTGCGCACCGATGCCGGCGGGGTGCGGGTGATCACCGAACGCGGCAGCGTGAGCGCCGAACGCGCCGTGCTCGCCACGAACGTGTTCCCGTCACTGCTGTCGCGCAACCGCCTGATGACCGTTCCGGTGTACGACTACGTGCTGATGACCGAACCGCTGACCGGCGAGCAGCTCGCCGCGATCGGCTGGCGCAACCGCCAGGGCCTCGGCGACATGGCCAACCAGTTCCACTACTACCGGCTCTCGAGAGACAACCGCATCCTGTTCGGCGGCTACGACGCCGTGTACCACTACGGCCGCAAGGTGCGCGATCGCTACGAGAACCGGCCCGAGACGTGGCGCCGGCTCGCGAGCCACTTCTTCACGACCTTCCCGCAGCTCGAGGGCCTGCGCTTCTCGCACCAGTGGGCGGGGGCGATCGACACGAGTACGCAGTTCACGGCGTTCTTCGGCACTGCGCGCCGCGGACGGGTCGCCTACGCCGCCGGGTTCACCGGGCTCGGCGTCGGCTCGACCCGGTTCGCCGGCGAGGTCATGCTCGACCTGCTCGACGGCGCGCGCACCGAGCGCACGTCGCTCGAGATGGTGCGCAAGCGCCCGCTGCCGTTCCCGCCCGAACCTGCCGCCGCGATCGGCATCAACGCGACCCGCTGGTCGCTGGACCGCGCCGACCATCGCGAAGGCCGGCGTAACCTGCTGCTGAAGACGCTGGATGCCATGGGATTGGGGTTCGACTCATGAGAATGGATGCCGGAGCCGCCGTCGTCGCGGCATCCCTCGTCATCGACGACGAGCCGATCGACGCCGCCCACGTGCGCACCGGATCGCCGCGCACCGGCTTCGTCGACCTGGACGACGCCGACGGGCGCACGATCGGCGTGTGGGAGCACTCGCCCGGGACCTCGACCGACGTGGAATCGGACGAGGTGTTCGTCGTGGTCGCCGGCACCGGGCTGCTCGAGTTCACCGAGCCGGCGCTGCCGCCCGTCGAGCTGCGTCCGGGCACCATCGTGCGCCTGGCCGAGGGGATGCACACCGTCTGGACCGTGCGCGAGACCCTCCGCAAGGTCTACATCGCCTGATGCGCCCGGTCGCTCGGCGAGAGTCCGCGACCCGACGAACGGCCCGGCCTCTCGCCCTGACCGCCCTCGCTCGAGGCGAGGGGATCTCACCGAGCGAGGGCCGGCGTCGCGCTTTCGCCCCTCGTTTCGTCAGATCTCCTCGCGTCAAGCGAGGACGGGCTGCGCCGACGGGGGTACTCGGCGCTCGAACACCGCCCGGCCGCCGATTGGTGTGTTCACAACTCATCCACTCCGCAGCCTGCAGCGGCCGGCAGCGGGGCGGAGCCGCGGAAACACGCGGCAGATGTGCACGCACCCCGATGGATTGGATGAGTTCTGAACCGGGCCCGCCGCCGCTGCCCGATAAGCTCGGCCCGTGGGGGTGCTGCTGAGTCTGGTCGCGGCCGTCTGCTACGGCACGTCCGACTTCGCGGCCGGCATCGGCGGGCGCCGCGGCGACGCGGGCGCGGTCGCGATCGTCGCGCAGCCGCTGACCTTGTTCGCCGCCGTGGCGGCGGTGCTGATCGCCGCGCCGCCCGCCCCCACCGCGCACGCCCTCTGGTGGGGCGCGGCCGCCGGCATCGGCAGCGGCATCGGCACCCTCGCCCTCTACCGGGGCCTGGCCACGGCCCGCATGAGCGTGGTCGCGCCGCTGTCGGGCGTGCTCACCGCCGCCATCCCGGTCGTGGTCGGCGCCCTGCTGGGCGACCGCCTGCCGTGGCTGGCGTGGGTCGGCGTCGCGATCGCCGTGCCCGCGGCGCTGCTCGTGTCGCTGCATCCCGGCGCCGACGGCCGTGCCCGGCACAGCGGCGTGACCGAGGGCATCATCGCCGGCATCGGCTTCGCCGTGCTGTTCATCGCCCTGGCACAGTCGGGGACGGATGCCGGAGCCTGGCCGCTCGTTCCCACCCAGGCCGTATCAGTGGTCGTGGTCGTTGCCGCGGCGATCCCGCGCACCCGCCGCCCGGCCCGCGAAGCGTGGATCCCCTCGGTGCGGCCGGGACTGCTTTCGGGCGTGCTCGGCGGCGGGGCCGCGCTCGCGTACCTCTTCGCGACCGGGTTCGGCCAGCTCGCCGTCGTCGCGGTGATCACGGCGCTCTACCCCGCCGTCACGGTGCTGATGGCCCGCTTCATCGAGCACGAGCGCTGGGCACGCCTGCAGCTGGTCGGCCTCGTCTGCGCGATCGCGGCCGTCGTCCTGATCGGAATCGGCTGAGCCCCGGCATCCACCCCGGCATCCACCGCCGTCACCCGGGCAGGGAACCCGCCGGCTCGCGGGCGAGGATCGGCTCGTCGGTCTCGTCGAACGCGACCTCGGGGGTGGGGCGCCTGAAGCCGCGGGTCAGCCACACGAGGTACACCGCACCCAGGCCCGCCCAGATGAGCCCCACGGTCATCGCCAGCTGATCCAGGCTGATCCACAGCCACACGTTGATCAAGAACCCGATCCCGGGCACGACCGTCCAGGCCAGCACGCTGCCGTGCAGCGCCTCGCTGCGCCGATGCCGCAGCCAGTACGCCACGACCGACAGGTTCACGAAGGCGAACGCCGTGAACGCGCCGAAGTTGATGAGCGAGGTCGCCGCGTTCAGGTCGAGCCGCAGCGCGGTCAGCGCGATCGCGCCGACCACGAGGATGTTGACGATCGGCGTGCCCAGCCGCGGGTGCACATAGCCGAACAGCTTGCGCGCGAGGATCCCGTCGCGTCCCATCGCGTACAGCAGCCGCGATGCGCTCAGCTGCGACGCCAGGCCCGACGACAGCACCGACACGGTCGCCCCGACCAGGAAGATCGTCTGGAAGACGATCCCGCCGATGAACAGCGCAATGTACGGCGAGGCGCCCTCGATGTCGGGCGTGATCGCCTTCAGGGCATCCAGATCCGGCACCAGCGTCTGCATGACGTACGTGACGCTGATGAAGAACGCTGCCCCGAGGGCCGCGACCCACATGATCGCCCGCGGCACGGTCTTGCGGGGCTCGACCGCCTCTTCCGACAGGGTCGTGACCGCGTCGAACCCGAGGAATGCCAGCGCGAGCACCGACGCGCCGCCGACCAGGCTTGCGACGTCCTCGTTGACCGAGTAGAACGGCGCAAGCGAGAACGCCAGCGCGTTGTCGGAGAGGATCGCCCGCACGGTCAGCACGACGAACACGATCGCCAGCAGCGCCTGGAACACGACCATGATCATGTTCGCCACCGCGCTGATGCGCACGCCGACGATGTTCAGCGCCGTGATGATGACGATGAGCCCGACGATCCACACCCATCCGGGCACGTCGGGGAACTCCGCCGACAGATAGATCTTCGCCAGCAGCGCGTTGATCATCGGCAGGAACAGATAGTCCAGCAGGGCGGCCCACCCGACGAGAAAGCCGACGGGGGCGGCGATCGTGCGCCGCGTGTACGTGTAGGCCGAGCCGGCCGACGGATACACGCGCACCATCTTGGCGTAGCTGAACGCCGTGAACAGCACGGCGACCGTGACGATGATGTACGACATCGGCACGTGGCCCCTGGTCGCCTCGGACACGATGCCGAACGTGTCGAACACCGCGAACGGCGACATGTACGCCAGGCCGACGAACACGACGTGGCGCTGTTTGAGCGACCGGTGCAGGGTCGCAGGGGTCGATGTGCTCATGGAGAGACCTCCTCGTTCTCCGAAAGGTGCGTCCCGCTCGGGGACGGAATGAGTGGGATGCCGCGGCGCGCGCGGCAGGTCACAGCCGGGGTGTGCGCGGCGGAGCCGTGCGGCGGTCGCCGGTCGCCTCGAACGCCGCGGCGAGCGCGAGCAGCGCCGTGTCGTCATAGGCACGGCCGGCGAACGTCAGCCCCACCGGCATGCCGATGTCGGCCATCGTGCCCATCGGCACCGTGACGGTCGGGATCCCCAGGTGCCGCGGAACGAGGTTGCCGTTCGCGACCCACACGCCGTTGCGCCAGCCGGCTTCGGCCGACGCCTGGTTCACATCCATGTCGGCGCGGCCGATGTCGGCCATCGCCGGAAAGACCACCGCGTCCAGCTGCAGAGCATCCATCCACTCCTCGAGGTCGATGCGCCGCGTCTGCTCGAGACCGCGCACCTGGTCGAGGTGGGGGATGTCGGTGAACGAGCCGTACGGATGCTCGCGCACCTGCGCCGGATAGCTCGCGATGTCGTCGTCGAAGCCCGTGTACCGGTCGGGCAGGGCCCCCGGCGGCGCCGGCTCGATCTGCGCGCCGTCGACCCCGACGAGGGTGTCGAACGCCGGGTCGCCGTTCGCGGCGAGGAAGTCCTGCCAGGCCCACGCCGACAGGTCGACGATCTCGCTGTGCAGGAACTCCGGCGAGACCAGCCCGCGCGTCGCGATCGTCGGCGCGCCGGCCCGGTCGCCCTCGTAGTTCGTGACCGCGGGGAAGTCGACCTCGACCACCACGGCACCCGCCGCTTCGAGGTCGGCGCGCGCGGCCTGCCACAGCGCGATGACCGAGTCGCGGGTGTCGATCCGCTGCCCGGTCGCGCCGCCGATGGACGTGCCGGTGCCCGCGTCGGGGTCGGCGTTGATATACATCCGCGGCACGCCGAACCGCTTGCCGCGCAGGTCGCCGGACAGCGCCGGGTACGACGCGGGGCGCACGGCCGAGGCATCCGGGATCTTCACCCACGGCTGCGCGCGCCAGAAGTCTCCGCGCGTGTCGGGGTCGTCGGCGACGATCACGTCGAGCACCTCGAACAGGTCGGCCATCGTGCGGGCGTGCGGTACGACGACGTCCATGGTCGGCACGAGCGGCCAGTTGCCGCGCACCGAGATCACCCCGCGGCTGGGCGTGTAGGCGACGAGCGCGTTGCACGACGCGGGCGCCCGACCGCTCGACCAGGTCTCTTCGCCGAGGCCGAACGCCGCGAACGATGCGGCCGTCGCCGTGCCCGATCCGTTCGACGAGCCCGAGCCGAACGCCGAGGTGAGCCGATCGGCGTTGTACGGGCTCTCGGCCCGGCCGTACACGCCACGCTGCATGCCGCCGTTGGCCATCGGGGGCATGTTCGTCAGGCCCAGGCAGATCGCGCCGCCGGCGCGCAGCCGCTCGATCGTGAACGCGTCGCGCTGGGCGACGAGCTCGGCGAACGCAGGTGACCCGGCAGCGGCGGTCAGGCCTTTGACCAGGTAGCTGTCCTTCGCCGTGTACGGGATGCCGTCCAGCGGCCCGAGGCTCTCGCCGCGGGCGCGGCGGACGTCCGAGGCCTCGGCCTCGGCGAGCGCGTCGGGGTTGCGCACCACGACGGCGTTCAGCGCCGTCGCGGTGCCGGGCGCGTCGTAGGCGTCGATGCGCGCGAGGTAGGCCTGCACGAGCCCGACGCTCGTCGTCGCGCCCGCTTCGAGCGCCCCGCGCAGCTGGGCGATGGATGCCTCGACCACGTCGAACACGTCAGGCCCCCGCCTCGTCGTGCCCGGGCGCTGAGCGCGGAGCGAAGCGACGAGTCGAAACGTCGTCCGACGACGTCGTCTCGTCTCGCTGCGCTCGTTCAACGACCGGAGCGGGCACGGCCGGCTGCTGCTGGGTGATGCAGTGGATGCCGCCGCCGCGCGCGAAGATCGGGCGCGCGTCCACGGTCACGGCCGGGCGGCCGTACGCCGCCTCGAGGATCTCGCGCGCCCGGGCGTCGGCCTCACTCTCGCCGAAGCCGCACGCGATCACGCCGTCGTTCACCACCAGGTGGTTGACGTAGCTCCAGTCGACGAAGCCCTCGTCGTCGCGCAGCGTGGCAGGTGCGGGCAGGTCGACGATCTGAAGCGCCCGGCCCGCGGCATCCACCTGCTGCGACAGCAGCTGCTTGAGGTCACGGGTGACCGCGAAGTCGGGATGCTGCGGGTCGCGCTGCTCGTGCAGCAGCACGCGCCCGGGACCGGCGAACGCGGCGACGATGTCGACGTGGCCGCGGGTGCCGAACTCGTCGTAGTCGCGGGTCAGGCCTCGGGGCAGCCAGATGGCGTGCTCGGCGCCGATCGTGCGGGCCATCTCGGCCTCGACCCGGGCCTTGTCGGCGTAGGGGTTGCGGGCGGGGTCGAGCTGCACGGTCTCGGTCAGCAGCACCGTGCCCTCGCCGTCGACGTGGATGCCGCCGCCCTCGTTCACGAGCACCGAGCTGACGAGCTCTGCGCCGACCCGTTCGGCCACGATGCGAGCGATGCCCGCCGACACCCGCCATTCGGCCCAGGCGGGGGCGCCCCAGCCGTTGAAGATCCAGTCGACGGCGCCCAGCACGCCGGGGCGCTCGTCGTCGAGCACGAACGTGGGGCCGAAGTCGCGCATCCAGAACTCGTCGAGCGGCGACTCGACGATCTCGACGTCAGAGCCGAGCAGGTCGCGCGCTCGCGCGGTCTCGGTCGGGTCGACGATCATCGTCACCGGCTCGAACTCGGCGATCGCCAGGGCCGTGTCGGCCCAGGCGCGGTAGCCGGCCTCGCGCCACGCATCGCCCTCGCCCAGGGTGATCCCCTCGCGCGGGAACGCCATCCAGGTGCGCTCGTGCACGGCGCCCTCGTGAGGCATCCTCCAGGCCATGTCGTCTCCTTCGGCGGACCGGGCAACAGGTATTGATCGTATGATCAATACAAGGATGTTCCTACACTGGACGGACGATGTCAACAGCACAGGCCCGCACGCGCACCCGGCTCGCCCCCTCGCAGCGCTCGGCGCAGATCCTCGCCGCGGCCGCCGCGCTCGCGCGTGACGAGGGGCTCGCGGCCCTGACCCTGCGCGCCATCGCGCAGCGCGCGGGGGTCGCCCCCGGGCTCGTCGCCCACTACGCGACCAGCATGGACGACCTGGTCGCCACGGTCTTCGCGGACCTGACCGGTGCGGAGCTCGAAGACGTGCGCTCGCGCGTCGAGGCATCCGCCGATCCCGCCGTGCAGCTGGCGACCCTGTTCGCGACGGTGCTCGGCCACGACCACGACGACGTCACGCTGGTGTGGGTCGACGCCTGGTCGCTCGGCCGCGGCAACGCGGCGCTCTCGGCCTCGATCGACGAGCAGATGGACGCGTGGCGCGCGTTCCTGGCCGGCATCGTGCGCGAGGGCCGCACCGCCGGCCTGTTCACCACCGACGACCCGGATGCCGTGGCCTGGCAGATCCTCGCCATGATCGACGGCATCTCGGCGCATGCCCTGACCCGCGGCACGGACCCCGCCCCGTTCGCGGCCCGGCTCGCGCAGGCGTGCGAGACCCTCGTCGGCGCCGCCCCCGGCGCCGTCACCACCCACCTCTGACCCCGGCTACCGGCCGGGGTTCGCGCGGCGCACGAGCAGCGCCAGGTGCAGCGCCGTCTGCGTCTCGCCGTCGTCGAGGTCGACGCCCAGCAGCTGCTCGATCACCGTGATGCGCTGATAGAACACCGAGCGTGAGAGGTGGGATGCCGCGGCCGCCGCCGTGCGGTTCGCCGGGTGCGCGAGCACCGCCGCCAGCACGTCGAGCAGGTCTCCCCCGCGGGTCAGGTCGTGCTCCACGAGCGGTGCCAGCATCCGTTCGCCGTGCTCGAGCAGTCGGTGGTCGTCGCGCAGGTTCGTGACCAGGCGCACGAGCGGGCGCGCATCGGCCCGGCGCACCTCGTGCCCGGACCGGCCGGAGCGCACCGACCGCGCCCGCGACAGATCGATCGCCTCCTGCAGCGAGGTCAGCGCCGCATCCAGCCCGCTCGCCGCCGTCCCGATCGATATCACGGCCACCGCCTCGCGGTCGGTGAGCGAGGCCGACACGAACGCACGCACCTCGGCGTCGTCGAACACGGCTTCCGACGGCAACGAGACCAGCACGGTCGCCGCGGGCCCCGTCGTCACAGCCGGGGCGTCGCCCACCAGGATCCGCGCCGCACGGGCGCGGGCCGCGGCATCCATCCGCTCCGCACTCAGCGCCGCACGCGCGACCACCATCCCGAACAGCTGCCGACCCTGCACGGGCAGCCCCGCCGCCGCGAGCCGGGCCGCAGCTCCCGCCGCCGTCGCGTACCGTCCCGACAGCAGTCGGTCGATCAGCCGCCGGCGCGCCTGCCGCTCCCATTCGTCGACCGGCCCGTCGGCAAGGCGTCCCAGGGCCAGCGCGATCGCGGCCTGCTGCATCACGCCCAGCCGTCCGGCCGGATGCTCGGGCCCGGGCAGCGCGACCAGGTTGCCCCATCGCATCCCGCGCGCCTCCACCGGCACCACCAGCCAGTCCTCGTCGGCCCCCGGCCGGCCCGCCGCCCGCGAGCGACGCTCCCACTCGGCGAGCAGCTCGCGCTCGCGCGCGGACGGCACCTCGGCGGCGACGACCTCGTGCGCGAGGTTCTCGAGCACGACGGGGGCGCCGAGCGTGAGGGCCAGCTGCTGCACGACGAAGTCCGCGGGCGACCCGCGCAGCGCCAGCGCCGTGAACCGGTCGCGCACCTCGTCCCGCGCGCGCAGGGCCGCCGTCTGCCGATCGATGATGAGCCGGTGCACCATCTCGGTGACGGCGACGTACTTCACCTCGCGGTGCAGCGCCACCAGCACGAGCCCGAGCTCGGCGGCAGCCTCGACGATGACGGTCGGCACCCAGCGGTAGTGCGTGCCGAGCTCGAGGACGAGCCCGGCGATACCCACCTCGACGAGCCCGGCGACGAATCCGCGCAGCGCTGACGGGTCGGCCGGCCACCCCGAGCCGGTCGACAGCACCAGCTCCCCACCGTTGAGCAGCCGGGCGACGCCCGCGCTGTCGGAGACGTGCACCCAGCGCACGGTCGCGTCGAGTCCGTCGGCGCCGGCGAGCACTTCGGGCACACCGTCGGCGACGACAGCCAGCTGCAGCACCTCGCGGATCGTGGGCAGCACGTCGCGGACGGCCGGACGATCCGTCTCGGATCCGGTCTCGCTGTGCTCGGCGGTCATACGTGGCATCCTCTCCCCACCTCGCGGGCACGAGGATGCTTCAGCATTGCACGTCCGGTCGATCCGTCCGATTCACATCGAATTCTTTGACCGACTGGTCAGTCAACGGCGTATAGTGAGCATCGACCCCCGATTCGGGAGCCATCTGACAACAGGAGGATGAGTTCGATGAAGAGGTGGACACGCTGGCAGGACTGGGTGGCTGTGGCCGCCGGACTGTATGCGGCCCTGGCGAGCATCTGGACGACGCCGCGCACTGGCGCGACGATCTCCATCATGATCGTCCTGGGCATCCTGATGATCGCCGCCGGGGTATGGAGCCTGGCAGCCCCCGGTCTCGTGTCGATGGAATGGATCATCGCCGTGATCGGTGCGCTGCTGTTCATCTCCCCGTGGGTCGCCGTCTTCGCCGGTGACATGGGCCCTGCATGGACCTCGTGGATCTGCGGAGGCGTCGGCGTGATCGCAGGGCTGTGGGCGCTCGCGCCCGCCGAGAAGGCGCATCACTCGTCTCACGGCGGACCCCGCGCAGCGCACGCATGACCCGCATCGCGGCACAGATCGGGGCGACGGGCGACCGCCGCCCCGCGTCATCTCGATCATCTCGAGGAGGACCGATGGGCGAGAAGGTCGACCCGGTGCGCAGTCGCGCGCGGATCCTGGATGCCGCAGAGGCCCTCTTCGCACAGCACGGCTTCGACGGCACCTCCACAGCGCGCGTCGCGCACACCGCGGGGGTGCCGAAGGGTCTGCTGTTCTACTACTTCCCGACCAAGCCCGACATGCTCGCCGCCCTCATCGAAGAGCGGCTCGGCACGGATTCCCTCGATCCGGCGTCGCTCACGGTGCCGGGCGATCCCGTTCAGACCCTCCTCAACCTCGGCGAGCGCGTCCTGAACGACCACGCGGCATCCGATGTGCTGCGCGAGATCATCTGGCACGAATCGCATACCAGGCCCGAGGTGGGCGCAGCGCTCACCCGCTACCGACGCGCCCTGCACGACGCGGTGGAACGTGCGCTGGTCGCAAGTCTGCCCGCACCCGTCGACGAGGACGCGGTGCGGGCGGCTGCCGCGGCATGGGCGGCCACGATCACGGCGCGGCCGCTGGAGTCGCCGGCAGCCGAAGGCACCGGCCGGCGCACCCGCCTGCACGAAGCGACCAGTCTGCGCGCGATCGCGCGGCTGCTGAGCGCCGGTCTGCAGGCGTGGGTTCCGAAGACGGTGACGCCGTGATGGCGACATCTCACGGGACGACCGCGTGAGCACGCAGCGATCGCGCACGGCGCCCACGACTCCGCGCCGCGCGCGCCTCGACACGCGTTCGATGCGGCGAGCGCGCCGCGCCGCACGACTCACCGCGAGCCCTCACTACCGCTGGATCGTGCTGTCGAACACCACCCTCGGCGTGCTGATGGCGTCGATCAACGCGTCGATCCTGCTGATCGCGCTGCCCGACATCTTCCGCGGCATCGCCGTCAACCCCCTCGATCCGGGCAACACCAGCCTGCTGCTCTGGCTGATCATGGGCTACATGGTCGTCACGGCCGTGCTCGTGGTCAGCTTCGGGCGCCTGGGTGACATGTTCGGCCGAGTGCGGATGTACAACGCGGGGTTCGCGATCTTCACGATCTTCTCGATCCTGCTCTCGGTCACCTGGATGCAGGGCACCTCGGGCGCCCTCTGGATGATCGTGATGCGCATCCTGCAGGGTGTGGGCGGCGCGATGCTGTTCGCGAACTCGAACGCCATCATCACCGACGCGTTCCCGGTCGACCAGCGCGGGCTCGCCCTGGGACTGAACCAGGTGGCCGGCATCGCCGGGTCGTTCCTCGGCCTCATCATCGGCGGACTGCTGGGCCCGATCGACTGGCGGCTGGTGTTCCTGGTCTCGGTTCCGGTGGGCATCGTCGGCACCGTGTGGGCGTACGTGAGCCTGCACGACACCGGCGTGCGGCGCCCCGCCCGCATGGACTGGTGGGGCAACGTCACGTTCGCGGCCGGGCTGATCGCCGTGCTGGTCGGCATCACCTACGGCATCCAGCCGTACGACGGTCTGACGATGGGCTGGACGAACCCCTGGGTGCTCGGGGCGCTGGGCGGCGGCATCCTCGTCCTCATCGTCTTCTGCGTGATCGAGACCCGCGTCGCCGAGCCCATGTTCCATCTCGCGCTGTTCCGCATCCGGGCGTTCACGGCCGGCAACCTCGCCTCGCTGATGTCGTCGCTCGGCCGCGGCGGGCTGATGTTCGTGCTGATCATCTGGCTGCAGGGCATCTGGCTGCCCCAGCACGGGTACGACTTCACGTCGACGCCGCTGTGGGCGGGCATCTACATGCTGCCGCTGACGGCGGGGTTCTTGATCGCGGGACCGGTGTCGGGCTGGCTCAGCGACCGGTTCGGCGCGCGGGCGTTCGCCACCGGCGGCATGCTGCTGGCGGCGGCCAGCTTCTTCTGGCTGCTCGAGCTGCCGGTCGACTTCGGCTATCTGCCGTTCGCGGCGGCGCTGCTTGTGAACGGCATCGGCATGGGCGTGTTCGCCGCGCCCAACCGGGCCGGCATCATGAACAGCCTGCCGCCCGGCGAGCGAGGCGTGGGCGCAGGCATGAGCACCGTCTTCCAGAACGCGGCGATGGTGCTGTCGATCGGCATCTTCTTCTCGCTCATGATCACGGGGCTGGCGACATCCCTGCCCGAGACGCTCACGGGCGGACTGGTCGCGCACGGCGTGCCGGCGGCGGCCGCCGCCCGGGTCGCGGCCCTGCCCCCGGTGAGCGTGCTGTTCGCCTCGCTGCTCGGCTACAACCCGGTGCAGACGCTGCTCGGGCCCGCCGTGCTGGGGCACCTGCCGGCATCCTCGGTCACCTATCTGACCGGTCGCGCGTTCTTCCCGTCGCTGATCACCGGGCCGTTCGCCGACGGGCTGACCGTCGCGTTCGCGTTCGCGATCGCCGCCTGCCTGATCGCCGCGGTCGCCTCGGTGCTGCGCGGCGGCAAATACGCCTACGGCGACCCGGTTTCGTCTCGGCGATCGGGAATGAGATGATTTCTTACAGAGTTATTCCTATAAGCGGCACTGGGTAGATGCCGCGGGAGGACGTTGTGGGTAAGAACTACATCGACATCGAGAACGACCAGGGCGACACGCTGCGCTATCGCAAGCATGCGAACGGTCGCGGCCTGATCGCCCATGGAGCGAAGGTGCACCCGAGCGCCGTCGTCGAGGCGGGCGCGTATGTCGAACCGGGTGCCCAGATCGCCGCGGGCGTGCACGTCGGCCGCGGCGCGTGGATCGAACAGGACGTCGTGATCGGCCCCGAGGCCGACATCGCGGCGCACGCGCACATCGGGCCGCACGCGTCGATCGGCGCGAAGGCCAAGATCGGAGTGCGCACGCACGTCGGCGACCACGCGTATGTCGCGGTCGGCTCGCTGATCGGCGACGATGAGACGATCGGCGACGGCGAGCGCATCGCCACCGACAAGCGGGGATTACGCCTGGCCGCCTGACGTTCGCTCGTTGAGCGGGCGGGCGCTATCGCACCATGCGAAGTGGCCGCGATCCCCCGCGGCCCCGCCGAACGAAGGGTCGCGACCACCGCGCGGCCCGCCGCACCGGACAGAGCGTCCGGCCCGGCGCGGAGTTCGCGACGGATCGGGCCTGCGTCGCCAACCGCGCGATTGCGACACTGGGAGGACACGGGGGCGACGCCATCGGTCGATCTGTCCGGACCACCGGACGGGGCGGCCGAGGCATCCCACCCGCCACGCCACCGCCCTCCCGGAAGGACCCGCATGACCATCGCGCAGACCGAGCTCGCCGACGACGCGACGCAGACCGTGATCGGGCACTGGATCGACGGGGCGCCGCGGGGGTCGGCAAGCGGCCGCACGGCCCCGGTGTTCAACCCCGCGACCGGTCGCACCCAGGCGCAGGTCGCCCTCGCCGACGACGACGAGATCGCAGCGGCGATCGCGTCGGCGCAGGCGGGGTTCGAGACCTGGAGCCGGTTCTCGGTCGCCAAGCGCCAGGCGGTGCTGTTCGCATTCCGCGAGCTGCTGAACGCGCGCCGGGGCGAGCTCGCGGCGATCATCACGTCCGAGCACGGCAAGGTGCTCTCGGACGCGGCCGGCGAGGTCGCCCGCGGGCTCGAGGTCGTCGATCTGGCCTGTGGGTTCCCGACGCTGCTGAAGGGCGGGTTCACGGAGAACGCGTCGACGGGGATCGACGTGTACACGCTGCGCCAGCCGCTGGGGGTGACCGCGATCATCAGCCCGTTCAACTTCCCCGCGATGGTGCCGCTGTGGTTCTTCCCGATCGCGATCGCGGCCGGCAACAGCGTGATCCTCAAGCCCAGCGAGAAGGACCCCTCGGCGGCGCTGTGGATCGCTGCGCTCTGGGCCGAAGCCGGGCTGCCCGCAGGGGTGTTCACGGTGCTGCAGGGTGACAAGCAGGCCGTGGACGGCCTGCTTGCATCGGATGCCGTGCAGGCCGTCTCGTTCGTCGGGTCGACCCCGATCGCCCAGTACATCTACGAGCAGGCCGCCAAGACCGGCAAGCGGGTGCAGGCGTTGGGCGGGGCGAAGAACCACATGCTGGTGCTGCCCGACGCCGATCTCGACCTGGTCGCCGACCAGGCCATCAACGCCGGCTACGGCGCCGCCGGGGAACGCTGCATGGCCGTGTCGGTCGTCCTCGCGGTGGAGCCCGTCGCCGACGAGCTGTCGCGCAAGATCCAGGAGCGGATCGCGAAGCTGCGCATCGGCGACGGCGCCGGCACCGTGGACGGGGCCGAACCCGACATGGGTCCGCTGATCAGCGGCGCCCATCGCGACAAGGTCGCCTCCTACGTCGACATCGCCGAGGCCGACGGCGCCGACATCGTCGTGGACGGTCGCGGGTTCACCGTCGACGGGCACGAGGACGGCTTCTGGTTCGGACCCACCCTGATCGACGGCATCCCGACCACCTCGCGCGCCTACCAGGAAGAGATCTTCGGCCCGGTGCTGTCGATCGTGCGCGTCCAGTCCTTCCAAGAGGGCGTCGACCTGATCAACTCGGGGCAGTTCGGCAACGGCACCGCGATCTTCACGAACGACGGGGGCGCGGCCCGCCGGTTCCAGTCCGAGATCCAGGTCGGCATGATCGGCATCAACGTGCCCATCCCGGTGCCCGTCGCGTACCACTCGTTCGGCGGGTGGAAGAGCTCGCTGTTCGGGGACGCGAAGGCGTACGGCACGCACGGATTCGACTTCTTCACCCGCGAGAAGGCCATCACCACCCGCTGGATCGACCCCGCCACCGACACTGCACACCACCGGGGCATCGACCTCGGCTTCCCCCAGAACGACTGACCTGCTCGGTCGTTGAGCGAGCGCAGCGAGTCGAAACGACAGGCGCCGACGCCGTTTCGACTCGGTCGCGCTTCGCGCGGCCTCGCTCAACAACCGGGAGCAAGGAGAAAATCATGACCGACATCCTCACCACCGTCGACCTCGACGCCGACGCGCGCGTGCGCGCCGACGACCGCGCGCACGTGTTCCACTCGTGGAGCGCCCAGGCGCTCATCGACCCCATGCCGATCGCCGGAGGTGCCGGCGCCTCGTTCTGGGACTACGCCGGCAATACCTACCTCGACTTCTCGAGTCAGCTGATCAACCTGAACCTCGGGCACCAGCATCCCGATCTCGTCGCCGCCGTCCAGGAGCAGGCCGGGCGTCTCGCGACGATCCAGCCGTCGGCGGCCAACGACGTGCGCGGCGAGCTGGCCCGCCGCATCAGCGAGGTCGCGCCCGACGGGTTCGAGAAGGTGTTCTTCACGAACGGCGGCGCCGACGCGAACGAGAACGCCGTGCGCATGGCGCGCGCCTACACCGGCCGGCGCAAGGTGCTGGCGATGTACCGCAGCTACCACGGCAATACGTCGACCGCGATCGCGCTGACGGGCGACCCGCGCCGCTGGGCGAACGAGCCGGCCGACGGCTCGGTCGCGCACTTCTTCGGCCCGTACCCGTACCGCTCGCCGTTCCACGCCACCTCGCCCGAGCAGGAGGCGCAGCGCGCGCTCGAGCACCTCGAGCAGACGATCGTGCTCGAGGGCGCCTCGACGATCGCCGCCATCATCATCGAGACCGTCGTGGGCACCAACGGCGTGATCGTTCCGCCGCCCGGGTATCTCGCCGGGGTGCGCGAGCTGTGCGACCGGTACGGCATCGTCTACATCGCCGACGAGGTCATGGTTGGCTTCGGCCGCATGGGCGAGTGGTTCGCGTTCCAGGCGTTCGACGCGGCGCCCGACCTCATCACGTTCGCGAAGGGCGTCAACTCGGGATACGTGCCGCTGGGCGGCGTCGTCATCGCGGACCACATCGCCGCGCACTTCGACACCGTGCCGTTCCAGGGCGGGCTGACCTACTCGGGCCACCCCCTCGCCTGTGCCGCGGGCGTCGCGACGTTCGAGGTGTTCGAGCGCGACCGCATCCTCGAGCGGGTGCGCGAGCTCGGATCGCGGGTCGTCGAGCCGCGGCTGCACGAGATCGCACGCCGCCATCCGTCGGTGGGCGACGTGCGCGGCCGCGGACTGTTCTGGGCGATCGAGCTCGTGAAAGACCGCGAGACGCGCGAGCCGCTCGTGCCCTTCAACGCGTCGGGGAAGGATGCCGCGCCCGTCGCGGCGGTCTCGGCGGCGTGCAAGAAGGCAGGGCTGTGGCCGTTCACGCACTTCAACCGCGTGCATGTCGCCCCTCCCCTGATCATCGACGAGGCCGACCTGGTGCGCGGGCTCGACATCATCGACGCCGCCCTGCACGCCGCCGACGAGTACGTGTGAGGCTGCGGACATGACCGACACCCTGCCCAACATCGTCGACGGGGTCGCCGTCGCCTCGACCGGGCCTCTGCTCGACCTCGTCGACCCGGCGACCGAAGAGGTGTACGGCCGTGCGCCGATTTCGACGGCCGAAGAGGTGGATGCCGCTTTCGCCGCGGCATCCCGTGCCTTTCCGGCCTGGCGCGATGCGACCCCGGCGCAGCGGCAGTTGGCGCTGTTCCGCCTGGCCGACGCCCTGGCCGCGCACGCCGAGGAGTTCGCCGATCTCGAGTCGCGCGACACCGGCAAGCCGCGCGCGAGCCTGGTCGCCGACGAGATCGACCAGTCGGTCGACCAGCTGCGGTTCTTCGCCGGAGCCGCCCGCGAGCTGAACGGCCGGGCGGCCGCCGAGTACACCGAGGGCTTCACGTCGTACGTGCGCCGCGAGCCGATCGGCGTCGTCGCGCAGGTCACGCCGTGGAACTATCCGCTGAACATGGCGATCTGGAAGATCGGGCCGGCCCTGGCCGCCGGCAACACGGTCGTGCTCAAGCCGAGCGAGACCACGCCGTCGACGACCGTGCGCCTCGCGCAGCTCGCCGCCGAGATCCTGCCCGCGGGCGTGTTCAACGTGGTGCTCGGCGACCGGTCGACCGGAGCGCTCTTGACGGAGCACCCGACACCCGCGCTGGTCGCGATCACCGGATCGGTGCGCGCCGGCATGGCCGTGGCATCCACTGCGGCGACGCAGCTCAAGCGCGTGCACCTCGAACTCGGCGGCAAGGCCCCCGCGGTCGTGTTCGCCGACGCCGACCTGGCCCGCGCGGCCGAAGGCATCGCACAGGCCGCATACTTCAACGCCGGCCAGGACTGCACCGCCGCGACCCGCGTGATCGTGCACGCATCGGTGCACGATGCGTTCGTGCGCGAGCTCGTGGCGTACGTCGAGTCGCAGGTGCGGGCCGGCGCCCCGGACTCGGGCGCGTTCTTCGGCCCGGTGAACAATCCGGGGCAGCTCGAGCGCGTGACCGAGTTCATCGACCGGCTGCCCGCGCACGCGCGCGTCGAGACCGGCGGTCGTCGCCAGGGCACGACGGGGTACTTCTTCGAGCCCACCGTGGTCACCGGCGTGCGGCAGGATGACGAGATCGTCCAGTCCGAGGTCTTCGGCCCCGTGCTGACCGTGCAGCCGTTCGACACCGAAGAGGATGCTGCAGCCCTCGCGAACGGAGTCCCCTACGCACTGGCCGCCTCGACGTGGACAACCGACCACGCCACCGCGATGCGGATGAGCCGGACGCTGGACTTCGGCTGCGTGTGGATCAACGCGCACATCCCGTTCGTGTCGGACATGCCGCACGGCGGGTTCAAGCAGTCCGGCTACGGCAAGGACCTCTCGATCTACGGCTTCGAGGACTACACGCGCCTCAAGCACGTCATGTCGAGCCTCGCGTAGCCGCGGGTGGGCCGAGCGCACCGCTTTGCCGTTCAGAACTCATCCAAAGTCGACACGAACAGCACCGATTCGACCCATTTCAGACCCCGACACGTCGTTTCGACGGAGTTCTGAACGCGCAGCGCGCGGCATCCTGAGCCGCCATCTGCGATGACCGGATCGGGATGCCGCGGCCCGGCCTCAGTGGCCCGAGATCAGGTCGGCGAGCCTCGCAAGCGGGGACGTCGTCGCGCGGCCGCGCGCCTCCTGCCGATCGGCGAGGCCGTAGGCCGCGTAGATCGCGTTCACTGCGAGCCACCGCAGCGGCTCGACCTCCCACCGGCGCATCCGATGCCCGACCCAGGGCAGCGTCACGAGGTCCGTCGTGCGCCCGAGCACGAGATCGGCGAGCGTTCGGCCGGCGAGGTTCGTCGCAGTCACTCCGGTGCCGACGTAGCCGCCGCCCCACCCCATCCCCGACGCGCGGTCGTACGACACGCCCGCCGCCCAGTCCCGCGGCACACCCAGCACACCCGACCACGCGTGCGCGATCGGCACCTGCGCCGTCGCCGGGAACGCCCCGTGCAGCAGCCGGGTCAGCCCGGCGATCGTCCGCTCCTGTGTGCGCCCGTCGGTGTCGACGCGCGACCCGTACCGGTAGGGCACGCCGCGTCCGCCGAACGCGATGCGTCCGTCGGCGGTGCGCTGCGCGTACGTGTACACGTGGGCGAGGTCGCCGAGCGTGTCGGCGTGCGCCCAGCCGATCTCGTCCCACACGGCATCCGGCAGCGGCTCGGTCACGATGAGCGACGAGTTCATCGGCAGCCAGGTGCGGTGCTCGCCGCGCAGCTTCGCGGTGAACCCCTCGGTCGCCCGCAGCACGTGCGCCGCACGCACCGTGCCGCGCGCCGTCTCGACCCGCCCGGGCGCCAGCGCGACCGCCGGGGTGTCCTCGTAGATCACGGCGCCCGCGCGCTCGACCGCCGCGGCGAGCCCCCGCACGAGCTTGGCCGGGTGCACCCGCGCGCAGTGTGGATGCCACACCGCGCCCAGCGGACGCTCGACGCCGACCCGCTCGACGGTCTCGGCGACCGACAGTTCGACCACGTCGGCTCCGGGCCAGGACGCTTCGTCGGCCGCGAACGCACGCATCCGCGCAAGCTGCGCCGGCGTGTAGGCGACGTTCAGCTCGCCGCCCTTGGCGATGTCGGCGTCGATGCCCTCGGCATCCGCCACCCGGATCACCTCGTCGACCGCGCCGTTCAGCGCCGCCTGCTGCCGCACCCCGCCGTCGCGGCCGTACCGCTCGCGGCCGCCGGTCACCGAGTTCGTCAGCCACCCGCCGTTGCGTCCCGAGGCGCCGAACCCGGCGAATCGCGCCTCGACGACCGCGACCCGCACCGACGGATCGGCCTTGCGCAGGTAGTACGCGGTCCACATCCCGGTGAACCCGGCGCCCACGATGCACACGTCGACGTCGAGATCGCCCGGCAGCGGCGGGCGCGCCGCCGGCATGCCGAGCTGCTGCCACCAGAACGACACGCCGCCGTTGCGCACGCCGTCGTCCAGCCCACCGTCCACGTCGTCCATCACTCCGTCCGCCACGCTGACCATCCTCGCTCATGTGCGGTTTTCGTCGGTAGATGCCCACTCTACCTTCGGATCCGCGCTTGTCAGCGGCATCCCTCGACTGATACCGTAGCCACACGCGAAGGAGGCGAACGATGCCCGGCATGCCGCGGCCACTGGCCGCAACGCTCGACGACACCTCCAAGGCGATCATCGAGCAGCTGCAGGCCGACGGCCGCCGCTCGTACGCCGACATCGCCCGCGTCGTCGGCCTGAGCGAAGCCGCCGTGCGCCAGCGCGTGCAACGGCTCACCGACAGCGGCGTCATGCAGATCGTCGCCGTCACCGACCCGATGCAGCTCGGTTTCGCACGCCAGGCCATGATCGGCGTCAAGGTCGCCGGCGACATCGGCGTCGTCGCCGACGCGCTCGCCCAGGTCGCCGGCGTCACGTACGTCGTGATGACGGCGGGCTCGTTCGACCTGCTCGTCGAGGTCGTGTGCGAGAGCGACGACGAGCTGATCACGATCCTCAACCGCGACTTCCGCGGGCTCGACGGCGTCGTCTCGACCGAGACGTTCGTCTATCTGCGACTGCACAAGCAGCTCTACGACTGGGGGACACGATGACTCTCACACCCACCACCTCGACCCGCACCGAGGCCGAGCTCCAGCAGATGGCCCGCGACCATCTGTGGATGCACTTCGCACGGCAGTCCGTCATGACCGACGGCCCCGGCGTGCCGATCATCGTGCGCGGCGAGGGCCACCACATCTGGGACTCGCACGGCAAGAAGTACATCGACGGGCTGAGCGGTCTGTTCGTCGTCAACGCCGGGCACGGCAGGCGCCGGTTGGCGGTGCGAGCTGCCCGCCAGTCCGAGCAGCTCGCGTTCTTCCCCATCTGGTCGTACGCGCATCCGGCGGCGATCGAGCTCGCCGATCGCCTGGCCGGCTACGCGCCCGCGGACCTGAACCACGTCTTCTTCTCCACCGGCGGCGGCGAGGCCGTCGAGACGGCGTTCAAGCTCGCGAAGTACTACTGGAAGCTGCAGGGCAAGCCCACCAAGCACAAGGTGATCTCGCGGTTCATCGCGTACCACGGCACGACCCAGGGGGCGTTGGCGATCACCGGGCTGCCCGGCATGAAGTCCATGTTCGAGCCGGTGACGCCCGGCGGCTTCCGGGTGCCGAACACGAACTACTACCGCGCCGACGAGATGGGCTTTCCGGGCGGCACCCCCGAGCAGTTCGGGCAGTGGGCGGCCAACCGCATCGAGGAGATGATCCAGTTCGAGGGGCCCGACACGGTCGCCGCGGTCTTCCTCGAGCCGGTGCAGAACTCCGGCGGGTGCTTCCCGCCGCCGGCCGGCTACTTCCAGCGCGTGCGCGAGATCTGCGACACGTACGACGTGCTGCTGATCTCGGACGAGGTCATCTGCGCGTTCGGCCGCATCGGCGAGTACTTCGCGTGCGACGCGTACGGCTACCAGCCCGACATGATCACGTTCGCCAAGGCCGTCACGAGCGGCTACGCGCCGCTGGGCGGCACGATCGTGAGCGACAGGATCTACGAGCCGTTCGCGCACGGCGAGGCATCCTTCCCCCACGGCTACACGTTCGGCGGCCACCCGGTGTCAGCGGCCGTGGCGCTGGAGAACCTCGACATCTACGAAGAGGAGGGGCTGCTCGCGCACGTGCGCGAGAACTCGCCCGCGTTCCGCTCGACGCTCGAGAAGCTCACCGATCTGCCGATCGTGGGCGACGTGCGCGGCGACGGCTACTTCTTCGGCATCGAGCTGGTCAAGGACAAGGCGACGAAAGAGACGTTCGACGACGCCGAGTCCGAGCGGCTGCTGCGCGGGTTCCTGTCGAAGGCCCTGTTCGACGCCGGGCTCTACTGCCGCGCCGACGACCGGGGCGACCCGGTGATCCAGCTCGCCCCGCCGCTGACGATCGGGCAGCCGGAGTTCGACGAGATCGAGCAGATCCTGCGCGGCGTGCTGACCGAGGCCTGGACCCGCCTCTGACGCCCGTCAGTGACGCACGCCCAGGACGCGGCGCGGATCACCACCGCGCGGCACCACCTGACCGCGAGGGTACAACTGGCCGCCGAGGGGTGGGGAAGCACCCATACCCTCGCCCGTCAGGTGAACCCTCGCGAGGGGACCTATCGTGGAGGGATGGCGAACAAGCGACCGGGTGGACGACCGCACAGGTCGGCGTCGCCGCGCAAGCCCGCCGCCAAGAAGCCCGCAGCCGGCAAGAAACCGGGGCCCAGACCCGCGGCGAAGCGGCCGAGGGCCGACGAGACCGCCGCGGCTGCGGCATCCACTCGCCCGCCCGGGCCGTTCCGGCTCGGCGCCGTCCCCGGCGCGACGCCCGGCAAGTGGATCGGCATCTGGAACGAGCGGATGCCGCACAACCCGCTCGAGCTCGTGCCGATCTCGGCCTCCGCGCAGCGCGAACAGCTCGCCGAGCTCGATGCCGCCCTGGTCCGCCTGCCGATCGAGCGCGACGGGCTGCACGTGATCACCTTGTACGACGAGGTGCCGGTCGTGGTGATGTCGGCGGACTCCGACCTCACCGCCGCCGACGAGCTCGACGCCGCGGATCTTGCGGGCGAGGTGCTCATCACGCCCGCCGACGACGTGCTCGGGTTCCAGGTGCCCGGGACGGTCGGGCCGGCGTTCGCCCCGCCCGAGACGACGGAGGATGCCGTGGCCACGGTCGCCGCGGGCGTCGGGATCGTCGTCGTGCCGATGTCGCTGGCTCGGCTGCACCACCGCAAGGACGTCGCCTATCGTCCGCTGCGCGGCGGCCCGGTCTCGACGGTCGCCCTGGTCTGGGACGCCGAGTGCACCACGCCGCTGGTCGAGACCTTCGTCGGGATCGTCCGCGGCCGCACGGCGAACTCGTCGCGCTGACGCTCGTGTGCGCTGCGCCGGTCAACGACCGCGGTCGTCGCGCAGGCCGTCGACGACCTGAGCCGCACGCGCGGCGCGGGCCGCGGCATCCGGCTTCTCGAGATCGCCGAGCTCGTCGAGCCGCCGCGCGATCGTGCCCGCGATCAGCGGAGCGGCGAAGGACGTGCCGCTCCACAGCGCGAAACCGGCCGTGAAGTCGTCGGGGTCGAACGACTCGCGCCGCTGCCCGTGCGCATCGCGCCGGGTCACCGCCTGCGCTCCGCCGTCGAACGCCGGAAAGGTCGAGAGCACCGAGACGCCGCAGGCGTACAGGTCCACCCACGGCGCGGTGTTGCTGAACAGGGCGACACTGCGGCCGCTCGGGTTCTTCGCCCCGACGGCGAGCATCGGCGCCGCGCCCGCCTCGCCAGGGAAGGCCGCCGGGAACATCGGCCGATCGGTCGCATCGTTGCCCGCGCTGCACACGACCGCGCAGCCGGCGTCGGCGATCTCGAGGATCACATCGCGCAGGGCGGCGCTGTAGAGCACGTCCTCGGGCGTCTCGTGGTAGTAGCCCAGCGACAGGTTCAGCACGTCGATGCGGCGACCGCCCTTCAGCCCCTGCGCGTGCCGCCGCACGAGCTCGGCGATCTGCTCGAGCGTGTCGGACAGGTCCGATTCGACGACCCGGCCGAGGCTGTCGGCGATGCGTGGCGCGAGGATCGTCGCGTCCGGGCACGCCTGCAGCACGATGCCCGCCACGAACGTGCCGTGCCCCGACACGGGGTCGATCTGTCCGTCGAGGGGCCCGACCAGGTCGGGGTTCAGATCGGGGTCCTGCGCGGGATCGTCGAGTCCGATCGGCACGCCGTCCAGCTCGACCCGGGTGTGCACGACGCCCGGCGCGAACCACGGATGCGGCGCGCACCCGGTGTCGAGCACCATCACCACCGGGCGCCGGGCCTCGCTCCGGCGGGCGCGATGCGGGGCGGCGCCGATGCAGGCCACGGCCTGGCGTCCACCGAATCCGGGCAGCGCATAGCCGCCCAGTCCCGCCGCGGCCGGGTTGGTCGAGCCGAACGGGTTCGTCGAGGTGAACGGATTGGTCGAGGTGAACGGGTTCGTGGACGTGAAGGGGTTCGTCGAGCCGAACGGGTTCGTCGACGTGAACGGGTTCATGCCCACCGGTGCGACCGTCAGCAGGTGGTCGAGCCCGACGCCGTCGAGATCGACGCCCAGCGATCGCGCGGCGTCCAGCACGGCCCACGCGTCGGGGACGGATCCTGCCGCGGCGCCTTCGGCCAGCACCTGCACCCGGGTGACACCCGACGCGGCATCGGAACCGGGGGATGCCGTGCGCCACCGTGCGCGCCGCTCGATCGCGACGACCGGCTGCGGCTGGAAGCGCCAGCCCGCCTGCGTGAACGCGCGGTTCAGCGTCTCGACGACCTCGGCGACATCGCGCCGCCGCGACACGAGCAGCCGGTCGGGGATGTACACGGTCGGGAAGATCTCGCCCGCATGTCGGTCGGCCGGCGGCTGCAGTACGACCCCGAGCGGCTTGATGGCGCGCTCCCGCTCGCGCCAGCCCGCACCCGACGCCGCGCCTGCGCCCGTGCCCCCGCGCATCGCCCCGTCGGACCCGCCGCCCGAAGCGCCCGAACCCGCGCTTTCACCCCGGGCCGCGGCATCCCTCTGCTGATCCCCTGCGTCCATCGGTGCCTCCCTGCACGATCGCGCTGACCGGACTCTATCGCTGCCGGTCCCCCGACGTCATCGCTCGCGGAGAAGGACGCCGGCCGTTCGACCGACGTCCTTCCCGACGGGCGGGTCGACGGCCCCCAGATTCCTCCGTCGACACGGCCCCGCGTCTCCCCGATGGGTCGCACTCCCCAGTGCCCGACCGCGACGCAGCGCCGTCCCACCGTGGAAGAGCGGCCCGCACGGTCTCTGATACATCGGCTCCGAAAACAAACTCAGAATCCCGAGCCGTGCACCTGGAACGACGTGACCAGGCCCGTGGCGAGGGATGCCGCGGCCAGCGCTTCTGCCGGCGCCTGCCCCGTAGCCAGCCCCTCGTGCATCGCGGCGAGCAGGTCGCAGGCCTCGCCGTCCGAGACGATGACGGGCGTGGCCACGACGCTGCGCGCACCGGCGTGCAGCCAGACCCGCGCCATCCCGACGGCCTCTTCGCCCCAGCGCACCGACGAGCGCCCGCCCTCGCAGGCCGACAGCACCACGGTCGTGGGCACGCGCGGGATGAGGTCGACATCGTAGCCGAACAGCGCCCCATCGATCAGCTCGAGACCCGAGAACAGCGGGTTGTCGGCGGCATGCCGGCCGTGCGCGGCGATGTGCAGCACGTCGGCGTCGGCGGCGAGCGCGGCCACGGCGTCCGTGGTCGCGTCGGCGCCGGTGACGACCGTGGCCCGTGGCCACATGGATGCCGCGGCTCGCACCTCTTCGTCGCCGCGGGCCACGCGCGGCCCCGCCACGAACCCCGCCGCGCCGGGCACGGCGCCCGCGTGGGTGCGATCGTGCAGCCACCCGCTCGCCGACGTCGCGAGGGTGAACGTGCGCCCGTGCATGCCGGGGAGCATCGCCCAGGGGATGCCGGCGAGCACGCCCGGGACGGTGAGGACGACACGGCGATCGTCGATCAGCGGCAGCACCGGCGCGAGCAGCACGTCCGAGATCGCGGCCAGCCGCGCCTGCAGCGTCCGCCGCACGACGGCGGCCATCGGCCCGGTCGAGACCGACGCGGCCATGTCGAGGTCTGCGCGCAGTCCGGGCAGCTCGGCCCGGCCGGCGTCGGCCGCGGGGATCGGCACGATCGCCTGCCCCTCCGCGGTGGCCACCAGGGCCGTCAGGGCGTCGCCCGAGAACACGAACGACACCAGCGCCGTGCGATCATCGAGGGCGGCCGTGAGCTCGGCGAGCGTGCAGCGTCGCTGCGCACGGTCGGCGCCGGTCTGCTGCCACTGCCGCGAGCGGGCGCGTTGGCGCAGCTCGGCCGCGCGGGGCAGGGCGAGCCAGTCCGGGTGGTCGGCGCGCAGCATCCGCAGCTCGGCGAGGTCGGCGGCCAGGTGCGGATCGGGCGGCGGCCGCAGCGGCACGACCTGCTGGCTGAGCAGCCGTGCGCGCTCGGACCATTCGAAGAGCACGTCGGGCCGCCCCGAGCGGACGGCGCTGCCGAGCCCGACGAGGATCAGCCCGTTGCCGTGCATCGCCACGGAGGTCTGCAGGTCGAGACTGCCGAACGACGCCTGCCACTGGGCGAGCTCGTCGAGTCCGGCCGCGGCGTAGCGTCGCGCCTGCGCGGGGCGGGATTGGGCGAGCGCCCGCGCCGCGCGCGCCTCGTCGGCCAGCAGTCGCACATCGATCGCCGCCGCACGGGGAGCGTGCAGCCGGCCGGTCGGCGGCGTCCCGTGCCGCGCCAGCCAGGCGGCGTAGGTCAGCCGCAGGGCCGCAGCCTCGTCCGTCGATCCGCCCGCGTGCAGGGCGGCCGCGGTCGCCTCGACGTGCTCGGCCGTCGGCACCCGGTGCGGATCGGGGGCCCGGCCGCCGCCGCGCCGCACGGTGCCGCCGCGCAGGCCCGCGCGCAGCCGCAGCGCCTCGGCGCGGTTCGCCCAGGTGTCGTTGCCAAGGGTGCGGAACCGCCGCATCGCCGCAGTGGCCGTGCGCTCGGCGCGCACCGGGTCGTGCCGCAGCTGCGACACCGCGAGGTGGTACTCGGCCTCGGCGCGCGAGATCGGCATCCGGTGCGTCCCGAACACGGCGGCGGCGCTGGCCAGCAGCTGCTCGGCGTCGCGGGTGAGGCCGGCGTCGCGCAGCACTTCGGCGCGGTCGGCGTCGCAGATGCCGCCGGCGGCGGGGGATGCCGCGGCCCGGGGCCGTGCGTCCTCCATGCCGCGCAGCGCCGCGACGAGGTCGCCCTGCAGCAGCGCGACATAGGCGCGGTTGTGCTGCGCCTGCCCCTCGTCGACGGTCAGGCCCGCCTGCGCGAAGATGTCGGCGGCGGTCGACAGATCCTCTCCCGCCCCGACGGCATCCCGCAGCTGCAGTCGGGCGACGCTGCGGTTCATCCGC
Organism: Microbacterium sp. W1-4-2; assembly: GCF_058349885.2. Lineage (NCBI taxonomy): Bacteria > Bacillati > Actinomycetota > Actinomycetes > Micrococcales > Microbacteriaceae > Microbacterium > Microbacterium sp. W1-4-2. The sequence continues at coordinate 36,161 of NZ_JBYRJC020000004.1, read as the reverse complement.
ACGCGGGCTGCGGCGACCGGGTCGTCTTCGAGACCGCGGATGGCGACCGTCAGCGCATGCTCGGCATCCTGCAGCCGTCCGGCACCCAGCGCGAGCGCGCCCAGCTGCCCCATCAGCACGGCCCGGGTGTGCGCGCGCAGCCGGCCCAGCGCCATCGCCTCGCTCAGCACGCGCTCGGCCTCGGCCGCGTGCCCCGTGCGCTGCAGGATCACCGCGCGCGTCCCCAGGATGCGCGCGCGCATGTCATCGTCGCGCGACAACTCCCATGCGCTCATCAGCGCGCGTTCGGCTTCGCCGTTCTTGCCCCGGATGCTCAGTTCCACCGCGCGATGATGCAGTTCCTCGGCGGACTGCCCCATCCCCCTATCATGGCGCAGCGCCGACGCGCTCAGTCCGCGCAGCGCCGACGCGCTCAGTCCGCGCAGCGCCGGATGCTCAGACCTCGAATCGCGGAGTCTGGAATCCGCTGACCCGCCCGTCCGGTTCCTGCACGGTGAGCAGGATGCGCGACAGGCCCGGCCGCACGTCGTCGAACGCGAAGCGGGCCGCGTCGCCCGGCTCTGCGTGACGCTCGACCCCGGCCTGGTCCAGGGTCACCGTGACGGCCGCGGCATCCACCCACCCATCGATGCGCCGCCTGCCCTCGGCGAGCTCGGTGACGTGCAGCAGCACCGTCGTCCGCCCGTCGCTGAACTGCAGCGTCAGCGCGTCGGTGTCGGAGCGCACCGGCTGCAGCGCGTTCTCGACAAGGGTGAGCAGCGCGTACTCGCGGGCGATGTCGGATGCCGCGGCAGCGGCGATCATGCGATCCACGAGACCACCCGGCAGCGGGTCGCTCTGCTCCCACACCGAGCGCAGTCGCGCGAACAGCTCGTCGTCCGTGGGCGGCGGGTCCGACCGGATTCCGTCATACACCATGGCGCACCGCCTGCGTCTCGTCGTCGAGCACTGCGCGCAGCTTGGCGAGGCAGCGCTGCCGCGTCGGACCGATCGAACCGACCGGCATCGCCAGGTCGTGCGCGATGCGCGCGTAGTCGGGGCGGTCGTCGAAGGCGACGATGCGCAGCAGTCGCTGGCACCGCTCGGTCAGCTCGGCCACCGCTGCCCACAGCCGGCGCGCGCCGAGCGCCCGCTCGGCGGACTCCTCGGCGGATTCGGCCGTGCCCAGCCGCGGCTCGATCCGCTCTGTCTCGGTGGGGTCGGCCCGGCGCTGCGCGCGCATGACCCGCCACGCCTCACGGCGCGCGGTCGTGGAAAGCCAGCCCGAGACGGCGCGCGGATCGTCGATCGCCTCGTGCCGGCGCACCAGGGTGAGCCAGGTCGTCTGCACGACGTCCTCGGCGAGCGCGCTGTCGAGGCCGTACGCCCGCACCGTGTGCCACAGCGGCGGCGTCATCAGCCGCACCAGCTCGTCCATGGCGTGCGCGTCCCCGTCCCGCCAGGCCGCGAACAGGTCGCCCGCGCGCTCCCAGCGCGGGGTCGCCGCATCCGGCCGTTCCCGATCCGCCGGCTCGGCGTCGCTCAGCGTCGTCATACCGACTATTGTCTCCACACTGCACAGAGATCGGAACCGTGCGATCTGATACGTCCGGCCCTACCTCTTGCGCGTGCGTCGGCGAACGGGTCCGGTGCGCACGTTGCCGGTCGCCGACAGCGACGCCTCGACAGAGTGGTCGACGCCCGTGTCGTCCGCGTGCGCGCCGAGCACGGCCAGCGCCTTCGCCTCGAGCGTGACCGTCGCGCCCGGCGCGATCGGGCCGTGGCCGTCGACGGCGGCGCCCGTCTCGACGACGACGTCCCAGTCCGGGCTGTACCGCACCTTCGGCATCGAGAAGTCCACCGGCGAGTCTCCGGCGTTGAACAGCACGATGAAATGCCGGTCGGTGATCTCGCGCCCGCGCGCGTCCCGCCCGCGGATGCCATTGCCGTTGAGGAACACCGCGATCGCGCGGCCGAACCCCGACTCCCAGTCCTCGGGCCGCATCAACGTGCCGTCCGGGCGCAGCCAGGCGATGTCGGGCACCGGGTCGCCCTCTTCGCGCGCGACGGGCCGGCCGTCGAAGAACCGGCTGCGACGGAAGGTCGGGTGCTCGCGACGCAGCTTCGACAGCGTCGCGGTGAACTCGATCAGCGGCTTGTCCGCGGCATCCCAGTCGATCCAGGTGAGCGGACCGTCCTGGTTGTACGCATTGTTGTTGCCCAGCTGGGTGCGCCCCAGCTCGTCGCCGTGCGAGAGCATCGGCACGCCCTGGCTCAGCAGCAGCGTGGCGATGAAGTTGCGCTGCTGCCGGGCGCGCAGCGCAAGGATCGCCGGGTCGTCGGTCGGCCCTTCCACCCCGCCGTTCCACGACCGGTTGTCGTCGGTGCCGTCGCGGTTCTGCTCGCCGTTGGCCTCGTTGTGCTTGTCGTTGTACGACACGAGATCGCGCAGCGTGAAGCCGTCGTGCGCGGTGACGAAGTTGACGGATGCCACGGGCCGCCGCCCCGAGTGCGCGTACAGGTCGCTCGACCCGGTCAACCGCGACGCGAACTCGCCGAGCGCCTGCGGCTCGCCGCGCCAGAAGTCGCGCACGGTGTCACGGTACTGCCCGTTCCACTCGGTCCACAGGGGCGGGAAGTTGCCGACCTGGTAGCCGCCGGGGCCGAGGTCCCACGGCTCGGCGATGAGCTTGACCTGCGAGATCACCGGGTCCTGCTGCACGATGTCGAAGAAGGCGCTGAGCCGGTCGACCTCGTAGAACTCGCGCGCGAGGGCCGAGGCCAGGTCGAACCGGAACCCGTCCACGTGCATCTCGAGCACCCAGTACCGCAGCGAGTCCATGATCAGCTGCAGCGTGTGCGGGTGGCTCACGTTCAGGCTGTTGCCGGTGCCGGTGTAGTCGGTGTACTTCGACGGATCCTTCTCGTCCAGCTTGTAGTACGCGTGGTTGTCGATGCCGCGCATGCTGAGAGTCGGCCCGAGCTCGTTGCCTTCGGCGGTGTGGTTGTAGACGACGTCGAGGATCACCTCGATGCCCGCGGTGTGCAGGGCGCGCACCATCGCCTTGAACTCCTGCACCTGCTGGCCGCGCTGTCCCCGCGACGCATAGCCGTTGTGCGGCGCCAGGAAGGCGATCGTGTTGTAGCCCCAGTAGTTGCTCGGCGCGCCCGGCAGGGCCGAGGCGTCGGCGACGAACTGGTGCACCGGCATGAGCTCGATCGCCGTGACGCCGATCTTCTGCAGGTGCGCGATGACCGCCGGGTGCGCGATGGCGCTGTAGGTGCCGCGGATCTCTTCGGGCACGTCGGGGTGGCGTTCGGTCAGTCCCTTCACGTGCGCTTCGTAGATCAGGGTCCGGCCGTACGGGGTGCGCGGCGGATAGTCGCCGCCCCAGTCGAAGAACGGGTTGATGACGACCGACGTCATCATCGACGAGGCGGAGTCGTCGTCGTTGCGCTGCGTCGGGTCGTCCAGGTCGTAGCCGAACAGGGGCTGGCCGAACGTCGGCTGCCCGTCGACCGCCTTCGCGTACGGGTCCAGCAGCAGCTTGAACTCGTTGAACCGCTTGCCCGTGGCGGGGTCATAGACGCCGTGCACGCGATAGCCATACCGCTGTCCCGGCGCGACGTGCGGCAGGTACGCGTGCCATACATGAGCGTCGACGTCCACCAGGTCGACGCGGGTCTCGTCGCCGTGGTCGTCGAACAGGCACAGCTCGACACGCTCGGCACCCTCGCTGAACAGGGCGAAGTTCGTGCCGTTGCCGTCGTACGTCGCCCCCAGCGGGTAGGCCGTCCCGGGCCACGTCTCCACGTTCATCATCCCTTTCTCCAACTGCCCCAGCGTACCCGCGCCCGCAGGGCCGCGCTGTTCACACGGCCGGTCCGCCCGCTGGGCGGCGCGCCGCCGTTGCCCGATCTTCGCGCTCACAGACATCGGAGGATCGCACGAAGTTCGGACGATTTCGCCGAAATCATCCGCGGTCCGTCAGATGCTCCGAACCCTGTGAGCGCGGAGGTGGCCGCACGTCCGGTGGCCGAGGGGGTTCAGGTCGCACCGGCGGGTGGATGCCGCAGCAGCTCGATGCGCTCATCCAGATAGGGTCCCAGCGGGGCGTAGCCGGAGTCCCGGCCCCAGCGGATGCTCGGCGTCCCGTCGATCAGCGCGAGGGGGCCGGATGCCTCGCCCCGGGCGAGCGCGTCGAGGTCGATCGCCTGCCAGCCCACGTGCACGATTTCGCCCTCGGCGAAGCCGCCGCGGCGGGCGGCGCCGGCCAGCGCCGCCCGCTCGCGCTGCGACTCGGCCGTGAAGCCGCGCCGCACCTCCTCGCGGGCCCGCACGATCTCGCCGGTCGCGAACACGGCATCGTCGCCGAGCAGCAACGCGCCCAGGTGCCACACCGGCGCGTCGGGCACGACCCGCGCAGCACGGGCGAAACCGAGGATCCGCCGCGGGTGCACCACGGCGCCCAACCGCTCACGCGGAGCGTCGCCCAGACGCCGCCGCGCGGCATCCATCATCTCGGCGATCTCCACGCAAGAAGCGTACCCAGCGGCTCACCGGTCGTTGAGCGAGCGCCGCGAGCCGAAACGGCATGTCCCGGCCGACGGCCGCGCTGCGCGCGTCCTCGACGACGGCGTGCACGGGTCAGACGATGACGATCCGGTCGTCGGTCGCGGCCTCGAGCCGGCGCTGCCCGCCGTGCAGCTCTCGGTGCAGCCGCTCCATGCGCTCGTCGAGCAGGGCGGCCGACTCGGCGGCATCCTTCAACTCGGCCAGCAGCTCGGCCGGCACCTGCCGCGCGTACTTGTAGTAGATCTTGTGCTCGAGGCTCGCCCAGAAGTCCATCGCGATCGTGCGGAACTGCACTTCGACGGGCACCTCGACCGGTCCGGTCGACAGGAACACCGGCACCCCGACGATCGCGTGCAGGCTCTTGTAGCCGTTGGGCTTGGGCCGGGAGATGTAGTCCTTGACCTTGCGCACCGTGATGTCATCCTGCGCAGTGAGCAGGTCGAACAGGCGGTACGCGTCGGCGGTGAAGCTCGTCGTGATGCGGATGCCGGCGATGTCGGTGATGTGCGCGCGGATCGCCTCGAATTCGGGCTCGACGCCCTTGCGCGCGATCTTCTCGACGAGGCTGTCGGGCGACTTCACCCGGCTCGAGACGTGCTCGATCGGGTTGTAATCGTGCAGGTACAGGAACTCGTCGCGCAGGATGTCGATCTTGGTCCCGACCTCCTGCAGACCGAACCGGTACGGCAGCAGGAAGCGCTGCAGTTCGTCCCTCATCACCCGCAGCTGCGCCGGTGACATCTCGACGGGCCGGTCGATGTCGGGCTGATCGACGTCGGGCTGATCGGGCTGGTCGATGTCGGACTGATCGAGCATGCGGCTCACCCTACGGGGGATGTCTGACAGTGCCGTTTGCGCCGAGGCCCCGCTGCTATGAATCCACCGCAAATCATGCACGAATGCATTTTTGCGCTTGCGCAGGTTTTCATCGAGGCGCACACTTCTGGAGTGCAAGACATGCCCGCTCCCGGCCTGCGCGAGCGCAAGAAGCAGCAGACCCGCCACCGTCTCGAGGTGGCGGCGGTCGCGATCGTCGACGAATCGGGCCTCGAGTGCCTGACGATCGACGCGGTCAGCGAACGCGCCGAGGTATCTGCGCGCACGTTCTTCAACTACTTCGACAGCAAGGAAGACGCGATCCTCGGGTTGCGCACCGAGGACGACACACGGCGCCTGGTCGAGGCCGTCGTCGCCGAGCTCGCCCCCGCGCCGCTGGTCGACAACGTGCTCGACATGCTGATCCGCGTGAGCGACAGCGCGATGCTCGACCGCGACCTGCGCGAGCGGCGCCGCGCCGTGCTGCGGCGGCATCCCGAGCTGCTCGGCCGTCATTTCGGGCACATGGGACGCATGCTCGACCCGCTCACCGACGGCGTGCAGGCGCTGATGGGCCGCGCCGAGCCGGGTGAGGATGCCGCGGCCGACGTCCGCGCGCGCGCCCAGGTGGTGCTCATGATGTGCGGCGCGGCGCTGCGCGCTGCGATGCTCGAGCTCACCCGCGAGCACGCCGACCTGACCACCGATGAATCTCTCGCGCGGCTGCACACCCGGGCCGCCGCGCTCGTCCGCGAAACCACCGAAAGGCTCTCATGAGCACCACGCCAGAACCAGAACCGGTCCTCGAGCCGCATCACACCCGGAACGTCCTGCTGGTGTTCGCAGGACTGATGGTCACGATGCTGCTGGCGTCGCTGGACCAGACGATCTTCAGCACCGCGCTGCCCACGATCGTCGGCGACCTGCACGGGGTCGACGAGATGAGCTGGGTCATCACGATCTACATCCTCGCCTCGACGATCATGCTGCCCGTCTACGGCAAGCTCGGCGACCTGATCGGGCGCAAGGGCATCTTCATCGGTGCGATCTCGGTGTTCATCATCGGATCGATCATCGGCGGCTGGTCGCAGGACATGGCCTGGCTGATCGTCGGCCGCGGTGTGCAGGGCATCGGCGGCGGCGGGCTCATGATCCTGTCGCAGGCGATCATCGCCGACGTGGTGCCCGCCCGCGAGCGTGGCAAGTACATGGGCATCATGGGCGGCGTCTTCGCCATCTCGTCGGTGGCGGGGCCGCTGCTGGGCGGCTGGTTCACCGACGACCTCACCTGGCGCTGGGGCCTGTGGATGAACATCCCGCTCGGCATCCTCGCGATCCTCGCGGCCGCGGCCTTCCTGCACCTGCCGCACCACCCCAAGCGCAAGGTGCGTCTCGATGTGCTCGGGATCGCGCTGCTGGCTCTGGCATCCACCGGCATCGTCCTGATCAGCACGTGGGGCGGTCATGACGCGCCGTACGGCTACGCGTGGGGCTCGCCGCAGATCATCGGCCTCATCGCCGGTACCGTGGCCGCCGCAGTGGCGTTCGTGTTCGTCGAGCTGCGCGCGAGCGAGCCGGTCATGCCGCTGCACCTGTTCCGCAAGCTCAACTTCAACCTCATGACCGCCGCGGGCCTGGCCATCGGCGTCGCGATGTTCGGCACACTCGCCTACATCCCGACCTACCTGCAGATGGTCACCGGGGCCAATGCCACCCAGTCGGGGCTGCTCATGATCCCGATGATGGGCACCGTGCTCGTCGCCGCGATCGTGTCGGGCGCCCTGGTCACCCGCACCGGCCGGTACAAGTGGGCGCCGATCGCGGGCACCCTGGTGACCGCCGGGGGCATGGTGCTGCTGTCGACCATGACCAGCACCCTGCCGGTGTGGGTCATGTGCGTCTACCTGGGCGTCATGGGCCTCGGGCTCGGCCTGTGCATGCAGATCTTCGTGCTCGTCGTGCAGAACACGTTCCCGAACTCCGAGGTGGGCGTCGCCACCGCGACGAACAACTACTTCCGCCAGATCGGGGCGTCGCTCGGCTCGGCCATCGTGGGCAGCCTGTTCACCGCGCGGCTGATCAACCTGCTCGCCGAGCGGATGCCCGCCGGCGCGGGCGCTGCCACGGGGTCGTCCAACAGCCTCACCCCCGAGCTGGTCAAGGGTCTGCCCGCGCCGATCCGCACCGTGATCATCGGGGCGTACAACGACGCGCTGACGCCGATCTTCCTGTACATCCTGCCGCTGATCCTGCTGGCGACGGTGCTCGTGTGCTTCGTGAAGGAAGTGCCGCTGAAGAAGACGATCGACCGCGGCGACGTCACGGCCGAGAGCCTCGAGATCGACGGCTCGAACGCGGTGGCCGCGACCACCGGCCGCATCACGGTCGTCGCCGAGGGGACGTCTCCCGCCCACTGACCCGCCCGTCCTCCACGGGCCGGGGCGGGCGGGCAGGGCTTCGCGCGGACCTGCCTGTACCGGATGCCCGACCATAGCGGGGTAGCGTCGAGTCATGTATGTGCCCCACTTCAACCGCATCGACGATCTCGACGCCGCGCGGGCATTCGTGCGACAGGCCGCGGTCGGACTGCTGATCACGGCGGGGGCGGACGGGGTTCCGGATGCCACGCTCCTGCCGATCCTGTGGGACTGTGGCGACACGGGTGACCGCGTCGTCGCGCACTTCGCGCGCGCGAACGAGCACTGGAAGCGCATCGCCGACGGTGCGCCGGGTCTGATCGTGGTCTCGGGCCCCGAGGCGTACGTGACCCCGTCGTGGTATGCCGCGAAGGCCGAGCACGGCAAGGTCGTGCCGACGTGGAACTACTCGGCCGTGCAGCTGCGCGGACCCGTGACGGTGCACGACGATCCGGAGTGGCTTCGGGATGCCGTGACACGTCTCACCGATCGGCACGAGGGCACGCGCTCCCACCCGTGGGCTGTGACCGATGCGCCCGAGAAGTACGTCGCGGGCCAGCTGCGGGCGATCGTCGGCGTGGAGCTGCAGGTCGAACAGGTCGATGCGAAGGCGAAGTGGAGCCAGAACCGTTCGGAGGCCGACCGCGCCGGCGTCGTCGCCGGCTATGAGGCAGAAGGCAAGCCGGTTCCCGCCGCGCACGTGCGGGGCGGCGTGCTCTGACGGCCGTCGGTGGGCATGTCGGCAACCCGCCGGTCAGGCGACGTGGCTGCGCACCTTCGACGCCGTGTCTTCGGGCGACGTGTCGACCATGGCCTCGGCGTGCAGGTGCTCGAAGTACGTGACGTCGCTGCGATAGAACGGGTCGATATTGGCGCGGCTGACCATCCGCAGCAGCAGCGAGTATCGGTCCGAAGGCACGGGGCCGCCGCCGTACATCGCCCAGTTGAACGACGTGAGGTTCAGCGTGTGGTAGGCGCGGAACACCGCCGACATCACCCAGCCGAGGTCCGTGCAATCGTCGTCGGTGAGGTCGGTGATGTCGTGCGCTCCGCTCACGACCGCCCACACCTCGTGGAACCCCACGGGTGCCCACGGGGTCAGCACGGACACACGCCCACGGCGGCCGATCCAGCGCTCACCGCCCTCCTCGTGCTGGAGAAGAGCATCCCAGTACGACTCCTCGCCCGGCCACTGCGCCGACCGCTGCACCAGCTCGCGCTGGAGGGTCGTGCCGACGTCGTCATGGGCCGATTGGCCGTGCGGGTGGATGAGCGAGCTGCCGCTGGGCGGCAGATAGTTGGCGTTGATCGACGACCACATCGGCCGCAGGCCGTGCACACCCCTGGTGTAGGCGGTGAACGCCTGCAGCAGGTCGGCCACGCGCGGGGCGGTCAGCTCGGGCAGATCCAGGAAGTGCTCGGCCGTGTCGTAGACACCGACCGACGAGAACTCCGAATAGGCCATCACGTTGGGCACGACGACGGCCGAGCCGCGGCGGATGCGGCCTTCGTCCGTGATCGACGGGTCGAAGCTGCCGGTGGCGGTCTCGATGCGGTCGGCGCAGAACGGGCAGAACGGGGGCTTGGCCGTCAACTCCGACAGGTCGGGGCGCGATTCGGGTGCCAGCCGCGTGCCCGTGATGATGCGCGCCGTGCGCCCGGTGAGCGGATCGACGCGCACTTGCAGCGGAACCTCGACGATGGACGTGGGATCCATCAGCTCCGGCACGCGGGCGGTGATGTCGTGCTGCACGAACGTGAGTTCTGCCATGGGGCCAGAGTACCGAGCCTCACCGCGCCTCGCGCTCGTCGGCGTAGCGCGGCGCCATCGCCTCCATCTGGTCCATGACCAGCGTGATCGCGCCGGGCTGCCGGTCTGGCGGGTACTTGTACTTCACGAGCAGCCGTTTGATCGATGATCGCAGCTTGGCGCGCACGTCGTCGCGCACGGTCCAGTCGGTGCGCACGTCGCGGCGCATGATCGCCACGAGTTCGCGGGCGATGGCCGCCAGAACATCGGTGCCCTGCTCGCTGACGGCGGACTCGTTCTGCGCGACGGCGTCATAGAACGCGAGCTCGTCGTGCGACAGCGGCGGCGAGAACGTGTCTCCGCGGGATGCCTCGGCCGTGACTTCCTGCGCCATGGCGACGAGTTCGGCGATGACTTCGGCCGACGTGAGCTGCTGATTCGTGTAGCGCAGCATGATCTCGCCGATCCGCTCGCTGAACGCACGCTCGCGCACGAGGTTGCCGCGGGTGGCCACCGATGCCTCACCCAGCAGCATCGCCCGCAGCGCTTCGATCGCGAGTTGCGGGTTGCGCGCCTGCTGGGCCTTGGCCAGAAAATCGGGCCCCATGTCGCTCAAGGCGATCTGTGGCAGCCCTGCCGCCTCATAGATGTTGACGACCCCGCCGGTCGCGACCGCCTCGATCACGAGCTGCCCGAGCAGGCGGGCGATCTCGTCCGAGATGGGCTCGTCGCGCGCCTGCCGCTCGCTGGCGTCGAACTTCGCCATCCACACGCGCACTTCTTCATAGAACGCGATCTCGTCGTGCAGTTCGACCAGTCCAGGCTGGCGCGACGCGAGCGCCCATGCCCGCGCGAGCGCTCCGCTCGCAGCCCGATAGCGGGCCTTCAGCCGCTCGCCCTCGAGCTGCGGCGCGTTCAGCGGATTCTGCGCGTCGCGCACGAAGTTCACCGTCGCCGTGACGGCGGTGAGCATCGCCCGCGGCCCGCCGCGCTGCAAGATCGCGCGCCAGTCGCAGTCGTGCAGCATCTCGCGGATCTCGCCCACGAGCTCCAGCGCGATCTCGACGGCCTCTTCGACGCCGCGGCCGATCGGCCGCATCTGCTGGTCATCGACGGTGTATTCCGACAGCGCCGAAGCGAGGTTCTCGGCCAGCGGGGCGTAGGCGACCAGCAGGCCGTCCTGCTTGCCGCGGTAGGTGCGGTTGACGCGCGCAAGCGTCTGCATGAGCAGGGCGCCCTTCAGCGGCCGATCGAGATACAGCGTGTGCAACGGCGGCGCGTCGAACCCGGTCAGCATCATGTCCTTCACGATGACCAGTTCGAGCTCGTCATCGGCATCCTTCAACCGCGCCTTGACCGCGTTGTTCTGCGAATCGCGTCGCACGTGGTCGCGCACCGGCGGCGGGTCGGCCGGCGTGCCCGAATAGACGACCTTGATGCGCCCGGCGTCCAGCGCGTCGGAATGCCAGTCGGGCCGCAATGCGACGATGGCATCATACAGGCGCGCGCAGATCTCGCGGGTGCCGCCCACGATCATCGCCTTGCCCGGCCCGCCGATGAACTCGCGCATGCGGGCGCGGCGTTCCTCCCAGTGCTCGACGAGGTCGGCGGCGAGCCGCTCGATGCGCTCGGGCGCGCCGTACACGGCGTTGACGACGGCGACGGATGCCTCGACTCGCGCGCGTTCCGCGTCATCCAGCCCCAGCGTCGCTTCGTCGGCGGCCCGGTCGATGTCTTCTTCAGTGGTGTCGTCGGCGAAGGCCACCTTGATCAGCCGCGGTTCGAACGAGACCGGCACGGTCGCCCCGTCGGTGACGGCCCGGGTGAGGTCGTAGATATCGATGTAGTCGCCGAACACGGCGCGGGTGTCACGCTCGGCGAACGAGATCGGGGTGCCGGTGAAAGCGATCAGCGTGGCGTGCGGCAGTGCGTCGCGCAGGTGGCGGGCGTAGCCGTCGAGGTCGTCATAGTGGCTGCGGTGCGCCTCGTCGACGATGACGATGACATTGCGTCGGTCTGTGAGAAGTGGATGCCGCGCCCCGGCATCCTTCTCAGCCTTCGACAGCGAGAACTTCTGCAGGGTCGTGAAATAGATGCCGCCCGTCACACGCCCTGCGAGTTCGTCGCGCAGCTCGGCGCGCTCGTGGACCTGCTGGGGCTTTTCGGGCAGCAGCGTGCTCTGCGCGAACGTCTGGAACAACTGCCCGTCAAGCTCGTTGCGATCGGTAACCACGACCAGCGTGGGGTTTCGCAGTTCGGGCCGGCGGGCCACGAGGTTCGCATACAACTCCATCTCCATGGACTTGCCCGAGCCCTGCGTGTGCCAGACCACGCCGGCCTTGCCGTCGCTCGCGACGGCTTCGGCGGTCTTTCCCACGGCCTTGGTGACCGCGAAGTACTGATGCGGTTTGGCGATGCGCTTGACCAGGCCCTCGGCGCCCTCGTCGAACGCGGTGAACCCACGCAGCAGCTGCAGAAAGCGCTCTTGGTTGTACAGGCCGTTCAAGGCGTCGTCGAGCGGCGTGATGCTCTCATCGTGTTCGATGCGCGGCTGCGGCAGCGGAGCGCCGTCGTCGTCGACGTTCCACGGCGCGAAGTGGTTCAGCGGAGTGAACGGCGTGCCGTACCGGGCGTCGGTGCCGTCGCTGGCGAGCGTGAACACGCAGAAGCGGAACGCCATCGGCAGCTCGTCGAGGTACGTTCGCAGCTGCCAGTACGCGTCATCGACCCCCACCGACGCCGCACCCGCCCGCTTGAGCTCGATGATCGAGAGCGGCATCCCGTTCACGTACAGCACGATGTCGAAGCGGCGGTGCACGTCGCGATCCCGTACGGTCACCTGGTTGACGGCGAGCCAGTCGTTCTCGTCGGGGTTCGTGCTGACCAGGCGGATGCGGGGGTTCTGCTCGATGCCGTCGGCGTCGAGATAGCTCATCGGATACCCACCGGTGAGGTACCGGTGCATGCGGAAGTTCTCGGTGATCGCATCTTGCGACCGAGGCGAAGCGATCTCGCCGAGCGCCTGCTGCAGGTAATGACCGGGCACCGTCGGGTTCAGCCGCCGCATCGCCTCGAGCAGGCGGGGGCGGATCAGCAACTCGTCCCAGCTCTCGCGCTCACCCGTGCCGGGCGCGATCTTCTCACCGGCCAGCGGCCGCCACATGAGCGGCTCGGCGAACGCGTCGAGCGCCGCGCGCTCCCATTCGGACTCAGGGATGCCGGTCATGTGAGGGCTCCTTTGGTTGTCGGTATGGATGCCGCAGGCCGGCCGCTTGCGGAGCGATGCGCACCCTCGTACTCATAATTCGTGGCCGTCGGTTTATGAGTAATGCCGTTACTCATAAGCCGGTCGCGATCGGTCATGAGTACACAGAGCGTACGTGATCGTACGGCAGTGTACAATATGGTCATGGCAATCATCAGTGCAAGCGAGGCGCGGCAGACGTTGCCCGCGCAGTTGGATCGCGTCGAGAAGGGCGAAGAGGTCGAGATCACGCGCCACGGGCGGGTCGTTGCCGTCTTGGTCAACCCGACCACGCTTGCCACGCGACGTGCGCGCCGTGCATGGCAAGAAGCCGACGAGATCGGCGACCTGCTCGAGGCAGCACGAAAGAAGCCGGTACAACGTGTCGCACTGGGTGCGGGTCGCGCCGAAGAACTCGTCGCCGACATACGCAACGGGCGCGACACGCGATGAGTGAGCTGATTGCTTTCGATGCGGATGTGCTGATCTATGCGGCGGACCTCGACCACCCCCTCGGTGCGAGCGTGGCGCAGCTGTTCGATGGCATCGACGGCGCCGCCGGGGTCGGTTCGGTGTTGCTGATTCCGGAGGTCCTCACGAAGCCACTGCGCACCGACCCACGGTCGCAAGAGGTCGCGGCGCTCACGAGTCTGCTCGCTCGCCTCGATCTGCGCCCTCTCGATGAGCCGACCTCGCGGCTCGCTCTCACGCTCGCCGTCAGGTATGGCTTGCGGGCCGCGGACGCCACACACCTCGCGACGGCCGTCGCAGCCGGCGCCGACGTATTCCTCACGAACAACAGCAAGGACTTCTCGCGAGACATCTCCGAGATCGATGTCGCCTATCCCCGCGACCTCACCCGACGGCAGGAGTCCGGGTGAGGTGCTGTGCAAGCTGCTACGCCCTCTCATCCGATCATGTCCTCACTGCCTTCCCAGCCGCACGGTGGTCGTCGTGCCGAGCGCCGTCACCTTGTAGCTGATCTCGCCGTCCGCATACGTGAACGTCTTGGTGTCGTCCCGTGAGGCGAGCAGCGCGTTCTCGGTCTTCGCCTTGTCGCGCGTCGAATCCCACGTGAACGTCTGGCTGGCGTCGCCCGGGAGCGTCACCGAGCCGACCCAATAGATCGAGGTCGTGTCGCCGCTGTCGGCGACCCAGTCGATCGAGATCACGCCGCCGGCGATCGTTGCCTGCTGATAGTTCGTGTCGCTCTTCGCGTTCATCTGCTTCCATCTGCCGTCGAGGTTCACCGGCTGCGGCGCCGGTGCCGACGTCTGCTTCTCAGCTGCGAGTGGTGCGGAATTGCCGGCGGTCTGGCTGCCGGAGACGCTGCAGCCGGTGAGAGCGATGGCCGCCGCCAAGACGAGCGCAGAAGTGGCAAGGAACGGTCTGACGTGCATGATGCTCGCTTTCGAGTTGGTTCGCTGGATGCGGTGCGTTCGTTGTTCGCGCGTCAAACGCCGATTCGGGATGCCGCAGCTTCGACGTCACGGACGCGAAGCTTTCCGGACATGAGTTGTGGCAGAAGCGCGTCGCGGGTCGCAGCGAGGATGCGATTCTCGGCGACAGCGCTCAGCGTGGCTCCGCGGATCGCGGACAATCGCGACTCAAGCCCCACAGCTTCTTCTGGCCTCGGCCACGAGACCTCGAGTGCGGCGAGGTCTCGCCAGCTGGTCCTGGGCATTCGTGTCCCTTCACTCGCTGCCGAAACTGCTGAGATCACGTCGTCGCTACTCAGAGCCGCAAGAAGGGTGGCGGTCGTCCGAGGGTCCTGTGCCCGGACAACGAGAACGTCCGTCGAACAGATGCCGGGAGATGGAGCGCACGCCACTTTGTGGAAGTAGGGGCGGAGCTTCCCGAACAACACGTCGCTCGTATCGAACTGCGACTTCGTGCTCGCAACGTCGGCGGCTACGCCCGAGTCGCTTAGCCACATCAGTCGACGTGGGATGTGTTCGAGACCGACATACAGCGTGTCTGGGCGAACCCCTGCCGGATCGATGGCATCACGCGGCGAGTGGGCAACATCACCGACTCGCGCTGTCGAGGACGATTCCAGTGACCCGTACTCTGCGCGCACAAGCTCGTCGGCGGTTGCGGCGAGCTTGGTGTTGGCGGCGATCTTGTCGTCGAGGGCGCCCAGGACCTCGGCGATCGCCTGCTGCTCGGGGAGGGGTGGGAAAAGTGCTTCAAAGTCTGAGATCCGCCCGGGGCTGGTGTGCTTTACGGTGCTACCGCTGGCGGTCGCGACGACATAGCCGCGATATGCCGCCGTTCGGGTGAGGTAATGGAAGAAGTCGGCGTCAAGGGCGTCGGTGTTGGTGACTTCAACAAGTCCGATCCGCTGATTGTGCAGGAACTCACCATCGGGGAGCTTCGCCGCGTAGCCAAGGGTGTCCCCGGCCCTGCTCAGATCCGTCATCGTCACCACGATTTCGTGGTCATTCAGCAGAAATTCCTGCGGGTAGTCGCCAGTGAACGACTTGGACTTTGCCTGCCGAAACCCACCACCGATCGCAAAGTTGCCCGGCGTCAAGACCTGGGGAGCATTCGGATCCTCGCCGAAACCAGAGCCAGGAAACGCGAAGCCGTGTTTCACCCGCAGAAGGTTTCCAAGTCGACGCTGCTCCCAACCGACGAGATTTGCGGTGTAATCACGTCGGTTCACGAGACCCTCCCGAGCTGTTCGCGCACGACGTCAGCCAGGCGTGCCGACTCGGCGAACTGGGCCTCGAGCCCGGTGCGCAGGCGGGCCAGCTTCTCTTCGATGGGCTCGCCGTCGTCTTCTGCCTCGGGGGCTCCGACGTAGCGGCCGGGCGTCAGGGCGTAGTCGGCGGCCTTGATCTCGGCGAGCGTTGCCGAGTAACAGAAGCCGGGGATGTTCTCGTAGGGGCGTTTCGACTCGTCGCTGCGCTCCTCGCTCAACGAGCGCGTGGGTTCAGGGCGTTTCGACTCGCTTCGCTCGCTCAACGACCGGGTGGGATCGGGGGTACCGAGCCAGGCATGGTAGGTGTCGGCGATGCGGGCGATGTCGTCGTCGGATAGAGCGCGCTCGGCGCGATCGACCATGTGGCCCAGGTTCCGGGCATCGATGAACAGCACCTCGCCGGCACGGGCGCCCTTGTCGCGGGCGAAGAACCACACGCACACCGGAATGCCCGTCGACCGGAACAGCTGCGTCGGCAGCGCCACCATGCACGACACCAGGTCGGCTTCGACGATCTCGGCGCGGATCTGCCCTTCGCCGCCCGAGTTCGACGACATCGAACCGTTCGCCATGACGACGCCGGCCTGCCCGCCGGGAGCGAGCTTCGAGAGGATGTGCTGGATCCACGCGTAGTTCGCGTTGCCGGCCGGCGGCACACCGTAGCGCCACCGCGGGTCAGACTCCGATCTCGCCCAGTCTTTGATGTTGAACGGCGGGTTCGCCATGACGAAGTCGGCCTGCAGCTCGGGGTGCAGGTCGCGCGCAAACGTGTCGCCCCACCGCGGCCCGAGGTTGCCGCTGAGCCCGTGGATCGCGAGGTTCATCTTCGCCATGCGCCACGTGCGCTCGTTGAGCTCCTGCCCATAGATCGAGATGTCCGAACCCTCGCCGTGGTGCGCGTCGATGAACTTCTCGGCCTGCACGAACATGCCCCCCGACCCGCAGCACGGGTCGTATACGCGGCCGTGCGTGGGCCGCAGCATCGCCACGAGCACCCGCACGACTCCGGCCGGCGTATAGAACTCGCCACCCCGCTTGCCCTCGGCGGCGGCGAACTTCTCCAAGAAGTACTCGTACACCTCGCCCAGCAGGTCACGCGCACGACGCCCGTCGGCCCCTGACTGCCCCTGCCCCGCGAATCGCGCCGTGTTGAACAGGTCGACCAGCTCCCCGAGGCGCCGCTGGTCGACGTTGTCGCGGTTGTAGATGCGGGGCAGCGTGCCCGACAGACTCGAATTCGCCTGCATGAGAGCATCCATCGCGTGATCGATCAGCTGACCGATCGACTTCTCGGGCTCGTTCAGCGATGCCGGTAGTCCCTTGGCGTGCTCAGAGAGAAACGACCACCGGGCAGTGCCATCGACCCAGAACACTCCGCTGCCCGTGTACTCCTCGACATCGTCGATCAGCTCGGCGATCTGCTCGTCGTCATAGCCGTCGGCGGCGAGTTCGGCGCGGATCTGCCCGCGCCTCTCGTCGAACGCGTCGGACGCGTACTTCAAGAACACCAGGCCCAAGATCACGTCTTTGTACTGCGAGGCATCCATCGATCCGCGCAGCTTGTCGGCGGCCTTCCACAGCGTGTCTTTGAGCTGCTTCATGGTCGACGGCGCCTGCGGGGCGGCTTTCTTCGCGGTTCTGGGCATGGTTCCTTCTTATCGGGTGGGGTCGGCGGGCGTTTCGTCTCGCTCGCGCTCCGCGCGGGCTCGCTCAACGACCGGAGGCAAGACGACGGCGCGGGCGGCGACGGCGTCAGACAAGGTGCGAGTGAGATCGTCGAGCCGGTCCAGCCGTTCGCGCAACTCGGCGCGGGTGCGGGATGCCGCGGCCAGCGCCGCACGAAGCGGAGCCGTTTGCGCGGGATCGATGATGCGCAGACGCCACCGCTTCCACGCGGCGGGCCCGGCCGCACCCGCGGCGATGTCATCGGCGACGAGTTCGGGTACGAGGCCGCCGGGATCGGCCGCGCTGATACGCAGCACGCGCGCGGGGTAGGCGACGACGTGCGAGCCTTCGCGGTCGACCCATGCCCGGGCGTTCGGGCTCGTGCGGAACACGATGTCGCCGGGCCTCGTCAACGCCGCCTTCGGGTGCGCCGCGGCGAACGCGAGCTGGTCGACACGTCGTGGTCCGATGCGTTCGGGGTCGTCGAGATCGTCAGCCGTGACGACGTTCAGACCCCTCTCACCGAATTCTTCCGCCGCCAGGCGGGTGCCCGGCAGCACGCGGGCGTGCGCGTCGCGCACCGCAGCTTCGACCGTTGTCGTGTTCGGCGTGGTGAGCGGCTGCGCGTGCGACGCGGCCTCGAGCGCGGGCGCGTCGTCACCTGCCTGCGCCAGCGCCGCGTCGAGCAGTGCTGCGAGGTCGCGGGATGCCACGGCTGGCCGCCGCAGCGCGGCCTCAGCCACCAGCGCACCCGACCGGGCGAGCACCGACGACGTGCGCTGCAGCCGTGCGAAGCGAAAGGCATGCGCCCGGGCCTGCGCCGGCCCGCCGAGGTTCGCGAGGATGTCGCTGACCAGATCTGTCACAGTCGCCGCGGTGAGCGCGACGCCGGTGAGATCGGCAAGCGCGATGACGCGATCCGCCAACGCGATGTCGGCCGCGGGTCCCAACACCCACACCGCGAGCGCCTCGCGTGACGCACTCGTCACGTGACCTGCGTCAAGGCGCACGATCGCTCGCACACGCCCGGTGCGCAGCACGTCGGCCCGCACGGCCGCGCGCGCGGGCAACAGCGCGTCGACGAGCGCACGGGCGGGGCCGACGACCACCGCGGAGTCGTCGGGACCAAGACCCAGGACGACATCGTCGGTCGCGGTGAGGATCTCGTCGATCGATGCACCCGCGGTCGCCGGCACCCGAGCGAGCAGCACGGCGCTGTCGCCGGCAGCGGCCGCATCGGTCGGGATGCCGCTGCACACGTTGCGGCGTCGCAGCGGCCGGGTCTCGTCCCCGGCAGGCCACACGACGTCGACCTCGCCGTCGAACGCGCGCACCACGGCGTCGAACAGCGTCGTGTCGATTCCCGCTCCGATGCGAATGGCCGAGCGGCCAGCACGAGCGGCCAGCGCCGTCACCAGCGCCGTCACCAGGCCCCGGGCGTCAGCGCCGAGCGCGCCCGCCGATCCGTGTGCGCGCTGGCTGCGTGACGCACGGCGCTGCACGTGCGCGAGCGCCGCATCGGGCGAGTACGCAGCGTCGATGAGCTTGTCGGCATAGCCCGCCCATGACGGGTCGCGGGCGACATGCCGCTCGATCTCGGTGCGCAGGAACGTGTCGGCCGGATCGACCTGCGCGGCCAGGGCGGCCAGATCGTCGACTGCGGCGAGTTCGACGCCCGCGTGTGCGCGCAGCGTGATCAGCGCGGCGAGTTCGGCGACCTCGGCCGGGTCCGAGAAGTCGATGCCGACACCGTCGGCCCAGGCCGCGGCATCCCCCACCGCATCGGGGTTGTGTCCGTGGCCGGTCGCGACCAGCCACGCCGCCACCGCATCGGCGTCGAACAGGTCACGCCCAGACTCGCGGGCGACCGCGGCCGGGAACGGCGAGTCGCCGCGCTGTGACCGGGTGCGCCACATGGATGCCACGGGCCGGCGCACACCCGCAAGCTCGGCCACGCCGGCCAACGAGATGAGCAGCGGCTCGTCTGCGGCAGTGGCATGCGTGGGCATGAACTGAACGTAGCGTCGGCCGCCGACATCGCGCAATTGTCCATATTGATAAGAGGTCTTATCAGCATAAATGTCTCTGTGTTCGGGCGAGGCGTCTACTTTCACATTCAACGGCACGCCGTCAGAGCGGGCGGCGAGGGGACTGGGGTCGCTGCCCGCTCGCTCACACAGCAACAGAACGGGGAATCAGCATGAAGCGCATCATCACCGCCGCCATCGCACTGGCTGCCGCGGTCACCCTCACGGCCTGTGGCGCGGTGACGACCGTATCGAGTTCCGAGCAGACCGCATCCTCCACACCGAACGTGGTCTATCCCGACGGGTATGGTCCTGACGCGACCAGCGAACCCTCGGATCCGGAACCGGCGACACCCGAGGCAGGCACGCTCGAGAACCCGTTCCCGAAGGGGCACACGGCCACGATCTCGCAGAACGGCGAGGACTATTACTCGGTCATGTTCACCCTCGTCGCCGCCAACGCCGACAAGAAGATCGCCGCCGCGAATCAGTTCAACGACAAGGCGCCGCGCTGCTACCACTATGTGATCGTCAAGGCCACCTTCACCGGCCTGAGCAGCGAGGCGGTCGACCCCGGCGTCGAGATGTTCGACTGGCAGATCGCCGACCAGGACGGCAACCTCTACCAGTCAGCGAGCGTCGTCACCGACGAGGAGTCCCTGTCGGGGTCGCCTTCGCTCTACAAGGGCCAGAAGTTCACCGGCGTCGAGGTCTACACCGTGCCGGACTCCACCACAGCGCTCTACATGAGCGCGTTGGGCTCATATCTCGCGCTGTAGCCGACGCTCCTTCCCATCCCCGACACCCACGAAAGGCAATGTCATGACCACTCCCACCCCGTACGCACCCCCGCCGGCGCCGGCGGCCACCCCACCGGCCGACGGCAGGCTGTTCCTCGCCGCGTGGCTGCTCTCGTACTTTCTCGGCGCGCTGGGCGTCGACCGGTTCTATCTCGGCAAGGTCGGCACCGGTATCCTGAAACTCATCACTCTCGGCGGCCTCGGCATCTGGTGGCTTGTCGACCTGGTGCTGATCCTGACCGGTGCGATGCGCGACCGGGTCGGTCGCCCGCTCGTCGGATACGACGCGCACAAGAAGATCGCCTGGATCGTCACCGGGGCGCTCGTCGTGCTGGGCATCGTGATCGGGTCGATCGGCGGTGCGAACGCGTCGTCGAACGCGCCGGATCTGAGCCCGGTCTCTTCGGGCGGTGCTGTGTCGCAGCCGTCACAACGCGCCAGCGCGCCGGCGAAGGCAGCACCGTCGGCCGAGGCATCCACCCCCGCGGCGGCAGAGCCGGTCGAACCCGCAGCGCCGGTGAACGTCGCCGCCGGCTGGGCAGACGACACCTTCGGCTCGTTCAAGGCGGTGAAGAAATCGGGCCACGGCGATACGGTCATCACCCTGCCGAAGGGCGCGACCGGAGGAATCGTCATCGCGACGCACAAGGGGCAGCGCAACTTCGCGATCGCCGTGCTGGATGCCTCGAACCAATCGACCGGTGAGCTGCTCGTGAACACGATCGGCCGATACTCGGGGACCACCGCGTGGGGTCTGATGTCGCTGAGCGAGGGCGTCCGTCTTCAGGTCACGGCGGACGGTGCGTGGACGATCACGATCGCCCCGTTCTCGACGGCGAAGCCGTTCACCGGGTCGGCCAAGGGCACCGGCGACACCGTGATGCTCTACAACGGAGATGCCGCGGCGCTGACCGCCACCCACCGCGGGACGCAGAACTTCGTGGTCTACGAAGAAACGAGCGAGATGTTCAGCATGGGGCTGCTCGTGAACGAGATCGGCAAGTACTCGGGCACCGTCCCGATGTCGGCGGGCCCGTCGATCCTCACGGTGCAGGCCGACGGCGCGTGGACTCTCAAGGCCGAATAGACGCCTCCCTTCGCCACGGGCTGCACTTTCCCGCTGATGCGCCAGGGTTTTCCTGCCGCATCAGTGGGGATCTGCAGCGCCGGGTGAAACACGGGCGCATGTGCAGGATGCTGCAGCATTCGATGTCGCGCTCGGCCCGACGGCGCGCAGGCCATACTCGTAGAGCACCCGTGACGAATCGAGGAAAGGACGCAATGGCCGCGTTCACGACCCGCCCGACGCTGGAGGGGACCTTCGGAATGGTCTCGTCGACCCACTGGATCGCATCCCAGGTCGCCATGGGTGTACTTGAAAAGGACGGCAACGCGTTCGATGCCGCGGTGGCCGCAGGATTCACGCTCCACGTGTGCGAGCCACATCTGAACGGGCCGGGCGGTGAAGTGCCGGCGATCATCTGGGCGGCAGGCGACGGGAGGCCGCGCGTCCTGGCCGGTCAGGGCCCGGCGCCCCAGAAGGCGACGATCGACCACTACCGGTCGCTGGGATTCGACATGATCCCCGGCGCGGGCCTGCTGGCGGCGGCGGTTCCCGGTGCTGTCGATGCGTGGCTGCTGCTCCTTCGCGACTACGGCACGAAGACACTCGAAGAGGTCCTGGCACCGGCCATCGCGTATGCGAGCACCGGCACGCCGGTGCTCGAGCGGGTCGCCACGACCGTGGAGAGCGTCCGGCAGCTGTTCGAGCAGGACTGGCCCACTTCTGCGCAGCAGTGGCTGGCAGATGGGCGAGCGCCGCAGCCCGGAACGCTCATGCGCAACCCGGCCTATGGCCAGACCCTTCAGCGTCTGGTCGACGAGTCCAAAGCGGCTCACGGCAGCCGCGAAGCCAGGATCGACGCGGCACGGCAGGCCTGGAGTCAGGGATTCGTCGCCGACGCCGTCGACGAGTTCGCACGGCGGCCCTCCCGCGACTCCAGCGGCGAGCGGCATGCGGGCGTGATCACGGGCGACGACCTCGCTGCGTACCAGGCCGCCTGGGAAGAGCCGGCGACCATCGACTGGCAGGGGACGACCGTTGCCAAGACCCGCGCCTGGGGGCAGGGACCGGCGCTCCTTCAATCGTTGAGACTGCTCGACGCACTCGGCGACCCGCATGATCTCGAGCTGGATTCCGGCTCGGGCATCCACGTCGTGACGGAGTGCCTCAAGCTCGCATTCGCCGACCGTGAGGCCTGGTACGGCGACACGGACGACGTTCCGCTCGACACGCTCCTTTCGCCTGCGTACGCCGAGACGAGAGCCCGGCTGATCGGTCATCACGCTTCCACCGATGTGCGCCCCGGCAGCCCGGACGGACGCGAACCCGTGCTGTCGGCCCACGTCATCGAGCAGCTGAAGGCGGGGACGGCAATGGAGAGCGCGCGCTCGAACCCGTCGCTGGGCGAGCCGACCGTCGACGCCGACGGCGTCACCAAGGGCGACACGTGCCACGTCGACGTCGTCGACCGCTGGGGCAACATGATCTCGGCCATGCCGAGCGGCGGGTGGCTGCAGAGCTCTCCGACGATTCCGCAGCTGGGGTTCCCTCTGGGCAGCCGGCTGCAGATGCTCTGGCTCGAAGAAGGCCTGCCCAGCTCGCTCGTGCCCGGAAGGCGCCCGCGCACGACGCTGAGCCCGACCATGGTGCTGCAAGAGGGCCGGCCGATCCTCGCGTGCGGGTCACCGGGCGGCGACCAGCAGGACCAGTGGCAGCTCATCCTGCTGCTGCGTCACCTGGTCGGCGGACAGGCTCTGCAAGAGGCCATCGACGGGCCCGCATGGCACACGGCGAGCCTGCCGGCGTCGTTCTACCCTCGGACGTTCGAACCGGCATCGTTGATCGTCGAAGACCGGGTGTCACCGTTCGCCCGTGCCGACCTGGCGGCGCGCGGCCACCGGCTCACCGTGACGGGGCCGTGGACGCTCGGGCGGCTGTGCGCGGTCGCCCGGGACCCGCACAGCGGCGTCGTCCGCGCCGGCGCCAACCCGCGCGGCATGCAGGGATACGCCTGCGGGCGCTGAAGGGTTCGCCGAGGGCGATGAAGTCGACGCCGCCGCCGACGGCGCATCGCTTCGCTTCGTGCACGCGACAGAAGCGCGCAGTCGCGGTGAGCGCATCGTCGCGAGAATGAACGGACGCAGTGGCAGTCCGCAGACGACCGACCGGCTCATGGCACTCCTGCGCAATGACTGAGCGGGCCCTCGCCGACACGAACGTCCCGGCCTGACCCCGACCGGGCCAGGCGCCGTCGTCACCCCGCCTGCATCGGCGTGACGGTCATGTCGACTCCGCCGAACGGGAACGGATAGAAGAACGTGCCCCCGTAGCCGTCCCACGATTCCAGAGGAATCAAAGCGAACCACACGTGCGCGACAATCACCGACGCGACCACCACGATCACCATCACGCGCACCGTCAGATCGAACGTGTGCAGCGCGGCGGCCTCACTGTGGGCGCGCCGCAGCACGCGGGTAAGGGCGAAGAATAGCGCGGCGACGAGGAAGACGTAGACGACGATGCTCGGATGCAATGTCAGGTTCACGCACTGCGGCGCAGCGACTGTGGGATTGCCTCGGGCGTCGAGGTATCCGCCATCGCCCGAGTACCCGCCGGGGCAGGATCCCTTCGACGCCGTCATGACGGCCGAATAGATCAACGCGAGCACCGCCGTGGCCACAAGCACGCCACGGATGCGAGCGATCACGGCGTGCCCCGGCAGCACTCGGACGTCGGTCTGCGGCTCGGCTGCGTTCGACACGGCACCTCCCCCGTTCCGCTCATGATGGCAGAACGCGCGCGGGTTGTCTGCCTTTGGGAAGTGCAGGAATACGTCTCGCCGCCGCGACGTGAGCGCACGCAGCGGGATCCCTCCGGGGGCACCTGCTCCGGCGACCCGCCGCTGTCACTCGGCGGCAGCGACCGGGGGGACGAGATCGACCGGATTCCAGCGGCCGGGATGCGCGAGGGCGCCGTACTCCACCTCGAGGCCGTCGGCGCCGATCGAAGCAACGCACAGCAGCAGCGACTGGGTAGGCCAGCCGGCGGGACGGTTGTCGCGGATGATCGCCCGCTCGTCGGTGGGGTCGAGCTCCGCGCTGCGGGCGAGGATCTCGAGCCACGGGCGGGCCCAGGATGCCGCGCCCACGCCGCCGATGGTCGGGTGGCCGCCGTCGGCAGCGGCATGCAGCGGCCCGACGCCGTCGCCGGTCGGGGCGGCGTCGAACGCGTCGTGCCACGCGACGATCCGGGCGGTGCGCGGATCGTCGAGGTCGTGGTGCGCGATCATGTGCGTGCCCGGCGGCACGAGCAGCTCCTCGCGCGACGTCCCGTCCCACGTCACGACCCGCACGCCGTCGGGTCCGATGTCGACGAGGTTGAACCCGGGCATCGCCGGCGTCGGCTGCGGGGGACGGCCGGCCACGGCATCCAACGCCACCGACCCGCGCGAGACGGGGGTGACCTCCGCGGGCAGCTCGGGGCTGTGCCGATTCAGCAGCACCGCGAGGCGGCCCGCCGCCTCATCCGCCGCCAGCCACGCTCCCCCCGCGCGCAGATCGCGCACGCCGACCACGCCGGGCTGCACGGGCCACCACGCACCGAGCGGCTGCCACGGACGGTCGGGGTCCTCGTCGCGCACGGCGAGCATGCGCACCGGGTCACCGGCGGTCTCGGGCACACGCAGGATCACGGTGCACACGGGGCCTCCTTCATGCATGTCGGCGATCGGTGGCAGGATCGGACCATGTTCATCGTCGTGGGCGTCACCGGCGGAATCGCGGCCTACAAGGCCGTCAACATCGTACGGCTCCTCGTGAAGGCGGGGCACGACGTGCACGTGGTCCCGACCGACGACGCGCTGCGATTCGTCGGCCTGCCCACGTGGGAGGCGACGAGCCGCAACCCCGTCACGACGAGTGTGCACGACGACGTGCCGCGCGTGCGCCACGTCGCCCTGGGCCAGGCCGCCGACCTGGTGATCGTGGCTCCCGCCACGGCGAACACGCTGGCCAAGATGGCCGTGGGCATCGCCGACGACCTGCTCGGCACGACGCTGCTGGCCACCACCGCGCCGGTCGTCGTCGCCCCCGCGATGCACACCGAGATGTGGGGCCACCCCGCGACCCGGCAGAACATCGCGACGCTCGTCGCGCGGGGGGTGCACATCCTGGGCCCCGCCGACGGCGAGCTCACCGGCGGCGATTCGGGCCCCGGGCGCATGCTCGAGCCCGACGACATCGTCGCCCAGGCACTCGCGCTCAGCCGCCCGCAAGACCTCGCGGGTCTGCGCGTGGCCGTGTCGACCGGGGGCACCCGCGAGCCGATCGACCCCGTCCGCTTCATCGGCAACCGGTCGAGCGGGCGGCAGGGCGCCGCCCTCGCGCGCGCGGCCGCCGATCGTGGCGCCGATGTCGTGCTGGTCGCCGCGCACGTCGACGACGGTGTGCTGGCCGAGGCATCCCACCCCCGCATCGCCGTGATGCGGGCGGGCACCGCCGCCGACCTCAAGACCGCGATGACGGATGCCGCGGCCGACGCCGATGTGGTCGTCATGGCCGCCGCAGTCGCCGACTACCGCCCGGCGTCGTCGTCGGACGCAAAGCTGACGAAGGAGTCCGCCGGCCGACCCGGGCGCACGCTCGAGCTCGTCGAGACCGAGGACGTGCTCGCCGCGCTGGTGCGTGGCCGGCGCGAAGGCCAGACGATCGTCGGGTTCGCCGCCGAGACCTCGCACGGCGACGAGCTGCTCGAGCGCGGGCGGCGCAAGCTCGAGCGCAAGGGCTGCGACCTGCTCGTGGTCAACGAGGTGGGCTGGCAGACCGGGTTCGAGCAGGGGGCCAATACGGTCGTCGTGCTGGCGGCCGGCGGTGAGGTCGTGGCCGAGACATCCGGCACCAAGCGCGAGGTCGCAGACGCCGTGTGGGACGTGGTGCGCGCCGCCCGCTGACGCCCCGTATCAAGAGCCGGGCACGGCGCCTCCTCGTTCATGGGAGGTTCGCCATGACCACGCCGCTCAATCCCAAGAACATCGTCGTGTGCCTCGACGGCACGAGCAATGAGCTCGATCACCATCCGACGAACGCCGCCAAGGTGTTCATGATGCTCGATCTCGACGACCCCACGACGCAGATCGCGTACTACGACCCCGGAGTGGGCACCCTGCCGTCGGCGACGGCGCGCGGATCGATCGAGCGTGGACTGTCGCAGCTGTGCGGGCTCGCGTTCGGCTTCGGCATGCGCGGCAAGGTCAGCCGGGCCTACGCCTGGCTGGTCGAGCACTACCAGCCGGGCGACCGCCTCTTCATCTTCGGATTCAGCCGCGGCGCGTACACGGCGCGGGCGCTGGCCGCGCTGCTGGCCCGCCCGGGCCTGCTGCGCGCCGGGTCGGAGCACCTGGTCGACTACGCCGTCGCACAGTATGTCAAGCCAGCCGGCACCCGCAAGGCGGTCGCCCAGCGGGCCCGCGAGGCCAAGGCGTTCGCCGACGCGCTGTGCTGGGGCACCGACGGCGAGCCGATCGCCGGCGCGTCCGGCGGGTTCGCGGAATCCGTCGACGACGAGCTGAGACAGGACGTCCACGCGATCCCGATCGAGTACCTGGGCATCTGGGACACCGTCGAGGCGTGGTTCGCGGGCCTCGGCAGCCTCGACTGGCCCGACACCGCGTCGCTGTGGAACGTCAAGAAGCTGCGCCACGCGGTCTCGATCGACGAGGCGCGACGCCCGTTCCGCTACCTGCCGGTCGATCGCCGCGACGGATTCGAAGAGGCCTGGTTCCCCGGCGTGCACTGCGACGTGGGCGGCACGTTCGCCGAGCACGAGCTGGCCACCGTCGCGCTGAAGTGGGTGTTCGACGGGGTGTGCGACCGGCTGCTGCTGCGCGACCGCATGGCCGCCGAGATCTACCGACGCTACTGCGGCGTCGAGCGGAGCTTCGCGACGCACGGCCCCACCCACGTCAACGCCTGGGCGTGGAACCTGCTGCTTCCGCTGCGCCGGCGCATCCCCGACGACGCCGTGCTGCACGAGTCCGTGCGCGAACGCCGCGCCGCGATCCCCGCGTACCTTCCGCGCCTCGCCCGTGCCGACGACGCCGACCGCTGGACCGACGCCGAATGGTGGATGCCGCGGGTCGAGGCATCCCTTCCCACGATCGAAACCCCCGAGGCGGCGTAAGAATCCGCCCACCGATCCGCGAGGGTGCAGCTGACGGGCGAGGGTGTGGGTGTTTCCCTGCCCCTCGCCCGTCAGCTGTACCTTCGCGGGGATGACTCGGGCGGGAGGCGGCGGAGGCTGGGCACGATCCATGGGGTCGCATAGTGTGGAACGGTGGACGAGTTCGCCGAAGACCCCGACATCCTGATCGCGCGCGTGCAGGAGCAGGTCGCGCAGGCGCAGCAGCGCGCGCAGGCCGCCCAGCAGATGCGCGCCGAGGTCGAGGCCCTGCGCGGCACGGCGACCTCGCCGCGGCGGGAGGTGGCTGTGACGGTCGATGCGTCGGGACGTCTCGTCGACATCGACATCGCCGACGCGGCGCTCGACCTGCGGGCGAAGGAGCTCGGGCGGTTGATCATCGAGACGGCCGGTGCCGCCCAGCGCGACGCCGGCGAACAGGCGATGGCCGTGGCATCCCGCGCCTTCGGCGAGAACTCCCCCGTCGTGGACCGGCTGCGCGCCGAACTCGATTCCCGCACCGACGCCGCCGAGCGCTGACCGCCCTGTCGCGAGGGTGAGGGGGGGCGGGTGGTCAGTCGTGCTTCTTCTGGGCGCCCTTCCTGGCCGCAGCGACCGCGGCGGCGGCCTTGAACGGACGGCGGGGATGCAGTGCGGCTGACGTGGAGACGAGGTCGCGATCGACGATCGCGTCGGTCGCCCAGCCGGCGAACAGCCGGATCTTGCGCGAGAGGGTCGGCATCGCCACGCCGTGGTACAGCCGGTCGACGATCCACGCCGGCAGGCCGCGCAGTTTGACGCCCTTGATGACCGCCGCTCCGCGGTGCGGTCCATAGCTCGCCATCGTCCCGAGGGATGGATGACGGAAGTCGGCCGGCTCTCGTCCGGTGAGCACGCTCTCGATGTTGCGCGCGAGCTGCTTCGCCTGGCGCACCGCGTTCTGCGCGGTCGGCGGGTAGTACGCCGGCTGCTTCTTCTGGGTGAGATCGGGCACCTGCGCGTTGTCGCCCAGGGCCCACGCGCCCGCGACGACCGTTCCGTCGCCGCGAACGACCTGCAGGCGCGCGTTGGCGACCACATGGCCCTTGGGTCCGCGCGGCAGATCGGTGCCGTCGAGGACGGGATTCGGCGTCTCACCGGCGGTCCAGACGATGGTGTCGGCCCGCACCGTCGTGCCGTTGTCGAGCACGACCTTGCCCTTCTCGCATGAGGTCATGGTGGTGCGCGTCAGCACGTCGATGCCGCGCTGCCGAAGCCGGTCCTCGGTCCACTGCGCCAACTCGCTCCCGAGTTCGACGGCGACCGCGTCGGCCGCTTCGACGAGCAGCCAGCGAGGCGTCATTCCGGCCAGCTCCCGGTGGCAGTCGATGGCGCGCGCGGCGAGGTCCTGCAGTTCGGTGATCGCCTCGACGCCGGTGTAGCCGCCGCCCACGAAGACGAACGTCAGCGCCCTGGATCGCGCATCGCGGTCGTGCGTGGATGCCGCGGACCGAACGCAGTCCAGCACGTGGTCGCGCAGGTGGATCGCCTCTTCGAGCGTCGAGAAGCCGATGCCCTGCTCGGCCAGGCCCGGCGTCGGGATCACCCGCGTGATGGCGCCGGTCGCGAGCACGGCCTGGTCGTAGTGGAGCTCGGCCGTGGTCCCGTCCAGACGTCGGGCGGTCGCCGTGCGGGCGTCGCTGTCGAGCGACTCCAGCCGGCCGGCGACCAGGGAGCAGTGGCGCAGCGCGCGCCGCAGCAGGACCGCCACGTCACGGGGGTGCGTCTCGCCGCCGGCCACTTCGGGCAGCAGCGGCTTGTAGGTCATGTAGGGGCTCGGCTCGACGATGGTGACCGTCACGTCGCCGCGTCTCGCTGCCCGCTTGAGCCCGTAGGCGGTGTACAGGCCGGCGAATCCTCCGCCGACGACGAGTACGTGTGGTGTGCTCACTTCTCCTCCTGCCCGTTCTTCCATCGCCCGTCTGGACGACCGCTCATCGAGTGCTCACAGTCCGACGCTGCCCTGCATGATGCCGCCGTCGACGGTCACGCTCGTCGCCGTGATGTAGGCGCCGCGGTCGGATGCCACGAACACGACCGCATCCCCGATGTCCGAGGGCTGCGCCACGCGACCGAGCGGGATGGCGGCCTTCAGCTTCTCGGCCTTGTCGGGGTCGTCCAGGGTCGAGGTGTTGATCGGCGTGTCCACCGCGCCCGGGCAGATGTTCACGACGCGGATGCCGTGGGGTCCGAGCTCGACCCCCGCCGTGCGCGCCAGCATCCGCTCCGCGCCTTTCGACAGGCAGTACGCGGTGTTGCCGGGCATCGGCCAGTCCTCGTGCACCGAAGAGATGTTGACCACGACGCCGCCGCCACCCTGCGCGAGGAACTGCTTGGCCGCTATCTGGGTTCCGAAGAACGCGCTCTTGAGGTTGACGTCGAGCACCTTGTCGTACTGCTCCTCGGTCGTGTCGAGCACCGAGGTGCGGGTCTCGATCCCCGCGTTGTTGACCATCACATCCAGTCGCCCGAAGGCCTTGACCGCGGCATCCACCATGCGATGCACATCGTCGACCTTGCTGACATCCGCGTCGACGCTGACGGCTTGCCCGCCGCCGGAGCGGATGCGGTCGACCAGCGACTCGGCATCGCTCTCGTGCGCGACGTAGTCGATCACGATGTTCGCGCCTTCTCTGGCTGCGGCCAGCGCGATGGCCTCGCCGATCCCGCTGTTGCCACCGGTGACGATGACGCACTTCCCTTCGAGCAGCATGCTCGGCCTCCTTCACCTCGATATCGGGCAGTCAACCGCTCAGAGACCGTGATGCGAAGGGGGTTGCGGACGGCCGGATTCCGTCACGCAGAGCGATCGCGGCCAGGCCGCTCCAGACGCTCGGGGCGGAAGCCGTAGCCGACCATCCGCACGACGCGGGGGCGCACCACCGGCAGGACGTAGCGCAGCCACGCGCGCTGGGCGCGTGTCGGCGGATTGTCGAGCAGGCCCGACACCCGGCCGGTGTCGATCAGGCGGTGGGCCAGGCGCTGGATCCCCTGCATCGCGGCGGTCGGCCAGCCCCGCCGGCGCTGCACCGCCGCGCACGCCCGGTCGATCGCCGCGTGATCGGGGCGAACGAGCCCCGCGGCACCGTCCGCACCCGCCCCGGCGGCATCCGTCCCCGCACCTCGACCCCGCAGCACCGGGGCGAGCACCCGCGCGGCGGCCACGGCATCCTGGACCGCGTAATTGATCCCGACGCCGAACACGGGCGACATCGCGTGGGCGGCATCGCCGATGCACAGCAGGCCGGGCCGCCACCAGCGCGGCAGCCGGTCGATGCGCACCGAGAGCAGCTTGACGTCGTCGAACGACCCGACCGCGTCGATCACCTCGGACAGCCGCGGCACGATCTGCACGATGCGGTCGCGGAACGCGGCGATCCCGGCGGTGCGCACGTCGTCGAACGTGCCCTTGGGGATCAGCTGCGCGCACTGCAGGTACGCGGGCCGCGGGATCGTGATGACAAGGCCCCCGGGGCCCGCCCAGCCGAGCGTGTCGGGCAGGGGACGCTGCGGCCGCGGCACGCGGAACCACAACACGTCCAGGTCCACGTCGTAGGCGTGCGGCGCGAACCCGGCAGCCTCGCGCACCGTCGAGGTGCGGCCATCGGCGCCGACGACCAGGGTCGCCTCGACCTCGAGCTCTCCCTCGGCGGTCTGCGCGCGCACGCCGCGCACCCGTCCGTCGCGCTCGATCACGCCGGTGACGTCGGCGCCCATCCGCAGGTGGAATGAGGGATGCTGCGCCCCCGCGTCGGCCAGCAGGTCGAGCAGGTCCCATTGCGGCATGAGGGTGACGAAGCGGTTCGGCGGCGGCAGCGTCGAGAAGTCGACCAGGTGGATCCGGATCCCGTTGACCACGGCATCCATCCGCGGCAGCGGCTTGTGCGTGATGGCGTCGAAACGCTCGCGCAGTCCGAGCGCGTCGATGATGTTCAGGGTCGACGGGTGCACCGTGTCGCCCCGGAAGTCGCGGAAGAAGTCGTCGTGCTTCTCGAGGATCGTCACGTCCACGCCCTGCCGGGCCAGGAGCAGCCCGAGCATGACCCCGGCGGGGCCGCCCCCGGCGATCGCGACGTCCGTGTGCAGGGTGGTCACACGCGCAGACTACGCGCGGCGCCCCGGCCCCGCCAGAGTCCGCCCGGCCCGGCGTCGGCGGGCGGCCGGTCAGATGCCGGTAGCGACGAAGAGGCGGCCGGAGCCGGCCGCGCGCACCTCGGCCGGCTCGTCGACGAAGACGATGTCGCCGCGGGCGGCCGCGGCATCCTTCCCCTCCACGGTCAGGGCGAACGTGCCCTCGACGCCCACGGCGATGGCCGCCGACCCGGTCGTGAACTCGGCGTCGCCGGTCACCAGCAGCAGCTCGAAGTCGACGCCCTCGCCCGACGGCAGCGACGCCGGGCGGTACGACACGACGTTCGGCGACACCGTCGTCGGCTTCAGCCAGGATGCGGGGCCGGGCGTGAAGTCGAGCACCTTCTGCAGCTCGTCGCGGTCGACGTGCTTGGGTGTCAGGCCTCCGCGCAGCACGTTGTCGCTCGGCCCCATGAGCTCGACGCCGGTGCCGCGCAGGTAGGCGTGGATGTTGCCGGCCGGCAGCCACAGCGACTCACCGGCCGCGAGCGTCACGTGGTTGAGCATCTGCGCGACCAGCACGCCCGCATCGCCCGGGTATTCGCGCGAGAGCCGGTCGAGCAGCTCGAAGCGCCGCGGGTGGGCCTGCGCGATGCGGGATGCCGCGTCCACCGCCCGCTCGACGTCGGCATCGCCCGACAGCAGCCACGCGAACGCGCCCTGCACCCCGGCGTCGGCCTCACGCCGCCAGTCGGCGAGCGCCTCGGTGTCGCCGGGCCCTGCCTGGGCGGTCAACGCGTCGATGAGCGCGACGGTCTCGCCGGCCGGCCGGAAGCCGCACAGCGCCTCGAACCCGTCGTCGATCGCGACGATCAGCTCGGGCTTGGCGTTCGGGTCCTTGTAGTTGCGCTCGCGCGCCGTGAGCGGGATGCCGGAGCCCTCTTCGCGGGCGAAGCCCTCGGCCGCCTGCTCGGGTGTGGGGTGCGCCTGCAGCGACAAGGGTGCTGCAGCGGCGAGCACCTTCAGCAGATACGGCAGTGCCACGCCCGACCGCTGCTCCCACTCGGCGAGGTCGGCCCACGGCTGGTCGGCGCCGGCCGGGCGGCTCGGCGACAGCGGATGCGCGCCGAGCCACAGCTCGGCCTGCGGACCCCCGGTGGCATCCCAGCCCAGGACGCGGGCGACGCCGTCGACGGCCCCCCAGGCGTAGTCGCGAGCAGTGTTGGTCAGCGGGATGAGGGAGGTCATGGCATCCTTCCGGTCGCGCGCCCAGGGTCGCGTGCCCATCCAGCGTACGGTGCGCTCCGAGATCCCCGCGATGCCCGACGTCCCGTCGCCCAATCCCTATGGATTCGGCGACTCCATGGGCCATAGGTTATGGACTCGCCCAATCCCTATGGATTCGGCGAGGGACAGGAGAGAGTGGACAGGAGAGAGGGGACAGGAGAGAGGGGGCAGGAGCTCACCCGAGGTAGGCGTCGAGCGGCTGCAGCAACGGCTGGCTGCGCTCGTCGGCGACGGCGGCGGCCCCGACCGCGCACGCGGCGCGCAGCGCGGCCTCGTCGTCGATGCCGCGCAGCATCGCGACGGTCAAGGCCGCCGCGAACGCGTCGCCGGCCCCGACGGTGCTGACCACCGAGGTCGGCGTCGAGGGCGCCGACGCGATCTGCCGGCCGTGCCGCAGCATCACCGCGCCGTCCGCGCCGAGGGTCAGCGCCACCAGGGGCGCGGTGGCCAGGCGCGGCAGCGCCGCGTACTCGCCCTCGTTCACGATGAACAGGCCGGTCCGCTCCCACAGCACCGAGCTCAGCTCGCGCGCCGGCGACACGTTCAACGCGAACAGGCCGGTGCCCGTGCGCGCGACGTGGTCGACGACGTCGGGGGCGACCTCGAGCTGGGCGAGCACCGGCACCGCCGGATCGCGGTCGAGGCGCGCCGGGTCGATCCGCAGGTTGGCTCCGGGGCACACGACGATCGAGTTCTCGCCGGCCGCGTCGACCACGATCAGGGCCGTGCCGGTCGCGTCGTCGGCGGTCTGCACGGCCGACACGTCGACCCCCGCCGAGGCCAGGGCGTCGCGCATCTGCCGGGCCGCGGCATCCTGACCCACCGCCCCCAGCATCCGCACCGACGCCCCCAGCCGGGCCGCCGCGGTCGCCTGGTTGGCGCCCTTGCCCCCGGGCTGATGGGTGAGGATGCCGTCGGCCACCGTCTCGCCGAGGGCCGGCGCCCGCTGCACCCGTGCGACGACGTCCTGGTTGATGGCGCCGAGGACGTCGAGGCGAGGCGCC
This sequence comes from Microbacterium sp. W1-4-2, assembly GCF_058349885.2. Lineage (NCBI taxonomy): Bacteria > Bacillati > Actinomycetota > Actinomycetes > Micrococcales > Microbacteriaceae > Microbacterium > Microbacterium sp. W1-4-2. Next base: position 2,542 of record NZ_JBYRJC020000004.1, on the reverse strand, counting down.
GACGAGGCGTTCACGGCCGGCCGTCCCGCCCGGCCTTCTTGGCGATCACGACCGTGACGCCGCGCTTGCGCAGTCGTTCCACGTGGGCGCGGTCGGTCTCGGCGTCGACCACGACGGCGTCGAACTCGCTCAGCGGCAGCATCGCGTGCAGCGCGCGCCGCTCGAACTTCGTGTGGTCGGCGAGCAGGATCCGGGTGCTCGCCGACTCGAACATGGCGCGTTTGACGTCCACGGTCTCGAGCGTCTGATGGAACGCGATGTCGTCGGTGATCGCCGAGGTCGACATGACGAGCACGTCGGCGCGCAGCGACGAGAACGCCTCGACGGCCATGCGGCCCATGAACGCCGAGCACCAGTTGTAGAACTGGCCGCCGACCGACAGCAGCGTGATCCCCCGGGTGCCCTTGAGCTGCTCCATGATCGTGAGCGTGTTGGTGATGACCGTCAGCGGCGTCTTGGTGTGCAGCAGCGGCACCAGGTGCAGGGTGGTCGTCGAGTCGTCGAGGATGATCGCCTGCCCCGGCTCGATGAACTCGAGCGCGGCGCGCGCGAGGGCGTCCTTCTCGGCCAGCTGGCGGCTGGAGCGGTAGACGTCGCTGGATTCGACGAGCGCGGTCGACATCGCCGTGGCCACCCCGCGGTCCTTGCGCAGCAGGCCGCGCCCTTCGAGCTCGTCGAGGTCGCGGTGGACGGTCATGACGCTGATCTTGAAACGATCGGCGAGCTGCTCGATGCGGATGGCGCCCTCGGCCATGACCGCCTCGGTGATCTCGCGCTGCCGCGCCTGCTGTCGGCTCTGGCGTGACAGCGGCGCGCTCGTCGGTGCGCTCACGGCCTCTCCCCCCACGTCCCGATTTGGTTCAGAGTATCGTCGCGGCCTCGTCGAGCACGCGTTCGAGCTGGGCGGGGTCGTGCGCGAAGCGGCCGAGGAACAGTCCGTCCACGCCCCGGCCGAGCGTGCCCAGCTGGCCGGGTCCGGCGCTGCCGCCGTAGATGACGGATGCCGCGGCCACCCGCGGATCGTCGTCCAGGGCCCGCCGCAGGGCGGCGATCACGCCGGTCACGTCCTCGGCCGGGGCGGGCCGGCGTGCGCCGATCGCCCAGACCGGCTCGTACGCGACGATGAGCTCGTCGAGGACCGCGGCCGAGTCGAGCCCGTCCAGCGCCGAGGTGAGCTGCGCGACGCAGGCCTGCGCGGCATCCTCCCCCCGCGTGGCCTCGCCCACGCACAGGATGGGGACCAGCCGGTTGCGGACGGCCGCGGCGAGCTTGCGTCGGATCATGTCGTCGTCCTCGCCGAACAGGGCCCGGCGCTCGGCGTGGCCGATCTCGACGTAGGCGCAGCCCGCCTGCCGCAGGTCGCTGCCGCTGACGGCTCCGGTGTAGGCGCCGCGGTCCTCCCAGAACAGGTCCTGCGCGCCCAGCTCGACGCCGCTGTCGGCGAGCGCGGTGCGCGTCGCGTCGAGTGCGGGCAGCGACGGCAGCGCGATGAGTCGGACGTCGCCCGCGCGCACCGCCGGATGCCGGCGCGCGATCGAGGCGACCTCCTTCGCCCAGCGGACCGTGCGGGGGATGTCGAGGTAGAGCTTGAGGCTCACGCCCAGGGTGACCCCGGCGCGTCCGCCCATCAGGAAGCGTCTCCCGACGACGGACCGTCGCCGGGCTTCGCGTTCTCGTAGTCCACGACCACCGCGACCTTCGCCGCGGACGCCGAGGATTCGTCGAACTCGTAGCCGAGCCACTCGCGGGCGAGGCGCCGCGCGAGCTCGAGGCCCACCACCCGCTGCCCGAACGTGAGGACCTGCGCGTTGTTGCTGAGCACACTGCGCTCGACGCTGTAGCTGTCGTGCGCGGTGACCGCGCGGATGCCGGGCACCTTGTTCGCCGCGATCGCGACGCCCAGGCCCGTGCCGCACACGAGCAGCGCCCGGTCGGCCTCACCGGCGGCGACCTTCTCGGCCGCCGCGATCGCGACGGTCGGGTACGGCGTGTGCGACTGCGCGTCCACCCCGACGTCGACGACTTCGGCGACCCGCGGGTCGGCCTCGAGGTCCGCTTTGAGCGCCTCTTTGTACTGGAACCCGGCGTCGTCGGATCCGACGATCACACGCCATGTGCGGGCCATCTCAGTTCTCCTTCTGTTCATATGTCTCGCGTTGCCCGATGACCGCGGCCACCGCCGTCATCGCGCGTGCGAACGAGATCGCCCCCGGGTCGGGGGTTCCCACGCTCTTCTGCCCGTGCGTGCGTGCCCGGCCCACCTGCGGCACCAGGTCGGCGGTCGCCTCGGCGGCCGTCGTCGCCGCGGCTGCGGCATCCGTCCACGCGGGGGCGAGCTCGCCGCCGTCCTCGGCGCGCTCGGCGAGGCGTCGCGCGAACGGAACGAGGGCGTCGACGAGCGTCTTGTCGCCGACCTGCGCCTTGCCGAACGACTGCACGGCGTCGCGGGCCGCGGCGACGGCCGCAGCGACCGCAGCCGCGTCGGGGGCGGCGGCGTCGCCGATGCGGTCCCCGGCCGCGCACAGGCCGGCGCCCCACAGCG
>NZ_JBYRJC020000003.1:0-578509 GCF_058349885.2 Microbacterium sp. W1-4-2 | reverse complement strand
CTGCTCGCGGAGCCGCGGGGTCCGCCGGCTCGGCTGCCGGCGGTCGCGGCGGAATGATGGGTGCCGGCGGCGCAGGCCGGGGCGCGGGCGACCGTGATCGGCAGGAGGGCCGGGGCCTGGGCGGCCCCATCGCTCCGCGCCTCGAGGACGACCAAGAGCGCGGGCCGCGCTCCGAGGCCGCCGGCGCCGGCGGCCGCGACTGAGCGAAGGGCGGCCGGATCCCCGTGCGACCGGCGTCGGCGTCCGGCCGTGGACGCCGACACCGGTGATGGGAGGATAGACGGATGGAACCGGGCGAGACCGCACTCGAGACGGTGACGCGCCGTCGCGTGGTGATCCGCGACGGTTCCGCGAGTCATGCCGTCACCGCCCCCGCCGACATGACGATGGATGCCGTGCTCGCCCGCATCGGGATCGCGCGGGGCCCGATCGGCCTGCGCGATCGCACCGGCGCCGAGGTTGATCCCGCGCGCACCCTGCGCGAATGCGCCGACGGAGATGTCTTCGCGATCGTCGACACTGCTGGAACGGCGGCGCCCCGCCGGCGGCGCCGGACCGATCACCCCGGCGCCCGATCCGGGACGGCCTTCGCCGCGCTGAGCGCGTTCGCGGTCATCATCGCGGCGCTCACACCGGTCGCCGCCCGCATCCCCGCCCCGCTCACGGCGCTGCTGGGCGTCGTGCTCGCCGTCAGCGCCGTCGCCGTCGGGGTCGTCGGCGTGCGGCGGTCCGCAGCCCCCGACCATCGTGAGCCCAACACCCGCACGCCCGACGCCCCCGCCGCGGACGGCGCGGCCGACGCCGCCGCGGACGGCGCGGGTCCGCTCGCAAGCGCGTGCGCACCCCTCGCGCTCGTGTTCGCGGCGGGCCTTCTGATCGCGCCGTCGCTCGCGTGGGGGAGCGCGTACGTCGCCGTCATCTGTGCGCTCAGCGCCGTGGCCGTCCTCGCGGCGACACTCGCGCTGCTGGCGAGGTCCCTGACGGCCTCCGGCGCCCTCGGGGCGATCGCGGGCACCACCGCGCTGCTGGCCGGCGTGTGGCTGCTCGTGCTGATCTCGGGCCTGCCGCCGGTGGCCGCGTGCGCCCTGACCCTCGGACTCGCGCCGCTGGCGCTGCGTATCCTGCCGTCGGTGCTGGTCACCGCCCGGCCCGGCATGTTCATCGACTTCGTGAGGTTCCAGATGCTCCGGTGGAGCGCGCGTCAGCGCGAGCCCGAACCCGCCCAGGCCGTCAGCGCCGCCCAGGCGAAGGCCATGGTGGCCCGGTCCGAGGCGCAGTGGCGGGCCGGCACGGCGGTGGTGTGCCTCGCCGCGGCCGTCAGCACTCCGTTCGCACTGGTCCCGCTGCGCACCGGCGACGTGCTCACGATGGTCGGGCAGATCGTGCTGGCTGTGTGCGCCGCCCTCGCCTTGATGCTGCGCAGCGGCCGCAATCCGCAGGGTCTGCTGCGATGGATGCCAGGAGCGGCGGCCGTCGTCGTGGTCGGCGCTGCCGGCATCGCGCTGCTGGAGGTCGTCGGCCGAGACCTGCTCGGCGTCGTGGCGCTGGTCGTGCTGCTGGCCGCCGTGGTCGTCGCGATCGTGATCGTCCCGATCGGGCGCGGGATGCGGTCGCTGAGCTGGTCGCGGGTCGGCGACGGCATCGACTCGGTGGCCGTGGCGTTCGCGCTGCCGGCGGGACTGATCGTTGCCGGCATCATCGGACTGCTGCGCGGAGTGATGGCATGAGCGAGGGCGTTCCGTCGATGAGTGCGCAGGTCTCGTGTGCCGGCTGCGGCTCGGCGATGCCCGCCGGCGCGACGGCGTGCCCGACCTGCGGAGCCGCGCGGATCCGCCCGGCCGGCGCCGGCGCGCGGATCGCGGCGCTGACCGTGGATGTCGCCGCCGTCGTCATCGTCTCGGCGATCGTGGCGCTTTCGACCCGGTCGATCGCGTTCGCGGTCGTGGCCGGAGTCGATGTCGTGCTCGCCCTGTGGATCCTGCAGGCGCGGACCGGAGCGAGTCTGGGCAATGCCCTGGTGCGGGTGCGCGTCGTCCGCATCGACAAGCCCTGTTCGCCCGGCGGCGGCCGGACGCTGCTGCGCGGCCTGATCAGCGCGGTCGGGCTGTGCGTGCTGGTGGTCGGCGCCTGGCTGCAGGAGCTCACCGGAGCGACCGACCGCAGCGGTCTGCGCCGGTCATGGGCGGACCGGGCGGCCGGCACCGCTGTGCTCGAGGTCCCGCGCACCCCGCACGGCGCCGCCGCGGCACCGTCGGCCCCGGCCAGTGCGCCCTTCGCGCCCGCACCGCCCGCACCGCCCGCGCCGCCCGCACCGGCCGCGCCGATCGTGGCGCCCGCCTCGTTCGCGCCCGCCCCGCGGCCTGCCGTCGCACGCACGGGGGACGCGGCATCCCTCCCCGAGCCGTCCATGACCGTCATGCTCGTCTTCGATACCGGCCAGCGCGAGCTGGTGCCGGTGCCTTCCGCGGTCAACCTCGGCCGCAGCCCGAGCGAAACCCAGAGTGGAGACGTGTTGATCGCCGTCGACGACCCCAGCCGCACCGTGTCGAAGACCCACGCCCGCATCGAGAACACGCTCGACGGCACGTGGGTGACCGAGCTCGGCTCGACGAACGGCTCGGCGTTGCTCGACGAAGACGGCAGCGTGCGCGTGCTGGTCGCCGACCAGCGCACGTTCGTCGAAGACGGCGTGCGCGTGCGCCTGGGCGACCGGGTCATCACGGTCACCCGACTGGCCGGAGCCGAGTCGTGAAGGGCGCATCCCGCCTCGCGCCGCCGCGCAAGCCCACCGACCGCATCGTCGTGCAGCCGCCGCCCGAGCTCGTGCCCAGCGAGGGCGGCTCGGGCCTGCTGACCTCGCTCCTGCCGATGGTCGGCAGCCTCGGTGCGATCGTCATGATCACGATGACCAACGCCGGCCCCACCGGGTTCATCACCGGCGGCATGTTCCTGCTGTCATCGCTGGGGTTCGTCGCCGTGAACGGCTGGCGGCAGCGCTCGCAGCACACCGCGCAGGTGCTGTCGAACCGGCGCGAGTACCTCGCCTACCTTGCCCAGCTGCGCGAGAGCGTGCGCGTGGCCGCGCGCCAGCAGCGGCGGCACGACAACTGGGAGAACCCGGCGCCCTCGACCCTGCCGTTCCTCGTCGAGGAGCGCGCGCGGGTGTGGGAGCGGCGCCCCACCGACGAGCAGTTCCTGCGGGTGCGCGTCGGCACCAGCGACCAGCCGCTGTCGCTGACCCTGTCCGCCCCCGAGCTGCCGCCGCTGGCCCAGCTCGATCCGGTGGCCGCCTCGGCCGCGCACCGGCTCATGCTCACGCACGAGACGCAGCATGATCTGCCGTGCTCGGTCGACCTCGGCGACTACGCCCGCGTCGAGATCACCGGGTCGGACATCGAACGCGTGCGGGCGCTGGCGCGCGCGATGGTCGTGGGGATCGCCGCCCTGCAGGACCCCGACGACGTCGTGATCGCGGTCCTCGCCGGCGAAGGGCAGCTGGTCGAGTGGGAGTGGGCCAAGTGGCTGCCGCACGTGCACTCGCTGCGCGTGCAGGACCGGCTGGGGCCCGCCCGCATGATCAGCCCGTCGCTGGACGCGCTCAAGCAGATGCTGCCGGCGGGGCTGCCCGAACGCGGCCGCTTCGCGCGCGGCGGCACTGCGCCGGCCCCGCACGTCGTGCTCGTCGCCGACGGCGTGGCGCTGCCGGTCGGCGATCCGCTCGTCGGCGTCGAGGGCGTCCAGGGCGTCACCGTCATCGATCTGCCCTCGCGCTGGAGCGAGCTGGACGACGCCGCGACGCTGCGCCTGGCGCTGCCGGCCGATGCCGCGGCGCAGGCCGAGATCCTGGACGTGTCGGACGACACCCGCGTGTTCACGCCGGATGCCGCATCCGCCATCGAAGCGGAGGCCACCGCCCGACGGCTTCTGGCGCTGCGCCCCGAGCCGATCGCCGCGAACGGCGGGTCGGCCGACGCGTCGGTCGGCCAGCGCGAGCTGGTCGAGCTGCTGGGCCTGCCCGACGTGCGCGACGTCGACCTCGACCGGGCTTGGGCGCCGCGCCTGGAGCGCGACCGGCTGCGCGTGCCGATCGGGCAGGACACCACCGGCGACCCGCTGATCCTCGACCTGAAAGAGGCGGCGCAGCAGGGCATGGGCCCGCACGGCGTGCTCATCGGCGCGACCGGATCGGGCAAGTCCGAGGTGCTGCGCACGCTCGTGCTCGCCCTGGCGATGACGCACTCGCCCGAGCAGCTGAACTTCGTGCTCGTCGACTTCAAGGGCGGCGCGACCTTCGCCGGCATGGCCGGCATGCCGCACGTGTCGGCCGTCATCACGAACCTCGGCAGCGAGCTCGCCCTCGTCGACCGGTTCCAGGACGCGCTGCAGGGCGAGGTCGTGCGCCGCCAGGAGCTGCTGCGCGCGAGCGGCAACTTCGCCAACGTCACCGACTACGAGAAGGCGCGCCGCGGCGGACGCACCGACCTCGAGCCGCTGCCGGCGCTGCTGATCGTCGCCGACGAGTTCTCGGAGCTGCTGGCCGCCAAACCCGAGTTCGTCGACAGCTTCATCAACATCGGTCGGGTCGGCCGCTCGCTCGCCGTGCACCTGCTGCTGGCGTCCCAGCGACTCGAAGAGGGAAAGCTGCGGGGCCTGGACACGTACCTGTCGTACCGGATCGGTCTGCGCACGTTCTCGGCCGCCGAGTCGCGCACCGTGCTGGGCGTGCCCGACGCGTACACGCTGCCGCAGGAGCCGGGTGTCGGGTACCTGAAGGCCGGCACCGACGGGCTCGTGCAGTTCCGCGCGGCGTACGTGTCGGGCCGGCCCAAGAGCCGGCGCCCGGTCTCGGCCGGGCCGGACCAGCCACAGGTCTCGATCGCCGACGTCGACGTCTTCACGGCTGCGCCGCAGGAGTTCGACGACGACGTCGAGTCGTCGGCGCCCGCGGTGCACGAATCGCTGCGCCTCGAGAAGCGCTCGACGTTCGAACTGGCGGTGGAGCGCATGGCCGGGCGCGGTCCCGCCGCGCATCAGGTCTGGCTGCCGCCGCTGGCAGAGCCGGCCACCCTCGACCAGCTCATGCCCGACATCGCGGTGGATCCCCAGCTGGGTCTGATCTCGCGCGGGCGGCGGGATGCCGGGGCCCTCACGGTCCCGGTCGGGATCGTCGACGTGCCGCTCGAACAGCGCCGTGAGCAGCTCACGGTGTCGCTGGGCGGCGCCGCCGGTCACGTCGCGATCGTCGGCGCGCCGCTGAGCGGCAAGTCGACCCTCGCGCGGACGCTCGTCTCGGCGCTGGCCCTGACCACGACACCCCTGGAGACGCAGTTCTACGTGCTCGACTTCGGCGGCGGCGCGTTCACCGGACTGCACAAGCACACGCACATCTCGGGTGTGGCCACGCGCACCGACGAGGAGTCGGTGCGCCGGACGGTCGCCGAGATCGAGGCGATCCTCGACGCACGCGAGGCCTATTTCCGGGACCACGGCATCGACTCGATCGACACGTACCGGCAGCGCCGCGCGCAGGGCACCGTCGACGACGGCTACGGCGACGTGTTCCTGGTCGTCGACGGCTGGGCGACGCTGCGCACCGAGTACGAGCCGCTCGAGCTGCGGGTGCAGACCATCGCCGGGCGGGGCCTCGGCTTCGGCATCCACGTCGTGGTCACCGCCAACCGGTGGATGGAGATCCGCGCGAGCCTCAAGGACCTCATCCAGACCCGTCTCGAGCTGCGGCTGGGCGACCCGAGCGACTCCGAGGTCGACCGCAAGCAGGCGCAGAACGTGCCGCGCAACCTGCCCGGCCGGGGCCTGTCCAGCAAGAAGCTGCAGATGCTCGGGGCGCTGCCGCGCATCGACGGCGACGGCAACCCGGCGCACTTGGCCGACGGCGTCGACGACATGATCGCCCGGATGGCCGCTGCCTGGCAGGGGCCGGCCGGACCCAAGCTGCGCCTGCTGCCGCAGCTGATCACGCTCGACGAGACGCGCGCGCAGGCCGTCGGCGCAAACGGCGCCGCGCCGCGCCAGGTCCTGCTCGGCGTCGAAGAGGCCCACCTCGGGCCGTTCGGGATCGACCCGCGCAAGGAGCCCCACGTCTTCCTGTACGGTGACAGCGGCACGGGCAAGTCGTCGTTCCTGCGCGGCATCGTGCAGGAGATCACCCGTCTGCACGCCCCGAACGAGGCGAAGATCTTCGTCGTCGACTTCCGGCGGTCGCTGCTGGGCGAAGTGCCGCAGGAGTACCTGGGCGCCTATCTCACGTCGCACGAGGTCGCCGCGTCCGGCATGCAGGAGCTGGCGGCGTTCTTCTCCGGCCGCATCCCCGGGCCCGACGTCACGCCCGAGCAGCTGCGGCAGCGCAGCTGGTGGTCGGGCGCCGAGGGCTATGTGATCGTGGACGACTACGACCTGGTCGCCACCAGTCAGGGCAACCCGATCGCGGTGCTGCAGCCGCTGCTGGCCCAGGCGTCCGACCTCGGCCTGCACGTCATCCTCACCCGCCGCACCGGCGGGGCCAGCCGCGCGGCCTACGACCCGATCATCCAGCGGTTCACCGACCTCGGCGTCACCGGCATCCTGCTCGGCGGCAACCCCGAAGAGGGCGCGCTCATCGGGCGCGTCAAGCCCGTGCCGTCGGCGCCGGGTCGCGCCCAGGTCGTCAGCCGCAGCCAGGGCACGTTCGCAGCGCAGCTCGTGTACTCGCCGCCGACCGTGCTGTAGCGGGCAGTGATGCAGATGGGGCGCCGTCAGTCGGGGAAGGCCCGGCGCAGCGCGTCGCGCACGTGCACGATGCCGGGGTGGGCCGCCGCCGACCGCCGCGCCGCGGTGAACACCTCGCGGGTGGGCGCCTGCGGCAGGTCGACCAGGCGCGCGCGGGGTGCGGCATCCCCCCACACGAGATCGGGCAGCAGACCGACCGCGTGACCGGCGGCGATCAGCGACACCTGCGCCGTGAGGTCGGCGATCTCGAACCGCACGTCGGGCTCGAAGCCTGCCGCGCGGCACTGGTCGACGGCCCAGCGGCGGGCGGCAGTGCCCCGCGGCTCCATCGCCCAGGGGCGATCGCGCAGGTCGGCCAGGTCCTCGGCCGTCTCGCCCGGCGCCATCGCGAGGCGGATCGGGTCCAGGCCGATGACCTCGCGGTCGAGGTCCGCGCGCTGCTCGCGCGCCGAGCCGGGGTACTGCTCGGCCACGACCAGGTCGAAGCGGCGCGCCGACAGCTCGAACAATCCCTCTTCGGGCGGCACCTCGGCCACTTCGACCCGCAGGTCGGGATCGGTGCGCGCGAGCAGCGACAGCGCGGGCCCCAGGATCGCCTGCGCCGCGGTCTGCATGACCGCCACCCGCACCGGCGCCGCGCTGGGCTGCAGCCGTTCGAGCTCGACGCGCGCCGCCTCGTCGAGCTCGAGCGCGTGCTCGGCGTGCGCGGCCAGCAGCCGTCCCTGCGGCGTGAGGCGCACACCGCGTCCGTCGGGCTCGAACAGCGGCACGCCCGCCTCGCGCTCCAGCAGCGCGAGCTGCTGCGAGATGGTCGACGGGCTGTACGCCAGCGCCTCGGCGACGGCCGCGAGCGTGCCGCGCAGCGCGAGCTCGTGCAGCATGCGCAACCGCCGCAGTTCGAACATCCCGCCCCCGCCCGTTCTTCACAGATCATCGATATGATCGATGGGAATTCATCATAGATGATCGCTTTTCATAATGAGTAGGATGCCGCATCCTTGGACTGTGATCCACGATGCGGTGCAGTCTGGAACCATCCGGACAGGAGTGCACATGACCGAGGCAACCATGCCCCACACCCCCCGGCACGACGCCCCCGAGATCGCCCACGAGGCGATCGCCCTCGCACAGCGATGGGTGGACGAGGCGGCCGCGGCCGACGTCGACCCCGCAGCGCAGAAGCTGGCGGGCGTCCTGCAGGATGCGAACGGCCTGCCCTTCACGATCGGGTTCGTCGACGGCGTGATGCGTCCCGAATCGCTCGCGGCCGCGGCATCCAACCTGCGCCGCGTGGCCCCCCTCGTGCCGCAGTTCCTGCCCTGGTACCTGCGCTGGGCCGTGCGCCTGGGCGGCGCCGTCGCGCCGGTGCTGCCGTACCCGGTCGTGCCGATCGCCCGTCGCGTGCTGCGCGACATGGTCGGCCACCTGATCGTCGACGCCCGGCCCGAGAAGCTGGGCCCCGCGCTGGAGAAGATCCGCGGCGGCGGCCACCGGCTGAACCTCAACCTGCTCGGCGAGGCCGTGCTCGGCGAGACCGAGGCCGGTCGCCGCCTCGAAGGCGTGCACGAGCTGATCCGCCGCCCCGACGTCGACTACGTGTCGGTGAAGGTGTCGGCCGTCGTCAGCCACCTGTCGATGTGGGCGTACGACCAGGTCGTCGAGACCGTCGTCGAGCGGCTCAAGCCCCTGTACCTGACCGCAGCGCAGTCGGGCACCTTCATCAACCTCGACATGGAGGAGTACCGCGACCTCGACCTCACGATCGAGGTGTTCACCCGCATCCTCGACGACCCGGCTCTGCAGGCCATGGAAGCCGGCATCGTGCTGCAGGCCTACCTGCCCGACGCGCCGGCCGCGCTCGACCGGCTGACCACGTGGGCGCAGCGGCGCGTCGCGGGCGGCGGTGCGCGCATCAAGGTGCGCCTGGTCAAGGGCGCGAACCTCGCGATGGAGCACGTCGACGCCGTCATGCACGGCTGGGAGCAGGCGCCCTACCGCAGCAAGCTCGACACCGACGCGAACTACCTGCGGTGCCTGGACGCGGCCCTGCAGCCCGACCGCAGCGCCGCCGTGCGGCTGGGCGTGGCCGGCCACAACCTCTTCGACATCGCGTACGCCTGGCTGCTGGCAGGCGAGCGCGGCGTGCGCGGCGACGTCGAGTTCGAGATGCTGCTGGGCATGGCCCAGGGGCAGGTCGAGGCCGTCTCGCGTGAGGTCGGCCAGGTGCTGCTGTACGTGCCGGTCGTCAAGCCCAAGGAGTTCGACGTGGCGATCAGCTACCTCGTGCGCCGACTGGAAGAGAACGCCTCGACCGACAACTTCCTGTCGGCGGCGTTCGAGCTGCACGACGACGTCTCCCTGTTCGACCGCGAGCGCGATCGCTTCGTCGCCTCGATCGAGCGGGCCATGGACCCCGAACTGCACACCGGCCCTTTCCGCACCCAGGACCGCACCGACGAGATCGCCCCCATCGGCACGCGCGCCGCCGTGCGCCGCATGCGCGAAGAGGAGGCGGTCACCGACGAGGCGCAGACGGCGGTGGATGCCGAGACCGCCGCGCCCGTCACGACGGGCGCGCTGCGCACCAGCGGTGCCGAGCAGGTGTTCGCCGGCGCGCGCTTCACCGAGACGGCCGACTTCGCCCCTCGCGAGTCCGGCACTCGCGCCGTGGGTGCACCGGGCTTCGAGAACACGCCCGACTCCGACCCGGCGCTGCCGGTCAACCGCGCGTGGGCGGGCGAGATCCTCGGCCGCATCGAGACCTCGACCGCGGGCGACGCGACGCTGGCGGCGGCTCGGGTCACCGATGCCGACGTGCTCGAGGGCATCGTCGCCCAGGTGAAGGTCGCGGGCACCGCATGGGGCGCACGCCCCGCCGTCGAGCGCTCGGCCGTGCTGCAGGCCGCCGCGCGGGCGCTCGAGGCGCGCCGCGGCGAACTCATCGAGGTCGCCGGCTCCGAGACCGGCAAGGTGTTCGCCGAGGGCGACATCGAGGTCAGCGAGGCCGTCGACTTCGCGAACTACTACGCTGCGAACGCGCGTGAGCTCGACAGCGTCGCCGGGGCCGTGTTCGTGCCCTCGCAGGTGACCGTCGTCACGCCCCCGTGGAACTTCCCGATCGCGATCCCGACCGGCGGCGTGCTCGCGGCCCTGGCCGCAGGCTCGGGCGTCGTGTTCAAGCCGGCGCCGCAGGCGCGGCGCTGCGCGGCCGTGATCAGCGAGGCGCTGTGGGAGGCCGGCGTCCCCCGCGACGCACTCGCCCTGGTCGACATCGACGAGGGCGGACTCGGCAAGCAGCTGATCACCCATGCGGACGTCGATCGGGTGATCCTCACCGGGTCGTGGGAGACCGCGGCGCTGTTCCGCTCGTGGCGGCCCGACCTGCCCGTGCTGGCCGAGACCAGCGGCAAGAACGCGATGATCATCATGCCGTCCGCAGACCTCGACCTCGCGGCGTCCGACCTCGTCAAGAGCGCGTTCGGGCACGCCGGGCAGAAGTGCTCGGCCGCGTCGCTGGCGATCCTCGTCGGCCCGGTCGCACGCTCCGAGCGCTTCCGCCGGCAGCTGATCGACTCGGTGCGCTCGCTGCGCGTCGGCCCGCCGTCCGACCCGCTGGCCGAGGTCGGCCCGGTCATCGAGAAGCCGCAGGGCAAGCTCGAGTGGGCCCTGACCACCCTCGCCGAGGGCGAGAGCTGGATCGTCGAGCCGAAGCCGCTGGACTTCGGGCCCGCCACCGCCGGCCGCTTCTGGTCGCCGGGCGTGCGCGAGGGCGTGCAGCCGGGCTCGCGGTTCCACCTCGAGGAGTTCTTCGGCCCGGTCATGGGCGTGATCCACGCCCGCAGCCTCGCCGAAGCCATCGAGATCCAGAACGGCGTCGCCTACGGCCTGACCGCCGGGCTCTACACGCAGAATCCGCAGGACCTGCAGACCTGGCTCGACCGTGTCGAGGCCGGCAACGTGTACGTCAACCGCGGCATCACCGGGGCGATCGTGCAGCGCCAGCCGTTCGGTGGATGGAAGCGCTCGTCGGTCGGCGCCGGCACCAAGGCGGGCGGCCCGAACTACCTGATCGGGCTCGGCGCGTGGCGCCCGTCGACGGGCGGCAAGACGTCCAAGACGCTGCACCTGCGAGGGCTCGACAACCGCATCACGGAGGTGATCGAGGCCGCGCAGCCGTCGCTGGACTTCGAGGGCTTCGAATGGCTGCGCCGCGCCGCCCTGTCGGACGCGATCGCCTGGGACCGCGAGTTCGGCCAGGTCAGGGATGTCTCGCACCTCGGCGTCGAGCGCAACCTGTTCCGCTACCGGTCGCTGCCGGTCGCCGTGCGCGCCACCCCCGACGCGACGCTGCACGAAGTGCTGCGCATCGCCCTGGCCGGCATCCGCGCTGGCGGCGCGTTCACGCTGTCACTGGCCTCGGGACTGCCCACCGCAGTGCGCCGCGTGCTCACCGAGCAGGGCGTCGCGGTCTTCGTCGAGACCGACGTGCAGTGGATGGAGCGCATCGGCGTCGCGGGCGAGGCATCCACCCCGCCGCGCGTGCGTCTGGTCGGCCGGCCGGCATCGATGGCCGCGCTGCACGCGGCGCTGGCCGAGGTGGTCAACGGCAACCCCGACCTCGCCGTCTACGACAACGAGGTGACCACCGCCGGGCGCCTCGAGCTGCTGCCGTTCGTGCACGAGCAGGCGATCGCGATCACCGCGCATCGCTTCGGCAACCCCGACGACTGGTCGCAGAACATCATCTGACGACGGGCGCGGGCCGCGCCGGGACGTCGAGCCCGAGTCCGGCTCGCGCCCGCGCGACGGCCGATGCCCCACCCCCGGCCCCGGCGACGGCCAGCATCGCCGCGCCCACGACCGGGGGTGCGGCGATCGCGGCCAGCCGGGCGAGCGGGGCGCGCTCGGCCATGCCCGCCCGGATGCCGGCCATCAGGTGGTCGTCGCCCGAGGCGATCACGCCGCCGCCCAGCACCACCGGCGCGGACGTGTCGAGCAGGTCGAGCCGGCGCAGCGTCGTCACGGCCATCGTCACGATCTCAGCGGCCTGGTGATCGACGATCGATCGGGCCGGGGCGTCGCCGTCGCGCGAGGCCTGCATGACGGTCGGCGCGAGGGTGCGCAGCGCGGATGACGCCAGCACCCCGCGGTGGAGGGCGAGGATCACCTCGTCGACGTCACGCATTCCGAGAGCGGCGGGCACCCGCTCGACCAGGACCGTCGAGGGTCCGCGCCCGTCGACCGCGCGGGCCGCGTGCCACAGTGCCTGCTCGCCCAGCTGCCAGCCGCCGCCCCAGTCGCCCGTGATGGCGCCGAGTGCGCGGAAACGCACGGTGCGCCCGTCGGCGCGCACCCCGATCGCGTTGATGCCCGTGCCGCAGACGACGGCCACGGCATCCGGCTCGTCGGTTCCGGCACGCAGCAGCGCGAACATGTCGTTGTCGACGACGAGGGCCGCGGGCTCGCGGGGGATCCAGGATGCCGCTCCCACCGCGTCGCGGAACGCCTGCACCTCGTCGGGGAGATCGAGGCCCGAGAGGTACGCGTGCACGCGTACCGCGGCATCCGTCCCCGCTTCGGCGAGCACATCCCGCGCCAGCGCCGAGACCAGCTGCACGGCGGCGTCGAGGCCCAGCAGCTGGGGGCTGGATCCTGCCGCCCGGCCCCGCGCCAGCACCCGGCCGTCCCGGGTGAGCGCCGCGGCGTCCGTCTTGCTCCCGCCCCCGTCGAGGGCGAGGATCACCGGCCCGTTCACGCCCACGTCAGATGCTCGTGGTTCGCGGCCAGGAGCAGGTCCGTGAGCTTCTCGGCCCGGTCGTACTGCTGCACGAGCGGGTGGGCGAGCATCGCCCGCAGCACACGGTCCCGTCCGCCGTGGACCGCGGCGTCCAGCGCGAGCCGCTCGTACGCCGCGACATGCGCGATGAGTCCGGTCAGGTCGTCCGGCAGAGGCTCGACCGGAAGGGCGGTGAGGCCGGAGGCCCCGACCGTGGCCGGCACCTCGATCACGTGGTCGTCCGGCAGGAACGGCAGGGTTGCGTCGTTGCGCACGTTCACGACCTGCACGTCGCCGCGGCTGGTGCGCAGCGACGCCATCAGGTCGATGGCCGCCTCGGAGTAGAACGCACCGCCCCGGCGCGACAGCGCTTCGGGCTTGGTGTTCTCGGCGGGGTCTGCGTAGACGGCGAGCAGATCGCGTTCGACCTGCTGCACGACCTCGGCACGGGTCGGGGCGTCCCGCTGCTCGCGCAGCACCTCGTCATGCGCGTAGTAGTAGCGCAGGTAGTACGAGGGCAGCATGCCGAGCAGGTCGATCAGCGATGCCGGCAGCTCGACCTCGTCGGCGAGTTCTTCGCGATGCGCGGTGAGCAGGTCGGGCAGCGCGTCGCGCCCGTCGACGAGGACGTGACGCTCCCACGTGAGGTGGTTCAGCCCGACGTGGCCCAGCTGCACGCGTTCGGGCGCGACGTCCAGCATGCGCGCGAACCGGCGCTGGAATCCGATCGCGACGTTGCACAGGCCGACGGCGTGGTGCCCCTCCTGCAGCAGGGCCCGCGTGACGATGCCGACCGGGTTGGTGAAGTCGATGATCCACGCATCGGGCTTGGCGTGGCGGCGCACCGCGTCGGCGACGCGCAGCACCACCGGCACGGTGCGCAGGGCCTTCGCGAAGCCGCCGGGGCCGGTGGTCTCCTGTCCGATGCAGCCGCAGTCGTGGGGCCACGTCTCATCGTGGCGCCGGGCATCCTGACCGCCCACGCGCAGCTGGATGAGCACGGTGTCGGCGTCCGAGACACCCGCGACCAGGTCGTCGGTGGTGACGATGCGGCCCGGATGGCCGGCGGCGCGCCACATGCGCTCGCTCATGCCGCCCACCAGTCGCAGACGGTCGGGGTCGGGGTCGACGAGCCACAGCTCGTCCACGGGCAGAGCGTCGCGCATCCGCGCGAACCCGTCCACCAGCTCGGGCGTATAGGTGGATCCGCCACCGACGACGGCGAGTTTCATTCGGTCATCCCTTAACTCCGGTGAGGGTCACGCCCTCGACGAACGCGCGTTGCGCGAAGAAGAACACGATCACGACCGGCACCGTGATGATGAGGGTCATCGCCATCGTGATGCCCCAATCCGTGCCATGCGCACCGCGGAACGTCGCCAGGCCGTACGCGACCGGCCATGCGGCGTTGTTCTCGGACGTGTACAGCAGCGGACCGAAGTAGTCGTTCCAGGAATGGAAGAACAGGAAGATGCCGGCGGCCGCGATGCCGGGCCGGCCCATCGGGATGATCACGCGCCACAGCACGCCGAACTCGCCGGCGCCGTCGATCCGGGCGGCATCGGCGTACTCGGACGGGATCGTGAGGAAGAACTGGCGCAGCAGGAAGATGCTGAACGCGTCGCCGAGCAGGTTCGGCAGGATCAGCGGCCACAGCGTCCCGGTCAGCCCCAGCTGCGCCCACATGACGTACAGCGGCACGATCGTCACCTGCGGCGGCAGCAGCATCGCCACCACGACCGCCAGGAACAGGGCGTTCGATCCGCGGAACCGGATCTTCGCGAGGGCGTACGCAGCCGGTACCGACGAGATCAGCATGAAGGCCGTCGCCAGCACCGCATACAGCAGCGAGTTGCCGAACCACAGTGCCAGCGGCGCGTCGGTGAACGCGCGCACGTAGTTCGAGCCGGTGAACGGCGCCGGCCACAGCGCGCCGGTGAGGGTCTGCGTGCCCGTCATGAGCGAGGTCAGCAGCACGAACGCCACCGGGAACAGGAACAGCACGGCCAGCCCGACCAGCAGTGCATGCTCGCCGATCCACAGCAGCAGGCCGCCGCCCCGCTGGTGCGCCCGCCGTCGTGCCGGCGGGGCTGCGGCCGGCAGCACGGCCGCGGCATCCGTCGTCGTCATCGTGCGCCCTCCGGGGTGAACGCCTTGAACCGGCTCATGAGCAGCGCCAGCATGATGCCGGCGATCACGAACAGCACGACGGCGAGCGCCGCGGCGTAGCCGAGCTGGTAGTTGCTGAAGCCGCGCACGTACAGCCATAGGGTGTACGTCAGCAGCGAGTTCTCGGGGTAGCCCATCGCGCTCCCGGTGCCGCCGCCGACGGTGGCCTTGCCGCTGGCGACGGTGGATGCCACGGCCGCCTCGGTGAAGTACTGCAGAGCTGCGATCACACCCGTGATGACCGCGAACAGCAGGACCGGCGACAGCGTCGGCAGGGTCACGTACCGCACCTTCTGCAGTCCGTTCGCGCCGTCCAGCGACGCCGCTTCGTACTGCTCGGCGGGCACGTCCAGCAGCGATGCCAGGAAGATGATCATGATGTCGCCCATGACCCACACGCCCAGCACGACCAGCGAGGGCTTCGCCCACGACGGATCGTTGAACCACAGCGGACCGGTGATGCCGAACTGCTTGAGGATCAGGTTGACCGTGCCCGAGCCGGGGTTGAACAGGAACACGAACGCGACGACGGATGCCACCGGCGGCACGAGCGAGGGCAGGTAGAACAGGGTGCGCCAGAAGCCCGACGCATGCCTCGCGCGCGCGAGCAGCCCCGCGACGCCGAGCGCGGTGACGATGCGGATCGGCACCAGGAACACGACGAACCAGAGCGTGTTCAGCGCCGCCGTGAGCACGAACGGGTCCTGCGTGAACAGGTAGACGTAGTTGCGCAGCCCGATCCACTCCGGCGGCGAGACGAGGTTGAACCGGGTCATCGAGTAGAACACGTTCGCCACCAGCGGGTAGACGAAGAAGATCAGGATGCCCAGGATCGTCGGCCCCGTGAACGCGAGGACGATCAGTGCCCGGCCTCGCCGCGGACGGCGCCGCCGGGGTGCCGGACGGGCGGCCGTGGCCGCCCGTCCGGGGGCCGGCGCTGTCTCGACCGACATCACGGTCCCGTCGAGAGGGCGACCTGGTCGTCGATCTGCTTGTCGACCTGCGTCAGGCCGGCGGCGAGGTCGCCGCCCTTGCCGGACTGGTACTTCGTCCAGAAGTCGTTGAACGTCGTCTGGTAGCCGGCGCCCACGGGGCTGGGCGGGGTCGTGTCGGAGTGCGGGTCGGCCATGACGTCCAGGAACGTCTGGAACTGCGGCGGCAGACTCAGCTCGGGGGAGGAGAGCGCGCTCTTGGTCGTGGGCACGTTGCCCAGACCGTTCGCGAGCTTCACGACCGCGTCGGTGTCGGTGGTGAGATACTTCAGCAGCGCCCAGGCGAGCTCCGGGTGCGTCGAACCCTTGCCGATGCCGGCGATGTTGCCGCTGATGTACCCGCCGCCGTACAGATCGGCGTGGTCGTCGGCGGCCGGGAACGGAGCCGTGCCGTAGTTCAGATCGGGCTTCTGGTCCTTGATGAACGCGGTGCGCCATTCGCCGTCGAGGTTCATCGCGACCTGACCGGTGTGGAAGGCGTTGTCGGCCGAGAACTCCTGGCCGAGCCCGGCGCTGAACGCCTGCAGCTTGGCGTAGCCGATCTTGTCGACGAACGCCTTCTGCCACTGGATGAGCGCCGTCCAGCCCGGCGACGAGGCGATCGCAGCCTTCCCCTTGTCGTCGAACCACTTGCCGCCGGCGGCCGGTCCCAGACGTGCGGGCGTGTTCTCGTTCCAGCCCATCAGGGGGTTGAAGCCGAGGGTCTTGATCGAGCCGTCGGCGTTGTACGTCGTCATCTTCAGCGCCATCGTCTCGAGCTCGGAGAGCGTCTTGGGCGGCGCGGTGTACCCGTACTTCTGCAGGATGTCCTTGTTGTAGTACAGGCCGTAGACGTCGGCGAGCATCGGCATGGCGCAGCGCTTGCCGTCGAACTCGGTGTACGACCGGGTGATCGGCGTGATGTCGTCGAGGTTCACCTTGTCGCGGGCGATGTACGGCTTCAGGTCGATGAACGCCCCGGACGAGCAGAACGTGCCGACGATGTCGGTCGAGTACGAGATGCCGACGTCGACGTTCTGCCCGGCGGCGATGGCCTTGGTGAGCTTCTCGTCGTCCTGCCCGGAGTGCACCTGCACCGTGACGTCGGGGTACTTCTTCTCGAAGTCGTCGACGACGGACTGGATGACGCCCGCCTCACGATCGGTGAAGAAGTGCCACAGCGACACGGTTCCCTTCAGATGCGTCGGGGCGGCCGAGGCGACGTTGCCTGCGTCCGAGCTCGAGCCGGGGCCCGAGCATCCTGCCAATGCGATGGCCCCTGCCACCGCCATGGTGGCTGCGGCGGCCAGCCGCTTCGTGATGATCACGTGGTGACCTCTTTTCTGTTCCAGGGGGTGGGTACTGCGTCGATGGGTCTCAGTCGGCGAGACGGTCGAAGAGCGTGGTCCGCAGCGTCGTCAGCAGCTGCGCGCGCGCTCCGGTGAGCACCGGATGCAGCGGCACGTCGCTCGTGGCGATGTCGGGGGTCCACGCCGTGGTGCTGCGGATCTGCTCGGCGACGGCGGCGGCGAGGGCCGCCCCGACGGCGTGGCCGGTCTCGCCGCCGAGGATCACCCGCTCGGGGTCGAGCACGGCGAGCACCGGGATGACCCCGAGCGCCACGCGCGGGGCGAGCGCGGCGACCACCTCCCGGCGGACGGCGGCGTCGTCCTCGATCGCACGGATCGCGGTGGCGTAGTCGGATGCCGCAGCTCCCGCGCGGCGGACGAGCTCGACGAACGCGGGCCCGCCGATGAGGTCCTGCAGTTCGGCGGCGTCGGGGTCGAGGGCTGCCGCGGCACGGGGGACGGGCAGGTACCCGATCTCACCGGCGCCGCCGGTCGTGCCGCGCTGAAGGGACCCGCCCTGATCGATGGCCAGGCCCAGGCCCTCGCCGAGCCACAGCAGGGCGAAGCCGCCCGCCCCCTGTCCGGCGCCGACGGATCTCTCGGCGATCGCTGCGAGGTTGACGTCGTTCTCGATCTCGACCGAGATCCCGAGCTGCTCTTCGATGCTGCGTCGCACAGCCGTGCGCGGCCACGCCCCGAGGGTGTCGGCGAAGCGCAGTTCGTCGGTGCGGGGGTCGACCGATCCCTGCACGCCCACAGACACCGCGTCGATGCGGTCGAGCTCGAAGCCGGCGGCCCGGCACGCGTGTTCGATGCCGGCGCGGACGTCGTCGACGGGAGTCCGATCGCCCGCCGTGACCGGCGTCTCGGCCAGCGGGTAGGAGGCTCCGGTCACGTCGACCACGGTGGATCGGATGCTGCGGGCGTCGATGTCGATCGCGACGCCCAGCGACTGATCGGTGCGCACCGTGTAGGTGGCCGCGTTCGGGCCGCGACCGCCGGAGATCTCGCCGGACGCGGTGATGAGGTCGACGGCTTCGAGCCGCTGCACCATCTGCGATGCCGTCGGCTTGGACAGACCGGTCAGCTCGCCGAGCTGATTGCGGGTGAGTGCGCCGTGGTCGAGCAGCAGCTGCAAGGCTGCGCGATCGTTGTGCGCCCGCAACCATGCGGGTGTTCCCGGAACCGTCCTCGTACGGGCCATCGCGTTCCCTTCGTCGGAAGCGTGTCCTGAATATAACAGGAAAGTTTCCTAACAACAAGGGATCGCGCTCCGCCGACGTCCGACCGCATCCGATCGGACGTCGGATCCCCCCGGCTCAGCCCTCGAGCACGTGGGTCCGGGCGAGCTGCGCGTACCAGTGCGCGCTGTCTTTCGGGGTGCGATCGAGGGTGTCGAAGTCGACGCGCACGAGGCCGAAGCGCTTCTCGTACCCGTACGCCCACTCGAAGTTGTCAAGCAGCGACCAGGCGAAATAGCCCCGCACGTCGGCGCCGTCGGCGATCGCCTGGCGTACGACGTCCAGGTGCCGCCGCAGGTAGTCGACGCGGTCGGGGTCGTGCACGCTGCGGGTGCCGTCCGACCCGGTCACGGCGTCGGCGAACGCCGCACCGTTCTCGGTCACCAGCAGCGACTGCCGCGGGTGCTCGCGGTGCATGCGCATGAGCAGGTCGTACAGGCCGCTCGGGTCGATGTTCCAGCCCATCTCGGTGTAGGGCCCCGGCTGGGTCAGAAACTGCACCGACTCGGCCCCCGGCCACGGCGAGACGCTCGACGGGTTGTGCCCGGCGGAGTGGTTGGTGCCGGCGGTCCCGTCGCTGCGGCGCACCCGGCTGGTGGAGTAGTAGTTGATGCCGATCGCGTCCAGCGGCTGGAAGATGTCGGCCAGGTCGCCGTCGTGGACGAACGACCAGTCGGTGAGGGATGCCGTGTCGGCCAGAAGATCGTCGGGATAGGCGCCCGACAGCATCGGACCGGTGAACACCCGGTTGCCGACGGCGTCGATCCGCCGTGCCGCGTCGACATCGCCGGGATCGCCCTCGCGGTCGGGGCGGACGACGTGCAGGTTCAGCGACACGGCGGTCTGCGCGTCGCCGATCCGGCCGCGCAGCGCCTGCAGGCCGAGGCCGTGGGCGAGGTTCAGGTGGTGGGCGGCGCGCAGGGCGGCGACGGGGTCGGTGACCCCGGGCGCATGCACACCCGACGCGTACCCCAGGAACGCCGAGCACCAGGGCTCGTTCAGGGTCGTCCACACCTCGACGCGGTCGCCGAGCACGTCGGCGACGATTGCGGCGTAGTCGGCGAACGCGGACGCGGTGTCGCGCTGCGTCCACCCGCCCACATCCTGCAGGGCCTGGGGCAGGTCCCAGTGGTAGAGCGTGGCGACGGGACGGATGCCGCGCCCCCGCAGCCCGTCGACCAGGCGCTCGTAGAAGTCGAGCCCTGGCCGCACGGCCGGCCCGCGGCCGGTCGGCTGGATGCGCGGCCAGGCGATCGAGAACCGGTAGGCGTCCATGCCCAGCGACGCCATCAGATCGAGGTCGGCGTCGAGTCGGTGGTAGTGGTCGCAGGCGACATCGCCGGTGTCGCCGTGGGCGACTTTGCCGGGGGTGTGGCTGAACGTGTCCCAGATCGACGGGCCGCGTCCGTCCTCGTGCACGGCGCCCTCGATCTGGTACGACGCAGTGGCCGTGCCGAAGAGGAATCCAGTGGGGAACCGCCCGCGATCCGCCTGCGATGGAGTGGTCATGTCCGCCTCGCCGTCCTTCGAATCCAAATCGTGATGGTGTTTACCTAACCGGTTAAGTTAGACTACCGCCCAGATCCTCCTCAAGGAAGCGGCCACCGTCCGGTTACCGCGCCGAGGCGGTGGCGGCCGCGGGCCGGCCGTACAAGACGAAGGAGTCAGGGGTGGAAGCGAAGAAGAAGGCGATCGCGGCGACGGTCGCTGCGGCGACGATGTCCCTGCTGCTGGCGGGGTGCTCCGGCGGTGGCGGCGGGTCCGGCAGCAACAGCGGCACGACGCTCACCTACTGGGCCAGCAATCAGGGCTCCAGCCTGCAGAACGACAAAGAGGTGCTCACGCCGATCCTGCAGACGTTCACCAAGCAGACCGGCATCAAGGTCGACCTGCAGGTGATCGGGTGGAACGATCTGCAGACGAAGATCCAGACCGCCATCACGAGCGGACAGGGCCCCGACGTCGTCAACATCGGCAACACGTGGGGCACGTCCTTCCAGTCGACGGGCGCGTTCGTCCCGTTCGACTCGAAGAACGCGGCCGCCATCGGCGGGCTCGACCGCTTCGTCAAGACGGCGCTGGACGCGGGCGGCGCTCCGGGCAAGACGCCGACCTCGGTGCCGCTGTACGGCCTGGCCTACGGCCTGTACTACAACAAGGCGCTGTTCCAGAAGGCGAACCTGCAGCCGCCGACGACATGGGAGGACTTCGTCGCCGACGCGAAGAAGCTCACCCACGGCAGCCAGTGGGGGCTGACGCTGGCCGCGGCCAGTTACACGGAGAACATCCACTTCGCGTTCTTGACCGCAGCCCAGAACGGCGGCGCGTTCTACGACTCCAGCGGCAAGCCCACGTTCGACACCCCCGAGAACGTCGCGGGGCTGCAGCGGTACCTGGCGCTCATGCAGACCGACAAGGTCGTGAATCCCTCGAACGCGCAGTACGACAGCGACGCGCAGCCGTCGAGCGACTTCGCCTCGGGCAAGGCGGCCATGTTCCTCAGCCAGAACAACGCCGACACGACTCTGAAGGCCGACGGGATGAAGGTCGGCGACTGGGGTGTGGTGGCGCTGCCGGCGCCGGCGGCCGCGAAGGCGCAGATCTCGACGTTCCCCGCGGGCATCAACCTTTCGGTGTTCAAGTACACGAAGCACCTGCCGCAGGCGCTGGACTTCGTCAAATACATGACGAGCTCGGCCGTGCAGTCCGAACTGGCCGTGCCGTACTCGGTGCTGCCGGTGCTGCAGGGCGCCAAGGCCGACTTCACGACCGACGCCGCCGAGGCCAAGGCCTTCATGGACGCGTATCAGAACCACTCCAAGCCGCTGCCGCAGGTGGCCAGCGAGGCCGACTTCGAGAGCACGATCGGCAAGGGCCTGAGCACGCTGTTCGCGCAGATCGCGACCGGCAAGACGGTCTCGAACACCGACATCTCCTCGATGCTGAACACCGCCCAGCAGCAGGTCGAAGCCGCCGGCTGATCGCTCGACGACCGCGCGCAGGCGGGTACGGGCCACCCCTTCGGGCGAGCGCCGTACCCGGCTGCGGGCGACAGGGAGGAGGCGCGGAATGTCCGCGAACGCACCCGTCCGGACCGCGAGCGGTCCGGCCACCGGCTCGCCGAAGACGGTGCCCAGGCCCCGCCGCGGCAGACGCGTGCGCTGGTGGCTGCCGTACGTCCTGCTGGTGCCGGCCATCGTGTTCGAGCTGCTCGTGCACCTCATCCCGATGGTCACCGGCATCTGGATCAGCCTCATCAAGCTGACCCAGCAGTACCTGCGCAACTGGAGCGAGGCGCCGTTCCTGGGGTTGGGCAACTACCGGGTCATCGTCGACGTGAACGGGGTCGTCGGGCAGGCCCTGCTGCACTCGTTCCTCATCACGTGCGCATTCACCGTGCTGGTGGTGGGCATCTCGTGGATCGCAGGCATGTCGGCCGCCGTCGCCCTGCAGCAGCGGTTCCCCGGCCGCGGCATCTTCCGAACCCTGTTCCTGATCCCGTACGCGATCCCCATCTACGCCGGCGTCATCGCCTGGAAGTTCATGTTCCAGAAAGACACCGGCGCGCTGAATCATCTGCTGTTCGACGATCTGCACCTGCCTGGCGACAAGCCGTTCTGGCTCATCGGCGGCAACGCGTTCTGGGCGCTGGTGATCGTGGCGATCTGGCGGCTGTGGCCGTTCGCATTCCTCATGCTGATGGCGGGGCTGCAGTCCGTGCCCGAGGACCTGTACGAGGCGTCCGCGGTCGATGGGGCCAAGCCCTTCCGGCAGTGGCGGTCGATCACGCTCCCGATGCTGCGGCCGGTGAACGTCGTGCTGGTCCTGGTGATGTTCCTGTGGACGTTCAACGACTTCAACACGCCGTTCGTGCTGTTCGGCCAGACCGCCCAGCCACCCGCGGGCGACCTGATCTCGTTCCACATCTACAACGCGTCGTTCCTCACGTTCAACTTCGGCTACGGCTCGGCGATGTCGGTGCTGCTGCTGGTGTTCCTGCTGATCGTGACGATCGCGTATCTGCTGTTCGTGAACCGGAGGTCCAAGCGTGCGTGAGACGAAAGGGACGCGGGTCTTCCGCGTCGTCACGATCGTCATCCTGAGCCTGTTCACCCTCTTTCCGATCTGGGTGATGATCACCTCGTCGATCAAGCCGCTGGGCGAAGTGCTGAACAGCTTCACGTGGTGGCCCGAACACATCACGATCGAGCCGTACATCCAGATGTGGCAGACCGTGCCGCTGGGCGACTACTTCGTCAACAGCCTCATCGTGTGCAGCATCGCCACCGTCATCAGCCTGGTGATCGCGGTGTTCGCCGCCTATGCGGTCTCGCGCTGGCGCTTCCACGGCCGCAGCGTCTTCACCACGACCGTGCTGTCCACGCAGATGTTCCCCGGCATCCTGTTCCTGCTGCCGCTGTTCCTCATCTTCATCAATGTCACCCAGGCCACCGGCATCCCCCTCATCGGCACCCGGCTGGGACTGGTGATCACCTACCTCACCTTCTCGCTGCCGTTCTCGATCTGGATGCTCGCCGGCTACTTCGACGGCATCCCGCACGACCTCGACGAGGCCGCGAAGGTCGACGGCACCGGCGCGATGGGGGCGCTGTGGCACGTGCTGCTGCCGGCGGCCCGGCCGGGCCTGGTCGCGGTGGGCATCTACTGCTTCATGACCAGCTGGGGCGAGCTGCTGTTCGCGTCGGTGCTGACCAACGGGTCGACCCAGACGCTCGCGATCGGGCTGCAGCAGTACTCCACGCAGGTGAACGTGTACTGGAACCAGATCATGGCCGCCTCGCTCGTCGTGAGCGTTCCCGTGGTGGTCGCCTTCCTCCTGCTGCAGCGCAGCTTCGTGGCAGGCCTGACGGCGGGCGCGGTGAAATGACGGATGCCGCGACCGGGCCGCTGCCGGTCTGGCTCGGCGCGAACTTCTGGTCGCGCGCGGGCGGGCCGCGCATGTGGACGAAGCGCTACGACCCGGTCGTCGTGCGCGAAGAGCTGGCGGTGCTGGCCGCGCACGGCCTGAACGTCACGCGCTCGTTCTTCTTCTGGCCGGACTTCCATCCTGAGCCCGATCGACTCGACGGGGACTGCATCGCGCGGTTCGCCGACTTCCTGGACGCGCACGTCGAGGCCGGGATGACGACCATCCCGACGTTCATCGTCGGGCACATGTCGGGCGAGAACTGGGACCCGGTCTGGCGCGGCGGGCGGGACCTGTACCGTGACGTCTGGTTCGTCGCGCGGCAGGCGTGGTATGTGCGGGAGCTGACCGCCCGGTTCCATCGGCACCCGGCCGTGGCGGGTTGGCTGCTGAGCAACGAGGTGCCGATCTACGGCGGCGAGGCGCCGCACGAGGCCGTGACCGCCTGGGCGCAGCTGCTCGTCGACGCGATCCGTGCGGCGGGCGCCACCCAGCCGGTCTCGACCGGCGACGGCGCGTGGGGCATCGAGACGACCGGGCACGACAACGGGTTCCGGCTGCGCGAGCTCGCGCGGCTGTCGCAGTTCACCGGCCCCCACGTGTACCGGATGGAGAGCGACCAGGTGCGCCAGAACCTGAAGTCGGCGTGGGTCGCGCAGCTGTGCCGCATCGCGGGCCTGCCGGTGGTGCTCGAGGAGTTCGGGGTCACCGACGCGTACACGTCGCCGGAGGGCGCGGCCGACTACTACCGCCAGCAGCTGTACAACACGCTGACGGCGGGGGCCGCCGGCTGGATCGCGTGGAACAACACCGACTTCGACGACCTCGTCGCGGAGCGGCCGTACTCGCACCACCCGTTCGAGATGCATTTCGGCATCACCGATGCCACGGGTGCGCCCAAGCCCGCGCTGCGGGAGCTCGCGCGCTTCGCCGCAGACCTGAAGGCGATGGATGCCGCGGGCCTGCGTCCGTCGCACGCCGACGCCGCGATCGTGCTCGCGTCGCACCTCGCCGACGGGTATCCGTTCACGCAGCAGACCGAGGCCGAGCACATCGTCGCGGTCGGCGAGCAGGCCTACGCGGCCGCGCGCGAAGCGCACGTGCCGGTCGTCGCCCTGCGGGAGCGCGCCGACGGGGGCGTGGCATCCGGCCGCCGGCTGTACCTGGTGCCGTCGGTCAAGCAGCTGTGCGGCCCGACGTGGCGGCAGTTGCGGGTCCTCGCCGAAGACGGAGCGGTCGTCTACGCGTCGTACTGCGCCGGCGAGACCGCGGGGCAGCGCGGGCCGTGGTGGGCGTTCACCGAAGAGCTGTTCGGCGTGCAGGTCGGCACGGCCTACGGGCTCGTGGAGCCGATCGTCGACGACGTCGTCACGATCGAGATGACCGCCGACCTCGGCGCGCTGCACATCGGGGACCGCCTGCACGTGCGTGCGGCGGGCACGGCCGACGCCCGCGCGTTCCTGCCGGTGACGGTCACCGCAGGCGACGTGCTCGCCGTCGACGCACACGGCCGGCCGGCGCTGATCGGCCGCCGCCACGGCGACGGGTACGCGGTGCTGTGCACGTACCCGCTGGAGTACCTGGCCGCCCGCAGCGCCCGCGTGAATCCCGAGGACACGTGGCGGCTGTACGACGCGCTCGCCGAGCGGGCGGGCGTGCGGCGCCCGGTCTCGGTCGACGACCCCGGGGTGTTCGTGGACACGCTCGAGCACGCCGACGGACGGGTCTTCGCGGTGTTCTCGAGCCAGCACCCGCAGGAGTGCACGGTGACTCCGACGGTTGTCGGAAGGACACTGTACGACCTGGAGGGCGCCGGCGGCGACGTCGTGGCGCTGGGGCGATACGGCACGGCGGTGCGACAGATCCGCTGACGTGCCCGGATCGTGGGCGCCGGCGTGCAAGAGTGGCATCGATGAGCAGCAAGAAGAACCCCGGCGCCCGGGTGACCATCCACGAGATGGCCCGGCGGCTCGGGATCTCGGTCGCCTCGGTCTCGTACGCGCTCAACGGCCGGCCGGGCGTCGGCGACGCCACCCGCGAGCGCGTCCTCGCCCTCGCGCGCGAGCTCGACTGGCACCCGAGCTCCTCGGCCCGTGCGCTGTCGCGTTCGCGGACCGAGACGATCGGCATGGTGCTGCGCCGCGACCCCGAGCTTCTGGGCGACGAGCCGTACTACATGAGTCTGCTCAGCGGGGTGGAGTCCGTGCTGTCGGATGCCGGTCTGTCGCTCATGCTGCGCATGGTCGGCACCGCGCCCGGCCGCGACCTCGACGTCTACCGGCGGTGGAGCTTCGAGCGCCGGGTCGACGGCGTCATCGTGCTGGACCGGCTCGTCGACGATCCCCGCCCCGCGCTGCTGCGATCGCTGGACATGCCGTTCGTCATGCACGGGCTGCGCATCGATCCGGCGACCGGCCGCCACGTGGTCGAGGACCTGGTCACCGACGCGTGTCTCATCGTCGACCATCTGTCCGAACTCGGCCACACCGACGTCGTCGACATCAGCGGCCCGCTGCACCTGGTCCACGAGGTCGAGCGACGACAGGCGATCGCCGCCGAGGCGGCGGTACGCGGAGTGAACGTCACGTACGTCGAAGGCGACTATACGCGCACGGGCGCCGAGCGGCTCGTCGAGCAGAACGTGGCGCAGTGGCGGAACGCGACGGCCGTGATCAGCTCGAACGACGTCATGGCCCTGGGCATCCAGCGCACGCTGATCGCCGCCGGCCGCGCCGACATGGCCCTGATCAGCTGGGACGATTCGATGCTCTGCGACATCTCCGTGCCGTCGATCACGGCCCTCGCCCGGCACCCGGGCCGGCAGGGGGAACGCAGTGCGCGCCTGCTGCTGCGCGTCATCGAGTCCGAGCCCGAGCATCCCGAAGCGGCCATCCCCAGCGAACTCATCGTGCGCGAGACGAGCGTGCGCGCACAGGCCCTCGCGTGAGGCCGTCGAGTCTGCGAACCTGAGCGCATGCACGCTGACCAGAAGCTGACGATCGGCCGCGCCACCCGCGTTCTCGCCGAGCGCCTGCGTCCCGCGATCCACTCCGACCCGCACCCGCTCGAGCTCGCGTTCCATCGCGTGAACGGCGAGCCGATCCCGGTCGCCGAGGGGCTGGTCGGCCCGTTCGAGCCGCTGCCGGTGGGCAGCGCTTGGGGCCGGGCCTGGGACACGACCTGGTTCAGAGTGACCGGCCGGGTGCCGGCATCCTTCGCGGGCAAGCGCGTCGAGGCGGTCGTCGACCTGGGATTCGACGTCGACATGCCGGGGTTCCAGTGCGAGGGGCTGGTCTATCTCGCCGACGGCACGCCGGTGCGCTCGCTGAACCCGCGCGCGCAGTGGGTGCCGATCGACCGGGATGCCGGTGAAGAGATCGAGTTCTTCATCGAGGGCGCCTCGAACCCGGTGCTGCTGGACTACCACCCGTTCCTGCCGACCGAGCAGGGCGACTGGGACACCTCCAGCGACGAGCTGCTGTACCGCATCCGCCGCGTCGACGTGTGCGTGTTCGAGCCCGAGGTCTTCGAGCTCGTGCACGACGTCGAGGTGCTGCTGCAGCTGGCCGAGCAGCTGCCCGAGGACTCCACCCGCCGGGCCCGCATCCTGCGGGCGCTCGACCGGGCGCTCGACCGCGTCGACCTGCAGGACGTGGCCGCCACCGCCACCGCCGGGCGCGCCGAGCTGGTCGAGGTGCTGGCCGCCCCCGCCGACGCGAGCGCGCAGCGCATCACGGCCGTCGGCCACGCCCACATCGACTCGGCGTGGCTGTGGCCGCTGCGCGAGACGGTGCGCAAGGTCGCGCGCACCACGAGCTCGATGGTGACGCTGCTGGACGAGCACCCCGAGTTCGTCTATGCGATGTCGAGCGCGCAGCAGTACGCGTGGCTGCGCGACGAGCGGCCCGAGGTCTTCGCCCGCGTGAAGAAGGCGGTCGCCGAGGGCCGGTTCGTGCCGGTGGGCGGCATGTGGGTGGAATCGGATGCCGTGCTCCCGAGCGGTGAGTCGCTCATCCGCCAGATCTCCTACGGGCAGCGCTTCTTCCGCGAGGAGTTCGGCGTCGAGTGCCGTGGGGCGTGGCTGCCCGACAGCTTCGGCTACTCGGGCGCGCTGCCGCAGATCCTCGCCGGCGCCGGGTACGAGTGGTTCCTCACGCAGAAGATCTCGTGGAACCAGCAGAACGCGTTCCCGCACCACACGTTCCTGTGGGAGGGCATCGACGGCACCCGCATGTTCACGCACTTTCCGCCGATGGACACCTACACCGCGCAGCTGTCGGGCGAGGAGATCGCCCGTGCCACGCGCCAGTTCCGCGAGAAGGCCGAGGCCTCGTCATCCCTCGCCCCCACCGGCTGGGGCGACGGCGGCGGCGGCACGACCCGAGAGATGATCGCCCGTGCCGCGCGCCTCGCGAACCTCGAGGGCAGCGCGCGGGTGACGTGGGAGAAGCCCGATGACTTCTTCGCGCGCGCCAAGCAGGAGCTGCCCGAGCCCCCGGTCTGGCGCGGCGAGCTGTACCTCGAACTGCACCGGGCGACCTACACCACCCAGCACAAGATGAAGCAGGGCAACCGCTTCAGCGAGCAGCTGCTGCGCCAGGCCGAGCTGTGGGCGGCGACCGCCGCCGTGCGGGTGGGGCATCCGTACCCCTTCGACGTCATCGACGCGGCGTGGCGCGAGGTGCTGCTGCTCCAGTTCCACGACATCCTGCCCGGCTCGTCGATCGCATGGGTGCACCGCGAGGCCGCCGAGCGCTACGAGCGCCTGGTGCACACGCTGCACGGCGTGATCGACGCCGCGCTCGCCGCCCTGGGCGTGCGGGCGGTGGATGCCGGGGGTCCGCCGGCCGGTCATGTGATCGTCAACCCCGCCGCCGTGCCGCAACGCGGCGTGCCGGCCGGCTCGGTCGGGGCGGCCGAGCCGCGCGCGAGCGTGCACGCCTCTGTCGAGGGCGACGCGTTCGTGCTGGAGAGCGACGCCGTGCGCATCGTCGTCGACCCCGCAGGGCACGTGACCAGCGCCGTCGACAAGGCGAGCGGCCGGGACGCGATCCCGGCGGGCACGGTCGGCAACCTGCTGCAGCTGCACCAGGACTTCCCGAACATGTGGGACGCGTGGGACGTCGACAAGCACTACCGCGGCATGGGCCGCGACATCGCCGGAGGAGCGGCGAGCCTGCACGGCGACGCGATCGTGGTGCGCACCGAGGTCGGCGACTCGACGATCGGCCAGCGCCTGACCCTGTCGGACGACGGGCGCACGCTCGTGATCGACAACTCGATCGACTGGCACGAGACCGAGAAGTTCCTCAAGCTCGCCTTCCCCGTCGATGTGTTCACCGACCAGGTCGTCGCCGAGACCCAGTTCGGCCACCACACCCGCCCGACGCACGAGAACACGTCGTGGGATGCGGCGAAGTTCGAGCAGCACGCCCAGCGATGGTTCCTGCTCGAAGAGCCCGGGTTCGGGGTCGCTTTCCTCAACGACAGCAGCTACGGGTTCGACGCCACGCGCGTCGAGCACGACGGGCGCATCGTCCAGCACGCGCGCTTCTCGATGCTGCGCGCGCCTCGCTTCCCCGATCCGCGCACGGACCAGGGCATGCAGCGGATGCGCTTCGGCCTGGTGGTCGGTGCAGGCGTCGCGGATGCCGCGGCCGCGGCATCCCGATTCACCGCGCCGGTCGTCGAAGCGGTGGGGGCGAGCGTCGAGCCGTTGGTGCGCTCGTCGAGCGACGCCGTCGTGGTCAGCGCCGTCAAGCTCGCCGACGACCGGTCGGGCGACGTCGTGCTGCGCGTGTACGAGGCGCGCGGCGGACGGGCGCGGACGGTGCTGACGCTGCCGGCGGGCTCGGTCATGGAGGCCGATCTGCTCGAGCGGCCCGGCGAGGCGGTGGCCTCGGTGCCGACGGACGGCGGCGCCGAGGTGGCACTCGAGCTGCGGCCGTTCCAGATCCGCACGCTGCGCATCCACCGGAGCTGACCGGGACACGATTCGCCGGGCGCGCCGGCCCATGCCGGATCGCGTCAGAAGGGTGCGGGATCTCGCGCGAGCTGCTGCTCGAGCCGGTGTTTCAGGTGCGGGTCGGGCTTGATCAGCTCGACGGGGTCGAATCTGACGGTGCCTGGTGGTCGGGTGGTGTGGATGCGGCGGGTGGGCGCGGTCCAGCGCAGGATCCCGCCGGCCAGCTGCTCCACGGACCAGTCCGTTTCGTGCTTGAGGGTGTGGTGGCGTTTGCAGAGATGCTCGAGGTTGCACAGGCAGGTGGGTCCGCCCTGGGCATGGGGGATGGTGTGATCGGTGTCGCATCTGTGCGCGGGACGGCGGCAGCCGGGGAACCGGCAGTGCTCGTCCCTGACCCGCAGGAACAGTTTCTGCTTCTTCGAGGGCCGGTACCGGTCGACGCTGATCGGCACCCCGGTACACACGTCGGTGAACACCCGAACCCAGGTGCGGGCCATGCCGGCGAGGTGCTTCGCGGTGTCGTCGTCGATGGGTCCGAACCCGGTGACCGCGGCCCCGCCGACGGTCGCGCCGGCGAGGGTGGTGGCGGGCACGGTGACGTGCACGGTAGGGGTGATCGCGTTGATCGCGTCGCGCCCTTCTGGGGTGTTGCCGTGCCCGTCGGCGGCGGAGGTGAGCAGCAGATCGCAGAAGATGCCGGCCATGATCTGCGCGTGCGTGCGCTCATCGAACACCGGTGCCTCGCCGGAGGCTTCGGCGTCGGCGGCGGCTTCGGCGGCGGACTCGGCTTCGGTGGCTCCGATCGGCTCGGCCGCGGCCTTCTCCGACGTGGCTTCGGCAGCGGCTCCGGCTTCGGTCTTCTCGGCCGTGTTCTGGTCGAGCTGTTCGGCGGCCATCTCGCGGATCCGGTCGATGACTCCAACGCCCTCAGCGGTGGGCACGTCCGCGGTGATCCGGGTCAGCCCCGGCTCGAGTTGCCGGGCGGTGACCTTGCGGCGTGCCACCGCTTCTCGCACGCGCCGCTGGGTGCCCTCGGGGTCCAGGCGCTCCACCAGCCCGGCCAGGGCGGGCTTGAGCTGCCCTGGCGTCATCGCGACAGCCATGTCGCGGGCGATGGACTCGTACTCGCCACGGATCGCCGCATCGTCGATCACGCCGCCCGCATCCGCGATCAGCGTCGCGTGCTCGCCGGAGAACACGCCGCAACTGGCGTCGCACAGCGTCTCGTGGAACTGGTTCATCAGCGTCCACGCGGTGGACACCTTGCGCGCGACCTGCCACTCGCTCAACCGCAGCGCGGCGCCGATCTCGGCGAACACCTCCCGCATCCCCAGCTGCGACGTGCGCGTGATCGCCCCGTCGTCCCGCGCCGCGCGCTCCCGCTCGCGCCGCTCGACCAGACCGGCGACGCGCTCGAAGAAGAACATCTCCGCCGTGAACGCCGACGCCGCCCGCTCCCGGGACGCCGCCAGCGAGTCCACGATCTCATCCAGCTCACTGATCACCGGAGACAGGCCTCTGTCCAACGTCATCGACATCAGGGTCTCCTCTCCTTTGATCTGCAGTCTCAAGAGTATCGAAGCTATGTTTGATAGTCAAGAGCGATCTTTGGTCTATCGTCAGTGATTGGCCCGCGCAATCACCGCACACGGTGCAGGGTGCCGCTCATCCGCCTTCGCTCTGGTCAGACATGAATCGAATCTATATGCGACCTCCGACATCCATCGAGCAGGTCCCGACCAGCTCACCCGAAGGTCGCTGAGAGGCTGGCCCGGGCGGCGGTGAGAGAATGGACGTGGCGTGCCCGTGTCGCATCTTCCCCATCGTGCTGGGTCGAACTTCCGCCGGGCCCGAGGACAGCGTCCGCCAATCACGTCCAGTGAGGAGCAGAATGTCCCTTTCCGAGACCGCCGTCGACGAAGCGCAGACGTCCGCGCGCATCCAGCAGCACCGTCGCTACCTGATGTGCAAACCGGCCTACTTCACGGTGAGCTATGAGATCAACCCGTGGATGCACAAGGCCGATCCCACCGACACGCCCAAGGCCGTGCGCCAGTGGCAGACGCTGTACGACACGTATCTGTCGCTCGGTCACGAGGTCGAGCTGATCGACCCGATCGAGGGTCTGCCCGACATGGTCTACACCGCCAACGGCGGATTCATCATCGACGGCAAGGCCCTGGGCGTGCGCTTCAGCGTCGACGAACGCCGCGGCGAGGAGCGGCCGTTCATGGACTGGTTCGCCGGCCACGGCTTCGAGGTCGTCGAGCCGATCGCCACGCAGGAGGGCGAGGGCGACATCCTGCTCGCGGGCGAGGTGATCCTCGCCGGCTACGGCTTCCGCTCGTCGATCGAGAGCCACCGCGAGATCGCCGACGTGTTCGGCCGCGAGGTCGTCTCGCTGCACCTCGTGAACCCGAACTTCTACCACCTCGACACCGCGATCTCGGTCCTCGATCCCGTGGTCGGCCCCGGCGGCGTCGAGCGGGCCAACATCGCGTACCTGCCGAGCGCGTTCGACGAGCGCAGCCGTGGCATCCTCGACGAGCGCTTCCCCGACGCGATCCGCGTCGCCGACGCCGACGGCGCCGTGTTCGGCCTGAACAGCGCAAGCGACGGCAAGAACGTGTTCATCTCGCCCCGCGCGACCGGGTACGACGCGCAGCTGCGCGAACGCGGCTACAACCCCGTGCACATCGATCTGTCGGAGCTGCTGCTCGGCGGCGGCGGGATCAAGTGCTGCACGCTCGAACTGCGAGGAGGCAGGTCATGACCACTCCGACGACTCTCGACACGACGGCCGTGCGGATCATCCGCGACGAGGACGAGCACGTCGCCCACAACTACCACCCGCTGCCGGTGGTGGTCGCCGAAGGCGAGGGCGTGTGGGTGACCGACGTCGAAGGCAAGCGCTACCTCGATCTGCTGTCGGCCTACTCCGCGCTGAACTTCGGGCACCGGCATCCCGCTCTCATCGAGGCCGCGACCGAGCAGCTCGGGCGCCTCACGCTCACCAGCCGCGCGTTCCACAACGACAAGCTCGGCGCGTTCGCCGCGGCCTTGGCGGACCTCACCGGCAAGGACCTCGTGCTGCCCATGAACACGGGCGCCGAGGCCGTCGAGACGGGCATCAAGACGGCGCGCGCGTGGGCGTACCGGGTCAAGGGCGTGGCGCAGGATGCCGCGACCATCGTGGTCGCGAAGGGCAACTTCCACGGCCGCACGACGACGATCGTCGGGTTCAGCGACGACCCGACGGCGCGCGACGGGTTCGGCCCGTTCACGCCCGGTTTCGTCTCGGTGCCGTACGGCGACGCCGCCGCGATCGAGGCGGCCATCACGCCGTCCACCGCCGCGGTGCTGATCGAGCCGATCCAGGGCGAGGCCGGGGTCATCATCCCGCCGGAGGGGTACCTCAAGGCCGTGCGCGAGATCTGCACCCGCAACGACGTCCTGTTCATCGCCGACGAGATCCAGGCCGGGCTCGGCCGCGTCGGCACGACGTTCGCGTGCGATCGCGAACAGGTCGTGCCCGACATGTACCTGCTCGGCAAGGCGCTGGGCGGCGGCATCGTCCCGGTGTCGGCGGTCGCGGCGAACCAGGATGTGCTGGGCGTCATCCACCCCGGCGAGCACGGGTCGACGTTCGGCGGCAACCCGGTCGCCGCCGCCGTGGGACTCAAGGTCGTCGAGTTGCTGAAGACCGGCGAGTTCCAGAAGCGCGCGGCGCTGCTGGGCGAGCACCTGGCGCAGAAGCTGAACGAGCTGATCGGCCACGGCGTCACCAAGGTGCGCGTGGCGGGGCTGTGGGCCGGTGTCGACATCGACCCGTCGCTCGGCACGGGCCGCGAGATCGCCGAGCGGCTGCTGTCGCGCGGTGTGCTCGTGAAGGACACGCACGGCCAGACGATCCGCATCGCGCCGCCCCTGACGATCCGGGCGACCGAGCTCGACTGGGCGGTAGAGCAGCTCACGCTCGTGCTCGCCGGCTGAGGAGTCATGCGGCTCCGAGTCGCGTGCCCAATCCATAGTGATTCGGCGAGTCCATGGCCCAGCGCATATGGATTCGCCGAATCCCTATGGATTCGCAAGGGCAGGCGGGGCGGCCGACGGCGCGTGGGGGATTCGCGAGGGCAGGCCGATGCGTGTCGCGGCGGCGCGCCAGGCGCGCGG
Source organism: Microbacterium sp. W1-4-2 (assembly GCF_058349885.2). Classification (NCBI taxonomy): domain Bacteria; kingdom Bacillati; phylum Actinomycetota; class Actinomycetes; order Micrococcales; family Microbacteriaceae; genus Microbacterium; species Microbacterium sp. W1-4-2. The sequence continues at coordinate 545,212 of NZ_JBYRJC020000003.1, read as the reverse complement.
GCTCACGCCACGTGCACGCTGATGGCGGGCCAGCCCGACGCGCCGTCGGGCACGGGCGGGGCCTGACGGGCCGTCTGCAGCTGCCCGCGCCGGTTCGTCGCGCGGCACCGGATGGTGTGGTCGCCGGGCTCGGCCCGCCAGGGCAGGCGCCACTGCACCCACGTGTCGTCCGAGATCGCGGGCGCCAGCTGCGCCTGCTGCCAGGCTCCGGCATCCACCTGCACTTCGACCTTCGACACCCCCGTGTGCTGCTGCCACGCGACGCCGGCGATCACCGTGTCGCCGGCCGGGACGTCGCCGGTCGTGCGCGGCACGTCGATGCGCGACTCGAGCTTGATCGGGCCGCGCGGCGCCCAGCCCTCGTTCGTCCAGTACGCCGTCGCCCGGTCGAACCGGGTGACCTCGAGGTCGGTGACCCACTTGGTCGCCGAGACGTAGCCGTAGAGGCCGGGCACGACCATCCGCACCGGAAAGCCATGCTCGGGCGGCAGTGGCGCGCCGTTCATGCCCACCGCGAGGATCGCCGCCCGATGGTCGGTGAGCACCGGCAGGGGAGTGGATGCCGTGAACCCGTCGATCGAGGTCGACAGCACCATGTCGGCGTCGGGGTGGGGGCCCGCGCGGGCGAGCAGGTCGCGGACCGGGTAGCCGAGCCACTTCGCGTTGCCGATGAGGTTGCCGCCCACCTCGTTCGACACGCAGGTGAGGGTCGTCCAGCTCTCTTCGAGGGGGAGGGCGAGCAGTTCGCGCCACGTCACGGTCACGGTGCGATCGACCATGCCGTGGATGCGCAGCGACCACTGCGCGGGGTCGACCTGCGGGACGAGCAGGGCGGTGTCGACGCGGTAGAAGTCGGCGTTCGGTGTGACCAGCGGGGCAAGGCCGGGGATGCGCAGGTCGGCGCCGGCGGGAACCGCGGCGGCAGGGCGCACCGGCGCCGGCAGGCGCAGGGCACGGCGTGCGGCATCGGCGGCGCGGGCGCCGGTCTGCAGGAGCGCCCCGCCGGCCGCGGCGGCCACCCCGACGAGCGCGACGGCGGCGGTCACGACGAAGAAGCGGCGACGATCGATCGCGGGCGGCGCTGTCTGCGGCCCGGCCGGCCGCGGCATCGAGGCTCGCGGGCCTCGTGAGACATCGGCGGCGCGCACCAGCAGGCCGATCGCGAACGCCGCGACGGCTGCGGCGAGCGCCGACGGAACCCAGGCCGCGGGCGAGGCATCCGCCCGCGTCGCCGCCGCGACGATGCCCGCGACGCCCAGCACGCCGCACAGCAGTGCGCCGGTGCGGGGGATGCGGGATTCGAGGATGCCGAGGCCCGCCGCGATCGCGAGCAGCACGATCGCGATCCCGATCAGCAGCGCGGCCTTGTCGGCATGGCCGAACACGGCGATCGCCATCTGCTTCGCCCACCCCGGCGAGAGGTCGATCAGCGCTGCGCCGATGGCCGCCATGGGACTCGACGACGGCGCGAGCCACGCGGCGACGAGCTCGCCCGCGCCCGCGCCGAGCACGACGGCGGCGATCCCGGCAAGGGCTGCGCGCAGCCTCGATGCGCCCACGATGCCGAGCCTACGACCCCCGGCGGCACGCGGGGCGGATCGATGGGCTGCGTCACGCATCCGTGCCCGGTCGTGCGTGTGCTCACCGGACGCGCGGTGCGAACGTCACCGGAGGGTGGGTTCGCGACACCAGCGCCCGCAGGTCTTCGAGCGTGGCATCCGCACCCAGCCAACCGTGCACGCGGGCCTGGACGAGGACGTTGCCCAGGGCCGTGGCCTCGACGGGGCCGGCGTGCACGACGAGCCCCGAGCCATCGGCGGTCGCCTGGCACAGCAGCCGGTTCAGCGACCCGCCGCCGACGAGATGGATGCTGTCGACCCGGCGTCCGGTCAGCGCCGCTGCGGTGCGCACGGCGTCGACGAACGCCGCCGCGATGCTCTCGACGATGGTTCGGATCAGTGCCGGACGGCTCTCGGGCACGGCGGTGCCGGCGGCGCGCAGCACTGCGGCGATCCGTGCCGGCATGTCGCCGGGGGTGCTCAGCGACGCGTCGTTCGCGTCGAAGCGCGGGATGTCGCCCGTCACCTCGGCCGCCGCGGCGAGCAGCGGCGCCAGCTCGACGGCCGCGGCATCCTCGTCCTCCCACGCCCGCACCGTCTCGTTCAGCAGCCACAGACCGGTGACGTTGTGGAGGAAGCGGATGCGCCCATCGATGCCGAGCTCGTTCGTGAAGTTCGCGTCGCGGGCAGCGTCGCTGAGCACGGGGGAGGGGAGCTCGAGTCCCACCAGTCCCCACGTGCCGCACGAGATGTACGCGGTGTCGGGTGAGGTCATCGGCACGGCAGCGATGGCCGAGGCCGTGTCGTGCGATCCGACCGCGATCACCGGCAGCGCGGCGCCGATCTGCGTGGCGGCGGGCCCGCGCACCGTGCCCAGGGGCGTGCCCGGGTCGACGAGCGCGGGCAGGATGCCGTCGTCGATGCCGAGTCGCGCGGCCAGCTCGCGATCCCACTCGCGCGTGTCGACGCGCATCAGCCCGGTGGTCGACGCGTTCGTGCGCTCGGCGACGCGTGCGCCCGTGAGCAGGTGGGCGACGAGGTCGGGGATCAGCAGCACGGTGTCGGCCTGGCCGAGCCGGGTGTCGGCGCTCAGCTGGTACAGCGTGTTGAAGGCGAGGAACTGGAGGCCGTTGCGCCGGTAGAGCTCGTCGAACGCCACGATCGCGTGGACGGCCTCGACCCCGCGCGCGGTGCGGTCGTCCCGGTAGTGGAACGGCGGCCCCAGCAGGTGGTCGTGCCGCAGCAGTCCGTAGTCGGCCGCCCACGAGTCGATGCCGATGCTGACGATCGCGGGCTCCCGACGCACCGCCTCGGCGAGGCCGACGTGGATGTGCGCGTACAGCGTGTCGAAGTCCCAGTGCAGCCCGTCGGCGCCCTCGACCGGGCCGTTGGGGAAGCGTGACACCTGCTCCAGCTCGAGTGTGTCGGGCCCGACGCGGCCGATCATGACTCGGCCGCTGGTGGCGCCCAGATCGACCGCGGCTATCGCGCCGGCCGGTGCGGTCATCGCAGGAAGGCGGCGGCGACGCCCGAGTCGACGGGGATGTGGACGCCGGTGGTGCGGGAGAGTTCGGGGCCGGTGAGGACGTAGACGGCGTCGGCGACGTTCTCGGGCACGACTTCGCGTTTGAGGATGGTGCGGTTCGCATAGAACCTGCCGAGGTCTTCTTCTTTGATGCCGTAGGTGGCGGCGCGTTGCGCGCCCCACCCGCCGGCGAAGATGCCGGAGCCGCGGACGACGCCGTCGGGATTGATGCCGTTCACGCGCACGCCGTGTTCGCCGAGTTCGACCGCGAGCAGGCGCACCTGGTGGGCCTGGTCGGCTTTCGTGGCGGAGTAGGCGATGTTGTTCGGGCCGGCGAACACGCTGTTCTTCGAGGAGATGTAGATCACGTCCCCGCCCATACCCTGCTCGATCAGGGCCTTCGCCGCGGTGCGGGAGACGAGGAACGAGCCTTTCGCCATCACGTCGTGCTGCAGGTCCCAGTCCGCCTCGGTGGTCTCCAGCAGCGGCTTCGACAACGACAGGCCGGCGTTGTTGACCACCAGGTCCACACCCCCGAACGCGAGCACGGTCGCGTCGATCGCGGCCCGCACCGCGGCGGCGTCGGCCACGTTCGCGGCCACCCCGATCGCAACGTCGGTGCTGCCGAGCTCGGCGGCCACCTGCTGTGCTTTGGCGAGATCCAGGTCGGCGACCACGACGCAGGCACCCTCGGCGGCGAGCCGGGTGGCGATGGCCTTGCCGATCCCCGACGCCGCCCCGGTCACGAACGCGATCCGGCCTTGGTGCGTCTTGGGTTTCGGCATCCGCTGCAGTTTCGCCTCTTCCAGCGCCCAGTACTCGATCCGGAACTTCTCCGCCTCGTCGATGGGCTGGTAGGTCGACAGCGCCTCGGCGCCGCGCATCACGTTGATCGCGTTCACGTAGAACTCCCCGGCGACCCGCGCGGTCTGCTTGTCCTTCCCGTACGAGAACATGCCCACCCCGGGCACCAGGACGATCAGCGGGTCGGCGCCGCGCATCGCCGGGGAGTCCGGGGTGGCGTGCCGCTGGTAGTAGGCGGTGTAGTCGGCCCGGTAGGCCTCGTGCAGCTCTTTCAGGCGGTCCAGGGATGCCTCCACGGCGGCGTCGGCAGGAAGATCGAGCAGCATCGGCTTGACCTTCGTGCGCAGGAAATGATCCGGGCAACTCGTGCCCAACTCCGTCAATGCGGGGGCCTTCTCCGACGCGAGGAATTCCAGCACCACGTCGGTGTCGGTGAAATGCCCGACCATCGGCTTGTCCGTGGACGCGATGCCCCGGATCGTGGGGGCCAGGGCCGCGGCCTTCGCCCGCCGCTCCGCGTCCGGCAGCGCCGTGTACCCGGCGCGAACTGCGCCGAACGGGGTCGGTGCGCCGTGCTCCTGGATGTAGGCCTGCGCGGTGCCGATGATCCACAGGCTGTTCGCCTCGGCCTCATCCGACGTGTCCCCCCACGCGGTGATCCCGTGCCCGCCCAGGATGCACCCGACCGCGGCCGGGTGCTGCTGCTTGATCGCGGCGATGTCCAGGCCCAGCTGGAACCCGGGCCGCCGCCACGGCACCCACACCACCTTGCCCCCGAAGATCGCACCCGTCAGTGCCTCACCGTCCGCGGCGGTCGCGATCGCGATCCCCGCGTCCGGGTGCAGATGATCCACGTGCGCGGCATCCACCAGAGCGTGCATCGCGGTATCGATCGACGGGGCCGCCCCGCCCTTGCCGTGCAGGCAGTAGTCGAACGCGGCGACCATCTCGTCCTCACGCTCCACCCCCGGGTACACGTCCACCAGCGCCCGCACCCGATCCACGCGCAGCACCGCAAGACCCTCCGGCCGCAACGTGCCCAGATCGCCACCCGAACCCTTCACCCACAACAGCTCCACCGGCCGCCCCGTCACCGGGTCCGTCTCGACCCCCTTCGCCGACGTGTTCCCCCCGGCATAATTCGTGTTCGCCGGGTCCGCACCCAAGCGATTGCTGCGCGCGATCAACTCGACGACGGTCTGATTCGACATGATGTCCTCCATCGCGTTCACGCGCCCCAGCCGGCCTGCGTGCCGCCGATGCGGTCGGCCTCGACCTGCTCCTGATACCCGGATGCCGCGTAGGCGGCCATCGGGTCGGCCGGCAGCCCCCGCGACTCGCGCCACGCGGCCAGCGCGGGCCGCACGTCGGACTGGAACGCGTCCATGAAGATCGCGTTCGCGGCGAGCACGTCGTTCTCGGCCTGCGCGGCGTCGAGTGCCGCGCGGTCGAGCAGCAGGGCGCGGGCGGTCATCTCCTGCACGTTGAGCACCGATCGGATCTGCCCGGGGATCTTCTTCTCGATGTTGTGGCACTGGTCGAGCATGAACGCCACGTCGGGGCTGTTCAGCCCGCCGCCGCGGACCACCTCGACGAGGATCCGGAACAGCTGGAACGGGTCGGCGGCACCGACGATGAGGTCGTCGTCCGCGTAGAACCGGGAGTTGAAGTCGAACGAGCCGAGGCGGCCGAGGCGCAGCAGCTGCATCACGATGAACTCGATGTTCGTGCCCGGCGCGTGATGCCCGGTGTCCAGGCACACCCTCGCCCTGTCGCCGAGCGCGGACACCTGCACATACGAGGTGCCCCAGTCCGGGACATCCGTGTGGTAGAAAGCGGGCTCGAAGAACTTGTACTCCAGCACGAGCCGCTGGTCGTCGCCGAGCCGCTCGTAGATGGTCTGCAGCGAGTCGTGCAGACGCTCCTGCCGGGCGCGCATGTCGCCCTGCCCGGGGTAGTTCGTGCCGTCGGCGAGCCAGATCTTCAGATCGCGCGACCCGGTCTGGTCCATCACGTCGATGCACGCAAGATGGTGGTCGATCGCCTTGCGGCGGATCCGCTCGTCGTTGTGGGTGAGAGAGCCGAACTTGTAGTCGTCGTCCTGGAACGCGTTGGAGTTGACCGTACCCAGGCGCACGCCCAGGTCCTCGGCGTGCCGGCGCAGCGCTGCGAAGTCGTCGACCAGGTCCCACGGGATGTGCAGCGCGACCGACGGGGCCAGGCCCGTGTGCTCGTGCACCTGCGCGGCATCCGCGATCTTCTCGTACGGGTCACGTGGCGTGCCCTGTGTGGTGAACACCTTGAACCGGGTTCCCGAGTTGCCGAACGCCCAGCTGGGCAGCTCGATCGCCTGCTGCTCGAGGGTGCTGAGGATGTCGGGGGTGAGCGTGGTCATCATGTACTTCTTTCGGGGGTTCGGCGCGGGGCGGACGCGGGGCGTCAGGAGTACGCCCGCGAGATGTGCGCCGCGATGAACGATCTCGCCTTGCGGGCGAGATCGTCCTCGCGCTCCGCAGTGGACGTACGGGAGATGTCGGTGGATTCGTCGAGACCGAGAGAGCCTGAGATCGCGAGACCGAACTCGTCGGCGATCACGCGGCGCGCGTCCGCTCCGCTCACGCCCTCGCCCACGGAGAGCATCGGCAGCTCGAGCAGCGCGTAGCCAGCCTTCTTCGCGCCCTCGGCTGCGACGCGGATCCCCTCGGCGTCCATCTCGCCCGCGAACACGTTCGCGTGGATGCCGATCGTGGGCGTGCTCGGGCCTTCCCCGGGAGTCTGCACAGTCATGTCGTCCTTCGCGTCTTCACGTGGATCCAATGGAACAGTCGCGTGCGCAGTGAGCTGTCGGCGATCGCAGCGATCAGCAGCACCACGCCCAGGGCGAGGAACTGCAGCTGCACGCCCATGTTGCCGGGAACCAGGAGGAGCAGGGACGAGTCGAGCCATTGGATCAGCAGCGCAGCCAGCAGCACGCCGCTGAGGCGCCCGACGCCGCCCGTGATCGCGACTCCGCCGAGCACCGCGATCGTGATAGCGGGCAGCGCCATGCCCGATCCGCTCGTGCCGGCATCGGCGCGAGCCGAGGCGAACTGCGCCACCGTGTAGATGGCCGCCACGCCGCTGATCAGCCCGGCCAGGACGAATGCCAGCAACTGGGTCGCGCGGACCTTGAGCCCTACCCACTGTGCGGCCGTCCAATTGGTGCCGATCGCGTACAGATTGTTGCCGTAGATCGTCCGGTTCAGCAGCACCCAGGTGACGACGGCGACCGGCAGAAGGAACAGGAACAGGCCGATCGGGATCGGCGGCACGAATCCGCCCACGAGCGGAAGGGGGCGCGGAGCGACGGCGTCGAACATCTGGGTGATCCGCTGGCCCGAGATGGGCTGCGCATTCGTCATGACCAGAGAGATCGACTCATAGGCGTAGAACGTCGCGAGAGTTGCGATGAGCGCGGGGAACCTCAGGTAGGCGGTCAGCACTCCGTTGATCAGACCCAGGACGCCGGAGAATCCGAGCGCGAGGACGACGGCCAGCCACAACGGGATGTCCAGGGTCTGGTAGAGGACCCCGAAGATCATTCCGCACAGCGACACCATCGCGCCCACCGAGAGGTCGATCGCGCCGCCTCCGGTGGCGATCACGAACAGCTCGGCGATGGCCAGCAGCGCGATCGGTATGTAGTTGGTGAGGGTCGAGGCGAGATACGAGGCGCTGAAGGCCTGCACGTTGAGGTTCTGCGTCTTGATGAGGTACATCAGCACGATCAGCAGGACGATCAGGCCGACGAGCAGGGCATTGCGGCCGCCGATGGCGCGCCAGGAATGTCTGCGCGGCCGGGCCGGCGTCGTCGGCATCGGGCCTTCACGCGTCGCCTGCGATGTCATTCTGCTCGCCTCCTGAGCTGGGCTCGAGCGATGTCCACGCCGACCGCGATAATGATGAAGATGCCGACGAACAAGGGCGCCAGTTGCGACGGCCAGTTGAGCTGGGTCACCCCGTTGGTCACCGACTGCACGAGGACCGCCCCGAGGAATGTGCCGATGACCGATCCGCGGCCGCCCACGATCGATGTGCCGCCGATCACCACCGACGCGATCACCAGCAGCACGTCGCCGTTCCCGACGGATTGGTCGAGCGTCGAGGTGCCGCTGGCGATGATCGCGCACGCGCCGAGGCCGGTCAGCGCCCCCGTGACCAGGTAGATGATGAACAGACGCGTGCGGACGGGGACGCCGGCGAGGCGGGCCGCGTCGGGATCGTTCCCGATGGCGTACAGGCTGCGGCCGAATCGCGTGTAGCGCAGCATCCACCACGCCGCGGCCACCGCGATGAGGGTCACGATCAGGATGGAGGGGACGCCGAGGATGCGACCTGCGCTGCCCGGCCCGACCACGGCGAGGGTGTCGGGGATGTTGTTCACCGTGCTCGAGTTGAAGACGGCGTAGCCGATGAACAGGAAGATGTTCCACGTCGCGAAGGTGATGATGATCGGGTGGACTCCGGTGGTCGACACGAGCAGCCCGTTGAACGCGCCGAGCACCGCGCCGCAGACCAGCGCTGTGAGAAGGACGAGCAGCAGCGGCATGTTCCACGCGACCATGAGCTTTGCGACGACCACGGCGGTCACGATGAGGACGCCCTCGGTCGAGACGTCGATGCCGGCGGTGATGATCACGAGCGTCATGCCCACGCCGGCCAGGGCGATCGGCGCCACCGACACGAAGAGCGGGCCGATCGATGCGGGGGAGAGGAACGAGGGCGTGAAGATCCCGAGCAGCACCCAGAGGACGGCGACGACGGCGATCAGCACGTACTCCTGGCCGGAGAGGATGGGGCTGAGGAAGCGCCGGCGCGAGATCACGACGCGCGCGGCCGGGCGGGGACTGTGCGGGGCCGTGTCCTCGGTCTGGGTCTGATCAGTCATCGTCGGCGCCGCCCGTCTCTTCGGCCGTCTCTCCGGCCGCCGCCGTCAGGATGTCGGCCTGGTCGGTGTTCGCGGGGAACTCGTGCACGAGCTGGCCCTGCCGCATGATGAGGATGCGGTCCGAGATCCGCTGCACCTCGCCGATGTCGGTGGTCAGCACCAGGACGGCGGCGCCGTCGTCGGCGAGCTGGACGATGAAGTCGTAGATCTCCTGCTTCGCGCCGACGTCGACGCCCTGGGTCGGCTCGGAGAGGATGAGCAGCTTGGGCGGGGTCACGAGCTGTCGCGACAGGATCACCTTCTGCGCGTTCCCGCCCGACATCGCGCTGACCAGCTGTCTCTCGCTGGGCGTCTTGATCGCGAAGCGGGCGATCCCCTCGTCCGCGATCGCGCGGGCCCGAGTGGGACTGACCAGGCCCGGGAAACGCGACAGCTTGGACAGCGAGCCGATCGTGATGTTGAATCCAACCGACTGGAAGCTGAAGATCCCGAACGTTCCCCGGTTCGAGGGGAGGAGCCGGATCCCGCGGCGGCGCGCGCCCGCTGTCGTGCGGATGTGGGTGGTCCTGCCGTTGGCACTGCGTATCGTGGCCGTGCCGGAGGACAGCCGCTGCATCCCGAACAGGACGTCGCCGATCTCGTGGACGCCCGATCCGACCAGTCCGTAGATCCCGACGATCTCGCGGGCGTGCACGGCAAGGCTCACGTCGCGCAGCAGCGTGCGCGTGGACGCGTTCTCGAGCGCGGCCACGACGGGCCCGGCGGCGGGCCGCTCGGCAGGATCGACGCCGAGGTCGCGGTTGCCGACCATCATCTCGGCGATCTCGCGGATGCTCAGTCCCGCCATCTCGCGGCTCGTGATCGTCGCACCGTCTCGCATGATCGTGATGCGGTCGGCGACCCGGGGCAGCTCGTCGAGGCGGTGCGAGATGTAGATGATCGAGACGCCGTGGGTGGTGAGGTTGCGGATCACCCGGAACAGGATGGCGATCTCGCTCTCGGCGAGGATGGCGCTGGGCTCGTCGAGGATGAGCACCTTGGCGTCCCCGAAGAGGGCCTTCGCGATCGAGACCAGCTGCTGGTCGGCGATCGTGAGCGAGCCGGCCGTCATCGTCGCGACCTTGGGATCGAGGCCGACGGTCGTCAGCAGGTCCGTGGCCAGCGGGGCCTGCTGCGACCAGTCCACCATCGGCCCCTTGGTGACCTCGCGGCCGATGAAGAGGTTCTCGGCCACGGTGAGGTCCTTGAACAGCCGCGGCTCCTGGTAGACCGTGCGGATCCCCGCCTGCATCGCGTCGGTCGTCGACCGGACTCGCAGATCCTCGCCGTCGAGGGTGATCGTCCCGGTGTCGGCGTACTCGGCCCCGGAGAGGATCTTGATCAGCGTCGACTTGCCGGCGCCGTTCTCGCCGACCAGGGCCATCACCTCGCCGCGTCTGACGGTCAGATCGGCGTGCCGGATGGCGCGCACGCCGCCGTAGTGCTTCGAGATCCCGGCCATCTGGAGCCGTTCCTGCGAGACGTCCATCGCTCTCCATACCGCGGGTGGGGCGGCCGCCGTGCCGCTGATCCTGGTCGATCCATGGGGGCCGATCCATGGGGGCTGATTCATGGAGCCCGGGACGGCGGCCGCCGACGAGGTGACGGTCAGTAGTTGAACTGCCCCACGTTGTCCTTGGTGATCAGCAGGGGGTCGCCCAGCAGCAGGATGTGCGTGCTGGCGTCGTAGGAGACCCCCTTGATGTCACCGACGGTCGGGCTGGCGGGAATCGTCTTGCCCTCGGCGAGCTGCACGCCTGCCCATCCGGTCAGGTAGCCCAGGTTCTCGACGTCCCACAGGACCGACACGGTCGATGCGCCCGACTTCAGGTACGGTGCCATCGACTGGGGCGTGCCCAGGCCGTCGGTGAAGATCTTGCCGATGTTGTGGGTGTTGGCCACCGCCTGCGCCACAGCCGGGGCGCTGGACGTGCACTGGCCGATCAGGCCCTTGAGGTTCGGGTGCGCGTTGATCAGGCTGGTCGCCATCTGGGTCGCCTTGTTCTGATCCTCACCCGCATAGACGGTGTCGACGAGCTTCATTCCCGGATAGTTCTTCGCGATATACGACTTCTCGACGGCGATCCACGAGTTCAGGTTCTCTGCGGTCTGTCCGCAGGAGACGATCGCCCATTCCCCGGTGCCCTTCATCGCGTCGCCGAGGCCCTTCGCGATGGCGTTTCCGAGTGCGGTGTTCGTGGCCTGTTCGACGAAGAGCTCGCGAACGGAGTTCGGCGCATCCGTGTCCGTCGTGGCCACCTTGATCCCGGCGGTCTTGGCCTGCTGCAGAAGCGGGGCCATGGAGTTCGGGTCATTGGGTGCGACGAACAATGTGCTGACGTGCTTCTGGATGAAGGACTGCACGATGTTCGCCTGGGCCGCCGCATCCGCGGTCGTCGGGCCCTGATACTCCCAGGTGAACCCGAGGTCCTTGGCCGCTTTCATCCCGCCGGTGTTCATGGCCTGGAAGTACGGGATGCCCTGGAGTTTGGGGACGAACGCCACCGTGATGTTCTTGGCCTGGGCGTTTCCGCCAGATGCGCCCGAGTTGCCGGGAGAAGCGGACTGCGAGCAGCCGGCGAGTGTCAATCCCGCGACGACCGCGGCCGTCACGGCGAGGAGTGCGCGCTTCATGGACATGGGAGAGTCTTTCGTTGATTGCGGGAACAGGTGCGAGCGCCTCGATGGGTGAGGCGCATGTGTGGGGCGAGGCGTCTTGAATGGATGCCTCGGCGAGACGGAATGCTTCGAGTCATTCCTCATCGCCCGTCCTCACGCGGCCTCCGGAGGCGGACGCGGGGCGGACGAGGCCTGATGCACACAGAGCCGGCTATGCCGACGGGCGTCTGGATGGCTTCATAGGTTCCACAGTTTCTGTTGTCGTCGATGACATGGCAGCGCCGCAGGTTGTGGTGTGTCGTAGCGGTAGGCTAGCAGTTGAATTGAGACGTTTCAATAGGACTGTTCTTATAGCCTGCTGGGTAGTCGACCATGAAGGGGAGGCTCGTCGTGGGGGCGAGTGTCAAGGATGTCGCGGCGCTGGCGGGCGTGTCGGTCGGCACCGTCTCGAATGTCCTGAATCGGCCGGAGAAGGTCTCGACGGCGACGGCGGAACGGGTGCGTCAGGCCATCGCCCAGCTCGGATTCGCCCGCAACGATGCGGCACGGCAGCTGCGCGCGGGCAACAGCCGGTGCGTCGGATTCGTCGTGCTCAACGTCGCCAACCCGTTCTTCGCGCAGGTGCTGCACGGGGCCGAGGACCGCGCGGCCGAATCCGGTCTCGCGGTGCTGGTCGGCAACAGCGCCGAGAACGTCACTCGAGAGAAGGCCTATCTCGAGGTGTTCCGCGAGCAGCGGCTCGCAGGGGTGCTGATCACCCCGGTCGGCTCGAGCCTCGAGCTGCTGACCGGGCTCGCTGAATCCGGCACTCCCGTGGTCCTGGTGGATCGGGAGATCCCCGGATTCGACGGTGACGCCGTGACGGTCGACGACGTGCAGGGCGGCTGGATGGCCACGCGGCATCTGATCGAGGGCGGCCGGCGGCGCATCGCGTTCGTCGGCGGGCCGCTCTCGCTCGCCCAGGTCGCGAACCGGCTGACGGGGGCGCGTCGGGCGGTCGCCGAGGCGCCCGGAGTGACGCTCGAAGTCCTCGGCTACGGCGCCTCGACGGTGCTGGACGGTCAGCGGGCGGGTGAGGTGCTGGCCGCGCGGCCCGCGCACGAGCGTCCCGACGCCGTCTTCTGCGCGAACGATCTGCTCGCGCTGGGTCTGATGCAGACCCTCCTCGTCGGCGGTGTCACGATCCCGGGCGACATCGCGCTCATCGGCTACGACGACATCGACTTCGCTGCGACGTCGATCGTTCCGCTCAGCTCGATCCGTCAGCCTGCCACCGAGATCGGCGCGGCCGCGATGGAGCTCGCCCTGCGCTCGCACCGAGACTCCCCGCGCACCATCCGATATGTTCCGGAACTCGTGGTGCGCGATTCCACACGGGGGTGAGGTCGCAGAACGCGCTCGCGCCCGGAGGGCGGGGCCGGCTATCGCACGACGGCCTGCGTCCAGCATCCGGGCTCGAGCACGACGTGAAGGCGGCGGCGCGGGGTCCGGATGTCGAGGGTGCGCGCGGTGTCGTCGAGATTGGCGACCAGCACCGTCTCGTGCTCTTCGCCGGCGCCGCCGATCGCCCAGACGGAGCCGTCGGGGCTCGCCCCCTGCAGCAGTCGCGTGCCGCGCAGCGCGGCCAGGGCGCGCACGGCAGCGGCGGCCGGCCGATCGCGGCCGTCGCCCGTGCGAATGCCCCGGGGTCCCCATTCCTCGAAGAACGCGATCGAGGCCACGCCCGGCACGGCAAGGGCAGCGGCTGCGGCGATCGTCCAGGCGGCGAGCTGCTCGGCATCCTGCCGCTCGTCGTCCGCGTCGACGAACTGTGCACCGTAGCCGTCGCGCAGATCGTCGTGGTCCGGCATGCGCGCCGGCGTCGTCGCGACGTCGTTGAACCGCGGTCGCAGCGTCACCGGGCCGATGTGGACGGGCGTGCCGCCGGCGAGGCCCACGGCCTGTGCGGCCACCAGTCGCTGCATGGCCGGCGACTCGACGAGCTGCTCGGTGCCCAGGCTGTGGAACAGCGGCGTGATGGCGAAGACGATGCCGTCGAGGTCTTCAGGCAGGCGGTGGCGCTCGCGATTGAGCTCGGTGAAATGCGATCTCGCACCCCCGACGACCGGGACGGCGATCCCCGCCTCGGCCAGTGCGGTCCGCAGCGCGGCCGTCGCGTCGCCGTCGGAGACGTGCCGCGCCGGTCCGGTCGGACGGAAGGCGGCGACGCGGTCGAGCCGACGGCCGCGCAGCGCCTGAGCCCCGGCGGCGATCGCCGCGGGATCGGCGTCCGACAGCACGAACCGCACGTCCAGGGGCAGCCCCGCGCTGCCCGCGCGATCCAGGGCCGCGCGCCAGGTCGGTGTGGCCAGGTCGAGCTCGACGAGCACCGCCGCGCCCACCGGGTCGAAGCACGGCGCCGGATCCGGCGCCGTGGCCGCGCCCAGCGCGATCTCGGGGAACGCCGCCGCCTGCTCCAGCACGATGACATCGGTCGGCGCGGTGGATGCCGAAGGGGGCGCCGTCCGCGCGCGCACCTCGACGCTCTGCCGCACGTGCGAGCCGGCGGCGAGAAGGTAGGGGAACGGGAGCGCCAGCGGGCGGTTGTACGTCTTGAACGAGGCATCCGTCCAGTTGCGCTGGTCCTCCATCTCGAACACGTCGCCGGCGAAGCGCACATCCACCTCGAGTCCGCCCGCCGTCCAGGCGAGGCCCGCGATGTCCTTCATCGGCTGGTGCGGACTGATCAGGGTGGGGAACCGGGTGGTCTCGAGCGCACCCGTCGAATGCCGCACCCGGGCCTCGGCTCCGGCGACGCCCGGAGGATGCAGGACGACCAGACCGGTGCGGTTCGTCCAGAACTCGTCACGGACGACGAGATCCAGATCCGCGGTCAGGCCGGACGCGGTCGCGGACACGCGCAGCGTCCCGGCGAGGTGCCCATCCAGACCCTCGGTGTGCACACGCAGCAGCAGGCCGTGGTCCTCGGTGTCGCCCTCGGTGAGCTCGTCGACCACGAGCGTCGCCGTCGCCCAGTCGCGATCGCGCACCACCGCGCGGATGCCGCGCAGCGCGATGCGGCCGTCGAACGAAATGTCGGCGAGCTCGTCGCCGCGCAGCGCGAGGGCCCAGGGGCCGCTCGCCCAGGTGCGGGAGGGGTGGCGCCAGCCCATCAGAGCGTCGACATCCCGCCGTCCACGGCGAACAGCGACCCGGTCGCGAACGCGCCGTCGTCGGAGGCGAGGAACACCATGATGCCCTCGACGTCGCGCGGCGCTCCGGCGCGCCCCAGCGGGATGCGGCCGATGATCGCCTCCCGCGCCGCGGGGTCGTCGGTGATCGTGCTGACCAGCGACGTCTCGGTGTAGGCGGGGACGACCGTGTTGACCCGGATGTTGTCTTTCGCATACGCCGCCGCGACCGTGCGTGCGAGACCGTGGATGCCGGCCTTGGTGGCGCTGTACGCGGTGAAATCGGCGCCCTCGCCGTTCAGCCCGGTCGGGCTGCCGGTGAGGATGATCGAGCCGCCCCCGCGCTGCAGCATCGAACGCACCGCGTGCTTGATCGTCAGGAACGTGCCGGTCAGGTTGATGTCGACCGTGCGCCGCCAGACGGCCAGGTCGAGGTCGGCTGCCTTCGCATCCTGCCCGAACAGCTGCACGCCGGCGTTGGCGACCACGACGTCGGGCGCCCACCCGGCCCCTTCCAGCTCGCCGAACGCCGCGGCGACCGACGCTTCGTCCGAGATGTCGACCACGATCGCCCGCGCGTCCGCTCCGAGCGACCCTGCGACGGCGGTCGCGGCATCCTCATCTCTGTCGGCGATGACCACCCGCGCCCCCTCGCGGGCGAACCGCTCGGCGATGCCGCGCCCGATGCCGCTGGCCGAGCCGGTGACCAGCGCCGTCTTGCCCCGAAGCGATGCCATGGCGACTCCTCAGCGTTCGATGCGGTCGAGGTGCAGCATGCGGGCGAGGTTCCGGTCGAGCTCGTCGTCGCGGAAGATCTTCTTCCAGTCCTCTTTGATGATGCTCTCGCGACCATAGTCCATCGCGATCAGGCAGGCGTCGCTGAACGGATTGTCGCCGCGCAGGCCGTTGGCCAGCGCCACCTGCGTGTGGCCGTACAGGATGCTGCGGGCCGCGGCTTCCGGTACCCCCATCGTGTGGATCGCCTCGTCGAGCGCCTCGTTGAGCAGGGCGCCGATCATGCACGCCACGGTCTCCACGAGCGTCGGCTCGAGCTGCGCGAGCTGCTTGATGGTGACGAAGTGCACGTCGATCACCGGTGCGTAGATCGCCCGCACGGTGGCTTCGACGAGAGCCCGCACCGCCGGATCGTCGGACTCCACGGCGGCGATGGCGTCCTGAGGGGCGGCGATGCCGCCGAACGTGTCGGCATACTCCTCCGGGGTCGTGCGCTGCAGGAAGATCGACGGGTGGCACGGGTGCGCGACGGCGCGGATGACGTCGTCGCGGTCGGTGAGCAGCCCGGCGTACGCGGCGGCGGGGTCGAGCGTCAGTGCGACCGCGCCCGGTTTCATCTGCGGCACGAGGTCGGCTGTCACCGACTGCAGCGCCAGGTCGGGCACGGCCAGCACGACGATGTCGGCGTCGGCGACGGCAGTGCCCGCGTCGGTCAGCGCACGGCCCGCGTCGATCGTGCGCTGCTGACCGGCCGAGGAGTTCTCGACATACCAGACGGTGTGCGCGGTGCGCGCGAGGTTGTCCGAGACGCGCATGCCCATCTTCCCGCCCGCTCCGATGACGGCGATCTTGTGGGTGTCGGCGATTGTCATGATGTGCTCCTCAGATACTCGAGGGTGATGCGGGTCCACTCCCGCTCGGTTTCGATGGTGGTCTGTGCGTCGCCCTGCCAGGGCAGCCAGTGCTCGACGATCTCGTCGATGTCGCGCTCGCGGACGTGCACGGTGCGCAGCAGGTGCGGGTAGTCGTGCAGTCCGGTGCCCATCGCGGCGCCGCTGTAGGTGAAGCCGACCCAGCCGGGCTGCCGGGCGAACGCGAAGTCCTTCACGTGCACGTTCCTGGTGGTCTGTGCGGCGCGCTCGACGCAGTCGCGGGGCGCTTCGAGCCGCGCGACGACGTTGGCGGGGTCGAGGCACACGCCCAGGTGCGGGCTGCCGATCCGCTCGACCAGGCCTGCGAGGTCGTCGGTGGCGACCTGCTCGTACGTCTCCAGCGCGAGGGTCACGCCGGCGGCCTCGAACCGGGGGAGGGCGGCGCGCAGCAGCGTCTCGGCGTCGGCGAGCGTCGGGTGCGAGTCGGGGCCGTACAGCATCGAGCGCACGAGCGCGGCGTCGAACACGGCGGCCAGCTCCAGGAACCGCGCGAGGCGCCCGGGCTCGATCCCTTTCGTGCCGAGTTGGATCGTCAAGCCGAGGTCACGGGCGGCGGCTGCGGCGTCGGCCAGCTCGGCGTCGGTCATGCGCTCCAGCGGGGCGTAGTCGCAGATCTGGAAGAGGCCGACGCCGAGCTCGCGGGTGGCCTCGAACGCCCCGACCAGCGACAGCGGCTGCGGAACATGGTCGGAGTGCTGCCAGAAGAACGCGTACGTGCCCAACCCGATCACGGCGCCACCTCGCCGGCGACGTGATCGGGCGCGCTCCGCGGGCGGCTCATCGGCGCAGTTCCTCCGCGGCCGGCTCGGCGGCCGCCTGCGCACGGGACGCACGGTCGTGACGGGCCAGCAGCACCATGAGCACCGCCGACAGCAGCATGAACAGGCCGACGATGGTCATCGGGATCTCGTAGCCGCCGGTCCAGTCGTGCACGGCGCCGGTGATGTACGGCGCGCTGAAGCCGGCCAGGTTGCCGATCGTGTTGATCAGCGCGACTCCGGCGGCCGCCGCCACGCCGGTCAGGAACCGCGTGGGCAGCGTCCAGAAGTTCGGCAGCGCCGCGAAGATCGACATGGCCGTCAGCGCGATGACCGCGATGGTCAGCGCCGGCGAGCCGGCGAACAGTGCCAGCGGGATCGTCACCGCGCCCACCACGGCGGGCACCGCGATGTGCCAGGTCTTCAGGCCCCGCTTGGTCGCGTCGCGCGACCAGAAGTACATCGCGATGGCAGCCGGCACGTACGGCACGGCCGTGATGATGCCCTTCTGCAGCACGTCGAAGGTCGCGCCGGTCTGGGTCTGGAAGCCCTCGATGATCGTGGGCAGGAAGAACGCCAGCGCGTACAGCCCGTAGATGAAGCCGAAGTAGATGAACGAGAGCACCCAGACGCGGCCGCTCGAGAACGCGAAGCGCAGGGAGACGTGCTTCTCGCGGGTCTCGGTCTCGTCCTTCTCGCGCTGCAGCGCATCCGTGAGCCAGGCCTGCTCGTCGGGGGTCAGCCATTTCGCGTCGGTCGGCTTGTCCTTGAGGTAGAACCAGGCGATGACGCCGATGACGATGGCGGGGATCGCGACGCCGAGGTACATGAAACGCCAGCCCTCGAGTCCGAAGAACACACCGTGCTGCTGGATGAGCCAGCCCGCCAGGGGCGCGCCGATCACGGTGGTCAGCGGCTGGGCGAGATAGAAGAGCATCAGCATGCGGCCGCGGTACTTCGCCGGCACCCAGAGGCTGAGGAAGAGGATCGCGCCGGGGAAGAACCCGGCCTCGGCCACACCGAGCAGGAACCGCAGCGCGACGAGCTGCTCGACGTTCTGCACCCAAGTGAACAGGATCGCGACGACGCCCCATGAGACCATGATGCGGGCGAGCCACCGCCGTGCGCCGAACTTGTGCAGCGCGAGGTTGGAGGGCACCTCGAGCAGGATGTAGCCCACGAAGAACACGCCCGAGGCGAACCCGAACTGCGCGGCCGACAGGGCGAGGTCGTCGTTCATGCCGTTGGGCGCGGCGAATCCGATCGCCGTGCGGTCGAGGTAGTTGATGAAGAACATCAGCGCGACGAACGGCACCAGGCGCCAGGCGACCTTGCGGATGGTGGATTTCGCGAGCGATTGCGCTGCGGTCGGGGCGGGGGGAGGGGACTGGTCCACGGTGGCTCCTGATCGACGTTGACGATGGCTGTGATACCGGATGTCATTTTGGCAAACCGGTTGACCAATTGCAAGAGTTTTGTCGAACCTGGCGCTGTAGGTTGTTCGCATGCCTGCGTTTCCCGACGACCGTTCCGACGAGATCACGGCGGCGCTGGGGGCCCTCCCCGCCGGCACTCCGGTGTCGGAGGTCGCCCGTCGCCTGCTGGATCTGTTCACCGGCGGCTCGCTCGCGCCGGGAACGCGTCTTCCCCCCGAACGACAGCTCGCGGCGACCCTGGGGGTCGGCCGCTCGGCGGTGCGCGAGGCGCTCGCCGCGCTCGAGATCCTCGGCATCGTCGACGTGCGAGCGGGATCGGGCACGTACCTGCGCGGGCAGGCCAGCGAGCTGCTTCCGCAGACGCTGCGCTGGGGTCTGCTGATCGGCGAGCACAATACGCTGCAGCTGCTCGAGCTGCGCGGAGGGCTCGAGATCTTCGCGGCCCGGCTGGCGGCCTCCCGCGCCGACGCCGCCGCCCGTGAGTCGCTCGCGGGCGCCCTCGAGCGGATGCGGGCGAGCGCGGACGATCTGCTCGCGTTCGCGCGCGCCGACGCCGACTTCCACAATGCGCTGGCCGAAGCCGCCGGCAACCCGGTGCTGCTCGACCAGCTGCACGTGGTGCGCTCGCTGCTGCAGGTCTACGCGGATCGGGCCGTTCACGACGAGAGCGACGCGAGGATCGCCGTCGACGAGCATGAGGTGGTCTTCCGCGCGGTGCGGGCGGCCGACGAGGATGCCGCGGCATCGGCGATGGCCGTGCACATGGCGACGGCCGCCTCCCGCCTGCTGGCGGCGTCAGAACCGGCGCCGGAGGCCTGATCGGACGCTCCGCGGGCGTCGCGCTCAGCCGAATCCGTCGATCCAGGTCACGATGCGCCTGACGCTGCGCTGGGCCGATGCGGCCTCGGGGTGGTTGAGGTGCCCGTGGGTGGCGCTGCGCTCGGCGAACAGCTCGACGCGCACGCCCGCCGCCCGCAGCCGCTCGGCGAACCGGTCGCCGGACGAGCGCAGGTCGTCGATCGTCGCGACCAGGACGTACGTCGGCGGAAAGCCGCGCAGATCGGTGGCGAGCCCGGGGAAAGCGGCCGGGTCCGACATCCCCTTCGCGCCCGCGTAGTGCTTCGCGAGGGCCCGCACGACGCTCGGGCCGAACCGCAGCCGCGTCGGCATCTTCGCCATCAGCTTCTTCGTCTGGGCGGTGTTGGGCGGCAGCTTCGGATACAGCATCGGATAGGCGAGGACGAGGGATGCCGGGACTCTGTCGTCGCCCGTGGAACCCGGCGCGCGGTGGGCCGCGGCATCCCGCACCCGCAGCACGACTCCCGCAGCGAGTGCGCCGCCGGCGCTGGCTCCGCCCAGGTGCACGCGCGACGCGTCCACGCCGAACAGGTCCTCGGCGTGCGCGGTCGCATGACGCCACGCCGCCCACACGTCCTCCAGCGGGGCCGGATGCCGCACCCCGCGCAGGGCCTTGCGGTAGTCGACGGCCAGCACCGGGATGCCCGCGGCCGCGAGCTCGAGCGCGACCCAGTTCGACTCGGGCATGTCGAGGTCGCCGCCCAGCCACGCCCCGCCGTGCACCCACACGAACGCGTTGCGCGCCGCCGCCGAGTGCGCGCGATACAGCCGCGCGGGCACGCCTCCGTCAGAGCCCGCGATCGCGACGTCGGCGACCTCGACGCTCGCCAGACGCGGAAAGCGGCTCTGCAGCGACGCGGTGTCGATGTCGGTGCGCGGATCCGCAGCCGTGCCGGTGCGGGCCAGGCGCCACGCGACGAACCGCATCACCAGGTCGGCCGGGGTCAGCACGATCGGCGCTCACGCTCCCGATTCGCCCGCCGCGCGCGGCCGCGGTCGCGACGCGCTGTCGGCGATGCTCTGGGCGGGCGCCTGGACCTCGGCGTCGGCCAGCGGGATGGGCGTGGTCTGTGCGATCTCGTCGCTGAACTCCTCGGGGGCGAGGCGTTCGACGATCGTGATCGGCCGGGTCTCGTCGATCGTGAGGGCGAACCGGCGCGCTTCGGTCCGATGCAGGCGACCCGACATGATCAGCCACGTCGCCCCGATCGCGCAGGCGACCAGGCCCGCGACGGCGCCGACCTGGATCGCCGCCCGCGCCCCGAACGTCGTGGCGACCCATCCGGCGATCGGCGCGCCCACCGGCGTCGATCCCATGATCACGGCCATGTACAGTGCCAGCACCCGGCCGCGCAGCTGCGGCTCGGTCGTCGTCTGCACATAGCCGTTCGCGGTGGTCAGCATCGACACGGTCGAAAAGCCCACGAACACCACGACGACGGCGTACATCCAGTAGACCGGCATGACCGACGACACGAGCGACGTGATGCCGAACCCGCCGGCGGCGAAGATCACCACGCGCAGGCGGGCACGGTCGCGGCGGGCGGCCATCAGGGCGCCGGCGAGCGAACCGACCGCGAGCATCGAGCTGAGGGCTCCGTACCCGTCGGCGTTCATCCCGAACTCGAGGGCCATCGTCGACGCGAAGATCGCGAAGTTCATGCCGAAAGCGCCGATCAGGAACACCATGACGAACAGCACGATGAGGTCGGGGCGCCGCGCGACGTAGCGGAACCCGTCGGCCAGGCGCGTGGCATCCGTCGCCTTCACGCGCGGCTCGAGCTCGTTCTGCCGCATGATCGACAGCGCGATCAGCATCGCGATGAACGTGGCGGCGTTGACGATGAACATCCAGCCGGTGCCGACCAGCACGATCATGATGCCGCCGACGGCGGGTCCGATCAGACGTGCGGTGTTGAAGGATGCCGAGTTCAAGGCGACGGCGTTCGCCGCGTTCTCGCGCGACACGACGTCCGATACGAACGCTTGCCGCGCGGGGGAGTCGAAGGCGTTGGCGACGCCGAACAGGCCCGCGAACATCCACATCATCGGGAGGGTCATCACGTGGGTGAGCAGCAGCACGCCGACCGTGATCGCCAGCAGCCCCAGCGCCGTCTGCGTGCACATCAGCAGCTTGCGTCTGTCGAAATGGTCGGCGACCCAGCCGGTGATGCTCACCAGCACGAGCGGCGGACCGAACTGCAGCGCCATCGTGACGCCCATCGCGGTGGCGTCGTTGTGGGTCAGCTCGGTCAGCACGACCCAGTCCTGCGCGGTCGACTGCATCCAGCCGCCGATGTTGGAGATCAGGGCGCCGATGAACCAGACACGGTAGTTGAACAGGCCGAGGGAGCGGAACATCGCCTTCATCGTGCGGCCACCTCGCGCATGATCTCGGCGGCTTTGGCGAGCGTGCGCCGCTGGGCGGGGGTCAGGCTCGCGACGACCGAGGCCAGCCACAGGTCGCGGCGGCGCACGGTCTCGCCGACGAGCTCGCGCCCGGCGTCGGTGATCTCGATGTTCACCTTGCGCCGGTCCTCCTCGTCGGGGGTGCGTGTGATCCAGCCGCCCTCTTCGAGGCAGTTCACCGTGCGGTTCATCGACGGCGCCGTCACCCGCTCGCGCTCGGCGAGCTCGCCGAGCGTGTGGGGACCGTGTCCGTTGAGCGTGGCGAGCACGGCGAACTGCGGGTCGCTCATGGTGTCGAGGGCCCGCTCGGAACGCAGGCGCCGGCTCAGGCGGAAGGTGGCCATCCGCAGATCGCGGGCGGCCGCGGCATCCTCTTCGGGGACGTCGATCTCGTCGGCGGTGCGCTCGTGCAGGGATGCCTGGGGGAGTTGTTGCGCGTCGACCATCTGAGTATTTAGCATAGCTTATTAGTCTTGCTAAGTAAATAGTGCCGATATGCTCGCGCCATGCCCGAGTTCATCGATGCACACGGCATCGCGATCGTCTACGACGTCCACCCGGCCCGAGGCACGGCCCGTGGCGTCGTCCAGCTGCTGCACGGCGTGGGCGAGCACGCCGGCCGCTACGGGGCGCTGATCGACGCGCTCACCGCCGACGGCTTCACCGTGTACGCCGACGACCACCGGGGGCACGGCCGTACCGGGATGGGACAGCATGGCGACGCCGCGCGGCTCGGGCATCTCGGGCCGGGCGGGCACCGCGCCGCGGTCGAGGCGTGCTGGCGCTTCACGCAGCTCATCCGCGATGAGAACCCGGGGCTGCCGCTGGTGATCCTCGGGCATTCGTGGGGGTCGTTCCTCACGCAGATCCTCGTCAACGAGCATCCCGAAGCCTATGACGGCGTGATCCTGTCTGGCTCGGCGCTGCGCGTGCCCGGGGCGCTGAACGCCGGCGACCTCAACGCCAAGTGGAAGACGAAGGATGCCACGGGCCTGGAGTGGCTCTCCTCCGACCTGAGCGTGGCCAACGCGTTCCTGGCCGATCCGCTCACGGTGTCGCTGCCGCTGCTGCGCCTGTTCGGCCCGATCAACGCCGCGCAGCTGTTCGGACGTCCGCGCAGGAACCTCGGCCACGACATCCCGCTGCTGCTGATCGTCGGCCGCGACGATCCGGTCGGCGGCCCGCGCAGCGTGCACCGCCTCGCCGATGCGTACCGTTCGCGATCGGGCCTGACCGACGTGACGACGCTCGTCTACCCCGACGCGCGCCACGAGCTGTTCAACGAGGTCATGCAGGCCGAGGTGCGCGCCGACGTGCTCGCGTGGCTCGACGCGCGGTTCGCCGCGCGCGACTGACACGGCCGGGTCGGTGGCTTTTCTATGCGCACGCCATTGACAAGCTGAGAGAACCCTGACAGGGTCTCGCGTAAACGAATCCACGTCATCTGGGGCTCTGACCGTTCAGGGAGATCACGGTGATGCGAAAGAAGCCCCTTGCACTGACGCTCGGCATGACACTGCTCGTGTCGATGGGCGTCTCGGCCAATGTCCCCGCGGCCGGTTTCGGCCAGGAGCGCTTCGAACCGAGCGTCACCTACGACCTGTCGGTGACCGACGCCGAGCGCGACGCGATCCACGCCGAGGTCGAGGCGCTGGCCGGACGGGTCAGCAGCGCGCGCTCCGGCGACGGCAGCTACGACCCGCTCAGCCTCGTGGGCGCGATGCTGGACGGGTCCAGCTACGACTCCATCTCGCGCGGCGGCACGGCCGCGACGGCCTACCCGTTCCCCGTGAGCAACACCGAGGCCAACCAGAACGAGTACGACCGCAAGGTCGCCAAGCTCGCCTGGGTCGTCAAGCTCGCCACCGCTCTCGGCTTCCCGGTGGTCGTCCAGCGCCAGCCCGACAAGTACGTCTACGCCGAGATCGGCGACCCCGACGCCCCCGAGATGGTCATGGCGTTGAGCCACCTCGACTCGCCCAAGGCCTCGGTCACCCCCGAGCAGCTGGCCCGCTGGCGTGACGCCGACGGTGTTCTCGGCGCGCCGGGCGCGTACCACTCGCCGTATGTCCAGGACGGATGGATCTACGGCGCGGGCATGCAGGACGACAGCGGCCCGACGCTCGCGACGCTGCTCGCGGCCAAGGCGCTGCTCGAGGCGGGGCTGCCCATCGACCGGCGCATTCGCATCGTCATGGGCATCTACGAGGACGGCGGACCCGGCACGCCGTCGACGACGAACACCGCGACCTTCCAGTCGATCCCGTACAACTCGAACCCGGGCTTCTACGACAACTGGGCATACAAGAACCTCAACCGCGAAGAGATCCCGATCGCCGCATACACGTCCGACTCGCGCTTCCCGGTCATCGTCGGCAACTCCGGGGCCGTGACCCCGTCGGTGTCGATGGATCTGTCTGCAGACAGCGCGAAAGCCTTCCGGTTGACGGATGCCGCGGCCGGCGTGACGCTGCGCGAAGGCGATCCGACGCTCAAGGACATCGCCTACGGCAGCACGACGCAGATCGCGTCGCGCGCGATCTTCACGCTCGACCTGACCGGGGCGGGATCGACCGAACGCGACCGGTTCGTGTCGACGGTCGAGGCTGCGGCGACCGCGAAGGGCTGGCTGCCGACCGCTGCGGGAACCACCCCGAAGGTGCAAGCCATGGTCGACGGCGATGCGCTGACCCTCGAGGTCAACACCGACGTGGCGATGGAGATGCCCACGCCGCAGTACGGCAAGAACGCCGTGGTGTGGGGGATGTACCTGCTCTCCGCGGGCCTCGACGCCGTGGGCGTCACAGCCGCGGACCTGCAGCTGAAGAAGGCCGCCGAGGGCATCACCGACCTGTTCTTCCAGGGCGGCGTCGAAGGCGAGGCCTACATCGGCCGATACATGGGGATCCCGTCGGAGCTGCTGCGCAATCCGAGCAACGGCACTCCGAACCTCACGTTCGCCCTCATGGGAGGCATCCGCTCAGAGACCCCGACGAGCTTCTACACGGACGACACCGCAAGCCTCAGCATTCCGATGTACGTGCGCAGCATGCACGTCACGGCGGCGGACTCCACCCGGGCGACCACGGCGGTCACGGCCGCCTTCGAGGCGAAGGGGTTCACGATCGGCTCGCTCGGCTCGCCGGTCGGTGCCGGGCTGTACGTCACCCACGACAACCCGCTGACGGCACTGCAGTTCGGCAGCTACCAGGCCACGATCGACCGCAGTCCCGCCGATTTCGCGGATCCTTATGCGCTTCGCGACGTGGTCTTCCCGCAGGGCACGACCGGCGGCACCCTGGCCAGCAGCTTCCGCAACAAGATGACCGCCTTCGGCGCGGTGATCCCGGGCAACGAGCGCTGGTGGCACACCGCCAACGAGCGGATGAAGGTCGACTCGGCCGTGCAGATGACCAAGATCATGGCCGACGGCATGCTCGAGATGGCACGGTACTCGGGGCCGGCCGGCGCCAAGTTCATGTGGGCCGACATGCCGGGGCTGAACGCGGACCGGTCGGACCTCGACCTGCTGGACGTCACAATCGGGACCTTCAAGGACGCGTCGGCCGCGGTCGATGAGAGCCGGCTGGGCGGCCAGGCGCTGCTCGGGGCCACCTCGTTCGACATCCCGATGTGGAACGGCCGCGGCAACTCGACCCCCACGGCCTCGGCGTTCGCGCTGGGGCACGAGCCGGGCGGGGTCTATCTGCCCCTGACCGACGCCGAGTACCTGGACTCCACGTACGTGGCGCCGATGCGGCTCGAGTTCAAGGTGGAGCGCCCCGACCACATGTCGGACGCGGCCTGGGCGAGGTTCACAGCCGGCGGCTACGGTGATTTCCGGTTCAAGATCCGCGTGGGCGACGACATCGTGCCGCTGGCCGTGCCCGCGGGGCAGAGCGCCGACAAGTACTTCTCGTCGCGCATCTCGGCCACCAACCCCGACGCGATCTACCTGTCGGTCAACCTCGCGATCACCGACGCGCCGTACGCCGGCGTCAAGAGCGTGCTCGCCGATTCCAAGACCGATCTGTACACGGTCAACCCGACGTTCCTGGCCTCGAACCCGGATCCCTTCCCCGGGCGCGGAGCCGTCGAGCAGCGCGGCTTCTTCCTGTTCGGAGACGGACAGAAGAACGCCGAGTTCTCCTCGCCCGAGGCCGTCTTCGTGACCGTCGACAACGCGGTGGTCGGCGCCGAGCCGTCGGCGGTGGTCACCGGGCGCGCGGGTGACAAGAACGACCTGACCGTCACGGTGGCTGAGACGCACGTCGACGGCAGCGTGACGACGGTGCGGGACTCGTTCAGGATCGGCAAGAACGCCACCGGCACCTACACCGTCGGCGCCTACAAGGTCTACGTCGAGACGAAGGGCAACACCCAGGTGCGGACGATCCGCATCGTCTGACATGCGGGGCCGAGCCGTTCGGCCGCCCGCACAGAAGGCGACGGATGCCGCAGCCCGCGCGCTGCGCGCCGCTGCGGCATCCACCCGTCCCCGTTGCAGATGTTCCTGTCGTCTGAACGCGTCGGATTCAGCGGCCGCCGGGGTGCGAGGCGCGGCGCGAGCCGCGCGAGCGGACGCTGCCCACCGTCGCGCCGATCGTCGGCTTGCCCGACGCGGTGCGACCGGCCTGCGGAGCCGACGTGCGTCCGGTCGCCCGCTGGCCGCGCTGCTCGCCGCCTCGGCGCGGCTCGCTGCGTCGGCGGTCCTTGTTACGCGGCTGCTCCTGCGTCCGGGGCTGTTCCTGCGCGCCGCGCTGCTCCGGCGTGCGCGTGCCGCGCTGCTCCGGCGTGCGCGCGCCGCCGCGCCGGCCGTTGCGCCGGGGGGCGTTCGCATCGCCCTCGCGGCGGCCACCCACAACCGCACCGGCGCCCCCACTGCGGCCGCCCTTGGCGGGAGCGGCCGCCGGCGCAGCCGGGGTCACGTGCGGGGCGGGCTCTCCGACGAGCGTCGAGACCGCGGCATCGCGCGCGCCGACCGCCTCGAACGGCACCTTGAGCTTCGCCTTGCGCAGCAGGTCGTTCACGTCGCGGCGCTGCTCGGGCAGGGTCACGGTCACAACGGCGCCCTCGGCGCCGGCGCGCGCGGTACGGCCCGAGCGGTGCAGGTACGCCTTGTGCTCCACGGGCGGGTCGACGTGCACGACGAGCTCGACGTCGTCGACGTGCACGCCGCGCGCGGCGACGTCGGTGGCCACGAGCACCCGCACGCCGCCTGCGTCCGGATCGGCGCCGAACGCAGCGAGGTTGCGCTCGCGGGCGTTCTGCGACAGGTTGCCGTGCAGGTCGACGGAGGGGATGCCCGCCGCCGTCAGCTGCTTGGCGAGCTTCTTGGCCTGGTGCTTGGTGCGGGTGAACAGGATGCGCCGTCCGCGGCCCGACGCGAGGTGGCGCACGAGCGCCGCCTTCTCGTCGGCGTCGACGACGAACACGCGGTGGGTCATCTGGCCCTGCGGGACGGATGCCTCGTCCACCGAGTGCGTGACGGCATCGTGCAGGAACCGCTGCACGAGCGTGTCGACGCCCCGGTCGAGCGTCGCGCTGAACAGCATCCGCTGCCCGTTCGCGGGCGTGGCCGCCATGATGCGCTTCACGCCGGGGAGGAATCCGAGGTCGGCCATGTGGTCGGCCTCGTCGAGCACGGTGATCGCGACGTCGCCGAGGTCGGCTACGCCCTGCTTCATGAGGTCTTCGAGGCGGCCGGGGCAGGCCACGACGATGTCGACCCCGCGGTTCAGGGCCTGCTCCTGCGGGCGCTGGCTGACGCCGCCGAACACGGTCGTGACACTGAGGCCGGCGGCATCCGCCAGCGGCTTGACGGTGGCCGCGATCTGCGAGGCGAGCTCGCGGGTCGGGGCCAGCACGAGGCCGCGCGGGCGGCGGCTGCGGGCGGTCGTGCCGGCGAGCCGGGCCACCAGCGGCACGGCGAACGCGATCGTCTTGCCGCTGCCGGTGCGGCCGCGGCCGAGCACGTCGCGGCCGGCCAGCGAGTCGGGCAGCGTGTCGCGCTGGATGGGGAAGGCTTCGGACTTGCCGGAGGCGGCGAGCACGGCGGCCAGGTTCTCGGGCACGCCGAGCGAGGTGAAGGAAGACAAAGAGGTGCTTTCGGGCAGGGCGCGTGGAAGACGCGCGAGATGGCGACGGCGCAGGTGTGCGCATCGGTTCGCCGTTCGAGAGAAACCGCGGCGGGCTGATGCCCGGGCCGGGGGAGCGTATCGACGACGCAGCGGCAGGGCCGCAGCATCCACCCTACCGGTCCGCGCCGCCCTAGGCTGTGAGCATGCACGGTGAGTACAAGGTCCCGGGCGGAAAGCTCGTCGTCGTCGATCTCGAAGTGCGTGACGGGCGCATCGCCGATTTCCATCTCGCGGGCGACTTCTTCCTCGAGCCGGACGACGCCCTCGCCGACATCGACGCCGCGGTCAACGGCCTGCCCGACACGACCGACGCCGCCTCGATCGCCGCCGCCGTCCGCTCGGCGCTGCCCGCGGGCGCCCAGCTGCTCGGATTCACCCCCGAGTCGGTGGGCACCGCGGTGCGCCGGGCGCTGGTGACCGCGCCGGGCTGGCGCGACTTCGAGTGGGAGATCGTGCACGACAAGCCCGTCTCGCCGCGCATGAACCTCGCCCTCGACGAGGTGCTCACCACCCGAGTCGGCGACGGTCGCCGCAACCCCACGCTGCGCATGTGGGAGTGGGATGAATCGGCCGTCGTGATCGGATCGTTCCAGTCCGTGCGCAACGAGGTCGACCCCGACGGCGCGCGCGACCACGGCTTCGACATCGTGCGGCGCATCTCGGGCGGCGGCGCCATGATGATGGGCGCCAACTCGATCGTGACGTACTCGCTGTACGTGCCCGCGTCGCTCGTAGCCGGCATGACGTTCGCGGACTCATACGCGTTCCTCGACGACTGGGTGCTGCAGGCGCTGCGCTCGCTCGGGATCGATGCGGTGTATCAGCCGCTGAACGACATCGCCGGCCCCAGCGGCAAGATCGGCGGAGCCGCGCAGAAGCGCCTCGCGAACGGCGGCGTGCTGCACCATGCGACCCTCAGCTACGACATGGACGGCCAGGTCATGACCGAGGTGCTGCGCATCGGCCGCGAGAAGCTCAGCGACAAGGGCACCGTGTCGGCGGCCAAGCGCGTCGACCCGCTGCGCAGCCAGACCGGTCTTGCCCGCGAAGAGATCATCGAGCGGTTCGTCCAGACCTTCGCGAACCTCTACGGCGCGACGATCGGGCACATCACCGACGAGGAATACGCCGAGGCCGAGGCCCTCGTCGCCTCGAAGTTCGCGACGGACGCGTGGCTGTACCGCGTGCCGTGACGGGCGGTGCCGCGGGCGCGGTGACGGATGCCGCGACCCGCGCGCCGGGTACGGGCACCGTCGAGATCCACCACGGCGACAACCTCGAGATCGCCCGCACGATGCGGGACGGCTCGTTCACCCTCGTCTACCTCGACCCGCCGTTCAACACCGGCCGGATGCGCACCCGGGCCGTCGAGAGCGCCCGGTCCGCGGCATCCATGTTCAGAACCGAGCCCGCCGCCGAGCCCGGGCCCGATCCGGTCGTGCGGCGCGGGTTCCACGGGCGGGAGTACGAGCGGCTGCGCGGCGATCTGCGCGCGTACGACGACCGGTTCGACGACTACTGGGGCTTCCTCGAGCCGCGGCTGCGCGAGGCGTGGCGGCTGCTGGCCGACGACGGCACGCTGTACCTGCACCTGGACTTCCGCGAGGTGCACTACGCGAAAGTGCTGATGGACGCCCTGTTCGGCCGCGAGAAGTTCCTCAACGAGATCGTCTGGGCGTACGACTACGGCGCCAAGAGCCGTCGCCGCTGGCCGACGAAGCACGAGACGATCCTGGTCTACGTCAAGGACCCCGACCGCTACTGGTTCGACTCGTCCGAGGTCGACCGCGAGCCCTACATGGCCCCAGGCCTGGTCACCCCCGAGAAGGCCGCGCGCGGCAAGCTCCCCACCGACGTCTGGTGGCACACGATCGTGCCGACCACGGGGCGCGAGAAGACCGGCTACCCGACGCAGAAGCCCGAGGGGATCCTCCGGCGCATCGTCCAGGCATCCAGCCGCGAAGGCGACCGCGTGCTCGACCTGTTCGCCGGCAGCGGCACCACCGGCGCGGTCGCCGCGGCCCTCGGGCGGCACGCCGTGCTCGTGGACGACAACGCCGACGCGATCGAGGTCATGAGGCAGAGGATGCCGCGGGCCACCGTGCACGGAGCTCCGTGCACTGAGCTCCGCGCACCGAGCTCCGTGCACCGAACACCGCGCACCGGCGCCCCGACGTAGGCTGGCGCCATGCGATTCGGGACCTTCCTTCCCCAGGGCTGGCGCTTCGATCTGGTCGGCATCGACCCCGCCGACCATTGGACGACGATGCGCTCGCTCGCGCAGCGAGCCGACGCCGGGCCGTGGGAGTCGCTGTGGGTGTACGACCACTTCCACACCTCGCCGGTGCCCAGCGACCAGGCAACGCACGAGGCCTGGACCCTGATGGCCGCGTTCGCGGCGTCCACCGAACGGATCCGGCTCGGCCAGATGTGCACATGCATGGGCTACCGCAACCCCGCGTACCTCGCCAAGGTCGCCGCGACCGTCGACCATGTCTCGGGCGGCCGGCTCGAGATGGGCATCGGCGGCGGCTGGTACGAGCACGAGTGGCGGGCTTACGGCTACGGGTTCCCCGAGGTGCCGCAGCGCCTGCGCAAGCTGCGCGAGGGCGTCGAGATCATGCACCAGGCGTGGACCACCGGGTCGGCCACGCTCGACGGACGCGAGTACCAGGTCGACGGTGCGATCGTGCGGCCGCTGCCCATCCAGCCCGGTGGCGTGCCGTTCTGGGTCGCCGGCGGCGGCGAGAAGATCACGCTGCGCATCGCCGCACGCTACGCGTCGTACACGAACTTCACCGGCACGCTCGAGGAGTTCGACCGGAAGGATGCCGCGCTCCGCGCGCACTGTGCAGATCTCGGCCGCGATCAGGCCGAGATCGTGCGATCGTCGAACGTCAACACGATCGTCGGGGCGACCGAGGCCGAGGCGCGCGAGCGCCTGGCCGCGGTGAAGGCCCGGCTGCTGCCGCACGTCGGGCAGGAGCGCGCAGACAGGATCGAGCACGACTACCTCGGCTCGTACGCGTTCGGCACGCCCGCGCAGATCGTCGAGCGGCTCACCACCCGCGCCGCGCACGGGCTCGGGTACTCGATCCACTACTTCCCCGAGCTCGCCTACGACACCTCGGGCATCGAGCTGTTCGAGCGCGAGGTCATCCCCGCACTCGCCTGAGCGCGGAGCGCGGGCCGGCCCTCAGCCGTCGCGGCGGGCGCCGTCCGACGGGGTCACGGTGAACACGTGCGGCGCGCCGAAGCCGGCGGTCGCGAACGCGGACGCCGCGGCCTCGGCGACCGCGTCGACCCGACCGTGCGGCGTCAGCGCGATCGCCGCCCCGCCGAACCCGCCGCCGGTCATCCGCGCCCCGATCGCGCCCGCGGCCCGGGACGCCTCGACGGCGAGGTCGAGCTCGGGGGTGGAGATCTCGAAGTCGTCGCGCATCGACGCGTGCGAGGCGTCCAGCAGGGGGCCGATCGCGGCCGGTCCGTCGGATCGCAGCGCGCGCACGGCGTCGAGCACGCGTTGGTTCTCGGTGACGACGTGGCGCACGCGGCGGAAGGTCGTGGCATCCATCACCTGCTGCGCACGATCGAGGTCCGAGACCGACACGTCTCGCAGGGCGGACACGCCCATGAGGGCGGCTCCCCGCTCGCACGCGTCGCGGCGCTCGCGGTAGCCGCCGGTGGCGTGCGCGTGCGAGACCCGCGTGTCGATGACGACGATCTCGAGTCCCGCCGCGGCGAAGCCCAGATCGACGACGTCGGTGGCCAGTGTCCGGCAGTCCAGGAAGATCGCGGCGTCGGCGCGGCCGAGCATCGCGGCCATCTGGTCCATGATCCCGGTGGGCGCGCCGACGGCCTCGTTCTCGGCGCGGCGGCCGACCTGCGCGAGCGCGACGGGGTCGAGCCCTGCGCCCCAGAGGTCGTCGAGGGCGGATGCCACGGCCCCCTCGATCGCTGCCGACGACGACAGCCCTGCCCCGACCGGGACGTCCGAGGCGATCGCGATGTCGACGCCGGACGCGGTGACGATGGTGGCGGCCGCCCGCGCGGCCTGCCGCAGGGCCCACGCGACGCCCAGGGGATAGGCCGCCCATTCCGGCACCGCCGGCGTCTTCGCAGTGGGGAAGATCGCATCCAGCTCGTCGACGTGCACGACGACCTGGGCGTCGGCGAACGTCGATCCCACCCGGATGTCGCCCGTGCCGTTGAGGGCTGCGACGACGTGGGTGCGCCGGTCGATCGCGAACGGCAGCACGAAGCCGTCGTTGTAGTCGGTGTGCTCGCCGATGAGGTTCACCCGGCCCGGGGCCGACCAGACGCCGGCCGGGACGGTCTCGAACGACGTCGCGAACAGGGCGCGGGCCGCGGCATCTGTTTCCTTCCCGGCGGTCATCGGGCGACTCCTTCGAGCGCCGCTCGCAGCCGGGCTGCGGCGGTCTCGGGCGGGATGTCGGCGATCCAGGCGCCCATCGCGGCCTCGGACCCGGCCAGGTACTTGAGCTTGTCGGCCGCGCGGCGCGGGCTCGTCAGCTCGAGGTGCAGGCGGTAGGTGTCGCGGGCGATGTGCACAGGCGCCTGATGCCAGGCGGCGATGTACGGCGTCGGCGAGTCGTAGAGCGCGTCGACGCCGCGCAGCAGCAGCAGGTACAGACGGGCGAGCTCGTCGCGCTCGGCATCGGTCGTCTCGGCGAAGTCGGCGACGTGGCGATTGGGCATCAGGTGCACCTCGAGCGGCCAGCGGGCGGCGAACGGCACGAACGCGGTCCAGCGCAGCCCTTCGAGCACGACGCGCTCCGATGCGCGCTCGAAGTCCAGCACATCCTGGAACATCGTCGGGGCGGTGCGCTCGATGCTCGCGAGGGTGCGGATGGTGCGCGGCGTGACGTACGGGTAGGCGTAGATCTGCCCGTGCGGGTGGCCGAGGGTCACGCCGATCGCCTCGCCGCGGTTCTCGAACGGGAAGACCTGCTCGATGCCGGGCAGTGCCGACAGGGCGGCGGTGCGGTCGGCCCAGGCCTCGATCACGGTGCGGGCCCGGGTCTCGGTCTGCGTGCCGAACGAGCCGGTCGTCTCGGGGCTGAAGCACACGACCTCGCACCGACCCACGCTCGTGCGCTCACGGCCCAGGCCGAGCGCGGCGAGGTCGGCCAGATCCTCGGGGGGATTCACCGGCGCGGGCGTGGACGGCGTGCGCTCGGCCAGGGCGGGCCCGAACGACGGCGAGCGGTTCTCGAACACGGCGACGTCGTAGCGCGACGGGATCTCGCTCGGGTTGGCGGCCGACTGCGGCGCGAGCGGGTCGAGCTCGGCGGGCGGCAGGAACGCCCGGTTCTGCCGCGCCGCGGCCACCGAGATCCAGTCGCCGGTGAGCACGTCCTGGCGCATCGTGGCCGTCTCGGGGCGCGGATCGAGGGCGCGGGCGTCGATCGCCCGGTCGGGGCCGAGCGTCGTGCCCGGGTCGTCGTAATAGATGAGCTCGCGCCCGTCGGCCAGTCGCGCGGGGCGTTTGACGACGCCGGCGGCGAGGGTGGTCGGTCCGTCTGCGGGGACGTTCACGGGCATGTGCAGAACTCCTCAATGTTGACGATCACACGGTAGCAATCGCGCTGTGTTATCGTCAACACGGATGGATCACCGGAGTTCTGCACGGGGATCGGAGGCTCGACGGGGTCGGGGGCTCGGCAGGCGTCGGCAGGGTCGGGGAGGACGGGGACATGGCCGAATCGGTGCGGCGGGTGTCGATGGCGGATGTCGCCGCCCGCGCCGGGGTGTCGGGCCAGACGGTGTCGCGCGTCGTCAACGCGAGCCCGCGGGTCGACCCGGCGACCCGCGCCCGCGTCGAGCAGGCGATGGTCCAGCTCGGCTATCGGCTGCATCGGGGCGCGCGGGCATTGCGCACCGGGCGGACGCAGACGATCGGTCTGGTGGCCGCGAGTCTCGCGACGGTGGGCAATTCGCGGATGCTGCAGGCGGTGGCGGATGCCGCGGCCGCCCGCGGCTATGCGCTCGTGGTCGTGACGCTCGGCGCGGACCGGATCGGGACGGCCTTCGAACGGCTGCGCGACCAGGGCGTCGACGGCGCGATCGTGCTGAACGAGGCGACCGCGCTCGTGCGCGGAGCCGCTGTTCCCGACGACCTGCGCCTGGTCGTGGTCGACGCGCCGATCGCCGATCGCGCCGCCGGCGCACCCGAGGCCGCCGCGGCCGGCGGGTTCGATGTCGTCCAGACCGATCACGCCGGCGGCGCCCGGAGCGCCGTCGAGCATCTGCTGTCGCTGGGTCACGCGACCGTGCACCACCTCGCCGGCCCGAGCGGATCGTTCTCGGCCGATCAGCGCGAGCGCGGCTGGCGTGCGGCGCTCACCGCGGCCGGTGCGATGGCCCCCGAGCCGCTGCGCGGCGACTGGACCGCGGCATCCGGCCACCGCTTCGGCGAGACGCTCGCCGCCGATCCCGCGGTGACGGCCGTGTTCGCGGCGAACGACCAGATGGCGCTCGGCCTGCTGCGGGCGCTCGCCGAGACCGGTCGCCGTGTGCCCGAGGACGTGAGCGTGGTCGGGTTCGACGACGTGACCGACGCCGCCGAGTACCGCCCGCCGCTGACCACCCTGCGGCAGGACTTCGACACGCTCGGCGCCCGCGCCGTCGACATCCTGATCTCGGGCATCGAGGGAGTCGTGCCGCCCGTGGTCGAGACGATCCCGGCGCCCCTGATCGTGCGCGCGAGCACCGGCCCCCCGGTTCAGCCCGCCCCGGTTCAGCCCGCAGGAGGGAAGACCGGCGGGAACAGCTCGTCCACGCCGAGCCCGGCGTAGTCGCGCTCGGCGTACGAGGCGCGCAGCCGGTCGAAGATGCGCTGTCCGTCGCGGCGCAGCTGCTCGAGGTCGACACCCGGCAGCACGCCGTCCTGCATCACGACGCGGCCGGCGACCATCGAGAACACGGCGTCGCGGCCCGTGCCGGCGAGCACGAGCGTGCGGATCGGGTCCTCGACGGCGCCGGTGCGCGGGTCGTCGAGCCGGAACGCCACGAGGTCGGCGCAGGCCCCCGCCTCGATGCGCCCGAGGTCGGACCGGTGCAGGGCCGCGGCCCCGCCCAGGGTCGCCGCCTCTATGTACTCGGCGAGCGATCCGGTGGGCCGGTCGGGCCGCTGCGCCTTGGCCAGCGACACGCCCTGGTCGATCGAGCGGATCATGTCAGGCGGGAACGAGTCCGAGCCCAGGGCCAGGTTCACCCCGGCAGCCCGGTACCGCGCGAAGTCCTCGAGCCACATCGCGTAGCGCGCGTTGGTGAGCGGGCAGTGGACGATCGAGGCTCCGGATGCCGCGACCGCCGCCAGTTCGCCGTCGTCGGCGCCGTCCACCGAGCTGTGCAGGTCGAGATACGCCCCGTGCGCGATGATCAGCCGGTCGTTCAGCAGCCCGCACCGGGCGAGCACCTCGAGCTGGGTGGCGCCCGACTCGCGGCGGAAGTGCGCCCGCTCGCCGAGCCACTGGAACGCGTGCACGCGCACCAGCGCACCACGCTCGGCGCCGACCCGGCCGGTGGCGGCCAGCAGGCTCTCGCGCAGCGTCTCGATGCGGCAGGGCGCCAGCACCCCGGTGATGAGCGGATCGTCCCATGCGGCGACCGTGTCCAGAAAGCGCACGGCCTCGGCGAACCCTTCCTCGCCGCGCGCGTCGTCCCAGAAGATCTCCGGAGCGCCGTCGTCGGCCGTGATGTGCACGCCCGACCGGTACGACGGGCCCAGGAAGGCGCGGATGCCGAACTCCTGCGCCGCGCGGGCGACGTCCACGAGGTCGTCGTGGGTCTCGGCCCAGGCGGTGTGGATCTCGGACGCGATCGGCATGAAGCTCGTCACGCCGTGCAGGGCCAGCTGCGCGACGGCGTAGCGGCGCATCGTGCGGCGGTCCTCGGCGCTCAGCGCGCTCACCGGGTGCGCGGCCCAGGAGCGGGACCAGCGCAGGTGGGGCGAGGCATCCTCGTCGCTCCACGAGTCCAGCTGCAGGTGGTCGATGTCGGCGAGCCCCTCGAGATCGATGAGCCCCGGCATCAGCAGCGCTTCGCCCAGGTCCACGCGCTCGTCGGCCGGCGGGGCGTCGGATGCCGCGCCCACCCAGGCGACGCTGTCGCCGTCGACCAGCACGGCGCCGCGCCGCTGCAGCCGGAATGAGCCGCCGTGCGAGACGAGCACGTGGTCGGCGGTCAGCAGCATCGTCACGAGGCGAGCCGCTCGCGCCGCACCGGCTTCCACCCCGCACGCGGCACCGCCGCGCGCAGCGCGCGCGTGTAGGGCTGCACGGGGTTGGCGAGGATCTCGGCCGTCACCCCGGCATCCACCACTTTGCCGTTCTCCATCACGATCATGCGGTCCGAGATCTGATTGACCACGGCCAGGTCGTGCGAGATGAACAGGTAGCTGACCTTGCGGTCCTTCTTGATGTCGGCGAGCAGGTTGAGGATCTGCGCCTGGATCGAGACGTCCAGCGCCGCCACCGCCTCGTCGAGCACGATCACGGACGGGTTCGCCGCCAGCGCGCGTGCGATCGCGACGCGCTGACGCTGGCCGCCCGAGAGCTGGTGCGGGAACTTCTGCCAGAACATCGTGCCGAGCCCGACGCTGATGAGCACTTCCTGTGCCGTGCGCTTGGCGTCCTGCGGCGAGCGGTGCGCGTGCAGCGCGACCGACGACGCGATCGTGTCGATGATGCGCTGGCGGCCGTTCAGCGACGAGTACGGGTCCTGGAACACGTACTGCACCTCGCGCGCCCAGCGCCGGCGGTCCGGCAGCCGCCGCACGCCCTTCGCGCGCGACTCGCCGTTGACGCTCAGCTCGCCGGCGGTGAGGGTCTCCAGTCCCACCAGCATGCGCGCCACGGTCGTCTTG
Source organism: Microbacterium sp. W1-4-2 (assembly GCF_058349885.2). Lineage (NCBI taxonomy): Bacteria > Bacillati > Actinomycetota > Actinomycetes > Micrococcales > Microbacteriaceae > Microbacterium > Microbacterium sp. W1-4-2. The sequence goes on along the minus strand of NZ_JBYRJC020000003.1, from coordinate 508,411 downwards.
CCCGAGCCGGACTCGCCCACGATCGCCAGGCACTCGTCGGCGAACAGCTCGAACGAGACGCCGTCGACGGCGACGATCGGCTCGCCGTGCCTGACGCCCTTGGGCGCGGGGAAGACCTTGCGCAGGTCGTTCGCGACGATGATCGGATCCTCGCTCATGCCGTGGCCTCGGCTTTCAGTCGTTCGTGCAGATCACGGTCGTAGGTCAGCACCGGCAGCCGGTCGACGCGCTGGTCGATGTCGGGCCGGGCCCCGAGCAGTTCGATCGTGTAGGGATGCCGCGGCGCACTGTACACGTGCGCGCCCTGTTCGACGATCTCGCCGGCGTACATCACAGCCAGGCGATCGCAGCACGCGGCGGCCAGCTCGAGGTCGTGCGTGATGAACAGCAGCGACATGCCGCGCGCCTTGCGCTGCTCGTCGAGGATCGCCATCACGTCGGACTGGGCGGTCACGTCCAGCGCCGTCGTCGGCTCGTCGGCGAGGATCAGCCGGGGCTCGGCAAGAAGGACGCTCGCGATCATGACGCGCTGCAGCAGACCGCCCGACAGCTCGTGCGGGTACTGGCTGAGCCGGGCGCGGGCGCTGCGTACCCCGACCTCGTCGAGCAGCTGCACCGCACGGGCCTCGGCATCCTTGCGCGACACGCCCCGGTCACGGGTGAGCGCCTCGGTGAGGAAGTCGCCGACCGTGTGCACGGGGTTGATGTGGGCGCGCGGGTCCTGGAAGATCATGCCCACGTCGTTCTGCCGGTAGCGCCGCAGCGCCGCCGCGTTCATGCCGAGCACCGACGTCCCGTCGAACTCGATCGTGCCATCGACCCGGAACGCCCGGTCGAGCATGCGGGTGACGGCCCGGGTGGTCAGCGATTTGCCCGAACCGGACTCGCCGACCAGGCCCAGCGCCTCGCCGGGCGCGATCTCGAACGAGACGCCGTTCAGCAGCGTCTGCGAGCTGCGCTTGAGCTGCAGCGTCGCGCGGACGCCGTCGAGCTTGAGCAGTGGCGTGGTCATCACATGGACCTCGCATTCGAGACGAGGCGGTCGCCGATGATGGTGACGCACCAGACGATCAGCACGATCAGCAGACCCGAGGAGATGGCCTCACCGGGGTGCCCGCGCAGGGTGGAGTCGAAACCACTCTTGACCATGAGGCCGAGGTCGGCCGCCGGCGGCTGCACGCCCAGGCCCAGGAACGACACGGCCGCCAGGTCGATCACGGCGAAGCCGAGCGACGACACGGCCTGGGCGATGACGATCGGCTGCACGTTCGGCAGGATCTGCCGCGTCGTGATCGCCACGCCCGAGTGGCCCTGCAGCCACGCCGCCGACACGTAGGGCATGTTCCGCTCGCGCAGGGCCGCGCCGCGCACGACGCGGGCGACGTACGGCACGTAGGCCACCGCCAGGCCCCCGACCACGGTGAACAGGCTCGGACCCCACAGGGCCACGGCGATCAGGGCGAACACGATGCCGGGCACCGAGAACAGGATGTCGAGCACCCAGACGATGACGGCATCCGTCTTGTGCCCCCGCCACGCGGCCACGAGTGCCAGGATCACGCCGACGATGGTCGACAGCAGGATCACCAGCGCAGGGCCGACGAGCGTGACGCGGGCGCCGTACATGAGCCGGGAGAGGATGTCGCGACCCAGCGCGTCGGCACCGAGCAGGTGCGCGGCGCTCGGTCCAGACAGTGCCGATGTGAGGTCGGGGAAGTCCGGGTCGTACGGCGCCAGCAGCGGCGCGAGCACCGCGGCGAACACGATGACCGCGAGCACCGCGCACGCGATCGTGCCGAGCACGCCGAAACGGTCGACGTAGCGCTGCCACCACACCGCGGTCCGACGCTGCGAGGCATCCCTCGCGATGGCGAGGGTCGTGGTCTTCATGCTCATTTCCTGCTCCCCAGCGTGATGCGCGGGTCGATGAACGTGTACAGCACGTCGACGATCGCGTTGATCACGACGAACGCGACGACCAGCACGAGCACGACGGCCTGCACGACGGCGAAGTCGCGCTGCAGGATCGCCTTGACCAGCAGGCTTCCGAGGCCGTCGAGAGCGAACACGTTCTCGACGACGACGGCGCCGGCGATCAGGGTCGCGATCGTGAGCCCCATCACGGTCGTGATCGGGATGAGCGCGTTGCGCAGCACGTGCCGGCGGATGATCACCCCGGTCGACAGGCCGCGCACGGTGGCCGTCTGCACGTGCTCGCGCCCCTGCTCCTCGTTGACGGCCGCCTTCGTGATGCGCGCCAGATAGGCGGCGGATGCCACGCTCAGGGCGATCGCGGGAAGGATCAGGTGCCAGACGGTGTCGAGGCCGCCGCTGCCGACCCCGAACGTGGGGAACCAGCCGAGGTTGACCGCGAACAGGCTGATCAGCGCGACGCCGACGACGAACACGGGCGTGGACAGCCCGATCGCCGACAGCGACGAGATGACCTGGTCGCTCCAGCCGCCGCGCAGCGCGGCGATCGTGCCGAAGACCACGCCGACGATCGCGATGATGATCGCCGACAGGGCGATCAGGGCGACCGTCGTGCCCGCGCGGGAGTCGACGAGGGCCGACACCGGCTGCCGGTACACGATCGAGTACCCGAGGTCGCCGTGCAGCACGTCGCCGAGCCAGTTGACGTAGCGCAGGACGAACGGGTCGTTCAGGTGGTACTCCTTGGTCACCGCGGCGATCTGCGCAGGAGTGCCGCCGCGGGGACCGAGGATGTACGCCAGGGGACTGCCCGGGGCAAGGTACAGCAACCCGAACACGAGGAACGAGGTCACCAGCAGGACCAGGAGCAGCCCCCCGAAGCGGCGGACGATGTAAGAGCCGAGAGACATCGGTCCTACTCGGTGCCGCCGAGCGTGGCCGCCCACGGGCCGTACAGGTAGGCGAACGATGCCGTCGCGCCCGAGATCCGCTTGTTCTGGATCAGGGTCGTGGGCTCGTACGCCAGCGGGATCCACGGCACGCCCGCGGCGACCTTCTTCTGGATGTCGACCACCAGGGCCGCCCGCTTGGCCTCGTCGCTCGTCTGCAGGGCCTCAGCGATCTGCGCGTCGGCGTCCTTCCAGCCGATGTAGTCGTGCGAGTTGCCCGACTCGAAGAAGCTGTAGATGTTCAGCGGGTCGGCGAAATCCGAGTAGTTCGTCGTGAAGAAGCCGTCGAGGCCCTTGCGCGCCGCCGGGTCGAAGTAGAGGTTGCCGAACTGCTCGACCGGGATGACCTTGGTCTGCACGTCCAGCCCGATGGCCGTGCCCGCGGCCTGGATCAGGCTGGCGGTCTGCTCGTGCACGGCCGAGCTGCCCTGCACGGCCAGCACGATCGGCGTCTTGGGCGAACCCGCCTCCTTGACGAGCTCCTTGGCCTTCTCGAAGTCCTGCTTCGCGCTGAAGTCCTTGAAGGCCGCGGCGAACGCGTCCTTCTCATAGCCCCAGGTGTCGGGTCCGGCGAGAGTCGGGGCGGGGATGCCGGCGCCCTGGAACACGACCTTGGTGAGGGCCGTGCGGTCGATGGCCAGCGACAGCGCCTCGCGGATCTTCTGGTCGCCCATCGGGCCTGAGGGGTTGAACGGGGCAAGCGTCCAGAACACGAACGACTTGCCGAACGTCGTGGTCAGGTTGCTGCTCTTGCGCAGCTGCGAGAGCCCCGCCGGCGGCAGGTAGAAGAACTGGCCGTCGACGTCGCCGCTGCGCAGGGCATTGACCGCGGTGGACTCGTCGGCGATGAAGCTGAACGTGATCTGCTTCGTCTTGGGCTTGATGTTCGCGTCCCAGTACGCGTCGTTGCGCTCGATCGTCAGGCTCTTGCCCGAGCTCCACGCGCCGAACCTGAACGGGCCGGTGCACATCACACCGTCGGACGGGGTGCCGAGGCCCTGGCCGGCCTTCTCGGCGGCGGCCTTCTCCACGATGGCGCCGGCGGCCGATGCCATCGCCTGGGTGAACAGCACGTCGGGCTGCTTCATCGTGACGGTCACCTGCAGCGGGCCGGTGGCCTTCACCGACTCCACGTTGTGGAAGTAGTCGGACCAGTACGTCTTCGCGTCCGGCCCGACCTGGCGCCCGAGCGAATAGGCGACGTCCTCGGCGGTCAGGGTCTTGCCGTCCCAGAACTTCACGTCGGGGCGGATCGTGTAGACGATCGTCTTGTCGCCGTTCGAGCTCTCGACCTTCGTGGCCAGGCCCGGTTCGGTGGACAGGTCGGGCTTCATCCGCACGAGGCTCTCGCAGAGGTTCGCGTCGACCGTGTTCTCGGCGTAGTTCCAGGTGAACTGCGGGTCGAGCGACGACGGCTCGTAGGGCAGGTTCCAGTTGACGTTGTCGACCTCGGTCGTGCCGGCGGGGGTGCCCGCGGCCAGGTTCGCCATGTCGATCGTGGGTGCGGACGCGTTGTCGGTGGCGGCCTTGCCGGCGCCGCTGCATCCGGTCAGGGCAAGGGCTGCGACGGCGAAGGCGGCGACGCCCGCCTTGGTGAATTTCGAGACCACGAGAACTCCTCTGTGCTGTGGGGTCGGTGCTGCGGTTCGGTGCTGTCGGTGCTGCGGGTTGGTGCGGGATGCCGGGGTCGACGCGGGTGCGCCGGGTTCGGGTGCGTTCAGCAGACGTCGTGCCCGTTTCGCACGACGCGGGTGGGAGCAGGACGGTCGACGACGAGCTGTGCGATCGTCGGGGCGTCGAACTCGAGACGTGTCGGGCTCGTGGCCGTCACGTCGGATGCGAGGTCGGTGATGCCGAGCATGCGGGCGCCCTCGACGGTGGCGATGCGCCAGCAGCGCTCGAGGTCGGCGTCGGTGATGGCGCCGGTGCGGTAGCCGAGCAGATGCGCCCGGTCGACCATCGAGCCGGTGCCGAAGGGGCTCCAGCTGTCGCGCACGCCGTCGGAGCCTGCGACCACCTGCACGCCGTGCGACTCGAGCAGGGCCAGATCCGGCACGGGATCGGGGCCGAGCGCGCACGTGGCGATCCAGATCCCGGCTTCGGCGACCGCGTCGAGCGTCGAGCGCAGGCTCGGCAGCGTGCTGTCGCACAGGGCGAACGCGTGCGGGATCGTGACGTGGCCGCGCATGTCGGCGGCCCTCGTGCGGGCGGCGATCTCGCGGATCTCGGCCAGGCCCTCTTCGCCGCCGTCGTGCACGTGGATGTCGAGGTCGCGCCCGGCGCTGTGCGCCAGGCCGAACACCGCGTCCAGATGCCCGTTGAGGTCGTGGTCGACGCCGATCGGATCGATGCCGCCGACGATGTCGGCGCCCGCATGCAGCGACGCCGCCAGCAGGTCGGCGGCGCCCGGGTCGGTCAGCAGGCCGAACTGGGGAAAGCTGACGATCTGCACGTCCAGGGTCGGGATGCGCTCGGCGGCCGCGCGCACGCCCTCGACGTTGGCGAGCCCGACGGCGGTGCCGACGTCGACGTGCGCCCGCATGGCCAGCGTGCCGTTGCGGTGCGCGTGGCTCAGCAGCGCATGGGCCCGCTCCTCGACCGAGTGCGCGTACTCGCCCAGGGCCGCGAGGTTGTTGGCGATCAGGTCGGCCAGCGTGGCCGCGGGGCGCCGCTTCATCCAGGGGTCGGACCAGCTCGTCTTGTCGGGATGGATGTGCGCGTCGACGAGTCCCGCGGTGATCAGCGGACTGCGTTCGTCAGCCATTTGGGTTGCCTCCTGCGGCGTCGGTGCCGACACTCTGACGTTCTGCCATGAACATCAGATCTTCAGACGTAGGATCACCATACATGACTCAAGGATGAGAATGACACACATGGAACCGATCGAGCGCCGGTCGCTCGTTGACACCGTGGTGGGTGCGCTCCAGGCCCAGATCACGTCGGGTGAGTGGGACGTCGACGACCGCATTCCGACCGAGGCGGAACTGGTTGCACAACTCGGTGTGAGCCGATCCTCGGTGCGCGAGGGCGTGCGCTCGCTCGTGCAGCTCGGGCTGCTCGAGACCCGCCAGGGCCACGGCACGTACGTGATCGCGAAGGACGCCACGCAGGTCGCACTGCGACGGGCCCTCACGAACGCCGACGTGCGCGAGGTGATGCGCGTGCGTCGCGCGCTGGACGCGCTGGCCGCGCATGAGGCGGCCGAGCATCGCACCAACGCGGACCTCGCCCACCTGTCGAGCCAGCTCGAGGCACGCACCCGGGCGGCCCAGCGCGGCGACGAAGAGGCCTTCACCCGGCACGATGTGTCGTTCCACGTCGGCGTGGTCGCGGCATCCCACAACCAGCTGCTGGCGGGCATCTACGCCAGCTTCGACGCCTCGGTGTACACCGCGGTGCTCAGCAACGCCGTTCCCTCGATGCAGATCGACGGCACTCCCGTCGACAAGCACGCCGTGCTGCTGCGGGCGATCGTCGATCGGGATCCGGACGCGGCCGAGGCCGCGGCGCGCGGCATCGTCGTGCACAGCGAGGAGCTGATGGACGGCGCGGACTGACGGTCACGCCGGGTGCCGCGCCGCGATCGAGACGATCGCCGGGGTGGCCGCCGATGCCCGCGCGGTCACCGGGCGTCTGCGGTGCGGCGGGCGTCGGCGGCGCGGCGGGCGTCCCAGCCCGAGCGCACCATCTCGTCCACGGTGTAGCGGTTGGCCCAGTCCAGGTCGCGGGCGGCCAGCTCCCCGGTCGCGACGATCCGGTCGGGGTCGCCGGGCCGGCGCGGCGCGATCTCGGGGTCGAAGGCGATCCCGGTGACGCGGGCCATGGCATCCATGATCTGCTTCACCGACAGCCCGTTCTGCGACCCGAGGTTGTAGGCCGGTTCGATCGGTGCACCCGCGGCGAGCCGCTGCGCGGCTTCGACGTGGGCGGCGGCGATGTCGGCGACGTGCACGTAGTCGCGCACGTTCGTGCCGTCCGGCGTCGCGTAGTCGTCGCCGAAGATCTTCGGCGTACGGCCGGCCAGCAGCGCCTCGAACACGAGCGGGAAGAGGTTGTGCGGGCTCGTGTCGTAGACCGACTCGTCGCCGGAGCCGACGACGTTGAAGTAGCGCAGCGACGTGTGCCGCAGGGGATGCGCCGAACCGGCCGTCGCCACGCCCTGGTCGGCGATGAGCCACTCGCCGATGAGCTTGGACTCGCCGTACGGCGAGGCGGGTCGCTTGGGCAGGTCCTCGGTCACCAGCGGTACGTCGGGAGTGCCGTAGACGGCCGCCGACGACGAGAAGACGAGGTTCGTGACGTCCCCGGCCTCCATCGCGTCGAGCACGATGCGCGTGCCCTCGACGTTCTGGGCGTAGGTGTGCAGCGGGCGCTGCACCGAGACGCCCGCGTACTTGTAGCCGGCGACGTGGATGACCCCGCGCACGTCGTGGGCGCGCAGCGTCTGGGCGACCAGGTCGCGGTCGAGGATCGAGCCGCGCACGAACGGGACGCCGGCCGGCACGAACTCCGCATGCCCGCTGGACAGATCGTCGATCACGACGGGGTCGAGCCCCGCCGCGGCCAGCGCGCGGACGATGTGGCCGCCGATGTACCCGGCTCCGCCGGTCACAAGCCAGGTCATGTCACTCCCCGCCGAGGGCGGCCGCGACCACGGTGCGGGCCTCGTCCTGCACCTGACGCAGGTGGTCGGGGCCGCGCAGCGACTCGGCGTACAGCTTGTAGACGTCCTCGGTGCCCGAGGGGCGCGCGGCGAACCACGCGTCGGCGGTCTGCACCTTGAGGCCCCCGATCGCCGCCCCGTTGCCGGGCGCGCGCGAGAGCTTCGCGGTGATCGGCTCGCCGGCGAGCTCGGTCGCACTCACGTCGTCGGGCGACAGCCGGGCCAGCGCCGCCTTCTGCTCGGGGGTGGCCGGGGCATCCACCCGCTGATACGCCGACGCGCCGAACTCCGCCTCGAGCTCCGCGTAGCGCTGCGACGGCGTCTTGCCCGTGACCGCCAGGATCTCGGAGGCCAGCAGGCACAGCAGGATGCCGTCCTTGTCGGTCGTCCACACCGTCCCGTCGGTGCGCAGGAACGACGCCCCCGCCGACTCCTCGCCGCCGAACGCGACCGAGCCGTCCAGCAGCCCCGGCACGAACCACTTGAACCCCACGGGCACTTCCAGCAGGGGGCGATCGAGGGATGCCGCGACGCGGTCGATGATCATCGACGAGACGAGCGTCTTGCCCACCGCCGCGTCCGCCGGCCAGTGCGGACGGTGCGAGAACAGGTGATCGATCGCCACGGCGAGATAGTGGTTGGGGTTCATCAGCCCCGCGTCGGGCGTGACGATGCCATGCCGGTCGGCGTCGGCGTCGTTGCCGGTGAGGATGTCGTACTCGTGGCGGCGCTCGACCAGCGCCGCCATCGCCGAAGGAGAGGACGGGTCCATGCGGATCTTCTCGTCCCAGTCCAGGGTCATGAACCGCCACGTCGGGTCGACCTCGGGGTTGACGACCGTGAGGTCGAGTTCGTACATCTCGCCGATCAGGGCCCAGTAGTCCACCGACGCGCCGCCGAGCGGATCGGCGCCGATGCGGATGCCGGCCCGCCGGATCGCTTCGACGTCGATGATGTTCTGCAGGTCGGCGACGTAGTTCTGCCGGAAGTCGTAGCGGCCCAGCGCATCGGCGTCGATGTCGGCGTAGCGGACCCGCTTGACCTCGTCGAGGCCGCCGGCGATCAGCGCGTTCGCCCGGTCGGCGATCCACCCGGTCGCGTCGGTGTCGGCGGGGCCGCCGTTCGGCGGGTTGTACTTGAAGCCGCCGTCGGCGGGCGGATTGTGGCTGGGCGTGACGACGATGCCGTCCGCACGACCCGGGTCCGAGGCATCCCGATCCCGATTGTGGGTGAGGATCGCGTGGCTGAGCGCGGGCGTCGGGGTCCACGAGTTGCGGGAGTCCAGGCGCACATCGACGCCGTTCGCGACGAGCACCTCGACCGCCGTGCGCTCGGCCGGGCGCGACAGCCCGTGCGTGTCGCGGCCCAGGAACAGGGGACCGGCGATGCCCTGCCGGTTGCGGTAGTCGACGATGGCCTGGGTAGTGGCCAGGATGTGGTCCTCGTTGAAGCTCCGGTTCAGCGACGACCCGCGGTGGCCGCTGGTGCCGAACACCACCCGTTGCGCGGCGATCGCGGCATCGGGCCGCAGATCGTAGTAGGCGTTGATCACCTCGTCGATGTCGATCAGGTCGGACTCTTGCGCGGGCTGTCCTGCACGGCTCATTCCCCCAGTCTGCCTTCTTCGTGCCGTGCGTGACACTGTGAAGTCGACATCGGGCGGTGCCGAGGCGCCGCGGATAGGCTGTCACGGTGAACTCCGACGCCCAGGCCCACCGCCGCACCTACAGCTATCTCGGGCCGGCCGGCACGTTCACCGAGGCGGCGCTCGCGCAGGTGCCCGAGGCCCGTGGGCAGAACTGGCGCACCGTGAACAACGTGCCCGAGGGGCTCGCCGACGTCGTCGAAGGACGATCGGATGCGGCGATGATCGCGATCGAGAACTCGGTCGACGGCGGCGTGTCGACGACGCAGGACGCGCTGGCGACGATCCCCGGCTTGCGGATCATCGGCGAGTACCTCGTGCCGGTGCAGTTCGTGCTCGTCGGCAAGCCCGGCACCGCGCTCGCCGACGTGCGGACGATCGCGGCGCACCCGGTCGCGTATGCGCAGTGCCTCGACTGGCTGGGCGCGCACATTCCGGCGCACGCCCACCTTCCGGCATCCAGCAACGTGGCCGCAGCCCTCGAGATGCTCGACGGGACGACGCACGCGGATGCCGCGATCGCGCCCCCCGGGATCGTCGAGCACCACGATCTCGAGCTGCTGGCCGAGAACATCGGCGACAACCCCAAGGCGGTCACCCGGTTCGTGCTGGTGGGGCGCACCGTCGCACCGCCGCCGCCCACCGGCGCCGACAAGACGTCGCTCATCGTCGAGCTGCCCGTCGACCGGCCCGGCGCCCTGCTCGACATGCTCGAGCAGTTCGCCACCCGTGGCATCAACCTGTCGCTGCTGGCCTCGCGCCCGATCGGCGACGAGCTGGGCCGCTACCGGTTCGTCATTGACGCCGACGGCCACGTGCTCGACGAGCGCATGGCCGACGCCCTGCTCGGGCTGCGCCGCTTCAGCCCGAAGGTCGTGTTCCTCGGCTCGTACCCCCGCGCCGATCGGGTCATCGTGCACTACCCCGAGCGCTACGCCGACGAGGTCTTCGTCGAGGCGCGGGACTGGTTGCGCGCGCTCATCTCGGGCGAGCCCGAGGCCTGAGGCATTCAGGCAGGACGAACGGGGCACAGGCAGAGGCGGCTCAGCCCAGCTCGGCCGCCAACAGCTCGAGGGTCTGCACCCGACCGGGGGCGGCATCCGTCGGCTCGCCCTCGTACGCGCCGGCGATCGGCGAGATCATGACCTCGTCGACCTGCCAGGTCGCGGCGAAGTCCCGCAGCAGTCCGGCGACCTCGGCACCCGTGCCGACGAACCACTTCGCGCGCATGGACTGCATGATCGACTCGGCCATGCCGTCCAGCGGCGCGGCCTTGGCCTGCTCGACGGTCTCGAGCGCCTGCAGCGGCTTGTTCGTGCGCAGTCGGGCCATGCTGCGCAGCTGCGGCAGCGCGCGCTCTTCGGCCTCGGCGGTCGTGGCGGCGGCGACGGCGTTCACGGTGAGGAACGTGCGCGGCTCAGGGTGCGTCTCGCTCGGCTGGTACTGGCTGCGGTACAGGCCCAGCGCGCGCTCGAGCCCTTCGCCCGAGAAGTGGTTGGCGAACACGTACGGCAGTCCGAACGACGCCGCCAGCTGCGCCGAGTAGTCGCTGGATCCGAGCAGCCACACCTCGGGCGAACCGGTCGCCGCCGGGGTCGCGTGCACGTCGTAGGTGTTGCCGCTGGTGAACTGCAGCGCGGCGCCGGCAGGGCTGGCGAGCCGGGTGATGTCACGCACGTGCTCGGGGAACCGCTCGACGTCGCTGGTCGTACCCGACATGCGCAGCAGCTGCGTGATGATCGGATCGCTGCCGGGCGCCCGCCCGATGCCCAGGTCGATGCGCCCGGGAGCCAGCGCCTCGAGCGCGGCGAACTGCTCGGCGACCACGAGCGGCGAGTGGTTCGGCAGCATCACGCCGCCCGAGCCCACCCGGATGCGCGTCGTGCGCGCAGCGGCGGCCGCGGCGAGCACGGGAGGGGTGGTGGATGCCACGGCCGGCATGTTGTGGTGCTCGGCGAACCAGTACCGGCGCAGTCCCAGCGCGTCGGCGCGGGCGACGAGCGCGAGGGATGCCGCGACCGCCTGTGCACTGGTCTGCCCGGTGCGCACCGGCACAAGGTCGAGGACGGACAGGGCAGGGGCCGGTGCGGTACTCATCCCTTGTGGCAACCCGGCCCTCCCGACGGACATTCCCGCCTCAGGCCGCCTTCGGCACCGACAGCAGCAGCCCGCCCGGGACGATCCGGCAGTTCACCCGCACCGCTCGCCCGAACTCGTCGCCGTCCAGCTCGACCGGCTGCGCGGTCTCGACGCCGGCGTCGACCGACGCCCCGCGCAGGTAGTGCACCGACGAGTCGCGGCGCCGATCGACGATGCGCCTGCCTGAGCGGGTGCGCCGCAGCACGCTGTTGTCCCACCACACCTTGCGCCACACGCCGAGCCATCCGAACCAGCCCGTCGGCTGGATCAGGGCGATGTCGAGCATGCCGTCGGTCATCGAGGCGTCGGGCACGAGTTCGATGCCGGCCGGCAGCGCCCCGCAGTTCGCGAACAGCATGCTGTGCATCCTGACCGAGTGCAGCCGGTGCCCGTTCATCTCGTAGACGACGCGGAACGCCTTCGCCCCGGGCAGCGACCGCGCCGCGCCGTCGACGTAGGCCACCCAGCCGACCGTCTTCTTCAGCTGTGAACGGGTGTTGGCGATCATCGCCGCGTCCAGTCCGATGCCGGCCATCACCACGAAGGCGTGCTCGTCGGTCGTGCCGTCCTCGCGGGTCATCCGCATGATGCCGATGTCGATCGCGCGCTCCTGGCCGCCGAACGCGGCGGCGACGGCGGCGTCGGGGTCGGTCAGCGGCAGCTCGAGGTTGCGGGCCAGCAGGTTGCCGGTGCCGCTGGGCACGATCGTCAGGGGCACCCGGCTCGACACGAGCGCCTCGGCGACCGCACGGACGGTGCCGTCGCCGCCGGCCACGAGCACGGCGTCGGCGCCCTCGCGCAGCGCGCGGGCCGCGGCATCCTGCCCCAGATCGTCGGGCGTGGTCTCGAAGAACAGCGGCGGCGCCCATCCTGCTGTGCGGCCGGCCTTCTCGACCCGGTCGCGCAGGCGCGCGGCGTCCACCTTGGTGGGGTTGTAGATCAGCGCGCAGCGCCGCTTGCGCCGCTCGCCGTCTGCCATGGCTTCACGATACCGGTGCGGGGCCCTGACTAGACTTGTCGGATGATCGATCCCGTGCTCCTCCGCGAGAATCCCGAGCTGGTCAAGCGTTCTCAGGTCAAGCGGGGCGAGTCGTCGGAGTCGGTGGATGCCGCGTTGGCGGCCGACGCGGATCGCCGGGCCGCGATCACCGCGTTCGAGCAGCTGCGTGCCGAGCAGAACGCGCACGGCAAGCTCGTGGCGGCGGCGCCCAAAGAGGACAAGCCCGCCCTGGTCGCGCAGGCCAAGGACCTGAGCGCCCGTGTGAAGGAGGCGCAGCAGGCCGTCACCGAGGCCGAGCAGCGTGCGCACGAGGTGCTCTCGCAGATCGAGAACATCGTCATCGACGACGTGCCCGCCGGCGGCGAGGAGAACTTCGTCACGCTGCGCACGCACGGCGACATCCCGACGTTCGACTTCACCCCGCGCGACCACCTCGAGATCGGCGAGCTGCTCGACGCGATCGACATGGAGCGCGGCACCAAGGTCTCGGGCAGCCGCTTCTACTTCCTCAAAGGCGTCGGCGCACGGCTCGAGTACGCGCTCATGTCGCTCGCGCTGAACCGCGCCGTCGAGGCGGGCTTCGTCCCGATGATCCCGCCGACGCTCGTGCGCCCCGAGGTCATGGAGGGCACCGGGTTCCTCGGTCAGCACTCCGACGAGGTGTACCGGCTCGAGAAGCAGGACCTGTACCTGGTCGGCACGAGCGAGGTGCCGCTGGCCGGTTATCACATGGACGAGATCCTCGACCTGACCGCCGGCGCCAAGCGCTACGCCGGCTGGTCGACCTGCTACCGCAGCGAGGCCGGCTCGTACGGCAAAGACACCCGCGGCATCATCCGCGTGCACCAGTTCAACAAACTCGAGATGTTCGTGTTCACCGAGCCCGCCGACGCCGAGGCCGAGCACCTTCGGCTGGTCGGCATGCAGGAGCGCATGCTGCAGGACCTCGGCCTGTCGTACCGGGTGATCGACGTGGCCGCCGGCGACCTCGGCTCCTCGGCCGCCCGCAAATACGACATCGAGGCGTGGGTGCCCACGCAGGGCGCGTACCGCGAGCTCACCTCGACGTCGAACTGCACGACGTTCCAGGCGCGGCGGCTCGACATCCGCTACCGGCCCGACGGCGGCAAGACGCAGCACGTCGCGACCCTGAACGGGACGCTGGCGACCACCCGCTGGATCGTCGCGATCCTCGAGACGCACCAGCGCGCCGACGGCTCGGTCGTCGTGCCCGACGTGCTGCGACCGTACCTGGGCGGACTCGAGGTGCTGGAGCCGGTGGCGTGACCCGGTTCCCCGAAAGCCTCCCCGACAGTCTCCCCGACACCGGCGACATCGAGGTCGACACCCAGGCCGAGACCGCGCAGGTCGTCGACGATGTCGCTGCGCACGTCGCGACCCGCATGCTGATCGCGCTCGACGTCGACGGCACGGTGATCCTCGAGGACGATTCGCTCAGCCCCGGAGTGGTGGATGCCGTGGCCCACGCGCAGCGCGCCGGCCACGAGGTGATGCTGGCCACCGGGCGCAGCTGGGAGGGCACCCGCGGCATCCTCGCGGCCCTGGACCTCACGCCCGAATACGTCGTGTGCTCGAACGGCGCGGTCGTGATGCGCCGCACCGACGACGGGCTCGCGGCGTACGAGCGGTTCCACACCGAGACGTTCGACCCGGCCCGGGTGCTGTCGATGCTGCGCGAGCACGTCCCCGACGCCCACTACATGGTCGAGCTCGCCGACGGCCGGCGCCTGTACACCGATGCGATGGACGACTGGAACCTCTCGAACGCGCAACAGGTGACCTTCGACGAGCTGGCGATGCGGCCGGTCTCGCGCGTGGTCGTGGTCTCGCCCGGGCAGACCGAGCAGGACTTCATCGACCTGGTGCGCCGGATCGGGCTGAACCAGGTCTCGTACGCGATCGGCTGGACCGCGTGGCTCGACATCGCCCCGATGGGCGTCGACAAGGCCAGCGGGCTCGAGCTCGTGCGCGGGTGGCTCGACATCGACCCCGCGCACGTGCTGGTGATCGGCGACGGACGCAACGATCTGCGCATGTTCCAGTGGGCGAAGGATGCCGGGGGTCGTGCGGTCGCGATGGCCCAGGGCCCGCAGGAGGTGCGGGATGCCGCGGGTGAGACGACGCTGTCGGTGATGGACGGCGGCGTCGCCGCGATCCTCCGCCGGCTGTGACCCTCGGCCGTTGAGCGAGCGAGGCGAGTCGAAACGACGCACCGAGTCGAAACGACGCCCCGAGTCGAGAGGAACGACATGCGAACCGGATCACTGACGATCACCGGGGGACGCGTGTGGGACGGCGAGGGCTTCGCCGCCCGCGACGTGCACATCGTCGACGGGCGCGTGAGCGAGCGGCCCGCCGACACCGGCCAGACGCTCGACGCCGCCGGGCGCTGGGTCGTGCCGGGGCTCATCGACGCGCACTTCCACGCGTACGCGACGAGCATGGACGGGATGGAGAACGAGCGCGGCCCGCTGAGCTTCACCGCCATCAACGGCGCGCGCCGGCTCGCGAGGGCGCTGCGCCGCGGCTTCACGACCGTGCGCGACGTCGCCGGCGGCGACATCGGTCTGGCTCGGGCGATCGACGCCGACCTGTTCTCGTCGCCGCGCTACCACTTCACCGGCCCTGCGCTCAGTCAGACCGGCGGGCACGGCGACCCGCGCTCGGCGCACATCGACACGTGCTTCTCGCACGGGCACATGTGCGAGCTCGTCGACGGCGTCGACGCGCTGCGCCTGGCCGTCCGCAATCGCCTGCGCACCGGTGCGCACGCGATCAAGATCATGACCTCCGGCGGCGTGTTCTCGCTCGTCGACCCGATCCGCAACCCGCAGTACTCGGCCGAAGAGGTGCGGGCGGTGGTCGAAGAGGCCACCCGGCGCGGCAGCTATGTCGCCGCACACGCCTATTCGTCCGAGGCCGTCGTCCACTCGATCGACAACGGCGTCCGGTCGATCGAGCACGGCAACCTGATCGACGCGGCCACCGCGGCGCGCATGGCCGAGCGCGGCGCGTTCCTCGTGCCGACCCTCGCCGCCTATGACGCGATGGATCGCCGCGGGGCCGCGATCGGACTGAACGAGACGTCGCTCGCCAAGAACGCCGAGGTGCTCTCGAAGGGGCAGGAGGCCGTGCAGCTCGCGCTCGCCGCGGGGGTGCGCGTCGGGTTCGGCACCGACCTCATGGGCGATCTCGAAGACGACCAGCTGTGCGGCGTGCGCCTGCAGGTCGAGGCGAGCGGGGCGGCGGCGACGCTGCGCTCGATGACGGCCGTGAACGCCGAGCTCATCGGCGATCCTGCGCTCGGGCATCTGGATGCCGGGGCCTACGGCGATGCGCTGGTCCTGGCATCCGACCCCCTCGCCGAGCCCGCGGCGCTGTGGGAGCCCGACGCGCGGGTGGCCGTCGTACGCGGCGGCAGAATCGTCGAGTAGCGGCGGACCGAAGGAGAGAGCGTGCGCATTCAGCGGATCCGGCTGTACGGCTACGACCTGACGTACCGGCACGGCACCTACGTGATGTCGGGCGGGCGTGCCGCGAGCACCCAGCCGGCGACGGTCGTGGCCGTCGAGACCGACGACGGGCTCGTCGGGTGGGCCGAGGTCGCCACCCTGGGCGGCACCTATCTGCCGGCCTTCGCCGAGGGGGTGCGCGCGGCGCTGCGCGAGCTCGCCCCCGCGCTGATCGGTCACGACCCGCTCGACCTGCGCGGCGCGCACCTGCTCATGGACGGTGTGCTGCTCGAGCAGCGCGCGGCCAAGAGCCCGATCGACATCGCGCTGTGGGATCTGCTGGGCCAGCGCGCCGGGCTGCCGATCTCGGGCCTGACCGGCGGCATCCAGAACCCCGACTTCCCGCTCTACGAGGCCGTGCCGCTCGAGGCTCCCGACCGGATGGTCGCGTTCGTCGAGGCCCGCATGGCCGAGGGCATCCGCCGCTTTCAGCTCAAGGTCGGCAACGAGCCCGAGCTCGACGCGCAGCGCACCCGCGCCGTGGTGGCCGCGGTGCCCGACGACGTCGTGGTCCTGGCCGACGCGAACGGCGGGTGGGACGTGCACGACGCCCTCACGGCGGTGCGGCTCATCGGCGACATCCCCGTCTACATCGAGCAGCCGTGCAGGACGCTGGACGACAGCATCCTCGTCTCGCGGCACATGCCGCAGCAGCTGATCCTCGACGAGAGCATCGTGACGCTCGAGGACCTGTACCGCGCCAAGCACGAGGCCGGCATTTCGGCCGTAAACCTCAAGTACTCGCGCGTGGGCGGCTTCTCGGCCGCGCTGCAGCTGCGCGACGCCGCCCAGAGCCTCGGGCTCAAGGTGTCGATGGAAGACACCTGGGGCGGCGACCTGGCCGCGGCCGCCGTCAACCACCTGGCCGCCACCACCGACCCGCGAGCCCTGTTCAACGTCTCGTCGTACAACGACTGGACCAACGAGCACATCGCCGGATACCAGCCGCGATCGGTCGACGGCCGGGCGCGGGCGATCACGGCGCCGGGGCTCGGCGTGCAGGTCGACGAGAGCCTGCTGCGGCCGATCGCCGAGATCGAGTAGGTTCAGCTGCCGCACAGCAGCCATTGGCGTCGCGCATAGCAGGCCTCCAGCCTGCGGGAGCATGCTCGCTCTGTTGAAAAGACGGGGTTCGACGGCCGGGTTCGACGGTCGACTAGACTCGACCCGTTCCGGCGGGGTTCTGCCGGGGAGGGTTGTCCGAGCGGCCGAAGGATCTGGTCTTGAAAACCAGTGGGCAGCAATGTCCCGTGGGTTCGAATCCCACACCCTCCGCAACATGACGGTGTGACTCGAATCCGCCGCCTCCGGTCCCTGCCGGCGGCGTGGTCGATGAGAGGTCACACGTGCGCAGCGATCCCATCTCCGACGAGCGGCAGCCGGTCGGTCAGCACGCGAAGAACCCGTCGCCGCGGACGTTCGGGCAGGTGCTGAAGCTGGTCGCGGTCGCCGTGGCCGTCGTGGTGGTCGCGGCATCCGGAGTCGCCGCGTACGCGGCCTTCCAGCTCGGGTCGACGTTCTCGTCGCACGCGGTGGCCCTCGAGGGGCAGGGGACCCCGCCGCCCGACGTCGGCGCGATCTCCGGCGGAGTGAACCTGTTCCTGGCCGGCACGGATGTCTGCGAGCCCTCGTACGCCGCCCTGTTCGGCAACCGGTGCAAGGGGCAGGATGCCGTGGGGGAGCGCAACGACGTCAACCTGCTCGTGCACATCTCCGACAACCCGCGTCGCGTGACCGTGATCTCGATTCCGCGCGACCTCGTGATCCCCACGCCCAGCTGCACGCGCCCCGACGGATCCGTCGCACCCGCGACCCAGGCATCCATGGTCAACTCCACCTACGGATACGGCGGCCTCTCGTGCGTCGTCAAGACCGTGTCGCAGCTGAGCGGCATGAAGATCCCGTACGCGGCGAAGATCACGTGGGGCGGGGTGATCCAGCTCACCGACGCGATCGGCGGGGTGACCGTGTGCGTGGCCAACGGCATCGACGACCCGTACACGCACCTGCACCTGTCGCCCGGCATGCACACGATCTCGGGGCTGACGGCGCTGCAGTTCCTGCGCACGAGGCACGGCGTCGGCAACGGGGGAGACCTGGGCCGCATCTCGAACCAGCAGCAGTACATGTCGCGCCTGGCCCGCAAGCTGATGAGCCAGGGGACCCTGTCGAACCCCGCGCTGCTGCTGAAGCTGGCCACGGTCGCCGTGCAGAACATCACGCCCAGCGCGACCCTGACCGACCCGCTGACGCTCGTGCAGATCGCGCTGGCCGTCAAGAGCGTGCCGTTCGGGCAGATCGTGTTCGTGCAGTACCCGACGATGGCCGACCCCGTCGACCCCAACCGGGTGGTACCCGACGAGCCGGCCGCGCGGGCGCTGTGGGCGGCGCTGGCGGCCAACGAGAAGCTCGTGCTCACCGGTGGGGCGAGCCAGGGCAACGGCGTGGTGGTCGAAAAGCCGACGACATCGCCGAGCCCGACGCCGTCTGCGTCGCCTTCTGCGTCCGGTGCCGGTGTGAGGCTGCCGTCGTCGATCGCCGGTCAGACGGCGGCCGAGCAGACCTGCTCGAATGGCAACGGGTGACGCCGGTGACGGGCGGTGATGGATGCCTCGACCCGTGCTCTCGGGTCGCTCGGCCGTCTTCTGCCGTGGCTCTTGGCCCGGTTCGTGACGGGTGCGCGGACCGGTTATCATGGACAGACGCGTTCGCGCCCTCGGGTGCCGGATGCATGGAGACGTCGCATAGTCAGGCCTAGTGCACCACCCTGCTAAGGTGGAGTCCTCGTAAGGGGACCGAGGGTTCAAATCCCTCCGTCTCCGCGCAAGAATACCTGATCAGAAGACGAATCTTTCGCTTGGCATCGTGGACCTCACGGTTCAGCTCGGGCGGCTTTCGGCCCTCAGGGGTCCCCCAGGGGGACCTTTGGGTGCCCCTGGGGCGCGCCACCCTCACCACGCTCGTGCCTCGGAGGGCCCAGAAGCCGCGTGGTTCCACGGAAGTCGGTCGGCTCGACGGCGTGAGGGCACCACCCCGCACAGGTGGTGTCCCCCTTGACGACGTCGAGGTCCCGAGCGGCGCGCGTTTGACGCACCGCCTCCGCGCACTTCACCCGGGCGGGGCCCCCGCGCCCGTCGAGTTGGGCGGGTGTCGCCAAACACGCGCAGCGCGCATGACGACCGGTCATCGAACGCCTGCCACGGATGGGGGGAGCTAGACGGTTTCGGTGCCGTCCGTGGCTTTGGGCGGCGTCTCACGGTTTCGCCCGGCGGCCTTTGCCGAAGTCTTCAACGCCTGAGACACGGCCTGGGGCGTCTTGCCGAGAGTGGCGGCGATCTCCGTGCCGAGCATGCCTGCATCTGACAGAATCCGATCGATGTTTCGGGGCCGCGGGGTAGCGAGGTCTGCAGTTCGACGGAGGTGCTGATCCACCACGATCGATAGCAGGGCGCTCAACTTTCGATCCATGCTCTGGATAGCTGAAATGAGTTCTTCGTGCTCTGTCTTCACCATGGTTCCTCACTCGCTTGTGCGTTTCGCTTCCGTGGAACGGATCAGACCAGATGCGACCGTAAGCGCGAAGGCAGCCGCCCGGCTCGCAGCGACCGGCTGCCATGCCTTGTCGCTCTGAGCTGACTTCCCGTCAATGACATCTGAGATTCCTCGAATGACGAGAGCTTCGATGCCCGGATACCCCGATAGGGAGGCGTGGAAGCCGTACCCCTCCATCTCAACGGCTTGCGCGTCGTTGCAGTGGTCCTTGATCCACAGTGCGGTGGGAGCCTCAGTTGAAGCCAACAGTCTCGGGCCGGCCGCGATCGGCTTTACTAGCGCAATAGGTTCACGAGCGTCAGAATTCGGGGAGTGGCGCTTTACGAGCGAGACCCATGCTCTAGAGGAGGCAACCACCCGCGCTCGTTGAATCGCGGCGTAGCTCGCTTGGGCCGTCTTGATACGTGCCCCGACAGGCCCGTCCCCCTCCTTCGCGGATGAGTAGTCGTAGACGTGGTCAGCAGCAACGACGTCGCCGATGTTGACATCATCCTTCAGGCCACCCGCCACTCCGACGAATAGCGCGATCCGCGGGCTGAAATGGTGAATGGCACGCTCGGTCTCCATAGCCGCGGACTCGTTGCCGGGCGCCGTAACAATGACAGCCACATCGAATCGGGGGGATCCAGGGAAACGACCCACCTGGTAAAGGGAACCCGTCGTTGGGTGCTCGACCTCGCGGATATCCTCTAGATACTCCGCAACAGCTTCTGCCTCAAGCGAGAGCGCTGTCACGATCATGACCAACGGAACTGTTTCCTCTTGCTTGCTCGACTCATCGGTACGTACGGCGTCAAGGATTTCATTCGCGAACTCGGCCGCCTTGGTCTTGGTGAGACCGTTCGGCACGGAGAACTGTTCAGGGACGTCGGAAGGCAAGACCTTCACCGAATCGCGGTGGGACTTCACGAGCAAGTCCAGCAGGGCGGGTCCGTCCCGAAACCCACGAGCGCGACACCTCTGAGTGAGCGTCCGAACGATCTTGTGCTCGGCAGCCTGCGTCACAGACCCAAGCCCAACTTGTTCAGGTCACGCTCGATATGCAGCGCCGTTGCGATCGTCGTACGCCGGTAGACCCTACTCCCGTGAAGTCGATGGTCCGGCGCAATTAGGTGATACTCGTTGAATAGCACCTCGAGCTTGCGGCTGACGCCTGCGCGACTTCCCCCTGGAACACCTCGCCTCGTCAACTCCTTGACGATTGCCGCCTGCGTGGTCTCTCCATCACACATCAGGAAGACGAGTCGGGCGGCTTGATCCTTTTCGAGAAAGGCCAGAATCTCGGCCTTGGGCTTCGCGCCTCCCGCACGGAGTAGCGCAGAGGTGATCGCTGAGACGTCATCGAGCTGATTTCTCATCGCTGCTATCTCGGCGTACAGGTCCAGACTCTCGGGCAATTACTCGGCCCCTCCGGTCGTTTCCTTCTTGGCCGGCGGGTCAGCGGCTTTGCGAGCGCGTCGAATGGCCATGCGCACGGTGTCGGGCTTCTTGCCGAGCAGCGGTCCGATCTGAGTGGGGTGGAGGCCAGCATCCGCCAGCAGCACCTCTGTTTTACGCGCGGTTGTACGAACTGGGTCGTGTTCTCGCTCATCGGCGAGAAGCGCAACCAGTGCAGCCAGCAGCGACTGTTGAGCAGCCGGGGCAACGGGCTCCACGTAGTCCTCATCGTCATTGGCCACTTCGAGCTCCCTTTCTACAAAAGGCCGGTCGATCTGTAAGCAGAGGAGACCGTCGCCCCTCGCTGTGCCAGCGCGCGTCGTGCGAGGAGGTCTGAGACTCTGCGCTGCACGGTACGCTTCGCTGATCCAGAGATCCGCACCGCTTCATTGATCACGGTGCCGGCCGGTGTCCAGTCTTCGCAGGTGTCAAGAATCGCCGCAACCACGGCATCAGATCGAAGGTCAGATCTCGCAGCCTTGATCTCCTCGGCGTAAGCGAGCTGAACCACGCCAAGTAGCAGGTCCATTTTTTCCAGCATCTGCTGCTCGTACTCAGGGGTCATTCGTCGGCCTCCTTTGCACGCTTGTTCTTCTGCGCGGACTCGCGTCGCAGTGTCGAGCGCACCCCTTCGTAGGCCTTGCCGAGGGATTCCGCAATCTCAGCGGGTGTGAAACCTGCCGAGTTGAGCACCGATTCAGTGCTTCTCAATCGAGGTAGACCGGTCAGCCGGGTACTAATCGCATCGTCCCGCTCTGCTGCGAGGAGTGCCAGAATCCCGGCCAGAAGTTTGTCGACGCGGTCAGACGAACTGCTTGATGGCGTAGACATTCGATCCCCTTCTCGAACACCAATGTTGATGCAACTTAACTTGTACCAGAGAATCCGCCTCTCAACGAAGCATTTTCGCTGACCTTCCTTGATTCAATGTCTTGCTCCAGTTCGGCGTGGCCCGCCAACCGTCGCTGATACGCAGTCAGCTCCGCCGCATTCGGCGGCCAATATCCGACGACTGAGCGGACATGGACGCGCGACTCGCGCGACTCGCCTCGATCTTTCGTCGGTTGGCTGACGTGGTGTGGTCGGCGTTGTTGCCGGGGTTGTGACGCTGATTGTGGCATGTGGGTACGACAGTTGCCGCGTTGCGCTGCGGTCGCGGGTCTCCGGGCTCCGGGTCGTGGTGGTGACCGAGATCGATGGCGTCAGCCGGAGGGCGCGGGCAGGGCGCGGAGCCGGCTGATCGCGGTGAGCGCGATGCTCGCCCATCGGGACCGGTTCGACAAGTGCAGGATGGTGCGGCGCCCGTGTCGGGCGATGCTGGCAGGGATCGTGAAGAGCCGGTGCCGCAGGCGTTTGGGTTCCCACCGGCGGGCCTTATGGCCGGGGTGGGCGAGGAGCCCGGCCCAGGCGAGCAGGTCGCCGGCGGCGGCGACGATCGCGCACCAGATCCGGTTCTGATCGAACCCTTTGAGGGTAAGGTTGCGCAGCCCGGCGTCCTTCGCCTGCCGGATGCGGTCTTCGCAGCGTGCGCGGCGGCGGTGACGCAACTCGAGGTGCGGCAGCTGTCCGCGTTTGCTGTTGGTGGCGAATGCGGTCAGCCGGTACCCGTCGACGTCGTCGAAGCGGAGCCCGGCGCCGGGGTGGGGACGTTCCCGGCGCACGATGACACGCATTCCTTCCGGCCATCCGGTCAGATCGAGGATCCCTGTCAGCTCGGCCACGGCGGCACTATCACGGACCTCGCCGTCGGCGTCGAGCGCGGGTTCCCTGGCATGGTGCTCGGTGAGGAGCTCGTAGAAGGCGGGGGTGTGGAACGGGAGCGTGAACCCGACCGAGTACGACAACCGCCGCTTCGTGAGCCAGGTCACGAACTCTTTCGTCCCGCCGGCACCGTCGGTGCGGATCAGCACGCTCTTGCCCGGTCGGGACCTCCCACCGGGCAGCTGAGCGAGGGCTGCTGTCACGACAGCGATGTGGTCGGCGGCGGTGTTCGACCCGGCGTTCCCGGGTCGCAACCGGATCGCGAGTATCTCCCCAGTGCCGGCGGGGCCGTGGTCGACGAACGCGCAGAGGGGGTGGAACCCGAACCCGCGCTTGAACGTGGGGGCCGCGTCCTCCTTCTCTGAATGCGCGGTGATCAGCGTCGCGTCCAGATCGATCACCAACGGCCGATCCGCCGAGATGTCGGCGTCGGGAGCGTGCCCACCAGCCAGAGCCCACGCAGTCGCACGCCCTTCCTGCCGGGCGGCGCTGATCGCGGTCAGCACCTGGTCCGCATCAGCAGCCAGCGCCGCGATCGTGCGGGACACCGTCGGATCCGGCGCAACCGGCCCATACGCGCCCGGCTCCGCGCGCACCGTCGCCAGATCAGACAGCGCATCCCCGCCAAGCGCGAGAGCGACCGCGAGATCGAGGATCACCTTGCCCGGGTCATGGACCGCGAACCGCTTGCGCCACGGCCCGAGCGCCGCCGCCATCGCCCGGTCCAGGCCCGTCGCGCGGATCGTTTCGGTCAACATGACACCGCCCGCATGCCCGACCGCGGGCACGTCCGCGGTGTCGATCTGAAGCCGCGGATACGACCCGGTAGTCTTCACCTTGAAGGTGCTCCTTTGAACTGGACGAATTGGACCTTAAGCAAGATCAATTCTCCCAGATCAGGAGCACTTTCCCCGTCTACGCCACAACACCAAGCACCCTCACCGATGAAAGCCCGAGGTTAGCGGAGGACGCTTCATTCCTCGCAAGTGTGGACGTGCTTGAGAAGTATGAGGCAACGCGCACGGTATATCTTCTGCGGACCGCCCACCAGCACGATGACAACCAAGCTGCGGTCGACTTCTACAACAGATGGGTGGGGAAGAAGCCGATCGATTGGGAGGACGCGGTGGAGCGACTTCTCGAGCAAGTCGATGAGTATCTACGCGCGCTAATTCGGGCAGCGCAAGCGGTCCGCCGGTCTCGCACCCTAGCTCAGCAATGGAGGGATTCTAGTTCGGTGTCGGTCTCGTCGGTGTTCGCGTCGGTCTGTCGAGATCTCAGCCTGTCCTTTTCATATGGGGCTAGGCAGGCGAAGATGCGCGCGGTTGAGGGGCGCTACAGGCGAGAATGGTCGGCTGGCCCGAAGCGACAGATCATCGCCGATTTCTGCGTCCAAGAGGCCCTCTCCGAGTCAGGAGTCCTTCCCGTTGACTACTCGGACATCCTCGACGAACTCGGACTGCTCGGATCGCGGGACCCTCGGCCGTACTCGCGCTTGCGTATGCAACGGCGCGAGCGCTACCAGGGCTGATTGGCGACGACTTCACTCGGGCACGTTCGGGCGGGTTGGATCGGGTGGGCGACAGGTTCGAGGCCCGAGCCCGTAGGACATGCGTTCGCCGACCGTCTGTGCTGTGCGTAACGGATCGCGTAACACTGAGGGCGTTCGAGCATTGCTTCACGCCGTCGACCACGCCTCGAGCCGCGCCGGACGCGTGTGCTATCGAGTGCATGTGGGCGCGTCGTCCCACCGCCGGTTCGCCCACCAGCCTTAGCCTCGATCCACCGGTGAGCCTGGTGGGGGCGGGGTCGGCGTGATCGGGGCGTGGCGGTTGGTGGCGTGCAGGGGTGTGTCCCGGGCGCCGCATCCCGGTCGTCCGCGTGGTCGTTTGGTCGTGCCGCGTCGCGGCGTTGGTCATGTAGTTGCTGGCTGCGGGGGTGCGTGCGTGACCGTGAGCAGGCGCGCGAAGGCGTTCTCCCATGGCCAGGCCTCGGGGAGGTGCGGTGTGATCCGGCGTGCGGAGCGGGCAAGGCGTGCGGGCACGTGGATGAGGGCGCGGCGGACCGTCGCGGTTGTCGCTCTCGCGAGCCGCCCGGTCCGGTCGGCGATGATCCCGGCAGCGCGGGTGAGGTTGAACGCGATCACGGCGAGCACGAGCCAGGCACTGTTCGCGGTGAAAACGCCGGAAGGCAGGTGTGCGAGGGGGCCGTTCTTCAGGTCAGCGTGGACTTGCTCGATGATCGCGTGACGACGATGCGTCTTGTCGGCTTCGACCGTGTCGAACTCGGCGGGGTCGGTGGTGGTGAAGAACGCGTGATGCCACGTGTCGAACAGTGTCGGCTGGTCCACCTTCTTGGGGTTCAGGTCGGGGATGCGCCGCACGACCAGCCGCCCCGTCACGTGTTCGGTCTTGCGCCGAGAGCGGAACGCGGTGAACGGGACCTTGGCGACTTCGGCTTTGGAGACCCACTGCCCGGTGGCCTCGTCCCGGATCGCGTCGGTGTATTCGATCTTCGTCCACGCGTCCTCCGGGATGGTGGCGATCGCGGCTTTCACCGCGGGGTCCATCCGGACGGTCACCGATACGTCCGTGCCTGCTCGGGTCGCGGTGCCGATGGTCGCGTTGCCGTAGAACGCGGAATCCGCCCGTAGCAGCACCCGCGTAGTGCCTGCGCCCGTGTTCATCCGGCGCAACGTCGCGAGGGCGCCTCCGACGATCCGTGCCGCTCCCTTCGGGGACCCGGTCTGTCCCTTCCGCAGCCGCTGGGCAAGGATCACCGGCGCCGACGAGGGCGTCGATGCTGTCGCGAGCAGCGCATTCAGGCCGCGCACGCCGGAGTACCCGAACCCGGCGCCCTGCTTCTGATACCCGTGCACCTCGACGATCGTGTCGTCCAGGTCCACCATCACCCGCTCACCGCCCCGGACCTACAGCAACGGCGCCTGAGAGGCCAGGCCGCCGAGCACACGGGAAGCGACCGCGTCGAGCTGGCGAACATGCCCGAACCGGAACTCGCGCAGGAACGAGCCCAGCGTCGACGGCGCATACGTACGGTGAAACAGGCTCCCCATGCCGCCGTGGCGGAGCAGGTTCATGTCGTCGATCGAGTCCGCGCCGGCGAGCATCCCCGCGACCAGCGCCACCACCTTCGCGCCCGCGTTCGCACCCTTGTCCGTCGGCACCGTCAACCGGCCCCGCGCGAGCTCGCCCAGTCCCGCCGAGCGCGCCAGCCGCAGCAACGGCACCAGCCCCGCAGCCGACACGAGATTCGGATCGTCGAACACCGCGGACACTGCCGCCGGAGCGTGCTTGAATTGCATCTACGAGATGCCTCTCGGATCGGTTGAACAGTGGCCTAGACAATCACTATTCTCCCCGATCAGATAGGCATTTCAGCGTCATGACGCCCACCCAAAACCCAGCCCCATCGGTGGATCGAGGCTTAGTCGCTCGGACTTGCGTCGCCGTCAAGTACCGATTTCGAATGGTGTGTCAGCATCGAGAGCATGATTGATGACTACCTGGATCGTCTACTATCGGCCCTCGAAGCTGGTCCCTCTCTAACCGACTGGATTGCGGCGATCGCGGCGGCCGTCACTGCAGCGATCGCGCTGGGTGCGCTCTGGTTTGCGTGGCACCAGGTTAAGGAGGCGAAGGCCGCCCGGGAGCTCGCTCGACAACTTGAGATTGAACGAGCCCAGCCATACGTCGTCGCGTTCACCGAGGAATCGGCCGCAACCAACCTAGCCATCGATCTCGTAGTCAAGAACTTCGGTCCTACCGCTGCGACGAACGTTCGAATCGACCTCGAACCATGGCCCCAGCGGGCGAACCGTCGGGACTCTGGGACTCGTGTCGGAATTCCCACGTTCGCGGTGCTTGCGCCCGGGCAAGAGTGGCGGACTTCGTGGGTCTGGGCGCCCGATAGGAAGGACTCCGGATTACCGGACCGCCATGAGGGGACAGTGACGTTCCAGGGCCTCGAAGGCGCTGTCCTTACGTCGCCAGCGGTCCTCGATCTCAGTATCTACACAGAACGAGAGTGGATTGAGGTTCGGGGGATTCACGACGTTGCGCAAGCAGTGCGCGACATCCGCGATAACCAGAAGAAGTGGACCGAAGGAGTCACTGGCCCTCTAAGCGTAGTGGCGAGAGATGGAGCTGCGAAGGATGCGCGTGAGCGAGAGCGCATCGCCGAACTCCGGCGACGGCAGGATGAATCACGTGAGAGGTGATGCCTAGCGCAGTACATCCGATGGGGATGCAGCCCAGCCGACAACGGGGGCCTGGATCCTGGACCTCGACGGTGACTCGCCCACGCGTCGGCTGCGACTCTGGCTTCAACACTCGAGTCGGTTGCTGGAGACAGTCGCGCCCATCTGCGACAGCGGCAATGAACTCGTCATCCATCCGATGAGAGCACGCCCGCAGATGCTCGACGTGCTGCTGTGGCGGCTGTCCGAAGTTGGAAGATTTCTGGAAGGCGCGAATCGAAACGCAACGCTCTGAACACATACGAGAACCACTGAACTCAGCCTGGACACCCCCTGAATCCGCATGAAATCAAGGGAACTCGAGCCCAACGCGCCCACCTCATCGGCCGCCTTCAGTATTCAAATCCCTCCGTCTCCGCCAGTGTTTCCAAGGGTTGGGGTCCATCCCGTTGACACGGATTTGCGATCCGTTGACGGCGATGGAACGGCCAAAGCTTCACCGTTGCCGAGTGAGCGCCCGTGACCGCGCCTGGCGTATTCGGCTGTAGTCGAGGACCGGCTCACCGCCGAGGATGCTCCGTCGGATTCGACGAGTTGAGGAGGAGCGGACATGGATGAAGCAAGCTCTACCGTGAGGATCATCACGAGGTCGAACCGCGGCCAATGGGAGAATCATGTCGACGCACATCCTGGCCTGTCGCAGAGCTTCGCGAGCCGCGAGGAGGCGATCGCGGCAGGCGCGGCGCTGGCGGCAGAACGAGGCTTTCGTCATGTGGTCGAGCCCGCTGAAACGACGGGAGCGATCACCGGCCCAGGGACGGAGGCCGAGTCGGATGTGACGGACGCGGATGGGATGCCGTTGGAGAAATCGCTTGGATGATCCCTCCGATGAAGTGTCGCGGAACAAGCAGCTCGACCATCGACCGGATTTGAGTATGTTCTAGACGCGAGGAAGCGGGTGGATCGTGAAGCAGAGTGGCTCTGTAAAGGTCGGAATCGTCGGCGGCGGGATCCGCGGCGGCATGTTCGCGCGAGCGTTGCAGGAGAATCCGCACGCCGAGGTCGTCGCGATCTGCGATCGCAGTCCCGCGGTGCTCGACGGCATGGCGGCGGAGTTCGGCATTCCTGGGTACGCCGACGTCTCTGACATGCTCGCCGCCCACCCCGAGCTGGACGCGGCGGTGATCGCCACACCGGACTTCGCCCACCGGGAGGTGGCCGTCGCGTGCGCGCGAGCCGGGCTCGACCTGATGGTCGAGAAGCCGCTCGCGACGCAGGTCGACGACGCGAAGGAGATCGTCGCGGCGGCCGAGGCATCCGGAACCAGAATCATGGTCGGCTTCGAGAACAGATGGAACGTGCGCTTCTCGTCGGTGCGCGAACGACTACGCAGCGCTGGATCACGGGTGACGGCGCAGATCATCAGCCTGAACGACACCGTCTACGTCCCGACCCAGATGCTGTCATGGGCTGCCAAGAGCTCGCCGGCGTGGTTCCTGATGCCCCACTCACTGGATCTGGCCTGCTGGATGAGCGGTGCGCGTCCGGCGTCCGTCTACGCCGTGGGGTCGCGTGAGGTCCTCGCCGCATCGGGCATCGATACGTGGGATCGGATCACCGCGATCTTCACCATGGACGACGGCTCGCACGTCACGCTGAACTCGTCGTGGGTGCTGCCCGCGTCGATGCCCGCCGTCTTCGACTTCCGTTACGAGATCCAGTCGACGACGGGCGTCGTGCACATCGACGGTGCGAACCAGGGCGTGGTCGACTACGGGCCCGAGGGCATGTCGTGGCCGCAGACCGCGGTGTACGAACGCAACGGCCGCATCCACGGCATCCCGATCGATATGGTGAATGACTTCGTCCGCTATATCCGCGATGGCGACGTGGACGTTCCCGGCCCGCAGGAAGGACTGATGATCACCACGGCGATCGCCGCCGTGCACCAGTCGCTCGAGACCGGTCGGGTCGTCGAGATCTCGGGCTGAGCGTCCGTGCTGCCTCGCCTGCGCCCACAAGACGCGGTCTGAGCTGATCCGCGACGCACTGACTACTACGCCGTGTGACGGTTCACGGGTGTGTCCGACCGGCGGTCAGGCTGCCATGGCCAACTCGCCGTAGCCCATCGCGATCAGGAACGTGAGTCCTGCCAGCATGATCGATGTCGGGGTCATGATGGTGCGCTCCGGCTTGCTGCGCGAGGCGGCGTTCATGAGGATGCCGAGGGCGGAGAACGCGAATGCGACCCACATCGCGATCTCGGAGAACGACTGCGCCAGCAGGTCGAGCGCACCGACCCTGTCCCAGGCCAGCGTGACGATGATCGCGTAGATCAGGATGGTCGCCGCGCTCCCGACACGCAGCCGGGTCGGGAGCACCCGCTCCTGCCCGCCCCAGGCGAAGCGACCGAGCGGGGCGCCGAGGGCGAGTGCGAGCTGGAAGGCCGCGAGCAGTCCGAGGACGACGGTGAGGGCGAGCGCGAAGGGCACGCGCTCACCATATCGCCCGAGAAAACGCTGGACAGCGACCCCGCCGGGGTTGATCATGAGTTCAGTCAGTAGTTCTGGGGATGTCTGCGCTGGTCCGGGGAGGCCTGCCGATGAGCGACACGGCGACTGACAGCCGACGGGGCGTCGCGCTGTTCAAAGAGAACGCCGCCACGGTCTGGACCAGCCGCAATGTCCGGCGCATCCAGCTGGCGTATCTCGGGGCGGCGATGTGCCAGTGGGCCTACGCCATGGCCATCATGGTGTGGGCCTACCACGAGGGCGGAGCGGCCCTGGTGGGCGCGTGGGCCGGCGTCCGATTCCTGCTGACGGCGCTGCTCACGCCGATCGGGGGAACGATCGCCGACAGGATGTCGCGACGCGACTACATGCTCACCGTGAACGGCATCTGCCTCGTGCTCGTCGGGATCACGGCATCCGCCATCTTCTTCGACCTCAACATGTGGGTGGTGCTCATCCCCGCCACGCTTCTGGCGATCATCGGTGCGACCTTCCGCCCGGCGCAGGCGGGCCTGTTGCCGCAGCTCGTCGAGAACCCCAAGCAGCTGACCAGCGCGAACGCGACCGCCGAGATCATCGACAGCACGGCGCAGTTCGCCGGCCCCGCCATCGCGGGCCTTCTGCTCGGCGTCGTCGGCATCGTTCCCGTCGTGCTGCTGAACGCGCTCGGGCTGGCATGGTCGCTCGTGCTCGTGGCCGGAGTCACTCGCGACGCCCCCGAGGAACGAGGCAAGAGCGAGACCGACGGACTCGGCGTGGTCGGCGAGGTCGTCGAGGCCGGCGAGAAGGAGGGGTCGTTCCTCGCCGAAGCGGCCGGCGGGTTCGTGGCCATCGCGAAAGACCGCGACCTGGTCGCCATGTCGGGCCTGCTCGTGGTCAACGGCATCCTCGCGGGGCTCGTGAACGTGCTGGTCGTCGTGGTCGCCGCGCACATGCTGGGCGATGCGAACAAGGTCGGGTTGCTCAACGCGGTGCTGGGCGCGGCGACGTTCGCCGGCGGGTTCATCATCCTGGGGCTCGCCGGCAGAGTGCGCCTGGGCCGGCTGATGGTCGTCGGCGTCCTCGGCTGGTGCGTACCGCTGCTGGCCCTGGGCGTCGCGCCGCAAGCGGTCGTGGTGTTCATCGCGTTCGTGGTCATCGGACTGTGCGACCCGATGATCAATGTCGGATTCGGCACCATCCCGCCGCGCCTGGTCTCGAATCGGGTGCTGTCGCGCGTGTTCGCCGCCATCGAGTCGATGCTCATCGGTGCGGCGGCGCTGGGCGCGTTCCTCACCCCGATCCTGATCGGCTGGCTGGGACTCGGCCCCGCGCTCATCTCGCTGGGCATCGTCGGCACGGCGCTCACCCTGCTGTGCGCCGTGCGCATCCCGCACCTCGACTCGCGCCTGACGCCGCCGCGGGGCCTGTCGCTGCTCGAGAAGGTGGACCTGTTCCGGCCCCTCGCCCCGCAGGTGCTCGATCGGATCGCGCACAAGCTCGCCCCGGTCTCGGTGCCCGCCGGTTACGTCATCGTCGCCGAGGGCGGTCTGTCGGACCGCTTCTACCTCATCGAATCCGGCGAGGTCGAGGTCACCAAGGACGGCCGGACGCTGCGCACCGAAGACACCGGCGACGTCTTCGGCGAGATCGGGCTGCTGCGCGACGTGCCTCGCACCGCGACCGTGCGCGCGAGCAGCGACGCCGTGCTGCTGACCCTGGAGCGCGACGACTTCCTCGACCTCGTCTCGAGCGACGCAGGCGTGCTCGGCAACGTCCAGGAGCTCGCCACCCGCCGCCTCGTGACCTGAGCCGATCGACCGGGCCCGCGGCATCCACCCCACCGCACGATGGAGGAGCCATGATCGTCGAACCACCTGCCGCCGATGCGGTCGAGGGCCATGCCGCGCAGATGTACGCGAACGACGTCGCCGCCGACGGGTTCGTGTTCGGCTACACGCAGGCGATGGCCGTCAACCCGGACGCGCACTCCGCGTTCGAAGCGCTGATCCGCGCGATCGTCCCCTCGATCGGGGTGCGCGTGTTCGAGCTCGCGACGCTGGGAGCTGCCCGCGGCATCCGCTCACCGCACTGCCTGCTCGCGCACGGCCGCAAGACCCTGCGCGCGGGCCTGATGGACGAGGACCAGCTCGCCCGCCTGGGCCGCGACTACCGGGACGCGGAGCTGGATGCCGG
This sequence comes from Microbacterium sp. W1-4-2, assembly GCF_058349885.2. Taxonomy (NCBI): domain Bacteria; kingdom Bacillati; phylum Actinomycetota; class Actinomycetes; order Micrococcales; family Microbacteriaceae; genus Microbacterium; species Microbacterium sp. W1-4-2. The sequence continues at coordinate 476,898 of NZ_JBYRJC020000003.1, read as the reverse complement.
GGACGTCGCCGTCATGGCGTACGCAGAGAAGCTGTCGATGGATGCCGCAGCCATGACCGATGACGACGCCCGGTCGCTGCGCGATGCCGGCTTCACCGACCGGCAGATCGTCGACATCACCCTCGCCGCCGCGGCGCGCAACTTCTTCAGTCGCACGCTGCTCGCCCTCGCCGTCCCCGTCGAAGCGGTGCCCGGGATCGACGTCGAACTGGCCGAAGCGCTGCTGAGCCCGTGTCAGGACGTTCAGAAGGGTGGGTCGTCGCCGTACTCGAGGGATTCCGCGGGACGCGATCCGGGCGGGGCTTCGCCATAGCCGAATATCGCGTAGAGCCGTCTGCGCACGGCGGCATACGGGTCCGTCGTGGTGTACCCGGTGGGGTATTGCACTTGGATGGTGCCGTCGTCACGTCGATGATGCTTCAATCGGGTGGCATCTTTGAGGGCGTGGTCGGGGTCGCAGAGCGGGTCGAGGTTCGTGATGTCGGTCACGCCGCGGTCGGGACCGTGGAAGGCGCAGTGGTGGTCGATGTCGGCGTCGATCGCGAGTCGGTCGCAGCCGTCGACGAGGCAGGTGCCGTGAGTGAGGGCGAGCCACGCGCGCTGCGGGCCGGTAGCTTTGCGGGATCGGCGGTCCATGTCGAGGATGACCCCGGTGACCGGGTCGGTGATGACCCGGGTGAACGCCCCTGCATCGAGCAGGAGCTGCCGGGCTGTGGCGTCGTCGATCGGCCCATGGCCGGGGATCAGGCAGTCCTGGTTCAGGTCCAGCCCTGTCAGAGCGCCGCGCGGCCGATTGCGGGTGGCTCTCGGGTCGTCTGTGCGGACGGTGGCTCGTGCGGCGGGGGTGAGCTTGTCAAGGGGAACGGTGACGAACACCTTGGTCTTCACGATCGGCCGGCCGTTGCCCTCCCCGGTGAGCCGGCCGGTGGCGAGGTCGGCGTGGATCTGGTCTCGGGTGCGCCCGTCGCGCTCGGTGTCGGTCATGGCCTTGGCGGTCGCGGTGAAGGAGTGGTCGATGGCATGCGCGGTGCGTGCAGGCATCAGCAGGTGCAGCCACGCCATGCCGTCGTCAACGTCTTCCACGTACACGCACCGTCTCGCGAACGCATCCGCGTGCCGTGTCGTGCGGGTCGTCTCGGTGAGCCGGTCGGCGAGCTCCCTGCTCTTGCGTTTCGTGGCGGTCGCGGACGCGTGCAGGGCGACTTTCGTCATCACCTCGTCGAACACGGCCAGCAGGTCGGGGTCGTCGGCGAACGCGTTCAGCTGGGCGAGCATCGCGTCCACATGCGCGACGGTGATCAGTCCCTCTCGGGCGGTGTGCCATGCGTGCGGCAGGCTCGCACGGGCGCGCTGCGCGGTACCCGACTGGGACCGCACCTGGTGTTCGGTCAGTCCCAGCCGCGACGCCGCCTCGCTGACCGCGCATCGCACGGCGAGCTCTGCGTCCCCGCCCAGCAGGGAACCCGGATCCCGCCGCGGGCGCCGACCTGCGCGTCTGCCGAGCGGATCGTCGGCGTCCAGTTCGGTACGCACGTACACGTGCGGATTGTCTCGGGCGAACTGCAGCGCGTCCGCGAGCGCCTCGCACCGGCGCGCGTCCCGCCGGTTCGTCTCGTACTGCCCGGCCTCGGCATCCTGGAACAGCGCGTTCAGCACGAACACGTCATCCGCGTGCTCCACGACCGGCTGCCCCTGCGATTCCATGGTTCGATGATAGCATCTATGTTCGATGAATAGAAGGGGTGATCTTCGAACATGTGGATGAACGGGCACGGGTGCGACGCCGCGCATGCGCCGGGGCTGAGCACAGCATCCGACGCGGGCGGCGGATTGCTGCGAGCTCGGCATGAGCGGGTGCCCGGTGACCCGGGTGCCGCCCCGCGGCGAGATGATCCTCTCGTGGCCGTCATCCTCGCCGTCATCCAGCTCGTTGCGACCGCTGCGCTGCTGGTGGCCCTGGTCGCGCTGCACCTGGCGCCCACCGGGCTGTCGGCGGTGACCGCGCCGGTGAGCCAGTACGCGCTCACGCGGTTCCGCGCCGGCTACACCACGGCCGCCGCATCGGCCGCCGTCGCCGCCGCGGCCGGGGCGCTGTTCCTGGCGCCACTGGCCGAGGCCGCGGCCGTCGTCGTGCTGCTGTGGGTGTTCGCCGTCGCCCGGGCGCTGATCCCGTTCTTCCCGATGGACGCACCGGGCGCCCAGCGCACCCGGTCCGGCGGCATCCACTCCGTGCTCGCCCTCGTCGCGTTCGTCACGGTCACGCTGGCGGCGATCGGGGCGGCGGCGCCGTTGCGGGATGCCGGGTACCCGGCACTCGCGCCCCTCACACGCATCTGCGCCGCGGTCATGGTCCTCGGGTCGATCGGCACGATGGCCGCGGGCCGGGTGGCCGCGCTGCGCCCGGTGTTCGGCCTGGTCGAGCGCCTCATCTACGTGGGCTTCATCGCGTGGTTCGGAATCCTGTCGATCGCGTTCCTGCTTCATCCCGGCATCCCCGCCTGAGAGGCCGGGACCGGAGCCGTGCCCGCCGCCCCGCGACGTGGCAGGATTCCCGGTGGCGGGGCCGTGCAGGCCGCGCGCAGCGAACCAGGCGAAGGAGCCGCGGGATGGGCGACACGACGGGTCAGAGGTTCGAGGGCAGAACGGCGATCGTCACCGCGGCCAGTCGCGGGATCGGCGAGGCCATCGCCGCACGCCTGGTCCGCGAGGGGGCCCGGGTCACGATCACCGGCCGCAAGCCCGACGCGCTCGCCGAAGCCGTCGAGCGGCTCGGCGGACCCGGGCGCGCCCTCGGCGTCCCCGGGCACGCCGACGACCCGGCCCACCAGCAGGACGCGGTCGCCCGCACGATCGAGGCGTTCGGCGGCGTCGACCTGCTGGTGAACAACGCGGGCATCAACCCCGCGTACGGTCCCCTCATGGGCGTCGACCTCGACGTCGCCCGCAAGATCGTCGACGTGAACGTGATCGCGGCGCTCGGCTGGACCCAGCACGTGCACCGCGCCTGGATGGCCGACCACGGCGGCGCGATCGTGAACATCGGCTCGCTGTCGGGCCGGCAGCCCGCGCCGGGCATCGGGATCTACGGTGCGAGCAAGGCGATGCTCATCCACCTCACCGAAGAGCTCGCGGTCGAACTCGGGCCCGGCATCCGGGTCAACGCCGTCGCCCCGGCCGTCGTCAAGACCCGGTTCGCCACCGCCCTGTACGAGGGCAAGGAAGAGGCGGTCGCCCAGGCGTATCCGCTCAAGCGCCTGGGCGTGCCCGACGACGTCGCGGGCGCCGTCGCGTTCCTGCTCAGCGACGACGCCGGCTGGATCACGGGGCAGACCCTCGGCATCGACGGCGGCGTGTTCCTCACCGGCGGTGGCATGTGAGCGACCTGCCCGGTCTGGATCTCGCCGCGCTGGCGCCTCCCGCGGGCTGACCGGCGTCGCGACCCGGATCACCGGCGCCCGCATGCCACACTGGAGCGCGTGACGGTCATCGGCAACGCGATCTACGCGGGCGACGGGCAGCGGGTGGCGACCCCCGCGAGCCTGGATGCCACGTGGGAGGCGCTGGCCGAGCACAGCGGCGGGTTCGCCTGGATCGGCCTGTACCGACCCGATGCGACCGAGATGGGCGCCGTGGCCTCGGAGTTCGACCTGCACCGCCTGGCGGTCGAGGATGCGCTCAGCGGGCACCAGCGGGCAAAGCTCGAGCAGTACGCCGACACCCGGTTCCTCGTGCTGCGCCCCGCGCGCTACATCGACGCCGACGAGCGCGTCGAGTTCGGCGAGGTGCACCTGTTCGTCGGCGCGAACTTCGTGGTGGTGATCCGGCGCGCCGAGGCTCCCGACCTGGCCCGGGTGCGCAACCGCCTCGAGCACGAGCCCGAGCTGCTGGCCCGCGGCCCCCTGGCCGTGCTGTACGGCATCGTCGACCGTATCGTTGACGACTACGCCCCGGTCATCGCGGGCCTCGAGAACGACATCGACGAGATCGAGGAGCAGCTGTTCACCGGAGACTCCGCCGTCGCCAAGCGCATCTACGACCTCTCCGGCGAGGTGATGGAGTTCCAGAGGGCGGTCAAGCCGCTCGCGCAGATGATCGAGACCGTGCGCGGTCGGCTGCCTGAGTCCGACGACGCGTCGCTCGAGCTGCGCCGGTCCTTCCGCGACGTCGCCGACCACGTCATCCGCATCACCGAGAAGGCCGACGAGCTGCGTCAGACCCTGCAGAACGCGTTGTCGGTCAACGCGACGCTGGTGGCGCAGCGGCAGAACGACGAGATGCAGCGGCTCAGCGAGACGAGCCTCAAGCAGGCCGAGCAGGCCAAGAAGATCTCGAGCTGGGCGGCCATCCTGTTCGCGCCGTCGCTGATCGCCGGCATCTACGGCATGAACTTCCATGGCATGCCGGAACTGTCGTGGCCGTTCGGCTATCCGCTCGCGGTCCTCGTCATGGTCGCCTTCAGCACGAGCCTCTATTTCATCTTCAAGTCCCGCAACTGGCTGTAACGGCCGGTCTCACTCGGTGTGCCTCACTCGGCCGGCTCGCCCGTGGGGTCGGCTTCGACCGTCATCCGCAGCTCCGCGCCGCCGGCGGGCTCCGGTGACCACCGCACCAGGCTCCACCCGGCATCCGGATCGCCCTCGGCTTCGATGAGCGCGGTGTTGTGCAGCGGCGTGTGCTCCATCAGCTCGGCGCCCAAGCCTCGCACCCGTCCGCTGGCCCACACGCGGATCGCGGCTCCGTGCGAGAAGACGACGAGGGATGCTGCGGCCTGCCGCGCGGCGCGATCCACCGCGTCGTCGAACCGCTCGAAGAAAGCGCCGCCGTCCATGTCGGCGCCGGGCATCCTCGGGCGCAGATCGCCCTGGGCCCACGAGAACGCCGTCGCGATGTAGGCGCGCACCGACTCCGCGTCGCTGCGCATCTCGAGGTCGCCGGCCTCGATCTCCTGCAGGCCGTCCAGAGCGAGGGGCGCGATCTCGCGGTCGGCCGCGAGCGGCGCCGCCGTCAGAGCCGTGCGCTGCAGACGCGACACCGCGATCGTGTCCACCCCCTGCGAGCGCAGCGCCTCGGGGATCGCCGCGGCCTGCCGGTGGCCGAGCGCGGTCAGCCCCGGACCCGGCACCCCGGTGTCGAGCAGGCCCGCGACGTTCGACGGGGTCTGGGCGTGACGGACGAGGAGGAGGCGCATGCCTCCATCCTCGCGTGCGACGGCGTGCCGTGCCCACCAGGGGCGTGGGACCTCGATCCGGCCCGATCGCACACGAGGGAATCGTTGGCCGTGCGACCGGGCCGGATGGATCGGGCGAGCGTCTCAACGGAACATGCTCGGGAACTGCTGGATGATGCCGGCGGCGAGCATGTCGGCCATGTCCTGCATGTGCGCCTCGGCGACGCCGTAGTCGGCGATGGCCTTCGGGTAGTCGCCGGCCAGCGCGTCCGACGCATAGGCGACGGTCTGGGTGATGTGCGTGCGCATCATGTCCTCCATGTCGCTCTTCGTCCAGTGCGGGTTGGCCGCGGCCAGGAAGTCGCCGATCGCGACGGCGTTGGCGTACCAGGCGTCTAGGGCGGTCTTCAGCGCCGCGCTGTCGCCGGCCTTGGCCGCGGTGAGCACCGGGACGGCGTCTTCGATGTGCGCGGTCAGCAGAGTGGTGAGCCGGTCGCCGGCGGCATCGCCGTAGTAGGGCCGGATCGCGTCGCCGAGGTCGGCCTGGTTCTGCAGCAGCCGCTGCAGCGACGGGGTCAGCGCGGGGGAGTCCTGGACGAAGGCGATCACCGTCGCGTAGGTCCACTCCATGTGCTGCGCCCACAGGTGCGCCATCGTCGTGTACAGCGGGATCTGTGCGCTCGTGGCCGGCTTCATGTGCATCGACGACATGTCCATCGCGCTCATCGCGGCGGGTGCGCCGGCGGCTGCCGTGTCGGCGGGCGCGGTGCTGCAGCCGGCCAGACCGAACGTGCCGAGGATGCCGACGGCCGACAGGGCGGCGACGGCGATCCGCGGGCGGCGGGTGTGTGCGTTCATGATCGGGTGCCTCTCGGATCAGGGTGGCTGATTGCCATGTCGATCAGTGCTGCCGCGCCCCCGCGTCTTACCGCCGCCGGCCGATTCGCGAACACCCGGTAAGAACCGGCCGGTCGGTGATACAAACAGGTCATGGACAACCGTGCCGAGGGGCTGCTCGACCGGGACGACCCGCTCGACGACGACGCGGGCGCCGGTGAAGAGGATGCCGCGGACTACGACTGGATCGGCGGACTCGCCGGCGACCGGCCGGCGCGGGACGAGGCGATCCGCCGACTGCACGCGCTGATGATCCGCGCCAGCCGGTACAAGCTCGCCCAGATGAGCGAGGCGCACCGGCTGGGCCGTGCGCGCGCCGAAGAGATCGTGCAGTCCAGCGCCGACGAGGCCACGGTCGCGGTGCTGCGGCGGCTCGACAGCTTCGAGGGCCGCAGCCGCTTCACGACCTGGGCGTACAAGTTCGCGATCCTGCACACCGCGACCGCGGTGCGGCGCGAACTGTGGGCGCACACCGAGGTCGACCTGAGCGCGATCCCGGAACCTGCCTCCGAGCGCGGCGACCCGCTCGCGCATGCCGAGGGAAACGCCCTGGCACAGGCGCTGCGGCGGAGCATCGACGAGTGCCTCACCCCGCACCAGCGGCGCATCCTCGTCGCGATCGTCGTGGAGGGCGTCCCGATCGACGTCGTCGCACAGCGGCTGAACACGACGCGCAACACCGTCTACAAGACACTGCACGACGCCCGCAAGAGACTTCGGGAGAACCTGCAGGCGCAGGGATTCCTGCCACCTGCGGTCGCCGAGGAGGTGAACTGATGAACGCTGAAGAGCCCTGGTCGCGTGCCGTCCTGGCCCAGGCCGCCCCCGATTTCGAACCGTGGCTGTCGTGCGACGGATGCTTCGACGGCTCTGACCTCGTGCTCGAAGACCTTCTGGAGCGCGACGTGCCGCTGCCGGCAGAGTTCCGCGCGCACCTGGCCGGGTGCGCTGCCTGTCGCGACGAGATGGAGACGCTCGCCGAGCTGAGTGCGATCGACCGCGGCATCGACCCGGTGGTGGTGCGGGCCCGACTGGCGGCGCAGATCGCACAGCGGTGACGCCCGGCGGGCAAGCCCCTGGCGATCCTCGGTCGCGGGTGCCATCATGATCCGATCCCGGCAACGAGGACCGGCACTGCCGCCGATCGAGGGAGGAAGCATGACCCCTGCCGACGACCGCGCCGATGCGGACGGGACGCGGGCACGGGATGAGGTGACCTCACGGGCGGGCGACGCGAAGCGCGACGGTCGCGACGAGAGCCCCGCCGAGCGCGCCGACCGCAACTGGGTCGAGATCGTGCAGGAGCTGCGGGTCACCCAGACCGGGACCCAGATCCTCGCGGGGTTCCTGCTGACCGTGGCCTTTCAGTCCACCTTCGGCGGACTCGCGCCATACCAGCACGTCGTGTATCTCGCCCTGGTGATCGTGGCGGCCGCGACGACGACGCTCGGCTTCGTGCCGGTGAGCCTGCACCGGCGCCTGTTCCGCCGGCACGAGAAGCCGCACCTGGTGAGCCAGGGAGACGCGATCCTGAAGATCGTCCTCGTGCTGGTGAGCGTGCTCACCGCCGGCGTCGTGTTCTTCCTGTTCGACGTCACGCTCTCGCTCACGGCCGGCGTGCTGGCGGGGAGCCTGGTCGCCGTCGGCATGATCCTCGTGCTGCTGGTGTACCCGCTGCTGAGCGATCGTCGTCGTCGCTGACCGTGGGGCCCGGGCTCACGCGTCGGTCGCGGCTGACTCTGCGTCGTCGGCGTCCGGCGGATACATCCGCCGCTCGGGGTGGATGCTGAGGGCGATCGCGCTCGCGATCAGGCCGCCCCACACCAGCACGGCCGACAGCACCAGGAACGTCACGGCGACCGGGGTCATCGTGCCACCCCCTCGATCGCGGCCGCAGCTGCGGCATCCCGTCCCGCGTCGACGGACGTGGATGCCGCGTCCGCCGGATCCGGCGGCCACGGTGTGAAATCGTCCGGCGAACGGTGCCAGCGCAGCATGGGCATGACGATCGCGGCGAGCACGAGGAACGCGATCGTGCCCCAGCCGAGCGTGACGAGATACCAGGCGGGCAGGTCCGAGTAGCCCTCGGCCGCGACGGTGATGACGCGCTGGATCAGCATGTAGCCGAGCACGACCGGGGCGACCACGCCGATGAGGGCGATCCAGACGCGGCCGACGGCGAACGTCGACAGCGAGTTGAGATGATGGCGCAGCTCGGGTCCGCGTCGCAGCACCCAGACCACAAGCACGGTCATCATGATCGCCGAGGCGACGACGCCGACGTTGTTGGCCCATTCGTCGATGACGTCGAGGGCGAGAAGACCGGTCGTGGTCGAGAACAGCGCCACCGACAGCACCATCGACACTCCGCCGACGCTGATCGCGGCCGCAGCCCGCGACATCCCGAACTTCTCCTGCATGGCTGCGCACACCACCTGCAGCACCGAGATGAGCGACGTGAACCCGGCCACCGCGAGCGAGCCGAAGAACAGGCAGCCGAAGATCGGGCCGCCCGGCATCTGCGACACGATCGCGGGGAACGTCATGAACGACAGGCCCACGCCGGTGAGGTTCTCGAGCTGGTCGATGCCGACGCCCTGCTGCGCCGCGAAGAAGCCGAGCGTGGCGAACACCCCGATGCCGGCCAGGATCTCGAACGACGAGTTCGCGAACGCGACCACCAGGCCCGGGGTCGTCAGGTTCGAGCGGCGCCGGCGATACGAGGCGTAGGTGATCATGATGCCGAACGCGATCGACAGCGAGAAGAAGATCTGGCTGTACGCCGCGATCCACACGCTCGGGTCGCCGAGAGCCTGCCAGTCGGGCGTGAACAGCGCGTTCAGCCCGTCGGCGGCGCCGGGCAGGAACAGCGCCCGCACCACGAGGATCGAGAAGCCGATCGCCAGCAGCGGCAGGAACACGACGTTGACGGCCTGCAGGCCGCGGGCGACGCCGAGCATGAGCACGACGATCGTGGCGACCCAGATCAGGACGAGCGGGATCAGGATCGCGGGCACGAACTCGGCACTCAGGCCCGGGTCTCCGGCACGCAGGAAGTCGTTCACCAGGAACGACGTCGGGTCGTCGCCCCAGCGCAGATCGAACGAGAACACGAAGTAGCTGACAGACCAGGCGATCACGACCGTGTAGTACAGGCCGATCACGAACGGGATCGCCGCCTGGAACCACCCGAGCGACTCGGTGAACCGGCCGAAACGGCCGCCGATACGGCGGAACACGGTCGGGGGAGAGCCGCGGAACCGGTGGCCGAGCGCGTAGTCGAGGAACAGGATCGGGATGCCGGCGGTCACGAGCGCGACCAGGTACGGGATGAGGAACGCCCCGCCGCCGTTCTCGTACGCGACGCCGGGGAACCGCCAGATGTTGCCGAGGCCCACCGCCGATCCGATCGCCGAGAGGATGAACCCGATCTGGCCGGTCCACTGCTCGCGGGGCTGGGCGGGAGCAGGCTCGGTGCGCGGCACGCGCGTGGAATCGGACATCGGTTGCCTCCCATCGACGTCCCAGCACCGTATCAGGCGCGTGCCGCGCGCGAGTCAGTCGAGGAACCCCCAGCGCCCCTCGCGCAGGTCGATCGCCCAGTCCGACTGGGCGATGTGCGGGTACCCCAGGATCAACTCGAATGCAGGGTCGCCCGCCCGATGGATGCCGGCGATCGGCGCGACCGCCGCGAGGGCCGGCGCGAACTCGCGCTCGCCGATCCGGCACGCCGCCATCGTCACGAGGTCCGTCTCGTCGACGTTGCCGTGCGCGTCGGTGCCGACCGAGGTGCCGGCGGGCGTGAACAGCTCGGGATGCCGCGACACGAGGTCCGCGTCGACGATCGTGATGCTCGCCCCGGTGTCCCACACGGCCGCGGCGGCTGCGGCATCCCACGCGACCGTGACATGGGGGTGACCGCGCGAGGACTGCACCATCGGGCGCCAGCGGTCGACCGCGGCGTTCTCGTCGACGACGCACGCGGCGTCGGCGAGGCGGAGGTCGATCCGGTGCCCGGCCAGCACGTCCAGGCCGAGGATCGCCGCCGGTCCTGCGGTGTCGTCCGTGCCGTCGGACACGTCGACCAAGACATCGCGCGCGACGATCGGACCCACCGCGATCCGCGGGACGCGGGCGCGGGCGGTGCCGGTCGCCGTCCCCAGCGCACCGCGCGAGGAATCGTCGGCGTCCTCCACCGCCCACCGGTCCGTGCGCTCGGAGCGACGCACGCGGCTGCGGGAACCCCCGGTGTCGAGCAGGAACTCCTCGTCGACCCCGTCGACCTGCGCGGTCACGAACAGCTGTGCGGTGCCCGGCTCGTCGTCGGGCCGGATCGTGAGCGGCACGGTGGTCACGGCCCCACCCTACGGGTGGGCGCGATCGGTGGCCTCGTTCCGGGAGGAAAGTTCCGGGAGGAAAGAGGGCATTTCGCCCGAGCGATCCCGGTGGGACCATGGAACATGGGGACTGGAGCCGATTCCGGCGACACCGATGCTGCGCTTGCCCGCAGACTGCAGATCCTCGCGACCGAGCACTGGGGACTGCTCGCCGCGCGCAGCACCGCGCAGAGCGAAGTGCTCACCCGCATCACGATCTACCTCACTCTCGTCTCGGCTGGACTGGTCACCGTCGGACTGCTCGGGCAGGCCAGCCACTTCGCGGCGTGGTTCGCGGTGGCGGCGCTCGGCATCCTCGGGTTCCTGTCGGTCGTGGGCGTGTTCACGGTCATCCGGGTGCTCTGCGTCTCGGAGGAGGACTTCATGTACGTCGTCGCGATGAACAGGATCCGCGGCGCCTACGCCGACGTCGACCCGGTCGCCGCCGAGTACTTCCTCGCCTCCACGCACGACGACGAGCTGGGGATGCGGGTGACGTACTCGTTCCTGCGTCAGCGGGGAAACGTCGAGCAGGTCCTGGGATCGTCGTCGATCCTCAGCGTCCTGGTCACGGCGTCGGTGACCGGCATGTTCTTCGGCGGACTGTGCGCGGCGACGGCCGTCGCCACGGGTGTCGCCGTCGCCGTGGGGGTGCTGGTCGGCCTCGTGGTCGCGGGAGTGGCGGTGTGGTACGGGGCATACCGGTTCGTGTCGGTGTGGCGCGTATACCGCCCGCTGCGCCCGAGTGACGGCCCGCCGCCGCACTGGATCGCGCGTTCACAACTCCGCCAGAATCGACGGATCGGGCCAGAACGAGGGTGATTCCGGCCCCACCAGGCGCGGAATGGATGAGTTCTGAACACCGAAGTCGTGTCACCCACAGCGAAAAAGGATGCCGAGCCTCGGCATCCTTCCCTTTCCATTATATGGAAGGGGGAGGGGCTTGCGGCAAGGGCCCCCGTCGGGTGCACAATCGTCGTCTGCCCTCGCCCTCGCACGCCCCAGGAGCTGCATGCGCACCACCTCTGCCGACGTCTTCGCTCTGCCCGCTCGTCTCGCCGCGAAGGCGGCGCCTGCCCTCATCGACGCCGATCGCGACCGATTCGACGCGATCTCGGCGCGCATCGCACACGAGACAGCCGAGCTGGGCGACCGGCTCGCCGCGCGGCTTTCCGGCCCCGCCGGTCGCGGGCAGTACGCGATCGAGCGCGACGTCGAGGTGCGGCGCCTGACGAGCCGGCTGCGGCTGCTGCGCCGGTTCAGCCTCGACATCTGTCTGGGCCGGATGTGTCTCGAAGACGGAACGGCCGTGTACGTCGGGCGGATCGGACTGCGGGGCGCCGACGGGGACCCGCTGCTGGTGGACTGGCGGACGCCGGCGGCCGAGCCGTTCTTCGCGGCGACCGCCGCCGATCCCCGCGGCCTGTCGAGCCGGCGCCGCTACCGCTGGGCGCGCGGGCGCGTCGCCGACTACTGGGACGAGGTGTTCGCCCCCGACGGCGTCGACCACAGCGCGGCCCTCGACGACCAGTCCGCGTTCATCGCGAGCCTCGGCTCGAGCCGGTCGCCGCGCATGCGCGACGTGCTGGCCACGATCCAGTCCGATCAGGACGAGATCATCCGGGCGCCCTCGCGCGGTGCCCTGGTCGTCGACGGCGGTCCCGGCACCGGCAAGACCGTCGTCGCGCTGCACCGGGCAGCCTTCCTGCTGTACGCCGACACGCGACTGGCCGGCGGTGGCGGCGGCATTCTGTTCATCGGCCCGCACGAGCCGTACCTCGCATACGTCGGCGACGTGCTGCCGAGCCTGGGGGAGGACAGCGTGCAGACGTGCACGCTCGCCGACCTCGTGCACGAAGGGGTGGACGCCACGCCCGAGCCCGATGCGCGGATCGCGGCGCTGAAGGCCGACGCGCGCTGGGATCAGGCGATCGAGCGGGCCATCGCGTTCTATGAGGAGCCGCCGACGGACCGGCTGCGGGTCGAGACGCCGTGGGCCGACCTATGGCTGACACCGGCCGACTGGACCGAGGTGTTCGCCGCGGCCGAGCCCGGCACGGTGCACAACGAGGCGCGCGACCAGGTGTGGCACGCGCTCGTGGTGAGCCTGCACGAGCAGCTCGACGACCCCGAGGTGACGCCGGCCGCCCTGAACGGAGTGCTGCGACAGGACGAGCCGCTCGCACGCACGTTCACCCGCGCCTGGCCGCTGGTGGAGGCATCCGTCGTCGTCGCCGACCTCTGGAGCGTGCCCGCGTTCCTGCGCCGCTGCGCCCCGTGGCTGACCGACGACGAGGTGCGGCTGCTGCAGCGGGCAGACGCGGGCGCCTGGACCGACGCCGACCTGCCGCTGCTCGACGCCGCGCGGCTGCGGCTCGGCGACCCGCGCGCAACCCGCCGGCAGCGCGAGCGCGACGCGCAGACCGCCGCCGAGCGCGAGTACCGCGCCGACATCGCCGACTACCTCATCGCGTCGGCCGACGACGGCGAGGACCTGGTATCGATGCTGCGCGGTCAGGATCTGCAGAACTCCCTGGACGACGACGCGGCGCTGCCCGTGCTCCACTCGGACCTGCTGTCCGGCCCGTTCGCGCACGTCGTCGTCGACGAGGCGCAGGAGCTCACCGACGCGCAGTGGCAGATGCTGCTGCGGCGCTGCCCGTCGCGCTCGTTCACGATCGTCGGCGACCGGGCGCAGGCGCGACACGGGTTCGCCGAGAGCTGGGACGAGCGACTCGCGCGGGTCGGGTTCCGCGCGGTGCGTCAGGCGTCGCTCACGATCAACTACCGCACCCCGTCGGAGGTGATGGATGCCGCCGCCCCCGTGATCCGGGCGGTCCTGCCCGATGCGAACGTGCCGACGTCGGTGCGCTCGAGCGGCCTGGCGGTGCTGCGACGCCCGCGCGCCGAGCGCGACGCGATCCTCGCCGGCTGGCTGGACGAGCACGCCGAGGGCGTCGCCGCCGTGATCGGGGACGCTGGGTACGCCGGCGCCGACCGGGTGCAGTCGCTGACCCCCGTCAACGCGAAGGGCATGGAGTTCGACCTCGTGCTGCTGGTCGGCTCCGGCACGACCCCAGGACCGGCCGAGCCCGGCATCACCGCCGCGGTCGACCGCTACGTCGCGATGACCCGGGCCACCCAGCAGCTCGTCATCCTGCAGTGAGCGGCCGCGGCATCCCTCGTGAAGGAAGGGATGCCGCGGCCGCTGCGTCGGATCGACGTCAGTGCCAGAGCCCCAGGGCGAACTCGGCGACCACGGTCGACAGCGCGAACGAGGCGACGATCGCGACGGTGCCCACCGGGATGATCTTCCACCCGATGCTCTTGAGCATCGGCAGGTCCTTGCCCAGGCTGAGCCCCGCGATCGTGAGCATCACCGTGATCATCGCGAGGAAGTCGACGCTGTTCGAGACGCCGACCAGCCACGTCGCCACCGGCGAGATCGGGGAGGTCAGCAGGGCTCCGACGGTGACCACCACGATGATCGAGGGCACTTTGCCGCGGGTGACGTGCGAGACCGCGAGCCCCGCGACCACCAGGGCCGACAGGATCGCGTAGGTCACGACCATGGCCCACGAGAACGTGTGCGACGCGATGACCGAGACGATGATGCCGACCACCGAGAAGATCGAGACCGACAGCCACAGCGGCACGGTGGTCGACGGCTTGTCGAGCACGGCCTCGGAGACGGTCTTGACGGCGGTGGTCTTCATGGTGCCGGTGGGCTTGGCCGCCCGGGCGGCGCCGCGGCCGGGCAGCACGGCATCCTTGTCGCGCGAGAGCACCTTGTAGAGGCGGTCGGCCAGCGGCAGCGAGATCCAGACCCCGACGTAGACGCCGATCGCACCGGTGATGAGGTTCGAGGTGGCGGCCAGGGCGAGCACCTGCTGCTGCATGTCGGGGTGGGCCGAGACGATGACGGATGCCGCGGCCGCCATCATCGATCCCGAGCCGACACCCGAGCCCATCGCAAGCGCCATCGGGTCGAAGATGTGCAGCGAGGCGGCCAGCGACGCGATCAGGCTGACGATGACGGCGCCGAAGATCGTGCCGAACACGTACATCGACAGCACGCCGCGGTACTGGTGCGAATCGGAGCCGTACTTCTCGCTGACCATCGCGAACGAGCCCTCGCGGTCGATCGAGAACGTCGCGCCTATCGTGGCCGGTCCCATCCGCAGCAGCACGGCCAGCGGCAGGGCGAGCAGGAGCGTGCCGAACAGGTGCCCGACCTCCTGCAGCAGCAGCGCCGGCCCCGCCTTGACGATCAGCGGGATGTTCGGGCCGATCGTGAACGCCAGTCGGGCGCACAGGAACAGTACGGCGACGCCCATGACGACCGTCGCGGCCTGCTGCAGGTCGATCGGCATCGGCTTGACGCGCTGGCCCGATGCCACGGCACCGGCGAGGATGCCCCAGATCATCGGCAGCAGGGTGATCGAGGCGATGCCCAACGGGATCACGATGGGGCCGATCGCCTCGGCGCCGGCGGCGATCGCCGCGATCAGGACGATGAGCACCCACAGCTTCGGCGAGCGGAGCGTGAGCTTCACGGCGGCGACGGCGCGGGAGCCGGCCGGGGCGGGGGCGCTGTCCCCGTCGGCGGGAGCGGACACGGCGGCGGTGGCCGCGGTGACGGGTCGAATGGTCATGTCGTGCTCTCTCTTCATCGGGAGGGACTGGGTCGGAAGGTGCTTCAGGCCTCAAGGGTGACGCGAGTGGCGCCGGCGGGGCGTTCGGCGGTGCACCGCAGGAACTCGGCGCGCAGGTCGTCGTTCAACGCGACGTCCAGCACGGTCCAGGCCATGCCGGTGGCGGCATCGACGATCGCCTCGTCGGCGGCCGGGGTGATCGCCGCGGCGGTGAACGCCGGGCTGTGGGCGGGGGCGTCCTGGCCGAGGAACGCGATCACGGGGTGGATCGCCGGCACGACCTGCGACACGTTGCCCATGTCGGTCGAGCCGCCGGTCAGGCGCTGGTCGGCGGCGACGAGCTCGCGCCCGCGCGCCTCGATGTTGCGGTCCCACAGCTGCGCCAGGGTCGGGTCGGGCAGCACCGGGGCGTACGCGTACTCGGTGGCCTGCCACTCCCACGTGCAGCCGGTGGCGATCGCGGCGCCCTCGAAGCAGGCCAGCACGCGCTTCTTCAGGTCGCGCCACACGTCGATCTCGAGAGCCCGCAGCTCGACCTGTACGACGGTGCGGTCGGGGATGATGTTGGTCACGTCGCCGCCGTGCGAGACGAACGCGTTGAGGTTCACCTGGGCGGGCAGCTGCTGGCGCAGCAGCGCGATCGCGGTCTGCGCGAGCACGGCCGCCGATGCGGCGTTCACGCCCTGCTCGGGGGCGGCGGCCGCGTGCGCGCTCCTGCCGCCGAAGATGACCTCGAAGCGGTCGACCGCGGTCGACGCGTAGCGGGCGGCCGAGACATCCGTGCCCGTCATGCCGTGCACCATGAGCGAGAAGTCGACGTCCTCCCAGGCGCCCGCCTTGAGCATCGCGACCTTGCCGCCGCCGTGCTCTTCGGCGGGCGTCCCGAGCAGCTTGATGCGCAGGCCCGCCTCTTCGGCGACCGGAACCAGGGCCAGGGCGGCGCCGATGCCGGCCGCTGCGATCACGTTGTGGCCGCAGCCGTGGCCGATGCCGGGCAGCGCGTCGTACTCGGCGCAGATCGCGACGGTGAGGTCACCGCTGCCGTAGACCGCCTCGATCGCGGTGGGGGTGTCGTAGGCGCCGACCTCGACGGCGAAGCCCGCCTCGCGCAGCACGCCGGCCAGTCGGGCGGCGGCCTCGTGCTCCTGCCACGACAGCTCTGGATTCGCGTGGATCTCGTGGCTGAGCGCCACCAGCTGGTCGGCACGCGCGTCGACCTCTTCGGCGGCGCGGTCCTTGGCCCACGTTGCGGTGCGGGTGAGCGGGTTGAAGATGGTCACGGTGAGGTCCTCCACGCGAGTTGATGTCTCTGATCCAGCAGTGTGCGCCGCGACCTGTGGCACGTGGACGCAGATGCCGGATATCTGCGCGATACTCGGATGAGCGGCCGTTTCCTGCGGACCGGTCGCCGCAGACGGGAGGTGCCGATGCCATGGATGCTCTCGACCTCGATGAGGTGGACCGCCGGCTGCTGCACGCGCTGCAGATCGAGCCGCGCGCGCCATGGGCCGAGCTCGCCCCGGTGGTGGGGGTGGATGCCGCGACCCTCGCGCGCCGGTGGAACCGGATCAGCGACGAGGGCCTGGCCTGGACGACGGGCTATGCGTACCACGGGCAGCTGGCGATGCTCGAGATCGAGTGCGAGCTGACGCAGCTGGATGCCGCGGCCCGCGCGCTGCGCGACGACCCGTACGTGTACGTCCTCGACTTCAGCTCGGGCTCACGCGACCTGCTCGCCCTCGTGATGGCGCCGGACCTGGCCACCCTGTCGACGTTCACGGTCGAGAAGGTGGGGGCGATCCCGGGCATCCGCGCGATGCGCACGCACCTGGCCAACGAGCTGCTCATCGACGGATCGAGCTGGCGGCTGCGGGCCCTGAGCGCGCAGGAGGTCGCCGGGATCCGCCCGCCGCGCCCGCCACGGGCGCGGGCGGCGCGGCGCGTGCCGCCCGACCTGCGCGACGCGCTCGAGCGCGAGCTATGGCTCGACGGCCGCGCCTCGGTCGCCGGCATCGCCGAGCGCACCGGGTTCGCCCCGCAGCGCGTCGCCGACGCCATCGCGACGCTGCGGGCGTCGGGCGAGCTCGTGTTCCGCACCGACATCGCCCGCGAGGCCTCGGGCTGGCCGATCTACGCCTGGTACTTCGTCGAGGCGCCCGCCCGCACCGTGCAGGCCGCGCGCACCGCGATCACGTCGGTGCCCGAAGTGCGCTTCGCCTTCACCGCCGCCAGCCGCTACAACCTGATCCTCGCGGTGTGGCTGCGCAACCTCGCCGACGTCAACCGGTTCGAGATGGCGCTCGAGAAGGCGCTGGAGGGCTCGCGCATCGCCGACCGCGCCGTCGTGCTGCGCATCGCCAAGCACATGGCGCACGAGATCGACCCGACCAGCCACGCCGCCGGCCTGCTCGTGCGCGAATGAGGGCGGCTAGCGCTGCGCGTCCCGCCACGAGTGGCGCGGCTCGTACCCGAGCACCCGCCGCGCCTTCGCGATCGACAGCAGTGTGTCGTGCTCGCCGACCGGCCCGTGTCGCGGCACGTCGGGGAACACCTCCGCGAGAAGCTCGTCGTTCGCCCGTTCCATCACGGTGTCGGCGGCCGCGACGATGAACCGGTCGAAGCCCGGCGGCGCCTTCTCGAGGGCGAGCTGCACCGCCTGCGCGCCGTCGCGCGCGTCGACGTAGCCCCACAGGTTCCATTTGCGCAGCCGGGCGTCGTCCTGCATCGCCGCGAACTGCGCGTAGTCCTCGGGCCACATCACATTCGAGAACCGCAGCGCCGTGATCGACAGGTCCGGGCTCCAGCGCACGAGCTCTTCGGCCATCCGCTCCTCGAGCACCTTGACGAGGGAGTACACCGACTCCGGCCGCGGCCGGTAGTCCTCGTCGACGGGCACGTACGGCGGCGGCACGTCGAACGGCAGGCCGAGCACCGTCTCGCTCGAGGCGTACACGATGCGGCGGATGCCCAGGCGCACGGCGGCCCAGAAGACGTTGAACGTCGCCGTGATGTTGTTGTGGAACGTCGCGACGTCCGACCGCAGCCCGGGAGCAGGGATCGCTGCCAGGTGCACGAGCGCGTCGAACCCGTCGTGCCGATCGTTCACCGCGGTCAGCGCATCGACGGTCTGCCCGTAGTCGGTCAACTCGACCCGCACGAAACCCGGGCCACGCGGGCCCGTGGCATCCAACCCGACGACCTCGTGCCCTGCGACGCGCAGTTCGCGCGCGACGACCGAGCCGAGCTTTCCCGATGAACCGGTGACGGCGATGCGCATGATCTCAGACTCGCACGCCGTGCCGCCCGGATCCAGGCGTACCGTCGGGAGCATGAGTCTGTCCGCCGCGCTCGGCATCGAGCATCCCATCGTCCTCGGCCCCTTCGGGGGCCTGTCGTCCATCGAGCTGGTCGCGGCAGTCAGCGACGCCGGTGGGCTGGGATCATACGGCCTCTACGGGTACACGCCCGAGCGCATCCGCGACACCGTCGCGCAGCTGCGCGCCGCGACCGACCGGCCGTTCTCGGTGAACCTGTGGCTGCCGACCGGCGACGAGGTGACGCCGGCCGACGTCGACCTGAGCGCGGCGTCGGCGGCCGTGGCGCCGCTGTTCGACGAGCTCGGCGTGGCGGTCCCCGCCCCGCCTGCGCGGTTTCTGCCCGACGTGCAGGACCAGCTCGACGCGGTGCTGGATGCCGCGCCCGCCGTCCTGTCCCTCGTGTTCGGGGTGCCCTCGGCCGAGCTCGTGACGGCCGCGCACGACCGCGGCATCCGCGTCATCGCGGGCGCGACGACCGTCGCCGAGGCGCGGGCCCTGGACGCCGCCGGAGTGGATGCGATCGTCGCCAGCGGCGCCGAGGCGGCAGGGCACCGCGTGTCGTTCCTCGCCCCGCCCGAGCAGTCGCTCGTGGGCCTGGTCTCACTCGTGCCGCAGGTGGTGGATGCCGTGACCGCCCCCGTGATCGCGGCCGGCGGCATCGCGGACAGGCGCGGGGTCGCTGCCGCCTTCGCACTGGGGGCCGCGGGCGTGCAGGTGGGCACCGCGTTTCTGCGCACCCGGCAGTCGGCGGCCTCGGACGCCCACCGCGCCGCGATCGCCGCCGCCGTCGACACCACCACCCGGCTCACCCGGGCGATGAGCGGGCGGCCGGGCCGCGGCATCCCGAACCGCGCCGTGCGCGAGATCGAGGCCGCCGACGCGATCGCGCCGTTCCCCGCGCAGAACTGGCTCACCGGGCAGTTCCGCGCCGAGGCCGGCCGGCGGGGCCTCGGAGACTACCAGTCGCTGTGGGCCGGTCAGTCCGCGGCGCTGTCGACCCGCACCGACGCCGCCGACGTGTTCGCCGAGCTGCGCTCCGGCGTGCCGGACTGACGGAGACCGCGTCAGCCGCGGGAGGCCTCGGCCAGGATCAGGTCTGCCAGCGCGTCCGGCGCGGTGATCTGCGGCCAATGCCCGGAATCGATGTCGACCAGGGTCAGATCCGCCGCGCGGGACAGTTCCGGCAGGTCGCCGGCATCCAACCACTCCCGCAGATCGGCGGGCGAGTATTCGGGGCAGACGGCGGTCGCGGGCACCGTGAGCCGACGGTCGTCGGCGTAATGGACCGTGCCGTCGAGCACGCCGGCCGGTGACGGCACGAACACCTCCAGCAGGCGCTTCTTCGTGGCCTCGTCGATGTCAGCGCTGTCCGGCCCCTCGAAGGCAGCCCATCCGGGGAAGGGGACGTCGGCCCCGTCGGTCGGAAGCCCGGACATGAAGCTCTCGCCGTCCGTCGAGGGGAATCCGCCCACGTACACAACCCGGCGCACGGTGTCGGGCCGCGCATCGGCCGCGCAGTACGCGAGCGTCGAGCTCGCCGAGTGCCCGACCACGACCACCGGCCCGTCGGCGGCGTCGACCGCGGCCACGACCGCGTCGATGTGATCCTGCAGCGACACGCCACGACGGTCGGTGTCGCGGGAATCGACACCGGGCAGCGTCAGCGCCTGCACCGTGTGGCCGGCCTGCTGCAGCCGCCGGGTCACCGGCTCCCAGGTCGCTCCGGTGAGCCACAGCCCGGGGATGAGCACGATGTCCATCTGACAGACCTCCACGATCGATTGAGAATATTCAAGCGCAGCCCCACCTGCCCGGCCCGGCAACCTCGTCGACTGATCTCGTCAGCGGCGCCCGAACAGCCGGCGCCGGGGACGGGATGCCTCTTCCGCGGCGCGCTCGGCTGCGGCGGCACGGACGTGCTCGGCGCGGCGCGCGTGCCACGCCGCGACGTCGGCCTCGACGTCGCGCGTGGGAGTCACGACAGGCGGACCGCCCTGCAGCTGGCGGCGCGCCTCGATCACCCGGCGATTGAAGTCCTCGAGCATCTCGCGCACCTCGTCTTCGCGGCGCAGCGCATCGAGGGTCTGCTCCAGCTGCGCGTGCTCGACCCGCAGCGTCAGCGCCGCAGGACCGAGTCCGGTCAGCTGCTCGGTCTGGATCTTGCGCCGGATCCACCAGTCCGGATCGTGGTGGTCGCCCAGGCCCTCCAGGGGCCTTCCCGCCCCCGGCAGATCGTCGAACTCGCCACGGCGGATCGCCTGCTGGATCGAGGTCTCGACGTACGCCCAGCGCTCGGTTTCGGTCATCGAGCGCGGTGTCGACCGGGGCTCGTCCCCGTCGGGGAACAGTTCGGGATGCTCGCGCCGCTCCTGCTCGAGCCGGTAGCGTGCGGCAGCCTCGCGTGGATCGTCGGGCATCGGACACCTCCCGTTCCCCCGAGCCTACGTCACGCCATCGGGACGGCGACTCCCGCGGGCGCACGGCCGCGAGTAGAATCGCGGGTCGTGGCGCAGGCTGCCGACAAGCGGCCGTGCCGCGGCATCCCGAACCGCCGCATCCCCGACTCCCCAGGAAGTATCCCCATGGCACGCACCCCCCTGTCCGGCACGCAGCACGCGCTTCGCGCGGGCGACTACGAAGCGGTGATCGCGGGAGTCGGCGCCTCCGCGCGCACCCTCACCTTCGCCGGCCGCGACCTGATCGTGCCGTTCGACGCCGACGAGGTGCGGCCCGGGCATCGCGGCGCGACGCTCGCGCCCTGGCCGAATCGCATCGTCGACGGCCGCTACTCGTTCGCCGGGACCGACTACCAGCTGCCCCTCACCGAGCCCGCTCGCGGGCACGCGCTGCACGGCCTGACCTCGTGGGTCGAGTATCAGCCGGTCGGCAAGGGCCCGAGCCACGTCACGCTCGAGGCGGTCGTCGAGGCGCAGAAGGGCTACCCGTGGCGACTCGTCGTGCGCACCACGTTCACGCTCGACGCCGACGGGCTCACCCAGCAGGTGAGCGCGACCAACGAGTCCGAGCAGCCCGCGCCGTGGGGCACCGCCGCACACCCGTATCTGGTCGCAGGCCCCGGCCGCGCCGACGACTGGACCCTGGAGCTGCCGGCCTCGCGGGTGCTGCAGGCCACCGCCGAGCGCATGATCCCCGACGGGCTGACCTCGGTCGACGTCGATCCCGCCCGCTTCGACTTCCGCACGGCACGCCCGATCGGCGCCGTGCAGCTGGACCACGCGTTCACCGGCCTCGCCGCCGACGCGGACGGCGTCGTCACCGCGCGACTGACCGACCCGTCCGGCGCGGGGGTCGAGATGGTGTGGGATGCCGCCTGCCCGTGGGTCCAGGTCTTCACGTCCGACCAGCCCGGCGGCTCCGCCGACCCCGCGAACCGCGCCGGCGTCGCGCTCGAGCCGATGACCTGTGCGCCCGACGCGTTCAACGCCGCCGCGTATCCGTACGACACCGGCCTCATCGTGATCGAGCCGGGCGACTCGGTCACCGCGCAGTGGCGCATCGGCGCGATCGGCTGATCCTGCGCGGGTGACGGGATGCCGCGGCTGCGGCATCCGCTCGCGTGCGACCGTACCGCCAGAAAAGCATCGGTCCGCGTCGGCGCCGCGCACTACGCTTGAGACGGATCATCGAGCGGGCGGGTGGGAGGTGCGGTGTCGGACACCCAGGGTGACGACGCGGGGCGCGAGGGCGCCCGCGGGACGGGTCGTGCCGTGCCGTCGTGGCGGCGCCCGCAGCGGATGAAGCTCGCCGACATGGTCGCCGAGGGTCTCTATGTCGCCTCGGCGGCGACGCGGCTGTCGCTGAAGAACCGCATCCTCGTCGAGACGATCGCCGGGGGTGGGGACTTCGACGTCGACCGCTTCATGCCCGAGGCGCGCACGACCCTGCTGGACCTCGCCGTCGAGGCCGAGCAGGACGCGCGGCGGATCGAGTCCGAGCGGCGGCGGGCGAGCCGGCGGTACAGCGATTCGTACGGCACCCATGACTACCGCAGCCGTGACGTGCGCAATCTGCGCAAACGCCAGCGCCAGTCGGAGCAGGTCGCGCAGGAGCTGCGCGAGCGTGCCGAGAACCCCGAAGAGCTGCGCAAGCTCGTCGAGGACGCCCGTGAGGCGGCGTGGGCCGAGGTCGAGCGAAACATCGACAGCACGCTGCGTATCGAGGCGGCCCGCCCCGATCTCGAGCCCGACTACGAGAAGCTGCGCGAGGCGCGCATGCAGTCGCTGCGGCTGGTCGATCTGCCGCGCCTGGCCGCCCACCGGCGCCGCAACGCCAAGGGCGCGAAGGGCCAGTTGCGCGACAAGGTGGCCAAGGATCGGGCACGCGTCGTGGACGGCGTCGATCTGTCCGAACTCGAATAGTCCTCGATTCGCGGTCGGCCCCATCGTCGGATAAGATGGATGACTGTGCGCGGGAACGTGCACGAGCGCTCGTAGCTCAATGGATAGAGCATCTGACTACGGATCAGAAGGTTGGGGGTTCGAGTCCCTTCGAGCGCGCACTGTGATGAGTCGCGTCATAGGTCTTATGTGAGTCGCGTCATAGGTCACTGTTTGGGAGCCCCGGGCCATCGGCCTGGGGCTTTCATCGTGTTGCGCCAGTAGGTGTGGTCAGGGTCGATGGTGTTGGTCGCGATGATCTCCCCGGTCCCGCGTCCGCACCGGCGGCGACCAGCTGCCGCCGTAGCGCGATGACCCGTTCCCGGACCCGGTCGGTGGTCTGCTGTGGGCTGGATAACGGGGCGCGTGAGCGGGGCTCGACTGCGTCGATCCCGTCCTGCCGGTACCTGGCGAGCAGGCGATGGATATGCCGGCGTGACAGCCCATACACGGCGGCGGCTTCACTGACCGTCAACTGGCCGGCGATGATCTTCAGCACAACGACACGTTCTTCGACACGCCATCGACTGTGACCTCTGACGCAACTCACCAGAGACCTATCAGAAGAGACCTATGACCCGAACCCAGACACCTTCGAGCGCGCACTGTGTTGAGACAGTAGTGAAAGCCCCCTCGGAAGAGGGGGCTTCTCACGTCTGTGGGGAGGCGGGCTGAGCACTCCCACACGACCCCGATGACCGGGGCGGATGTCACACAACGGCGTCGGCCGGTGTCTGCATGTCGAGAGAGATCGACGAGATCGACGACATCGGAGGAGACATGACCACCACCCGCATCCCCGCCGCGCCCGTGACCGGAGCGTATGGCGCGATCGTGAAGACGGCCGCCCGCCGCATGATCGGCAAGGTGCCCGAGTCGCTCGGCGTGCTGTGGAACCACCGCGCCGTGATGAAGGACTCGATGACGATCGGGCGCAAGACCGAGCACTGGCACGAGCTCGACGCCGACCTTGCGACCTACGCCGCCATGGCGGCCGCCGCCACGATCGGCTGCAGCTTCTGCCTCGACTACAACTACTTCCTCGCCCACAACCGCGGCCTCGACGAGGCCAAGGTGCGCGAGGTTCCCCGCTGGCACGGCTCGACGGTGTTCACGCCGCTCGAACGCCGGGTGATGGCCTATGCCGAGGCCGCGAGTCAGACCCCGCCGGCGGTCACCGACGAGCTGTCGGATGCCCTGCTGGCCGACCTCGGCCCCGCCGCACTCGTGGAGCTGGCGGCACGGGTGGCGTTCATGAACATGTCGGCGCGGATGAACATCGCCCTCGGCATCCATTCCGAGGAGTTCGCCGACGCGTGCGGCCTGGTGCCCCTCGCGGCCGTGGAGCGCGCGTAGGCTCCCGGAGATGGACACGAGCACGGCGCGCTACCGGGACGACCCCTTCGTCCGGCACCGGGGGCTGCTGTTCACGGTCGCCTACGAGATCCTCGGCTCGGCCGCCGACGCCGAAGACGTCCTGCAGGAGTCCTGGCTGCGGTGGGCTGAGACCGACCGTGAGGCGGTGCGCGAGCCGCGTGCCTACCTCGTGCGGATCGTGACGCGGCAGGCCCTGAACCATCTGCGTACGGCCTCGCGCCGTCGCGAGGACTACGTCGGGGAGTGGTTGCCCGAGCCCGTGCTGACCGCCCCCGATGTCGCGGACGATGTCGAACTGGCCGAGAGCGTCTCGATCGCGATGCTCACCGTGCTCGAGACCCTCACGCCGGCAGAGCGCGCCGTGTTCGTGCTGCGCGAGGTGTTCGACGTGCCCTACGACGAGATCGCCGCAGCGCTCGACAGGTCGGCCGCCGCGGTGCGTCAGCTCGCCCACCGCGCGAAGGGACACGTCACGGCGCGCCGCCCCCGTACGCGCGTCGGCCGAGATGAGCATGAACGCGTCGTGGAACGGCTCGTGGAAGCGCTGAACACGGGCGATCTGCAGAGCCTCATGGACGTGCTCGCGCCCGACGTCGTGGCGATCGCCGACGGCGGGGGCAAGGTGCGCGGCTCTGCGCGCCGCCCCGTGGTCGGCGCCGAGCGGCTCGTACGAGCCCTCGCCGGCGGCATCGAGCGTTTCGCGCACGGCATGACGGCGCGCGCATGCGAGATCAACGGCGGCCCCGGCATCCTGATCGAGATCGGCGGGCGCGTCCTGAGCGCCGTGACCGTCGTCGTGGACGAGGGCCGCGTCACCCGTCTCTACGCGGTCGCGAACCCCGACAAGCTGTCGCGCCTGGTCGAGCGGGTGCCGCTGGCGCGCTGAGTCGCGGTGCCCTCGGCCGGTCGGCGCACCAGCACGTCGTCGAGGAACGCGTACACGGTCGCGTTCAGCGCGGCGGTGGCGGCGCTGTCGATCGTGCCGGCGTGTCCGCCCTCGAGCTGCTCGAGATAGTGCACTTCGGCGTCCGTCTCGGCCTGCAGACGGGCGACCATCTTGCGCGCCTGCACCGGCCCGACCCGGTCGTCGCTGGTCGCCGAGAAGAAGAGGCTCGGCGGATAGGGACGGGCGGGATCCACGAGGTGGTACGGCGAGAACGTTCGGATGAACTCCCAGTCATCCGGGTCGTCGGGGTCGCCGTACTCGGCGATCCAGCTCGCCCCCGCCGACAGGCGCGTGTACCGCCGCATGTCCAGCAGCGGCACCCCGCACACGACCGCGCCGAAGTCCTCGGGGAACTGCGTGAGCATGTTGCCGACCAGCAGGCCCCCGTTGCTGCCGCCGCGGCATCCCACCCGGTCCGGGGTCGTGATCCCGCGGGCGACGAGGTCTCGGGCGACGGCGACCATGTCTTCGTACGCGCGGTGCCGGTTCTCGCGCAGCGCGGCCAAGTGCCAGGCCGGACCGAACTCGCCGCCGCCGCGGATGTTCGCGACCACGAACACGTTGCCCGGCTCGATCCACGCCGGGCCGATGAGGGACGGGTATTCGGGCCGGCGCGACACCTCGAACCCGCCGTACGCGTCGATGAGCGCCGGCACGGGTCCGCGCACGTCGCGCGGCGCGACCTGGAAGTACGGGATGCGGGTGCCGTCGGCCGAGGTCGCCCAGTGCTGGGTCGTGACCAGGCCGTCGATCTCGAACACAGCCCGCGCGCGGTCGACGATCCGGGATGCCGGGGACGAGGCATCCGTGACGATCAGCGTCTGCGGGGTGAGCAAGCCGCGGGCGACCAGCCAGAGCTCGTCGTCTTCGTCGGCATCCGCGGTGACCACGTCGACCGACAGGATGTCGTCGCCGCCGGCGTGGATGTCGAGGTCGGCCTGCGCCCACCCGTCGGCGGGATCGAGCGAGACGACGCGGCTGCGCACGTTCTCGAGGATCGTGAGCACGATGCGCGTGCGGGTCCACGTCCAGTCCTCGAGGATCGCGCTCGCCGTCGGCGAGAACACCGCGACCAGGTCCGATCCGTCTCCGTCGACGACCGTCTGCAGCGGGCCGACCAGCAGCGTGCCCCCGGGGTGTGCCGTGCCGGCCACGGTCCAGTCCGTCGTGGTGCGGATCGCGACCAGGTCGCCGTGCACGTCGACGTGTGCGTCCTGCGGGGCGTGCACGAGCCGCGGAGAGGGGGCGGCCGCGGCATCCCGTGCCGTCGCGTCATGGGTCCACACGAACGTCTCTTCGTGGAAGAAGTCGCGCGCCTTGCCGATCATCGCGGTGCGGTGATCGCCGGTGCGGTCCACGCCGACGAACATCGCGACATCCGACACCTCCGTCTCGGCGACGGTGCGAGCCTCGGCCAGTGCCGTGCCGCGGCGCCAGATGCGCGCCGTGCGCGGATAGCCCGACTCGGTCTTCGAGCCGCCGTCGAGAGAGGATGCCACGAGCAGCGTGTCATCGTCGAGCCACGCGCACGTCGACTTGTCGGCGGCCGTCGCGAACGCGGCCTGGTCGACGAAGCGGCCTTCGGTCAGGTCGAACTCGCGCACGACGTGCGCGTCTCCGCCGTCGGGGCTGAGCATGACCAGCGCCCGATCCGACCCGCGCGGACCATGGCTCGCACCCGCGAACGCCCACGGCGTGCCCTCGTCGCGGCCGAGCGCGTCGACGTCGATGAGCACCTCCCACTGCGGCTCGCCGGCCGCGAACGAGTCGCGCGACGCCCGGCGCCACAGGCCACGCGGGTTCGCGGCATCCTTCCACAGGTTGTACATCCAGGCGCCGTGCCGGCTCGGCACCACGACGCGGTCGGGGTCGTCGAGGATCTGGTGCAGACGCTCCTGCAGCGCCGTGTGCGTGGGGGAGTCGTAGGCCGCCTCGGTCTCGCCGGTGCGCTCGCGCGCCCAGGTCAGCGCCGCGTCGGAGCGGATCTCCTCCAGCCAGAGGTACGGGTCGTCGTCGATCGGATCTGCCACCGCTCCAGCCTAGGCGGCGGCGTTATCCTGACGCCTATGAGACTCGTGCAGGTGGCGCAGCACGCCGACGACCTCGATCGCGCGGCGCGCTTCTACTCCCTGCTGCTGCGCACCGAGCCCACCGGCCGATTCGACCCGCCGGGTCTGCTGTTCTTCGACCTCGAGGGCGTGCGGCTGCTGCTGGATCGCGCCGCGCCGTCCGCGCTGATCTACCTGCAGGTCGACAACGTGCACGCCACCCTCGAGCGGCTCGACGGGGAGGCCCAGATCGTCACCCCTCCGCACGTGGTCTTCGTGCACGAGGACGACACGCTCGGACCCGCCGAGCACGAGGAGTGGCAGGCGTTCGTACGCGACCCCGAGGGCAACACCGTCGGGATCGTTGCCTTTCAGCGTGTGTGAGGGGCGGGGCGGGTGCGGGCGGCCCGACCCCCGGCGGGCGGAGGGGATGCCGCAGCTCGGCCGCCGCGGCAGGGCATAGCCTTGTGGCATGAGCGCTTATGTGTCCGCGTTCGAGCTGTTCTCCATCGGCGTGGGGCCCTCGAGTTCGCACACGGTCGGTCCCATGCGGGCTGCCCGTGATTTCGCCGCACGCACCCGCGAGACAGGGATCCTGCCGCGGGTCGCGCGGGTCACCTGCACGCTGTTCGGATCGCTCGGCGCGACCGGGCTCGGTCACGGCACACCGGACGCCGTCGTCGCAGGTCTGCGCGGCCGGGCGCCCGAGACCGTCGATCCCGAAGAGGTCCGGGCCGCCTGGGTCGACTGGACCGACGGGGCGACCCTCGAGCTCGACGGCACGCACCCGGTGCCGTTCGCCAAGGCCGATGTGACGTTCGCCGCCCGCACGCGGCTGCCCGCGCACCCCAACGCGATGACGCTCACCGCATATGACGAGGATGCCGCGACCCTCGCTGAAGAGACCTATTACTCGATCGGGGGCGGGTTCATCCGGCGCGAGGGCGAGCCCACCGCCGTGTCGAAGCATCCGTATCCGCTGGCCTTCGACAACGCCGCCGAGCTGCTGACCATCTGCGACGAGGAGGGTCTCACGATCGCCGAGGCGGCCCGCCGCAACGAAGAGAGCCTGCGCAGCGAACAAGAGGTGGCCGCGGGTCTCGACGCGATCTGGGATGCGATGTCCTCGTGCGTCGAAGCGGGCCTGGAGGCCGACGGCATCCTGCCGGGGATCCTCAAGGTGAAGCGGCGTGCCAGCGCGATCCGCGTGCAGCTCGAAGAGACCGAGGCCGACCGCGGCCGCGAGCTGCCCGAGGAGTGGCTCGGCGCGTTCGCGCTCGCCGTCAACGAAGAGAACGCGTCGGGCGGTCGCGTCGTCACCGCCCCCACGAACGGGGCGGCGGGCATCGTCCCGGCTGTGGCGATGTACTGGTGGCGGTTCCTGGCCGATTCCGGTCTGGGTGTCGGCAACGCGGTCACGCCGCACGGCGAGCTCGTGGGCAGCGCACTGCTCGGCTTCACGGGCGAGACCGATCCGCGCTCCCTGAGTGAGACCGGCGCCGACGCGAACGCTCTCCCAGGCGAGCCGCCGCATCCCACGACCGCGACGGGCGACACCTCCGCAACACCGCGCCCCGACGCCGACCCCGACGACGACGCCATCGCCGAAGCCAACCGCCGCCGCGGCATCCGTCGCTACCTGCTCACTGCCACGGCACTCGGCTCGCTGTTCAAGGCAAACGCGTCGATCTCGGGCGCCGAGGGCGGCTGCCAGGCCGAGGTCGGATCGGCCTGCGCCATGGCCGCCGGAGGCCTGACCGCCGTGATGGGCGGCACGAACCGTCAGATCGAGAACGCCGCCGAGATCGCGATGGAGCACCACCTGGGCCTGACCTGCGACCCGGTCGCCGGACTCGTGCAGATCCCGTGCATCGAACGCAACGCGATCGCCGCGTCCACTGCGGTCACCGCTGCGCGGCTCGCCCTGCGCGGCGACGGCTCGCACTACGTCCCGCTGGACACCGTGGTCGAGACCATGCGCCAGACCGGCATCGACATGTCGACGAAGTACAAGGAGACCAGCGAGGGCGGACTCGCCGTCAACGTCATCGAGTGCTGACCGTCGGGGCGTCTTGCCCGGATAATTCATCACATGGCGAATGACGCGGCGGTCTCGATCCGCGGGCTGCGGGTGCGGCGCGGTCGCACCCGCGTGTTCGACGGGCTCGATCTGGATCTTCCGAGCGGACGCATCACGGGGTTCCTGGGTCCGTCCGGCGGCGGCAAGACGACGCTCATGCGGGCGATCGTCGGCGTGCAGAAGAAGGATGCCGGTTCCGTCGGCGTGCTCGGGCATGCCGCCGGCTCTCGCGCCCTGCGTCGCCGGGTCGCCTACGACACGCAGGCAGCGTCCGTGTACGACGACCTGAGCGTGCGGCAGAACCTGCACTACTTCGCGCGGCTCGTGGGCGCCGGCCGCGCCGAGGTCGACCGCGTGATCGCCGAGGTCGGGCTGGAGCCGCAGGCCGGCCAGGTCATCTCCTCGCTCAGCGGCGGCCAGCGCGGCCGGGTGTCGCTGGCGACCGCGATGGTCGGCCGGCCCGAGCTGCTCGTGCTCGACGAGCCCACCGTGGGCCTGGACCCACTGCTGCGCGAGAGCCTGTGGACGGTGTTCCGCCGCCTCGCCGAGGACGGTGCCACGCTGATCGTCTCGAGCCATGTGATGGACGAGGCGCTGCGCTGCGACGAGGTCGTGCTGATCCGCGCCGGCCGCGTCCTCGCGCAGGACGAGCCGCAGGCGCTGCTCGAGCGCACGGGAGCGCCCGACCCCGACACGGCGTTCCTGCGGATCGTCGAGCAGGACGCGGCATCCCACCCCCGCGAGGCCGCGCACGCGCAGGAGCAGCGATCATGAACGGCGGCCGGACGCTCGCCACCGCCGGTCGGGTGCTGCGTCAGCTCAGCCACGACCCGCGCTCGATCGCGCTCATGCTCATCGCCCCGAGCCTGCTGGTCGGCCTGTTCGCGTGGCTGTTCGACCAGAAGCGCGCCGTGTTCGACCAGTTCGGCGGCCCGATCCTGGCGCTGTTCCCGTTCATCGTGATGTTCCTGATCACCTCGATCACGATGCTGCGCGAGCGGCGCAGCGGCACGCTCGAACGCCTGATGACGACGCCCGCCGGCAAGGGCGACCTCGTGCTCGGCTACGCCCTCGCATTCGGGCTGATGGCGATGCTGCAGGCGGTGGTCACGGTCGCCTTCGCGGTGTGGGTGTGCGGCCTGACCGTCGAGGGAACGCTGTGGCAGCTGGGGCTGGTCGCCGTCGTCGACGCCCTGGCCGGCACGGCGCTCGGACTGCTGGCGAGCGCGTTCGCGCGCACCGAGTTCCAGACCGTGCAGTTCATGCCGGTCCTCGTGTTCCCGCAGATCATCCTCGGCGGGCTGTTCGTGCCGCGCGATCAGATGCCCGACGTGCTGCACGCGATCTCGGACTGGCTGCCGCTGAGCTACGCGATCGACGCGATCACCGCGGTGACCGGCGGCGAGACCGGCTGGGATCTGTACCGGCCGATCCTCATCGTGGCGGCGTTCATGGCGGGATGCCTCGTCTTCGCATCGCTGACACTGCGGCGCCGCACGGGCTGAGCGGACGGACTGTCGCGTCGGATCAGTCCTCGGACGCGGACTCGTCCTCGAGCGCGCCGCGCAGCTTATCGGTCAGGGCCTTCAGCGTCGCCAGCTCGTCGTCGTCGAGCACCGACATGTGCGCGGCGATCGTCCGCGCGTGATCGGTGGCGAGCGCCCGGAACGCCGCGGCACCGCGGTCGGTCGCGCGCACGAGCGCTCCCCGTCCGTCCTCCGGGTCGGCGCACTTCGACAGCAGCTGCGCCGACACCATCCGATCGACCAGGCGAGAGACGCTCGGCTGGCTGATCAGCATGTTGGCCGTGACGTCGCGCAATCGTGCCGTCATCTCCGGGGAGCGGGCCACCGTGAGCAGCACGTCGTACTCCGCCTGCGTGAGCTGGGCGTCCTCGAAGTCGCCGCCGATCCGCGCGAACACCTCGTGCTGCGCGCGGAAGAGACTCTCCCACGCGGCCACGGCGAGGCGACGGTCGGTCATCGCACCAGCGTAGCGGCCCGCATAGGCTGGCAGCGATGCGCACTCTCGCCCGGGCGCTGATCGCCCTCGTCGCCGCCGTCGCGGCATCCCTCCTGCCCGTGCTGGTCGTGGCGTCACCCGCCTCGGCCGCGGATCCCGCCGCGCACCGCGTCCCGGCCGGCTCACCCGCCGCGCCGGTCCCGGCCGCCGAGTCTGTGCCGGCGAGCGTCGACGACTTCTCGTTCCGGAGCCTGGACGTCGACTACACGATCGGGCGCGACGCCGATGGCACGAGCACCCTGCGGGTCGTCGAGACGTTCGTGGCGCAGTTCCCCGACACCGATCAGAACCACGGCATGCGCCGCAGCATCCCCGACACCTACAACGGGCAGCCCATCGACCCGCGGCTCGTCTCGGTGACCGACCAGAACGGCGACCCGCGCCCGGCCGAGACCAGCGACGAGGACGGCGCCTTCACGATCACCTCGCGCGATCCCGGTTTCGTGCACGGCACGCAGACCTACGTGTTCACGTACACGCTGCGCCACGTCACATGGACGTTCCCCGACACCGACGCCGACGAGTTCTACTGGGACGTCAACGGCGTCGCCTGGGCCCAGCCGTTCGGCACCGTGACCGCCGCGCTGCACGTGCCGGCCGACCTCGCCGCGGCGATGACCGGGCAGCAGAGCTGCTATCGGGGCGCGCAGGGCGCCACCGATTCCTGCGAAATCGCATCCGCCGCCGACGCGGGCGGCGGGCGGATCGTGACCGCGTCGACCCACGACCTCGGTCCCCGTCAGGCGATGACGGTGGCGGTCGGGTTCCGGCGGGGCACGTTCACAGCGTTCGACCCATCGTTCCTGGCGTCGCCCTGGGGCTGGGCGCAGGGCATCGCCGGACTCGGCGCGATCGCCGCGGTCATCACCGCGATCGCCACCCGGGCGCGCAGGCTGAAGGATGCCGCGGGCCGCCCGACGATCATCGCCGAGTACACCCCGCCCGAAGGGATCGACGCGTTGATCGCCGCCGTGATGCGCAACGCCACGGCCAAGGGCGTGCCCGCCGAGGTGCTCGAGCAGGCCGTGGGCGGCAGCATCCGGATCATCGAGGGCGAGAAGCGGATGTTCGGGTCGCACAAGATGCAGGCCGAGCTCGTCGATCCGCGGCGAGCGCAGGATGAGGACGGACGGATGCTGCTGGTCGGCCTGTTCGGTCCGCAAGGCGCTCCGGGCGACGTCTTCACGTTCGGCGGCAGCAGCACGCGCTTCGCGAAGGCCGGGCAGAAGATGCTGAAGTGGGGCGCGGCGCAGCTGGACGCCCGCGGTCTGCGGCGCAGGGTGCCCGGAAAGGTGCGGGCGCTGCCGATCCTGCCGGCGGGGGTGTTCTTCATCGCCGCCGTCCTCGCCGGCGTGGTGGCACTCGCGTCGTATGTGACCCCCGCCGTGCCCATCGTCATCATGATGATCGCGACGGCCGCGCTGGTCACCACGATCATCCTGTCGTCGCGCAAGCCGCTCACGGCGGCCGGCGCCGAGGTGCGCGACCACCTCGAGGGCCTGAAGGTGTTCATCGAATGGGCCGAGGCCGACCGCATCCGCATGCTGCAGTCGCCGGCCGGGGCCGAGCGCGTGCGCGTGGACGTGAACGATCCGCGCCAGATGATCCGCCTGTACGAGAAGCTGCTGCCGTACGCGGTCGTGTTCGGGCAGGAGAAGCAGTGGTCCGACCGCTTGTCGGCGATGTATCCGGCCGGCGAGGCCCCGTACTGGTACGCGGGCACGGCGGGCTTCAACGCCGCGACGTTCGCCGCCGGCGTCGGCTCGCTTTCGTCGGCTGCCGCGTCCTCGTCGTCGACATCGGGCGGGTCGGGTGGTGGCGGCTCTGCCGGGGGCGGTGGGGGAGGCGGGGGCGGCGGGGGCGTCTGACCGACGGACTGCCGGGTCAACCACTCGCGGCACGCCGCGGTCGCCCGCGCGTTCTTGCCACGTTGCCGCCGACCGCGCGACGGATCCCGTCGCGAGCGCGGTGAAGCGATCCGGGATGTCTCCGCCATGTGCGGCTGGGGTCGATTGTCGACGGTGCACGCACTTCCGGCACGCCGCCCACCATGCGGATCTGCCATCCGCTGGTCTCGATCGTCCGGTGGTGCCACCAGCAGAGCGGGACTCCGTTGTCGACGTGCGTCGGTCCGCCTTCGGGGTGCGGGATGACGTGATGGATTTCGCACCAGGAGGCGGGAATGTGGCATCCCGGAATGATGCATTCACCGTCGCGGGCCATGATCGCGCGGCGTTGCTGTCCGGTGAAGCCCCGGTTCAGGGTGCCCAACGCGACGATGCGCCCGTCTTGGGCGACGACCATGCGCTGGATGCCGCCGGAGCAGGCGATCTGACGGGTCACGAAGGCGGGAACCGTGCAGTCCGTGCCGTCGATGAAGCCGACACCGTCGTCGCGGTCGACATCTGCGGGTGTCGCGTTCATGGGTCCATGGTCCCAGGGACCTCCGACATCCATCGCGAACATTCCCCAGGTCAGACATATGTTCTGTGGATAATCCGGCCCGCCGACGGGCTGGGGAGGAGCCGACGGCCCAAGCCGACGACCGCCGCCTCTCGCCGCAGCAGGCATCGGCGAACGCGCCTCCGCTTGCTCCGACTCGAAGGACCGGGATGCCGCGCAGCGGGTTGACGGCGCGGGAGGGGCTCGCGAGCGATGGGCTCTGAGCGCCGCAGGATCGCAGACAGAGTTAGAGCCGGTCGGAGAGGCTCCCGACCGGCTCTTTCCCTTGCACCAAGAGTGTCCTGCAATCACATGTCGGCAGCTGCCACAGCAAAACAACTACCGTGAGATGACTATATAACGAGAAGATAACGGACACCAGCCCTTGTCGTTATCTTTTTGTGATTCTTTCCTCATTCACAGGTTCGCGCCCGAGGGATGCTCGCGCCGTGCGCGACCCACCTACCGCCCGAGCTCGTCCGGGTGCGTGAGGCGCCACCACGCGGTCGGCGGGGTGATGCTCCCCTCGACTACGACGTCGGCTTTCGCGGTGCGGGGGCCGGCCTTCCACGTGACCGTCCCGACCACCTCGCCGTCCTTGTACGTCTTCGGCGCGGTCGTGGTCATCGACACGGCGATCGGGGTGTCGGACCATGTGAAGATCGATGCGCTGTCGCGGATGACCATCCGCGCGCTCGCGCCCCACGGTGTCGTGTAGGTGCCGACCCGCTGGCCCTCCTTCGCCAGCGGCACGGCGTGGAATCCGCTGCGGATGCTCGCCAGCTCGTCGACGACCCCGGCGTTCGCGGATTCGTGCGTGTCGGCGCCCAGCAGCACTCCGACGATGCTCAGCGGCTTGTCCAGCCCCACATCCAGTGACGCCGTGTACAGCAGGTTGTAGCGGCCCACGCCGAGGTTGCCGGTCTTCAAGCCGGTGATCCCCTCTGTTCCGAGCAGATCATTCGTGTTGCGCAGCAGACCGGGCCCGGTCACGGCGATACCGGATGACGCGGCGATCGCGGCGATGGTCGGGTCGGCCGCGGCGAGCCTGCCGATGGCGAGCAGGTCGCGCGGCGTGCTGGTGTTGCGCTGGCTCATGCCGGTCGGCTCGACCATCGTGGTGCCGTTGAGCTTGTGCTCGGCGAGCCACCTGCGTGCCGCGCCGAGGAACGCGCCCTGCGAACCGAACGCCCACGTCGACACCGCTTCGGCGTAGTTGCTGGCCGAGGGGATGAGCATCGTCGCGAGGGCGTCGTGCAGCGACATCCTGGTGCCGATCGGCATGGCGGCGATCGTCGCGCCCATCACGTAGTACTTGTCGTAGAGGTCGTGCGCGGCCTTGCCGAACGTGAGGGTCGGGCCGGGATCCGCGGCGCTCGCCAGCGGATACGCGTCGAGGATGACGAGCGCGGTGATCACCTTGCTGATGCTCGCCATCGGCCGCGGCTCGTTCGACCCGCTCGTGAGCACGGGGGCCTTCGACGCGGCCTTGAAGTACGTCTCGGCGCCCGAAATGCTGATCGCCGACGCGCCCTCGGACGACAGGTCGACGGCCGCCGCCGCCGGCACCGAGACCGCCGGCGCCTGCGACACGACGGCCGGCGTGCGCAACGGAGCGTTCAGGGCCCAGCCGACATAGCCGCCGGCGGCGGCGATCAGCGCGACGAGCACGAGCGTCGTGATGATCAGACCGCGGCGGCGCGCACGTCGCGCCGCGGGATCGTCGCGGCGGTCCGGCAGCTGCTGCCCGTGCTCCAGCAGCTCGGCGAGGCCCGAGAGCCCATCCCGCGTCTGGCGATCCGTCGTCATCCATCACCCCGTCGTGATCCGAGAATCCTCCGGCGCGGCCCGGTGCCCGGCCGGCACCGAACCAGGTGGCGACCGGCGCGGATGAGAAACGCCTCATGAGATGTATATCAGGGGATGCCGCGGCCCGGGCGCCGCGCGATGGCGGTACGCCGACGCGGCATATGCTGTGGCCGTGTCCGCTCCGCCGAGATGGGTGCGCGAGCTCGCGCGCCAGCAGCACCTGCCCGTCCCCTGGATGAAGATGCTGCGGGTCGCGGTCGCCGTGGCGGCACCGGTCTCGATCGGGGCGGCGATCGGCCAGCTCGGACTCGGACTGCTCTGCTCGATCGGCGCCCTCGGCGGCAGCCTCGCCGATGCCGAGGGAACGGTGCGTTCGCGCATCCTGCGCGTCGCGTGGGCGACGACCGGCGGGCTTGTCGGCTTCATCGTCGGGGGCCTGGTCTTCGGGCACCCCGGCCTGACCGCGGCATCCATCATCGTCGGGGGCCTGGTCGCCGGAATCGTCAGCGTGCAGGGCGCGGTCGCGTCCGTCGCATCGCTGCAGTTCCTGATCTATCTGATCGTCGCGTCCGGCGCGGACTTCGGGCCGATCCCGCACTGGGTGCCGCCCGTGGGCTACGTGGTCGGATCGGCGTGGGCGCTGCTGCTGGCGCTGATCGAGAGCATCGGCTCGACGCAGAACACCGGTCGCGCCGCCGTCGCCGATGTGTACGCGCGGCTGGCCGACTACATGGCGGCCTGCGGCACCCCTGGCTCGGCAGAGGCTCGCAGCCGGCTCACCGTCGCGATGAACCGCGCGTACGAGAACGCGAGATCGTCGCGCGAGCATGCCGGCGGCAGCGACCGGCGCATCCGCCGGCAGGCCGCGTTCCTGAACGCGGCGACGCCGGTGATCGAGGCGACCACCGCACGCGCCGTGCAGGACACCCCCATCCCCGGCGAGGTCACGGCGTGGGTGGCCGACATGGCCGACCGCATCCGTCGCGCGGATCAGCCCGACTCCGACGACGTCCTGTACGTGCCGGTGCTCGCCGCGGACGAGTGGCGCGATCTGGCCGAGGGACTCGAAGCCGTCGACGAGCTCGCCCGGCACGCGCCGCGCTCGGGCGCGGTCGATGCGGGTCCCTCACCGATCACCCGCGCTATGCGCCTGCCGGGGGCAGCTCGCACGCGCACGTCGGCCCGCGAACGCGCGGCGATGGTGTGGGACGCGGTGGCGGGCGGTCCCGAGACCTGGATGCCGATCCTCAGGCTCGTGCTGTGTCTGGCCGCCGGCGAACTCGTCGCGGCGCTGGACCCGGTGCAGCGCCCGTACTGGATCGTCATGACGATCGCCGTCACGCTCAAGCCCGACTTCGGCAGCGTGTTCGCCCGCGCCGTGCAGCGTGGGATCGGCACAGTGCTCGGTGTGCTGATCGGCAGCGCCCTGCTCGCGCTGTCGCCCGGGCACGTCGTGCCCCTCGTCGCGATCGCCGTGTTCGCCGCGCTCATGCCGTTCGCCCAGCGGCGCAACTACGGCATGTTCACGACGTTCCTGACACCGGTGATCGTGCTGCTGCTCGACCTCGGCGCCGGCGGCGGGTTCGAGCTCGCAGTCGGGCGCGTCACCGACACCGCGATCGGCTGCGCGATCGTGCTGCTTGTGGGCTACCTGCCCTGGCCCGACACGTGGCGCTCCCGGCTGCGGTTCGGTCCCCGCATCGCGGGGGCGGCATCGGCCCTGGCCGCCTACATCCGCATCGGCCTGGGCGCGGCGCCCGGCACGCGCCAGGCTGTGCGCCGCCAGGCGTACCGGCAGCTGTCGGACCTGCGCACCGCGCTGCAGCAGGCCCTCAGCGAGCCGCCGCCGGTCAGCCGGGCCGCGGCAGGCTGGTGGCCGGTCATCGTCACGCTCGAACGCGCCGTCGACGCGACCACGGCTCTCATCGTGCACCGCGCCGACACGTCGGCCGATCCCGCCGAGGTCGAGCAGCTGGCGCAGGCGGCGATCGCGATCGGCGACGCCGCCCGGGACTCCGGCATCCCGATCCAGCCCCCGCTGCCACGCGACCCCGTCCTCGAGCCGCTCACGGCCGAGCTGCGCGCCGGACAGGCCGTGCTGCGGCGACTGAGCGGCCAGTCGGCATGAGCAGCAGCAGACACGGCACAGCGACGGCCGGCCGCCGGATCAGCGGCCCCGCACGACCTGCTGCAGGTGCTCGTGCATCTCGGCCATGCCGTCGTTGCCGATCCGCGGATCGTCCGCGTCGCCCGTGCGGATGACGGCATCGAGGTAGCGGCGGTCGGCGTCGAGGCGTTGCAGGGCGCCCGGGCCGACGTGCCCGTGGCCCGGGATGACGAACGTCGCGTGCGCGGCGATCGGCGCGAGCAGGTCGAGGGCCGTGAGGTACGCGTCCAGGTCGTCGGGGAAGAACGGCAGCGGCAGCTCGACATCGCTGAGCATGTCACCGGCGATCAGCACCCGCTGCCGCGGCAGCCACAGCGCCGTGTGGCCCGGCGCGTGGCCGTCGTGCACGATCGGCTCGATCTCGAACCCCGGCGGTGTCGAGCGCTCCGGGATCGCGTCGGGTGCGGCACTCACCCGCCCCATCAGGTCGACGAGGTCGGGCGGGAAGTCGCCGAGGAGGTCGACCAGGGCCATCCGCTCGGTGCGCGCGAGCGCGGCGGTGCGGGCCGAGGCCCAGCGCGGCGCGCCGCCGAAGCGGGGATGCCACAGCAGGTGGTCGTGGTGCGCGTGCGTCGCGAACCCGCCGACGACCTCGAGCCCGCGCTCGCCGAGATCGTCGGCGATGCGCTCGAGCTCGTCGGGCATCCACCCCGGGTCGACCAGCAGCGCTGAGCCGGCGGCCGCCAGGGTCGTCGAGTTCGTCAGCATCCTGCGGCTGGTCGCGACGAGGACCCCCGGGGCGACCTCGCGCATTCCGTCGGATGGCATGGCCTCCATCCTGCCCTGCTCGAGCTTGTCACCGCGTCAGGCCGGACGCTGATCCCCTCATCTTCCCGTCACCGAGCTCGAAACGCGGGCCTCGACGACGACTGCGTGCGAACCGGACGGTCTCAGCGGCCGCTGCCCGCCAGCAGCCCCGCGATCGCGGTGTCGACCGTGCGCTCGGCTGCGTCCTGCACGGCCTGCTCGGGCAGGCCGCGCAACGGGCCGCGCAGCCAGAGGCGGGCGAATCCGTGCACGGCCGACCAGCACGGCCACTCCGCCCCGGGGCGGTCTTCGGCGGCGAGTTCGCCGTCGTCGACCAGCGCGTCGAGGGCGGAGGTGAGAGCGACCAGGGGAGCGGGGAGAGTGGACGACTCGTCTCGCCGACGCTCGCCGGGCACAGATGGCTCGGGAGCGGCCGTGATCGTCGCGAAGGCGGTCTCGAACCAGCCGGGCTCTTCGCGGGCGAACGCAATGTAGCCGAGTCCTACCGCGCGCAACCGCTCGCGGCCGGTCGCGGCATCCGGCTCGAACGCGCGCATCCGCGCCGCCATCGCCTCGCGGATGCGGTCGGCCACGGCGGCGGCCAGCGCGTCGCGGTCGGCGAAGTGCCGGTACGCGGCGCTCGCCGAGACCCCGACGCGTCGCGTCGCGTCGCGCAGGGTCAGCGCGCCCTCGCCGCCGGAACGGGCCAGGTCGAGCCCTGCGGCGATGAGGGCCTCGCGCAGATTGCCGTGGTGGTAATGCTCACGGGCGGGCTCCGGCATCCATCTCCCCCTTGACGCGCGTCGCGGAATGTGTACGCTGTCAACATATCATGTCAGCGCCGTTGACATTCCCCTGGAGGACCTCATGGCCACTGCACTGCCTCCCATCGTCGACCCCGACACCTGGCGCGCCGAACTCGCCGCACTGCGGGTGCGCGAGAAGGCGGCCACGCGCGAGCTCGACGCGATCGCCGCAGCGCGTCGGCGGCTGCCGATGGTCAAGCTGCCCGACTACACGCTCGTGGGCGAGACCGGGCCGGTGCGCCTGGTCGACGTCTTCGACGGCACGTCGCAGCTGATCACGTATCACCACATGTGGCACGCGGGCGCCGAGTGGCAGTGCCCGGGATGCACGGGATTCACCGCCCAATACACGCGCCTCGACTTCCTGGGCAGCTACGATGCACGGTTCGTCGTCGTCACGCAGGGCGAGATCGGCGAGGCGCTCGCGTACCGAGACAAGGTCGGCAACCGGATGGAGTGGTACTCCACCGCGGGCAGCCCGTTCGGGGCCGACATGGACGCGCCGGTCGACGGCGGCTTCGCCGTGAATGTCTTCCTGCGCGACGGCGACGACGTCTACCGCACGTGGCACACGAACGGGCGTGGCACCGAGCAGATCACGCAGACATTCCCGCTGATCGACCTGCTGCCGTACGGTCGCCAGGAGGAATGGCAGGACGTTCCCGACGGGTGGCCGCAGGCACCGACCTACAGCGGCTGGGGCACCGCCCAGGATGTCGCGCGCCTGTACGGACCGGGGTCGGGGCACCTCGACTGACGCGGCGAGCGCCTGCCCGTCCGCGGACGATCCGCTGGCCGAGGTCCTGTATAACGAAATCGTAACGGTAGTTTGCTAGGGGTCCTTCCAATCGCCCAGAATGTGTCTGACAACGTCGTCTCGGAATCCTCTGCGGCGGCGGAACATCGGGAACGAGGATCTCAATGAAGACATCACTGCGCTGGGTCGCGGTGGCGGGCACAGCCGCCGTCGCGAGCGCCACGCTGGCCGGTTGCGGTTTCGGCGGCGGTGGCAATGCCGGCGGCAACAGTCAGTCGCTCGACCTCATGGTCGCGAGCTACTCGGACAACACCAAGGCCGAATGGCAGCAGATCATCAAGGACTTCGAGGCCCAGAACAAGGGCATCACCGTCAACCTCGACGTGGAGTCGTGGAACGACATCAACAACGTCATCAAGACGCGGATCCAGGCGGGCAAGCAGCCCGACATCCTGAACATCGACGCCTTCGCCGGCTTCGCCTCGGACAAGCTGCTCTATCCGGCCGATGAGATCGTGTCGCCGCAGACGCTCGCCGACTTCCAGCCGTCCTTCGTCCAGAACGCGTCGATCGGCGGCACCCAGTGGGGTCTGCCGTTCATCGCGTCGGCCCGAGCCCTGTTCTACAACAAGGACATGTTCACCAAGGCCGGCATCAGCGCCCCGCCGAAGACCTGGGCCGAGATGGAGTCGGACGCCGCCAAGCTCAAGAAGTCCGGCGTCACACCGTACGGCATGCCGCTGGGCAGTGAAGAGGCCCAGGCCGAGACCGCCATCTGGTTCTACGGAGGGGGCGGCGGCTATGGCGACGCCTCCAAGCTGACGATCGACAGCCCGCAGAACGTCGCGGCGGCCGGCGAGATGCAGAAGTTCATCAAGCAGGGGTGGACGCAGGCCAACCCCGGTTCGACCGACCGCACACCGCTGCTGAACGTCTTCATCCAGGGCAAGATCGCCATGCAGGTCGGCCTGCCGCCGATCGTCGGCCAGATCAAGGA
This sequence comes from Microbacterium sp. W1-4-2, assembly GCF_058349885.2. Taxonomy (NCBI): domain Bacteria; kingdom Bacillati; phylum Actinomycetota; class Actinomycetes; order Micrococcales; family Microbacteriaceae; genus Microbacterium; species Microbacterium sp. W1-4-2. Next base: position 435,891 of record NZ_JBYRJC020000003.1, on the reverse strand, counting down.
CAAGAACCCGAGCCTCAACTACGCGATCGCACCCATCGCGACCAAGGACGGGTCGCCGTTCACGTTGGGCGTGGCCGACCATCTGATGGCGTTCAAGAACAAGGTCGACAAGAAGTCGGCGATCAAGAAGTTCCTCGACTACTTCTACTCCGCGGACGTCTACACGAAGTGGGTGACCGAAGAGGGCTTCCTGCCGACGACCAAGTCGGGCGCATCGGCGATGGGCTCGGACGCGGCGATCAAGCCGTTCCTCGACCTGCTGCCCTCGGCCAAGTTCTACCCGTCGACGAACCCGAACTGGTCGGCCGCGCAGGGCGCGATCCAGGCGCAGATCGGCCAGCTCGGCCAGGGCGCCGACCCTGCCGCGCTGCTGAAGTCCATCCAGGCCAAGGCCGACGGGCAGTGACCCCGCGCCGATGAGCCAGCTCACTGCAACGACCGGGGTGGGTGCGTCCGCGCGCCGCGCCCGCCCCGGCGGCCCCTCCTCGTACCGGTCCCGAGGCGGTGCCGCCGACCTCTGGCACGCCGTCCCCTGGACCGCGCCCGCGCTGATCCTGATCTTCGGGATCGTGCTATTCCCCGCCGGCTACATGGTCTTCAACTCGACGCGCAGGATCTCGGTCGCCGGCGTCGACCATGGGCCGGTGGGCATGGCGAACTACCTGACCGTGCTCGCCCGCCCCGAGTTGCCCGGCATCCTGCTGAACTCGCTGGTGTGGGTCGCTGTGGTGGTGGCCCTGACGGTCGTCATCTCGCTGGCCCTGGCGAACTTCCTGAACAAGAACTTCCCCGGCCGGCGCTGGGTGCGCATGGCCATCATCATCCCGTGGGCCTCGAGTGTCGTGATGACCACGACGGTGTTCGTCTACGGCCTCGACCCGTTCTACGGCATCATCAACAAGTTCCTCGTCGACGTGCACATCCTGGCGCAGCCGTTCGGGTTCACGAAAGAGCCGCTGCCGGCGTTCCTGTCGTCGATCGCGATCGCGATCTTCGTCTCGCTGCCGTTCACGACGTACACCCTGCTGGCCGGGCACGCCGGCATCCCGGACGAGATGATGGAGGCCGCGAAGATGGACGGCGCGGGACCCGTCCGGGCGTATTTCGGCGTGACGCTGCCGAACCTGCGCAGCGCCATCGCCCTGGCGAGCCTGATCAACATCATCAACGTGTTCAACTCGCTGCCGATCCTGAAGCTCATGACCGGATCGATCCCCGGTTACAAGGCCGACACGACGACGACGTACATGTTCAAGCTGCTGCAGAACGAGCAGCGCGTCGACCTGTCCAGTGCCCTGGGTGTGATCAACTTCCTGATCGTGCTGATCGTGGTCGCCCTGTACCTGTGGATCGTCAAGCCCATGAAGGACGTGTCATGACCGCCGCCCCCGCTGCCGTCGCGACGGTGACGGCACGACGCCCCCGCCGTCGCGGGTTGGATGCCTCACCCGCCCGCATGGCGGGCCGGATCGTCGCCGGGATCATCATCGCCGTCGTCTTCCTGATCCCGTACCTGATCATGCTCGTCGGCTCGTTCAAGAGCCGCAACAACATCCTCACGGTGCCGCCGACGTATCTGCCGACCACGTGGCATCCCGAGAACTACCTCACGATGTGGTCGACGCCCGAGACCCCGCTGCCGCTGAACATGATCTCGACGATCGTGATCTCGGTGTTCGCGACGGTGCTCGTGCTCGTGGTCTGCGTGCCGGCGGCCTACTACACCGCCCGGTTCCGGTTCCCAGGGCGCGGCGTGTTCCTCTTCCTCGTGATCGTGACGCAGATGCTGCAGCCGACCGTGCTGGCGACGGGTCTGTTCAAAGAGATGGCCGCGATCGGCATCAACGACACGTGGCTGGCGATGATCCTCATCAACGCGGCGTTCAACCTGGCGTTCGCGATCTGGATCATGCACAACTTCTTCGCCGGCGTCCCCAAAGAGGTCGACGAGGCCGCGCAGATCGACGGCGCGGGCAAATGGGCGGTGCTGTTCCGGGTGCAGCTGCCGCTCGTGTGGCCGGGCATCGTCACCGCGATCGTGTACACGTTCGTGGCCTCGTGGAACGAGTTCGCGGCATCCCTCGTCATCCTCTCCACAGACGCGAACCAGCCGCTGTCGGTCGCGCTGACGAAGTTCGTCGGGCAGTACGACGCGGCGTGGCAGTATGTGTTCGGCGTCTCGATCGTGGCGATCGTGCCCGTCGTCATCCTTTTCATGCTGATCGAGAAGCGGCTCGTGGGGGGCCTCACCGCCGGCAGCATCAAGTAGGACGCGCCGCCGGGCCCGGCCGCTCGCCTCGCGCGGCGCCGGGCCCGGCGGGTGCCTAGTGTGGAGGCATGCAGACCACCCCGGGACCGCGTGGCGACGACGAGATCCCTGCTTATCTGCGCGCCCTCGGCGTGCCGGGCATCGTCGACGTGCACGTGCACTTCATGCCGCAGAACGTGCTCGAGAAGGTCTGGGCGTTCTTCGACCGGCTCGGCGACGGCGACGGCCGGGACCTGTGGGGCATCGCCTACCGCACGGGCGACGAGGAGCGCGTCGCGATCCTCGATCGGATCGGGGTGATCGCCTACCCGACCCTGAACTATGCGCATCGTCCCGGCATGGCCGCGTGGCTGAACGGCTACTCCCGCGACTTCGCGGCGCTCCACCCCCGGGTCGTGCCCTCGGGGACGTTCTACGCCGAGGAGTCCGCGACCGCCGACGCGGAGTCCGCTCTGGCGTACGGCGCGCGGATCTTCAAGATCCACGTGCAGGTCGGTGGGTTCGCGCCCGACGACCCGATCCTCGACGGTGCGTGGTCGGCGCTCGAGGCCGCCGCTGTCCCCGCCGTCGTGCACTGCGGATCCGGACCGCACTCGGGCCGCTACACGGGTCCAGACCGGATGGCGGAGCTTCTGCGCCGGCATCCCGACCTGCCCCTGATCATCGCCCACGCCGGCCTGCCCGAGTACGCGGCCTTCACCGATCTCGCCGAGCGGTATCCCGGAGTGTGCCTGGACACGACCATGGTCTGCACGGATTACGTGCGCGCCATCGCCCCGGTGCCGGCAGAGGTGCTGGCGCGCTGGCGGCGCATGCCCGACAAGCTCGTGCTGGGCACCGATTTTCCGAACATCCCGTACCCGTACGCGCATCAGATCACCGCGCTGGCGGATCTCGGCTTCGGCGACGACTGGATGCGTGCGGTGCTGTGGGAGAACGGCGCCAGGCTCATGCGCGTGCCCGTGCCGTGACCCGCGTGCCCGTGCCGTGACCCGCGACCCGGAGCCCGCGCCCCGAATCGACGGGAGGATGGTGACATGGGAATGACCGCTCTTGAGAATGTGGACGCGCTCGTCGCCATCGAACCGGGCAGGCGCACGTCGCAGCTCGCGCTGGCGGCCGACGGGGCCCGGGTCGTGGTGTTCGGTTTCGACACCGGCGCTGAGCTGACCGAGCACACGGCACCCGGCCCGATCCTGGTGCAGGTACTCGAAGGGCGCCTCGCGTTCACCGCCGGCGACGTGACGAAAGAGCTCGCACCGGGCGGCCTGCTGCACCTGGACGCGCGCATCCCGCATTCCGTCCGGGCCCTCGAGCCGTCGAAGATGATGCTGACGATCATCCGCCGCGACTGAGGTCGGCGGCGTCTGCGCGCACGCGCACACCGGCCCCCGGCATCCCGCGCACCGCACCTGCACCCCATTGCCCAACCCTCGAGCGGCGTGGTGAGATCGGATCATGGTGACGCAGCAGGTCGTGGCCCCGCCCGCGCGGGCCGCGGTGTTCCTCGTGCTCACCGTCGCACCGGGTGCCGAGGCGGACGTGCGCGACGCTCTCACCGAGATCTCCGGTCTGACCCGGGCGGTCTCGTTCCGGCGGCCCGAAGACGGCCTGAACTGCGTGATCGGCATCGGCGCCGACGCCTGGGAGCGGCTGTTCGACCTGCCCAAGCCGGCGCTGCTGCACCCGTTCGAGCCGCTGCGCGGCACGCGGCACACGGCACCCGCCACGCCGGGCGACCTGCTCGTGCATCTGCGGGCGAAGCAGATGGATCTGTGCTTCGAGCTCGCGCACCTGATCACCGACCGGCTGGGCGCCGCGGCGACCGTGGTCGACGAGGTGCACGGCTTCCGCTATTTCGACGAGCGCGATCTGCTCGGCTTCGTCGACGGCACCGAGAACCCCGAGGGGACGGCGGCGACCGACGCCGTCCTGATCGGCGACGAGGATCCGCTCTACACCGGCGGCAGTTACGTCATCGTGCAGAAGTACGTGCACGACCTGGTGGCGTGGGGCGCACTGTCGGTCGAAGAGCAGGAACGCGCGTTCGGGCGCAGCAAGCTCGACGACGTCGAGATGCCCGACGCGGTCAAGCCCGCCGACTCGCACGTCGCGCTGAACACGATCGAGGATCCGGACGGCACCGAGCACCAGATCCTGCGCGACAACATGCCGTTCGGCAGCGTCGCGACCGGTGAGTTCGGCACCTACTTCATCGGGTACGCGGGCGACGTCGGCGTCATCGAGCAGATGCTGCGCAACATGTTCCTCGGCACCGGCGAGGCGACCCACGACCGCATCCTCGACTTCTCCACCGCGCTGACCGGGGGCCTGTTCTTCGTGCCCACGGTGGACTTCCTCGACGACCCGCCGGCAGCCGACGCCCAGGCAGAAGCTGCGGCGGGGGTCGAGGCATCCATCGCCCCGGACGCAAGTCTGGGCATCGGCGGATTGAAGACACGCTGACAGAAGGGCTCGACATGGACAACCTGCATCGCGAACTCGCGCCGGTCTCGGCCGCGGCCTGGGCCCAGATCGCCGAAGAGGCCGAGCGCACCTTCCGCGCGCGCATCGCCGGTCGGCGGGTCGTGGACGTGCCGGATGCCGCGGGCCCGGCGCTGTCGGCGGTCGGCACCGGGCATGTCTCGGCGATCGACGCGCCCGTCGACGGAGTGCACGCGCGGCGGCGGGACGTGCTGCCGCTGGTCGAGCTGCGGGTGCCGTTCACGGTGACGCGCGCAGCCGTCGACGACGTGGAGCGCGGCGCCGCGGATTCGGACTGGCAGCCGGTGAAGGATGCCGCAGAGCAGCTCGCGACCGCGGAGGATCGGATCGTCTTCGCCGGGGCGGCGGGCATGACCGGGATCGGCCGTGCGAGCTCGAACCCCACGGTGGCGCTGCCGGCCGACGTGCAGGAGATGCCGGCCGCGGTCGCCCGCGGGCTCACGACGCTGCGGATGGCCGGCGTCGCCGGGCCGTACGCGCTGCTGCTGTCGAGCGACCTGTACACGGCTGCGACCGAGTCCGTCGACCACGGCTACCCGGTGATCGGCCACCTGGAGCGCATCGTCGGCGATGGGGGCAGCATCGTGTTCGCCCCGGCGCTGACCGGCGCGCTGCTGGTCACGCTGCGCGGCGGCGACTACACGCTGCAGCTCGGGCAGGACGTGTCGATCGGCTACCTCTCGCACGACGACGAGACCGTGACGCTCTACCTGCAGGAGTCGCTGGCGTTCCTGGTGAACACGCCCGAGGCGAGCGTCGTCATCGGGTGAGGGCACCCGTCACTCGGCGGACAGGCGCGCCTCGGGGATCGTCGGCTCGAACAGCTCGACCGGGTTGCCGGACGGGTCCTCGACGAGGATCTGACGGCCGCCGACACCGGTGACGATGTCGTTGCGGAACCGCACGCCGCGGCTGCGCAGTTCGGCGACCAGGCCGTCGAGGTCGGTCACCTCGAGGCTGAAGCGGTTCCATCCGCCGGGCGCGGGCACGGTGCCGTCCGGCATGGCCTGCCCGCCGCCGGGTCCGCCACCGGGGGCCGAGAGAACCAGCCTCAGATCGCCGCGCGCCAGCATCGCGAAGGCCGGCGCCGGATGCATCACCTCGTCGAACCCGAGCGCGCCCGTGTAGAACGCGATCGCCGCATCCACGTCGTGCACGATGTATCGCACGCTCACCGCAGCCATGAGGCCTCCTCGCCGCGCGGACTCGTCCCCCGCCCCACGATACGTCCGTTCTCGCCGGCGCTGTACCCTCGCGGGTCGGGGATGTGCGAATGGGCTGTCGGGTGGGGGATGCCGCTACCGTCGGGCGAACTGGTCGGTGGCGCGGGCGACCAGTTCCAGCGGAATCACTTGCCGACGGGGTCGAGCTCCTGGTGCTCGACGATCCATTTTGTCAGCCGGGGTGTGACCCAGAAGCTGTAGATGCCGATCGTGATGACGCAGAGCAGAAGCCACTTGATCCACATCCCAAACAGGCCCGGTGCGGTTCCGGTGAAACGCAGCCGCTGTCCGTTGATGAACGTGTGCTTGGTCTTCCAACGGTAGGTCATCACGACAGCCCACGGATAACAGATTCCGAGCGTCAGAAGGGTGACGAAGAATCCGCCCAGGCACACGCCGAGCCATGTGGCGGCGCCGCCATCGAAACCCCATTGAAGTTGCGGCAGTCGACCCGATGCTGAGTCATACGGCTGCGTAACGGTGACAGGGGTGTCCGACATGCGATCCTCCGAGATCTGAGAGTGCGATGGTCGTCGTCGTTGACGACCTCACCCAACTATCGGCGCGGGGGTCGGCATGCGTTAGGGCGGAGCGGCAGGGGGCTACGGTCGGGCGAACTGGTCGGTGGCGCGGGCGACCAGTTCCATCATCTCGGGGCCGCCGTGCCCCTCGGTCTCGACGATGTGCAGGCGGCTGCCGGGCCACGCGCGGTGCAGGCGCCACGCGGTGATCGCCGGACCGCTCACATCGTGCCGGCCGTGGATGAGCACGCCGGGGATGCCGCCGAGCTGATACGCACGGTTCAGGATCCGGTCCGGCCCGTTGAGGAATCCGTCGTGCGCCCAGTAGTGCGTGACCAGGGTGGCGAACACCTGCCGCTGTCGAGGGTCCTCGTGCAACGGTCCGGGGGACCGCAGGGGATCGAGGGACACGTGCGTCGCCTCCCAGGCATCCCAGTCATCCGCGGCGCGGGCGCGCACCTGCGGATCGCCATCCCGCAGCAGCCGAGCGTACGCCTCGACCACCCGCTCGCCCGGCCGGCGGACGGAGGCGAACGCATCCCATGCTTCGGGGAAGACGGCGCCGACCGTCTCGGTGATCCAGTCGACCTCTTCGTGGCTCGTCGTGGTCACCGCGGCCACGATCACCTCGGTCACCCGATCGGGATGGGCGAGGGCATACGCGAGGGCGAGGGTCGACCCCCACGACACTCCGTAGACGAGCCAGCGGTCGATGCCGAGGTGCTCGCGCACGGCCTCGAGGTCGGCGATGAGCGCCGCGGTCGTGTTGTCGTCGAGGTGTGCGAGATCGTCGATCGCGAGCGGACGGCTGCGGCCGCACCCGCGCTGCTCGACGCCGACGACGCGGTACAGACCCGGGTCGAACTGCCGGCGGTAGCCGCCCCGGCCGAGCCCGCCGCCCGGCCCGCCGTGCAGATAGAGGGCGGGCCGTCCGTCGGGTGCCCCCGATTGCTCCCAGTAGATCTCGGCCCCGTCGGGCCGGTTCACCCATCCGTGCGCGTGCGGTTCGATCGGCGGATACACGTCCGCGAGCCTATCCCCGTCCGCCCGCTCGGCCCGGGAACCGAGCGGCTTCCACCGGCTCGGCCACAGATGTGAACAGCGTACACATCAGGGGAGCGGATCATGATCACCGCAACGCCGGCAGCCCCGACGACGGATGCCGCCACCGAGGTCGGCGAGTCGACATCGGCGATCTCAGCGACTCGCGGGCGCGGCTCGCCGATCGGCTCGCCCTGCGGATCGGCCTGCGGCTCGTGCAGCATGCGCAGCTGCGCGTTCGGCGACTGGCCGAGCGGGGCGTCGTCGTGCAGCAGGCCGCCGTGCGCGAGGCGACGGCTGCAGAGCAGTACGAATCCCTCAGGCAGCACGCCTACACGATGATGCTCTACCACGGGTGAGCCGCGCCTCGCCGCGCGTGCCCGCGAGGGTACAGCTGGTCGGCGAGGGTGCGGGCGGATCCCCTACCCTCGCCCGGGAGTTGTGCCCTCACCGACCGAGGGCGTCACACGAGACCGAGGGCGACGAGCGAGAGCGAGGGCGTCGGGCGGGACCGCCTCGGTCAGTCCCGGTGCGCGCGGTAGTAGGCGAGCAGCGATCGGGTCGACGGGTCCTGGGCGGCCACGGCATCCTGATCCCCCTCGATCGCCGGCGCGATCTGCAGCGCGAGCTGCTTGCCCAGCTCCACTCCCCACTGGTCGAACGAGTTGATGCCCCACACGGTGCCCTCGGTGAACGTGATGTGCTCGTACAGCGCGATCAGCTCGCCGAGCACCCGGGGCGTCAGCGCCGGGCCGAAGATCGACGTCGTCGGACGGTTGCCGCTGAACGTGCGCGCCGCCACGAGCGGGCCGGTCGTGCCCTCGGCCTCGACCTCTTCGGCCGTCTTGCCGAACGCGAGCGCCTTGGTCTGGGCGAGGAAGTTGGCCAGGAACAGCCCGTGCACGTCGCGGTCGCCGTCCTTCAGCGGATACGCGGGGTTCGCGAACGCGATGAAATCGGCCGGGATCAGGCGCGTCCCCTGGTGGAGCAGCTGATAGAACGCGTGCTGCCCGTTCGTGCCCGGCTCGCCCCAGAACACTTCACCGGTGTCGGTGACCACTGGCGACCCGTCCCAGCGCACGGACTTGCCGTTCGACTCCATCGTGAGCTGCTGCAGATACGCCGGGAAACGGTGCAGCAGCTGCGCGTACGGCAGCACCGCGTGCGACTGGGCGCCCAGCAGGTTGTTGTACCAGACGTTGAGCAGGCCCATCAGCACCGGCACGTTCCGGTCGAGCGGGGTGGATGCCACGTGCACGTCGACCGCGTGGAACCCGGCCAGCAGCTCCTCGAACGCGTCGGGGCCGAGTGCGAGCTCGAGCGACAGGCCGATCGCCGAGTCCACGGAATACCGGCCGCCGACCCAGTCCCAGAACCCGAACGCATTGGCCGGGTCGATGCCGAAGTCGGCCACCTTGTCGAGCGCCGTCGAGACCGCCACGAAGTGGTGGGCCACGGCATCCTTCTTCGCGTCGTCGGACCCGTCGATCGCACCGGCCGTCCGCAGGCCCGCCCACAGCCAGTCGCGGGCCAGGCGCGCGTTCGTGAGCGTCTCGAGCGTCGTGAACGTCTTGGATGCCACGATGAACAGCGTGGTCTCGGGGTCGAGGTCGGCCGTCGTCTGGGCAAGGTCTGTGGGGTCGATGTTCGAGATGAACCGTGCCCCGATACCGGCGTCCGTGTAGGGCTTGAGCGCTTCGTAGGCCATGACGGGGCCGAGGTCCGACCCGCCGATCCCGATGTTGACCACGTGCGTGACCTTCTTGCCGGTCACGCCCTTCCAGTCGCCCGAGCGCACCCGGTCGGCGAACGCGCGCATGCGGCCGAGCACCTCGTGCACGTCGTGGTCGACGTCCTGCCCGTCCACGACGAGCTCGGGCGTCGCGTCCGTCGGGCGGCGCAGGGCCGTGTGCAGCACGGCACGGTCCTCGGTCGTGTTGATGTGAACGCCCGCGAGCATCTGCGCGAACCGCTCGGCGACGCCGGTCTGCTCGCCCAGGCGCACGAGCGAGGCGAGGATGCCGTCGGTCACGAGGTTCTTCGACAGGTCGACGTGCAGATCGGCCAGCTCGAACGAGAACCGCGCCGCGCGGTCGGGATCGGCGGCGAACCAGCCGCGCAGATCGGGTGTCAGCTGCGCTTTGTGCTGCAGAAGTTCGGCCCAGGCGGACGTGGTCGAGGGATCGATCGGAGCGCTCATGGCTCCACGCTAGTCGCGTCGGGGGCGGGTGTGCGGCCTGCGAATGCCTGCCGGAGCGAGCATCGACTGTCTCCTCGCGTGAAGCGAGGAGATCTCACGAGACGAGGATCAGATCCGCGAATCCGGTACTCGTTCTGTGAGATACCCTCGCCTCGGGCGAGGACGCGCCCGCCGGCGCTCAGCGCACGGCGCGGGCCGCGTTCGCGCGCAGCTCGGCGGCGTTCTGACGCACGACATACGCGGGCTGATCGCGTTCGATGCGCCAGCTCTCACTCAGCGGTCCGAGGTTGACGGCGTCGTAGCCGAAGTCCTCGTACAGGCCCATCACGAGCGCCGCCGCGTCCTCGTGGTCGCTGGCCGTCGGCAGCGCGCGGCGGTCGGGTGTGCCGGCGGCCGACCCGTCGGCGAGGATCTCGTCCGACCGGATCTGGTTGAACGCCTTCGCGACCTTCGCGCCGGCCAGATGCTCCTGCACCAGCTGCGACGTCGTGGTCTGCTTCTCGTCGAGGGCCGGGATCCGGCCGTCGCGCTCCCAGTAGTAGTTGCACGTGTCCAGCACGATCTTGCCCGCGAGGGGTTCGGCCGGGATGTCGCCGAGCGCCTTCAGCGGAACCGTCACGATCGCCCAGTCCGCGGCCTCCGCTGCCTCTGCCGCCGTGGCGGCACGCGCTCGGTGCCCGAGTCTGCCGACGAGCCCGGCGAGCGTCTCGGGCCCGCGCGAGTTCGCGATCACGACGTCGTATCCGCGGGCGACCAGTCCGTGAGCGAGAGCCGTGCCGATGTGTCCTGCGCCGATGATTCCCACAGTGGTCATGTCAAGGAGAACGCAGGATGCCGCGGCTCATTCCCCGTGGCCGGTGCGACGTCCGGGTCGCGCCGGCCGACGGTCAGGTGTGGCGCGGCTGCACATCGATCCGGAGGTCTTCGCGCGGCAGATCAAGCGCGCGACGCCACGAGCAGGTACTTCTGGATCTTGCCGGTCGTGGTCATCGGCAGGTCCTCGACGGCGGTGACGGTGATTCCGCGCGGCACCTTGAACGGGGCCAGGTGCTCGCGCGCGTGCGCGATGAGCGCCCGCTCGTCCAGTTCCGCGCCCTCGTTCGGCACGATCCACGCCCAGCCGACCTCGCCGTAGCGCTCGTCGGGGATGCCGGCGACGTACGCCTGGCTGACCCCCTCGGCGCCGCTGAGCACCTGCTCGACCTCGCTCGGAGCGACCAGCTCCCCGCCGACCTTGAACAGCTCCTTGCTGCGCCCGCGCAGATGGATGTAGCCGTCGGCGTCGACGAAGCCGAGGTCGCCCGTGCGCAGCCATCCGTCGGCGTCGAGCGCCTGCGGCGCACCGGCGCCGACGTATCCGCGGGTCACCTGCGGCCCGCGCACGACGAGCTCGCCCTCCGCGCCGTCCGGCAGCGCGTGCCCGTCGAACGGATCGACCGTGCGGTACTCGGCGAGCAGGCCCGAGGCATCCACTGCCGCCAGGCCTCCGCTCTTGAACGCGCCGACCACCGCCGACACGGTCTCGATCGCGTCTCCGGGGTGCGTCAGGGCGGTCGCCGCCGACACCTCGGTCTGCCCGTACCCGGTGAAGATCATCTGCGGGGCGAGGTCGGTCATCACCCGCTCCCACAGCCACACCGGCGCGGGCGCAGCGGCCGAGAACACCGACTGCAGGCTCGACAGGTCGAACCTCGCCTTGGCCGCCTGATCCACCACGGCGACGGTCATGGTCGGCACGAACAGCACCTCGTTGATGCGGTGCCGCTCGATCTGCTCGAGCGTCGCCCGCGGGTTGAACACCTTCTGCGGCACGATCGCGCCGCCGACGAACAGAGCCGCGAGCATCCCCTCGATGTACCCGAACACGTGGTACAGCGGCAGTGCGAACCCGATGCGCCACCCGTCGTCGAACGCCCGGTGGTAGGCCGAGCCGTACGCGCTGCGCAGCAGCATGTCGTGCGTGAGCTCGGCGCCCAGCGCGTGCCCGGTCGTGCCCGAGGTGAACACGATGTCGGCGACGTCGTCGGCCGTGATGCGGGCGGATGCCTCGTCCACCGCTGCGACGTCGCCCCTGACGCTCAGGGCGGGAACCGTGAGCGCGCCGTCCCGCCAGCCGTCCTCGACGAGCACGATGTGCCGCAGCGACGGCACCTCGGCGCTGCTCATCCCCGCCTCCCAACCGGCGAAACGGTCGTCGAACACGGCGAGGAAGTCCGTGGCCACCGACCGGTCGACGCTCATGAGCACCGACGCCTCGGCCTGCGCGAGCCGCTGCACGATCTCGTCGCCCCGGTAGGAGTAGTTCAGCGCGACGGCGATCGCTCCCGTCCGCGCGATCGCGAACTTCAGCACCGGATAGTCGACGCGGTTGTCGACGAGCATCGCGACCCGGTCACCCGGTCGCACGCCGAGGTCGATGAGGCCGGCCGCGAGCCGCCGTGATCGGTCGGCGACGTCGGCGTACGTCAGGGTCTTGGCATCCGTGATCGCGTACGGCCGGTCGGGATGGGCGGCGGCCGCGTCGTCGAAGGCGGCGGCGAGGGTGCGGGGCCGCCACGCGCCGAGGGTGCGTTCGAGCGCATCGCGGCGCCGCGCGACCTCTTCGGGTGAAATCGTGCTCATGATCGAGACGTTACCGCCCGGCTCCCGGTGTGACCAGGGGCTTTCGGCCGCCGGCCGAGGCAGGATGGAGGCATGAGCGCGATCCCCGAAGTCACCCTGAACGACGGCGCACGATTCCCCGAGCTGGGCTTCGGCACCTACAAGCTCACCGGCGAGGAGGGGGCCGATGCCGTGACCACGGCGATCGAGGCGGGCTACCGCCTGCTCGACACCGCCGTGAACTACCAGAACGAGACCGAGGTCGGCGAGGCGATGCGCCGCAGCGGCCTCGCCCGCGACGAGCTCATCGTCGCCACCAAGGTGCCCGGCCGCGACCACGGATTCGACCAGGCGATCGCCAGCGCCCGCGGTTCGCTCGACCGGCTGGGCCTGGACCGCATCGACCTGTACCTCATCCACTGGCCGAATCCCGGCGTCGGCAAGTACCTCGATACCTGGCGGGCGATGATCCGGCTGCGCGACGAGGGGCTGGTCCGCTCGATCGGGGTCTCGAACTTCACCGAGCCGATGCTCGCGCGCCTGATCGACGAGACCGGGGTGACCCCGGCGGTGAACCAGGTCGAGCTGCATCCGTACTTCCCGCAGACGGCGCTGCGCGCATTCCACGCCGAGCACGGCATCCGCACCGAGAGCTGGAGTCCGCTGGCGCGACGCAGCGAGCTGCTCGGCGAGCAGACGGTGAAGGATGTCGCGGCCGCCCGCGGGGTGACGCCGACGCAGGCGGTGCTGCGCTGGCATGTGCAGCTGGGGACCACCGCGATCCCGAAGTCGGCGCACGCCGAACGGCAGCGCGAGAACGCCGACGTGTTCGGCTTCGCGCTCACCGACGACGAGATGGCGGCGCTGTCGGGCCTGGAGCGCGGACGCGTGCGCGCCGACATGGACCCGAACACGCACGAGGAGATGTAGCCGGCGCCGGCCCCGTTCGTTCGGCGGAAGCGGATGGGCCACCGCGGTCGACTACGGGCGGTCGGCCGGGTTGCGGGACGGCCCCTGCCGCGCGCGGCGCGCCGCGAGCACGATCGCGGCGCTGAGCGCGAGCGGCGCGACCGACCACAGCGCCGCGTCGACGTAGCCACGCACCGTCGGCACCAGCTCGCCCGGCGCCGTGGCGGCGGCCAGCAGGACTCCGGCCGTGGCGCTGCCGATGCTGAAGCCGATGCTGCGCACGATCTGGTTGATCGTCAGCACGCTCGCCGTCTCGGCCGGCGGCACTCCGACCAGCACCAGGCGGGGCATCACCGCCGACACGCCGCCCACCCCGAAGCCGAGCACGGCCATCGCGACGAGCACCACCACGAGGCTCGTCGGCCCGTACGCGAACACGATCGCCGAGGCGACGACCGCCGCGGCCGAGACGAGATAGGCGATGGTCGGCGCCGTCCGGCCGGCCAGCGCGGGCACGATCCGGCCGGCGACGAAGCCGAGCAGCGAGAACGGGATGAGCGCGGCGCCGGCCGCGACGCCCAGCAGAGCGAAGCCGTAGCCGGTGCCGGCCGGGGTCTGCACGAAGCGGGTGAGCAGGCTGAACATGAGGTACATGCCGACGCCGGCGACCAGCATCGCGCTGTCGGCCCGCAGAACGGCCGGGGTGCCCAGCAGCCGCAGATCCACCAGCGGTTCGGCGACGCGCAGTTCGACCACGGCCCAGACTGCGAGCGTCACGACCGTCGCCGCGAGCACGCCCACCCCGATCGCCGGCACCGCCCATGTGTGCGGCTCGGCGATCACGAGCAGCACGCCGAGGGTTCCCGCCGCGAGCAGGATCGTCCCCGCCAGATCGATCCGCGGGCGCGGACCCGGGGCCTCGGCCGGCAGCGACAGCCACGCGATCGCCAGGGCCGCGGCCGACAGCGCGAGCCCCAGTCCGTACGCGGCGCGGACACCGGCGAGCTGATCGATCAGGCCGATGAGCGGGTAGCCCACGCCGATGCCCACGGTCGAGGCGACCGACAGCGCGGCGATCGTGCGCGCCGAGCGCTCCTCGGGCAGGTGGGTCCGGGCGACGCTCATCAGCAGCGGCACCGCACCCAGGCCCAGCCCCTGCAGCGTGCGGCCGGCGAGCAGGAACGCGAACGGCAGCGGCAGGGTCGTGAGCACTCCGCCGGCGACCACCACGCCGAGCGAGACGAGGATCGTCCGTCGCCGAAGCGGACCCGCACCGAGCCGCCCGAGCAGAGGACCGGCGATCGCGCCGGCGAACAGGGTGACGGTGAGCGTCCACTGCGCGGCATCCAGCCCCACGTCCAGGCTCGTGGCGACCGACGTGATCAGCGGGGCGCCGAGGCTGCCGATCACCGCGACCACGAGCGCGACGGCGACCAGCGCCCCGCCCAGGCGGGCCGGTGCCGTTCCGGAGCTCATCGAGACCCATTATCCGATGCGGGGTGGGGCGCAGACCGCGGCGGCGCTAGCGTTGGGTGATGCGCACAACGCCGTTCGACTCGCTCGACGATTACCTCGCCCTGCCCCGCATCGAAGACCTCGCCCTCTCGCCCGACGGCACCCGCGCGATCCTCGCGGTCGCGACCCTCAACAAGGACGGCACGGGCTTCGACCGGGCCCTGTGGGAAGTGCCCGCCGACGGCTCGGACGGCCCGACCCGGCGCCTCACCCGATCGGCGAAGGGCGAGTCCGCACCCGCCTATACCGCAGACGGCGACGTGCTGTTCGTGTCGGCCCGTCCCGACGGCTCGGGCGCCGACGACGAGCCCGCCCAGCTGTGGCTGCTGCCGGCCGCCGGCGGCGAGGCGCGCCCGGTGACCCGGCTCGCCGGCGGGGTGTCGTCGATCGAGGCGGTTGCCGCGGCATCCGACGTCGTCGTGATCTCGGCTCCGCTGCTGCCGGCCGCCGACTCCGTCGAGGACGACGCCCGCCTGCGCGCCGAGCGCAAGAAGCACAAGGTGTCGGCGATCCTGCACGAGCGTTACCCGGTGCGGTTCTGGGACCACGACCTCGGCCCCGACGAGCCGCATCTGTTCGCACTGTCGCTCGGCGACCTGGCCGAGCAGGTGGGCATCGAGCGGGTCGACGCCGACGAGGATGAGAAGGATGCCGCGACCCCGCCGTATCCGGCATCCCTGCCCCGCCCGCACGACCTCACGCCCCACCCCGGCCGCTCCGCCGACACCGCCGGCGTCGCGATCACGCCCGATGGGGCCACCGTGATCGCCGCTCTGCAAGAGCCCGAGGGCCGCGACACTCGGGCGCGTCTGGTCGCGATCGACGTGGCCAGCGGCATCCGCACGGTGCTGCGCGACGAGCCCGGCGTCGACCAGGAAGGGCCGACGATCAGCCACGACGGCCGGCACCTCGCGTGGGTGCGCACCGTCAAGAGCACCGCGGCCGCTCCCACCGACCAGGAGCTGTGGTACGCCGCCATCGACGGCGCGGGCGCGCGGCGCCTGGCCGACGGCTGGGACCGCTGGCCCACCGGCATCGACTTCACCGCCGACGACCGCGCGCTGGTCGTGACCGCCGACCAGGACGGTCGCGGGCCGATCTTCCGCGTCCCGCTCGACGGCTCGGCGGCCGAGCAGCTCACCCACGACGACTTCACGTACATGCACGCGATCGTCGACCTGACCGGCGGCGGCGTGGTCGCCCTGCGCACGAACTGGATGGTGCCGCTCCATCCGGTGCGCATCGCCGGCACCGCGTCGCCGAATGCCACGCTGACCGTGCTGCCCACGCCGGCCCCTCTGCCCGACGTGCCGGCCACGATGGTCGAGGTCGAGGCGACCGCCGACGACGGGGCGCGGGTGCGCGGCTGGCTGCTGCTGCCCGAAAGCGCGACGAAGGATGCCCCGGCCCCCCTGCTGCTGTGGATCCACGGCGGTCCGCTCTCGAGCTGGAACTCGTGGAGCTGGCGCTGGAACCCGCAGCTGGCGGTGGCCCGCGGCTACGCCGTGCTGCTGCCCGACCCCGCGCTGTCGACCGGTTACGGCCTGGAGTTCATCGCCCGCGGCTGGAACAGCTGGGGCGCCAAGCCCTACACCGACCTGATGACGATCACCGATGCGGTCGTGGCGCGCGGCGACATCGACCGCACCCGGACGGCTGCGATGGGCGGATCGTTCGGCGGATACATGGCCAACTGGGTCGCCGGCCACACCGACCGATTCCGCGCGATCGTCACGCACGCGAGCCTGTGGGCGCTCGACCAGTTCTCGGGCACGACCGACCACTCCGGCTACTGGCAGCGGATCTTCACGCCCGAGGCGATGGTCGAGAACTCGCCGCACCGGTTCGTCCGCGACATCCGCACCCCGCTGCTCGTGATCCACGGCGACCGCGACTACCGGGTGCCGGTCGGGGAGGGGCTGCGGCTGTGGTCCGAGCTCAACGAGCACTTCGCCGCCGAGGACGGCACGCTGGTGCACCGCTTCCTCTACTTCCCGGACGAGAACCACTGGGTGCTCAAGCCGCAGCACGCGGTGGTCTGGTACCAGACGGTGTTCGCGTTCCTCGACCAGCACGTGCTCGGGCAGGAGTGGGTGCGCCCCGACCGTATCGGGTGACGTCGCCGATCCGCCGGGTGGCGGCCGGACTCACCCCGCGGAGTCGTCGATCGTGACCATCCACGAGATGCCGTAGCGATCCACGAGCATGCCGAACTGGCCGCCCCACGGCGGCGGGGCCAGCGGCATCGTGATCGTGCCGCCGTCGGCGAGTGCGTCCCAGCAGGCGCGCATCGCCCGCTCGTCGTCGCCGCCCAGTGCGAGCGAGACGCCTGCGGGCTCGCGGTAGGGCATGGTGCTCGCCGTGTCGGACGCCATGAGCACCAGGCCGTCGTCGGTGCGCAGGTGCGAATGCATGACGAGATCGGCTTCGGCCGCGTCGTGCGGCATCTCGGGGAACTCGCCGAAGGTGGTGATCTCGAGCGTGCCGCCGAGGACCGACTGGTAGAAGCCCATGGCTTCGCGGGTGTTGTCCTTGAAGGAGAGGTATGCGTTGAGCGTTCTCAGTCCGAGAGTGTCGCTCGGGCCTCCGACATCCACAAGGGGTCAGCGGTCGCGATGGTCCTCGGGGTGCAGCCGTGGCGCGCGACGCGGTTCGCGGGGGCCGCTCATGCGCACGAGCCGGATGACGCGCTGGCGTTGACCCGGCCATGCGGACAGCAGTCGGAGCATCCCGTCGTCATCGGTGCGCGCGCCGGTGAGCGCATAGCCGATCTCATGCGAGAGGTGGAAGTCGCCGACGCTCACGGCGTCGGGGTCGCCGAACGCGCGGGCGCCGGTCTCGGCGGCGGTCCACGGCCCCACGCCGGGAAGGCTCGTGAGCACGTCCTCGCGCGCCGGTCCGTCGCCGGCCCCGGCCAGCGCGCGCACGAGCGACGTGCCGCGCCGGGCGGCCTCGACGATCGCGCGCGACTGCGGCGGCTCGACCCCGGCACGATGCCACGCCCACGACGGGATCCGGCGCCACCCGTCGATCGGCGGGGGAGCGAACATCGGCCGCGGCGTCGGACCCGGCGCCCGGTCGCCGAACCACGTGACCAGGCGGCGCCAGGCGCCGAACGCCTGGACGCCGGTCACCTTCTGCTCGAGGATCGCGCCGGCCAGCGCGTCGAAGGCGAGGTCGGTGCGGCTCAGGCGCAGGCCGGGGCTGCGACGGTGGGCGGCGTCGACGACGGGATGCCGCGTCGCGTCGAATCCGGTCGGGTCGTCCTGTGCCCCGCACAGCGCCGGCACCTGCGCGAGCGCCCACTCGGCGCCGGGGCCCCAGGCCGCAGCCCGCACCACCCCGGGCGCCGTCTCGCGCAGCGCCACGGTGGCGACGCCCTCGGGCGTGCGGCTCGCGCGCCAGATCACGGCGGCCGCGACCGTCATGGTCGGGTCGCCGCCCCCGCGCCGCTGGATCCCGACGGTCGCGGGCAGGTCGAGCGGGTGCACCGGCCGGTACTCCGTCTCACGGGGCCGTCCCGGCACGGGGCGAGGATCGCGCTCGCGCGCCGCGACCGGACGCGCGTCGCGCCCACTGCGCCGCCCGGCCGCCCTCGTCTGCATGCTCCCACGATAGGCGGCTCCCGCGACATCCCGTGTCGCGGCATCCATCCCGCGGGCCGCGGTCAGAAGCGGTCGGGTGACGGGGTGCCGTGGCCGTAGCGGATCACGACGTCGGCGTGCCGGTCGAAGCGGTAGCCGACGCCGCGCACGGTGCGCACGACATCCTCGTAGCGGCCGAGCTTGGCGCGCAGACGTCGCACGTGCACGTCGATCGTGCGCTCGCCCGGGGCGTCCTTGTCGGCGCCGGACTGCCACAGCGAAGAGACGAGCTCGCCGCGCTCGATCGTGCGGCCCTCGCGCAGCACGAGGTACTGCAGCAGCTCGAACTCCTTGAAGGTCAGAGCGGCCGACTCGCCGTCGATGACGACGCGCTTGCGCGAGATGTCGACGACCACGCCGCCGGGTACGGTCTCGTCCTCTTCTTCGGGCTCGGGCTTGGTGCGGGCGACGGCGCTCGGCTCGTGCAGGGCCAGGCGCACGACGTCGACGTCGCGGCCGCCCGCGCCCTCGGGGGCGAGGGCCACGGTGGCGTAGGTCTCGGCCTCGGGCGCGACCTCGGCGAGGGTGCGACGCAGGGCGTCGACGATCGTGCCGAGCGAGACCCCGGATGCCGCCGCCTTGATCTCGTCGAAGCCGACATAGAGGGCGAAGCCGCGGGGCGTGGTCCCCGGGGGGAGGTTGCGCTGCTGCGCGGCGGGGCGCGGTGCGACCGCGGGACGGTCGGTCACCAGGCGCAGGGCGGGGCGGGTGCTGCTGGTCGTGGTGGGTCGCTCGAGGAGGGCGGTGTTCGACATGATGTGTAGTCCTTGACGGAAGGACCCGGGGCCGGGTACGGGTCGGCCGGCGGCGGGTGCGAGTGTGCTCTGAACGCGGCCAGGAGAAGGCCGGCGGGG
Source organism: Microbacterium sp. W1-4-2 (assembly GCF_058349885.2). NCBI lineage: Bacteria > Bacillati > Actinomycetota > Actinomycetes > Micrococcales > Microbacteriaceae > Microbacterium > Microbacterium sp. W1-4-2. The sequence goes on along the minus strand of NZ_JBYRJC020000003.1, from coordinate 416,609 downwards.
CGAGGCATCTTTGCGCAGAGTGCGACGAGGTGCTCGGGGGCTTCCAGCGATGCCGGCTTCGAGGTGGCGAAGCCGGTGTGTGCGAGCCCGGCGGGGGTTACCGATTCAGCGGCACATTCGACAACACATCACGACGCGCGTCGGCATCATGATGCCGACAGTCCCGTTCGCCTCCCAGGCGGACAGAGAACGCGTGTCGTGAGTCATGTGGCTGATTATTCCCGAATGAGTCCCAATGAGTCAAATCGCACGGATGCCACGTCCTTTCCGTGACGGAATGTGACAGATTGCTCAAACCCGCCTGATGCGACGGGGTTCCTGCACAGGTGAGACGCAGTTTCCCGCCGTCCGGGCGCTCCGCACGGCGCCATACGCGTGCAGCGGGGTTAGCCTGGGCCTCGTGAGTGAGACCCGCTTCGCGCATGAACCCGACGCTTCGCGCTACACCCTGCACCGCGGCGACGACCTGGTCAGCGTGCTCGATTACCGCGACGACGGGCGCACCGTCGCGCTGACCCGCGCCTACACCGTGCCGCCCTTCCGCGGCCACGGCTACGCGGGCGAGCTCGTCGATCGCGCCGTGGCCGACCTCGAGCAGCAGGGCGGTCGCACCGTCCAGCCGGTGTGCTGGTACGTCGCGGACTGGTTCGCCGAGCACCCCGAGCGTGCCGGCATCCTGCACCGGCGGACCACATCGCTCACGGGAGCCGCCGGTTCAGTCGACACGCCCCACGCAGGGTGACCGCAGGGTGCCGGAGCGCGCGGCACGGACCGTGCGCTGACGGCGGGCATCGGCCGGATGGCGGCCGACACGGCCCGGCGCCCCGGTGATGTCGGGGGCTGCTCGTACCGTGGATCACATGCGGATACTGCACACCTCGGACTGGCACATCGGCCGCACGTTCCACGGCAGTGCGACCCTGGTCGCGCTGCGCGGCGTGCTCGATGCGCTGGTGGCCGAGGTGCAGCGGCGCGGCGTCGATGTCGTGGTGGTCGCCGGCGACGTGTTCGACGCCGCGGCGCCGGCGGGGGACTGCTACACGCTGCTCACCGACACCCTCGTCGCGCTGCGCGACACGGGGGCGCGGGTGATCGTCACGAGCGGCAACCACGACTCGGCGGCACGGCTCGGGTTCCAGGCGCGACTTCTGCGCGACGGCATCCACGTGCTCACCGACCCCGCCGCGCTCGATCGCCCGGTCACGATCGACGACGAGCACGGACCCGTCCACTTCTACGGCATCCCCTACCTCGAGCCGGCGCTCGTGCGGCGCCAGTGGCCCGGCGTGCGCTCGCAGGCGCAGGCGCTGGCACGCGCGATGGACGTCGTGCGCACCGACGCCGCCGTGCGCGGCGGACGGTCGGTCGTCGCGGCGCATTGCTTCGCCGCGGGGGTCGAGGCGACGCCGCACCTCGAGCGCGACATCCAGCAGGGCGGGCTCGACGTCGTGCCGCTGTCGACGTTCGACGGCCCCGACTACGTCGCGCTCGGCCACATCCACGGGCGCAGCACGCTCAGCGACCGCGTCCGGTATGCGGGGGCGCCGCTGCACTACAGCTTCGGCGAGCGCGACAAGCCGCGCGGTGCCTGGCTGGTCGAGCTTGATGCCACGGGACTCGGCGGCGTCGAATGGGTGCCGCTGCCCGTTCCGCGGGCATTGAAGATCATCACCGGCACGCTCGATGACCTGCTCGCCGACGACCGCTTCGCCGACGCCGAAGACGCGTGGGTGAGCGCGCGCTACACCGACACGGCCGCGCAGGTCGATCCGATGCGACGGCTGCAGGCGCGGTTCGCGCACTGCGCCGAGGTGCGGCACACCCCGGCGGCGACGGCGCCCGCCGAGACGCGGTCGTTCGCGGCCCGCGTGGCGGCGACCCGGTCCGACGCCGAGCTCGTCGACGCCTTCCTCGCGCATGTGCGAAACGGCGAAGGCGTCACCGACGACGAGACCGAGCTCGTGCGCGATGTGCTCGACGAGCGGGTCATCGCCGAGGTGACGGCATGAAGCTGCATCGCCTCGAGATCGAGGGGTTCGGACCGTTCCTGCAGCGGCAGACGGTCGACTTCGACGCGTTCGACGACGACGGCATCTTCCTCATCGCAGGCCGCACGGGGGCCGGCAAGTCCAGCATCCTCGACGGCGTCGGCTTCGCCCTGTACGGCGGCGCGCCGCGCTACGACGGCGGTGCGCGGGGCCTGCGCAGCGATCACTGCCGACCCGAGGACCGCACCGAGGTGCGACTGGAGTTCACCGTCGCCGACCGCCGGTGGCGGGTCACCCGGTCGCCCGAGTACGAGCGCCCCAAGAAGAACGGCACCGGGACGACGAAAGAGGACCATCGCGCCCTCGTCGAAGAGCTCGTCGAGGGGGACTGGGTCGCCCGGGCGGCCAAGCCGCGCGAGGCCGCCGAGGTGCTCGACGAGATCCTCGGGCTGAACCGCGAGCAGTTCCAGCAGGTCATCCTGCTCGCGCAGAACCGCTTCGCCCAGTTCCTGCTCGCCCGCAACGACGACCGCCAGGCGCTGCTGCGCACCCTGTTCGGCTCTCGCCGGTATCAGGACTACGAAGCGGCATTCGACGCCCGCCGCAAAGAGGCCGAGAGCGCAGTGGGCGACCGCCGGCGCGCCGTCGAGGCCATCCTCGAGGGCGCCGAGGCCATCGTCGAGGCGCAGGGCTTCGGCGGGTGGGGCGTCGCTGAAGGCCACCCGGCCGGGGGCGGCGCCGGGCCGCAGGACGAGCCGGCCGCCGAGCCGTCGGTCTCGGACCGCTCTGCCCGGCTCGATCGCGCCCGTGATCGGGGGCGGTACCGGGTCGAGACGCTCGAGACCGCGCGCGTGGCAGCCGTCGAGGCGCGCGACCGGTCCGCGGCCGCGCACGAGGCGCTGCGTCGCACGCACGAGCGCGTCGCCGCCCGCCGATCGGCGCGCGAGGCGCTGGCCGAGCTCGAGTCGCGCACCGACGAGATCACCGCCGCGCGGCGTGCGCTGGACGCCGCCCGCAAGGCCGACGCGCTGCGCGCCGTGCTCGAAGCGGCCGCCCGCGATGAACAGGCCGCAGAACGCCTGGGCGTGGCCGAAGACGAGGCGCGCGCCGAGTGGGCCCGGCTCGCCGGCGCCGCCGATCCCGAGGCGGACGCCGATGCCCTCGCCGCCGTGGTCGACGACCTGACCGGTTCGATCGCGGTGTGGCAGACCGCGCACGCGCACGAGCAGAGTCTCGTGCAGCTGCGCGCCGACCTCGCGGACGCCGAGAAGGATGTCTCAGCCGTCGGTGTGCGGATCGGCGAGCTGGACGAGCAGCGCGCCGCCCTGCCGGCCCGCCGTGCCGAGCTGGATGCGGCGCAGCGCGAGCAGGGCGACGCCGCCGCGACGCTCGACGACGCGCGCCGGGCGGTGGACGACGCGCAGGCCCGGCTCGCCGCCGCGCGTGAGGTGCCGGTGCGCGAGGCTGGGGCGCACGGCGCCGAGAAAGCGCAGTTGGCCGCCGACGACGCGGCGGCCGTGGCCGACGCCGCGGCTCGTGCGCTGCTGCGCCGACGTGTCGAAGAGCGTGCCGGCGAACTCGCCGCCGAGCTGGTCGACGACGAGCCGTGCCCGGTGTGCGGGTCGACCGCGCACCCACAGCCGGCGCCGCGTGCGCCCGAGCCCGTCACCGACGACGAGCTCGAGCGGGCAGAGGCAGACAGGACCGCAGCGCAGGAGCGAGCGCGGCGCGCGGCCGAGACGGTGTCGGCCGCCCGGGCGGCGCTCGCCGATGCCGCCGGCCGTGCGGCCGGACTGGACGCCGAGACCGCCGGCGCCGCGGCCGACGCGGCCACGCGACGGCTCGAGGCGGCGCAGCAGGCCGTTCAGACCCGCGAGGTGCTCCTTGCTGAGAGGGCGGCACTCGATGCGACTGCGGTGCAGACCGAGATCGAGCTCACAGGCCTGCGGGCACGCCGCGACGACCGGCGGGCGCAGGTGACGACGCTGACCGAGCGGGTCACGACCGCCCAGGCCGCCGTCTCGGCCGCCCGCGGCGAGTTCGACAGCGTCGCCGCCCGCATCGTCGACGGCGAGCGGCGTCGCCGGGCGGCGTCTGTTCTGCGCGACGCGATCGGGGCCGCAGTCGCAGCCCGGTCGACGGCGCGAGCCTCCGTGGAGGATCGTGACGCGCGCGTCGCGGCATCCGACTTCGCCGACGCGGATGCGGCCTTCGCGGCACTGCGCGACCAGGCGACCCAGCATGAGCTCGATGAGACGGTCACCGAGCACGGCAAGGCCGTCGAGGTGCAGCGCGCGCGCCTCATGGACCTCGAGATCGAACTCGCCGGCGCACCCGACCCGCTGCCCGACCTCGCCGAGAGCGCGGCGGCACTGGCCGACGCGCGCGAGGAGGCCGACGCGGCGACCGAGGCGGCCTCGGCCGCATCGCATGCGCTCGCGTCGCTGGACGACGTCGCGGACCGCGCGGCGCGAGCGATCGAGGCCATCGCCGAGCTCGAGGCGCGGCGCCGGCTGATCGCGGGCGTCGCGAACGCGGTCGCCGGCCGCAACGAGCGCAAGATGGACCTCGAGACGTTCGTGCTCGCCGCCGAGCTCGAGCAGATCGTCGCCGCGGCGAACCTGCGGCTCGAAGACATGTCGTCGGGCCGCTATCGCCTGCGGCACACCGATGCCCTGGCGGCGCGCAACGCGGCGAGCGGGCTCGGACTCGAGGTCGTGGACGCCTTCACCGGCCAGGCGCGGCCGGCGCAGTCGCTGTCGGGCGGCGAGACGTTCCTGGCCTCACTCGCACTGGCGCTCGGGCTCGCCCAGGTGGTCACCGACCGTGCCGGCGGCATCCGTCTCGATACCCTGTTCATCGACGAAGGCTTCGGCTCGCTCGACCCCGAGACACTGGAGCTCGCGATGCGTACGCTCGACGAGCTGCGCCAGGGCGGGCGCACCGTCGGGGTGATCAGCCACGTCGAGGCGATGAAGGAGCAGCTGCCGGCTCAGTTGGTGGTCGAGGCCGGCGCGCACGGTCCCAGCAGCATCCGCCAAGAGGTGCTCGACCCGGCGTAGCGGCTACCCGGCCAGATGCTGCTGCGCCGAGGCGAGCACCTCGCGCATGAACTTCAGCGGTGCCGTCGCCGGCCGGGTCCGACGCGCGAGTCCCGCCGCGAGCAGGATGCCGGCGATGATCAGGAGCGAACTGAGAGATCCTGCGGGCGGTCAGGGGGTCAGATGGTCTTCGGCGGCCTTGAGCACGACCGCGACGAGCTGGTCGGCCTGCTCCTTGGTGAACACGCCGGGACGCATGCTCATCAGCGAATGGACCTGCTCCTCCACGGCGGCGTCGCCGCCGGACCGATAGGCGTCCAGCACGCTGTAGCCGATCAGCAGCAGGATGTCGTCGCTGTACGCGCCGTCGATCTGCGCGTCGGTCGCGCCCGGCCGGATCCGTTTCACGATGTCGCGGATCTGCGGGCGGGCCTCGCCCAGGAACTTCTTCTCCGCGGTCGCCTGCGCAGCCTGTTCCTTCACCTGTGGATCCTCGGTCGGCGTGGTGGCGGTGATCGGCGTGTCGGGCGTCGCGGCCGTTGCCGCCGGCGCCTCGCTGGTCAGTCCCGTCCACAGCATCGCGACCGTGAGGGCGGCTACGACCACGCCGCCGCCGAGCAGCGCGACGACGACGCCTGCCACGCCCAGTCCGGTGCCGCCCTGACGACGGCTGGCCAGCGCGACGATCGAGAGCACGAGGCCGATCGCGAGCAGCACGCCGCCGACGATCACCGCGGGGACCCCGAGCGCGGGGACGAATCCGCCGCACGCGGCCACGAGCCCCAGGATCGCGGCCAGCAGCCCGAGGGCGGCGAGCACACGGGGCCGCGCGGGCTCGACCGGCGGCACCAGTGGTTCGAGTTCGGGATGCGGAGAGAGCATCCAGTGATCCTAATCGCCCGGACTGCGCACGCGCCGCATCGCACGGCCCCGCCCGCCTCCGCGCCTCACGTCAGCGCGGCCAGCGACACCGGCTCCACGAGCATGCGACGCCGGTCGCGCACCCACACGCCCGCGCCGGCGCGGCGCTCGGCCCGGGTGGCGAACCGGTAACGGTACGCCACGACGCGCACCCAGCGCGGTCGCTCGCCGGCGAACGGGTCCGCCGCCAGCAGCCGCAGGGTCGGAGCATCCGCCTCGAGCAGCCGAATCAGCAGCACCCGGAACCAGTCGTCCAAGGTCCGCCCCAGCGGCAGGAACCACATCAGCCAATCCAGCCGCAGATGATACGGCGCGAACTGCGCGGGCACGCGGGCCACGGGACCGGGCTTGCCCTTGAACACGTACTCCGCCCAGGTCGCGGCATCCCGATCGTCATCCGGCGAGCCCTCGATGACGTACTCCGTGCGCACCCGGGTGACGGTGCCGAACGCGCCGTACGCGTTGGCCAGCTGCCAGTGGTTGAAGCTCGCGTTCATCAGCTGCCGGTGCGCGACCAGGTTGCGCGCCGGCCACCAGCTGAGCACGACGTACAGCACGAACACCGCCGCGGTGATGACGATCCAGTACACCGGCACGCCGCTTGCGCCCCGGGGGCCGGTCGGGATGCCGTACCCCGCGAAGGCCAGGACGACGGTCGCCCAGTTCAGCCAGGCGAAGTTGCCGGTGGCCACGAGCCACAGCTGCGTGGCGATCACGATGGATGCCGCGACCGCGCCGACGATCGCGGGCACGGGACCCGCGACCCAGAGCCCCACGATCGGCGCGAACAGGAACCACGGGACGATCAGCTGCGCGAAGTGGTTGCCGAGCACCTCGCCCTTGTGGAACCAGCGGGGCAGGAGGTGCGCCTGGCGGCTGAGAGGTCCCGGCATCGGCTGCGTCTCGTGGTGGAAGGTCAGCGCCGTGAGGTCGCGCCACTCGCTGCCGCCTCGGATCTTGATCATGCCGGCGCCGAACTCGAGTCGGAACACCAGCCACCAGAACAGCACGATCACCGCTGTGGGCGGCGGCTGCCGGTCCGACCCGAGGAACGCCGCGAGGAACCCCGCTTCGAGCAGCAGCATCTCCCACCCGAAGCCGTAGAACGTCTGCCCGACCGAGGCGATCGACATGTATCCAAGCCACAGGGCCAGGAAGCACAGCGTCGGCACCCACGGCGGACCCAGCTGCGGGATGCCGAGCACGAGCGCGGCGCCGACGACCATGCCCCCGATGCACAGCGCGCGCAGGCGCCGGTCGGTGTAGCGCACCCAGCGGAACACGGTCGGCCGCAGCATCCGGGACGCGCGCTTCGACGACCGCACCCACGCCAGCAGCCGCGGCACGGGCAGCAGCCCGTGCTCGCCCAGCAGCGCCGGGAACTGGTTGAAGGTCGAGACGAACGCGACCACGTACAGGGCGCCGATGCCTCGCTGCAGCACCTCTCGCGCGAACCCGAAGTCGACCGCGGCGAACCCGTCCACGCGATCACCCGAACAGATCGTGCAGTTCGACGGGGGTCCCGGCGTCGTGCAGGGCCTGCTGCGCGGCGTGCCAGCCGGGCAGGCCGTGCACGCCGGGACCGGGGGGCGTGGCGGCCGAGGCAAGGTACACGCCCGGCATGGGCGTGCGCCAGGGCGCGGTCGAGACGACCGGGCGGCGGAACGCCTGGGCCATCGTGAACGCGCCGCCCAGGATGTCGCCGCCGATGTCGGCGGGGTTGAACGCGTGCCGATCGGCGGCGGTCATCGCGTGCGATGCGACGATGCGGTCGCGCACCCCCGGAGCGAATCGCTCGAGCTGGTCGATCACGAGCGCGGTCGGATCGAGCTCGGACCCCGCAGGAACGTGGATGTACGCCCACAGCGTCTGCGCGCCGGTCGGGGCGCGCGTGTCGTCGAGCACCCCGGGCTGCACGACGAGGACGTACGGCCGGCCGGTCACCCGGCCCGCCGCGACCGCGTTCTCGCCGGCCTCGATCTCGGCGCGCGTTCCGCCCAGGTGCACGGTGGGGGCGGCTCCGACATCCGGATTCGCCCACGGCACCGGCCCGTCCAGCGCGAGGTCGAGCTTCGCAGCCGCCGCCCCGTACCGGTAGCGGCGCAGGGCGCGCACGTAGCGCGCCGGCACGTCCGGCAGGGTCAGCGCGAGCCGGGGCGCCGTGTCGAGCAGCAGCAGGTCGCCGCGCGTCGGATCGCCCCAGTCCAGCGTCGACAGGTCGGCCACTCGGTGTGCGGCGTCGACCGTGCCGCCATGGGCGTGCAGGTCGGCCAGCAGCGCCTTCGCGATGGCATCGGACCCGCCGCGCGGGTAGGCCCACCCGGTGGAGTGCGCGTGCGCGAGCAGGTAGAGCGCCGAGGCGGTGGCGGCCAGCGACGGCAGCGCGGTGTTCGCATGGGCGACGACGCCGGTGAACAGGGCGGCGGCCTCGTCGGTGCGGAAGGTGCGCATCGCCGCCCGGCCGGCATGCGTGCCGAGTTCGAGCATCCTCATCGCGAATCGTGCGGCCACGATCGGGTGTCGGGGCACGCGCAGCAGCTGGTCGCCCGTGAACTCCGCAACGGCGTCGAGGTGCCGGTTCAGCGGGCGCACCAGCGCGCGCCACGCACGGCCGTCGCGCCCGAGCCCGGCGACCGTGCGGTCCAGGTCGCGCCAGGCGATCGCGGCCCGCCCGCCGTCGAGCGGGTGGGCGAACGAGGCGTCCGGCACGATCCAGTCGATGCGCTCCAGCCCGAACGCGCGGAAGAAGGGCGAGCTGAGCGCTGCGGGGTGCACCGCCGAGCACACGTCGTGACGGTAGCCGGGGACGGTGAGCGGCAGCGTGCGCACGCCCCCGCCGGGGATCTCGGATGCCTCGACCACGCGCACCGCGTACCCCGCGCGGGCGAGGCTGACGGCGGCCGCCAAGCCGTTCGGCCCACTGCCGACGATCGTCGCCCGTCGTGCCATGCGCCCAGTCTCGCATCCTCGAGCCGTGGCCGGCAGGGGGGTGGAAAGGGCTCCCCGTGGCTGGTATGCGCGTACTCACAGCGCGTTGATAGCCGCAAATCCCACGATCCCCGAGGAACGCGCCATGATGGAAGCGACAGGACCGCACCCGGGGAGGTTGCCATGGAGACGACGGAACTCGCTGCGCCGAAGGGCATCACCGCACGACTGGGCTGGGCGCCCGGCTCGGTGCCGGCGGAGCGCATTCGAAGCCTGGCGAAGGACGCGCTGGCCGATCGGCTCGGCGTCGATCGCGAGAACATCAACGTCGACCGCGAGGCGGTGCCGACGTTCGGACACAACACCACGCTCCTGCCGTACATCGGCGGCCGCGAACTGCCGGTGGTCGTGCGCACCGCGAGCGGCCGCATCGCGTCGGTCGTGGCCGTCACCGAGCCGGACCGGCTGGTGGGACTCGACATCCGCAGCCGCCAGCCGGACGAGGCGCTGCTGCACGAGATCCGTGCGCACTCGCGCCTGTGGGGCGACAGCCTGTGGGAGACGGCGAGCGACGAGAGCCTGCTGCTGCACTGGTCGCGCGTGCAGGCGGTGCGTCAGGCCGACCCGCGCGGCATCGAGATCCGTCCCGAGCACGTGCGCCTGGACCCGCCGTTCGCGAAGGCATGGACGCAGGACGGCAGGGACGCCTACCGGCTCGTGAACCTCTCGAGCCAGGGCTTCATCGTCACGCTGGCGATCGGCGAGCCCGCGATCGTGCGGGTCTGAGCCGCCTCACTCTGCCAGGTCGGGCAGCGCGGCATCCAGCTCGGCCAGCCACACGCGGGCGTTGCCGTCCGAGGGGGCGCGCCAGTCGCCGCGCGGCGAGAGCGACCCGGCCGGCGACACCTTCGGACCGTTCGGGATCGCGGTGCGCTTGAACTGCGCGAACCCGAAGAAGCGCTGCAGGAACACGCGCAGCCACTTCACGATCGTCGGCAGGTCGTACGCGTAGCGGTCGGCGTCGGGAAAACCCGGCGGCCAGGCCCCGGCATCCACGTCCTGCCACGCGTGCTGTGCGAGGAACGCGATCTTCGACGGGCGCAAGCCGTAGCGCAGCACGTGGAACAGCGTGAAGTCGTGCAGCGCGTACGGACCGATCCGCTCCTCGGTGGACTGGATCTTGCCGTCCTGGCCGGCCGGCACGAGCTCGGGGCTGATCTCGGTGTCGAGCACGGACTGCAGCACGCGGGCGGTCGCGGCATCCACCCACCCCTCGTCGGCCCCGGTGGCGATGACCCACCGGATCAGATGCTGGATGAGGGTCTTGGGCACGCCGGGGTTGACCGCGTAGTGGCTCATCTGGTCGCCGACGCCGTAGGTCGACCAGCCCAGGGCGATCTCGGACAGGTCGCCGGTGCCGACCACGAACCCGCCGCGCTGATTGGCCAGGCGGAACAGGTAGTCGGTGCGCAGGCCGGCCTGCACGTTCTCGAATGTGACGTCGTGCACGGGCTCGCCCGACGCGAACGGGTGCCCCATGCGGGTGAGCAGTTCGGTCGCGGCGGGGCGGATGTCGATCGTCTCGATCGTCGCGCCGATCGCTTCGGCCAGCGCGATCGCGTTGCCCTTGGTGTGCTCGCCGGTTGCGAATCCCGGCATCGTGAAGGTGAGGATGTCGCTGCGCGGGCGCCCCATGCGGTCCATCGCGCGGGCGATCACCAGCAGGGCGTGCGTCGAGTCGAGCCCGCCGCTCACGCCGAGCACGGGCTTGGGCCGCCCGATCGCCTCCATGCGCTGGATCAGACCCGAGACCTGGATGTTGAACGCCTCGTAGCAGTCCTGCGCGAGGCGGGCCGGGTCGTCGGGGACGAACGGGAACCGGTCTACGGTGCGCAGCAGCCCGATGTCGGTCGCGGGCGGCTCGAGGAACAGCTCGACGCGCACCGGCTCGGCGGTGCCGGCGCACAGCCGGTTGTCGTCGAACGTGCCCTGGCGCAGCCGGTCCTGGCGGATGCGGTCGAGGTCGACGTCGGCGACCGAGCGACGCGGTCCGTCGGGGAAGCGCTCGGTCTCGGCGAGCTCGTCGCCGCACTCGAAGATCATGGTCTGGCCGTCCCACGACACGTCGTTCGTGGATTCGCCCGGGCCCGCGGCCGCGTACGCGTACGCGGCCAGGCACCGCAGCGACTGCGAGCGGCACAGCAGCTTGCGGTCGTCGGCGCGGGAGATCGTGATGGGGCTGCCCGAGAGGTTCACCAGGACGGTGGCGCCCGCGAGGGCCGCCTGCGACGACGGCGGGACGGGAACCCAGACGTCTTCGCACACCTCGGCGTGCAGCACGAGGCCCGGCACGTCCCGCACGTCGAACAGCAGGTCGGTGCCGAACGGCGCCGTGCGCTCGCCGATCCGGATCGGCTCGCCCGACGACGGCTCGCCCGGCGCGTACCAGCGCCGCTCGTAGAACTCCCGGTAGGTGGGCAGGTGCGCCTTGGGCGCGACACCGACGATCGTGCCGCGGTGGATCACCACGGCGCAGTTGTAGAGACGGCTGCGATGACGCAGGGGAGCGCCGACCACGAGGATCGGGAACAGGTCGGCCGAGGCGGCGGCCAGACGCCCGAGCTGGCGCTCGACCTCGTCGAGCACGGCATCCTGCATCACCAGGTCGTCGATCGAGTAGCCGGTCAGGCACAACTCGGGGAAGAGCGCGACCGCGGTGCTGTCGGCGTCGCACTCGGCGGCGGCGGCCAGGACCGCATCGGCGTTGGTCTGCGGATCGGCGAGGGCGATGGGGATCGTGCACGCGGCGATGCGCGCGAACCCGTGTCGGTACGCGCTGACGAAGGGCAGGGTCTCGCTCACCGCTCCAGTCTGGCAGGTGCCGGGCGGTCGCGTGTCGGTGCGGGGCAGACGCGTGCCGACGTGCGGCCACCGATCGCCCGCCGCGCTCACAGGCTTCGGAGGATCACGCGAGGTTCGGATGATTTCACCGAAAGCGTCCGGACTTGATCACATCATCCGAACTCTGTGAGCGGCTTCGCCGGCTCGGGGCGGGTCGCGCGCGAGCGCGCAGTGATGTCGGATGCCGCGGCTAGGGTCGGAGCGAAAGGGGAGGCATGCGATACATCGAGGGCGAAGCCCGCATCGTCTGGAGCGCGAGCGATCTGAAGGCCGCCGCCGAGTGCGAGTTCGCGTGGCTGCGCGCGATCGACGCGAAGGCCGGTCGCATCGCCGCGGTCGACGACCCCGAAGACGCGACGCTCGCCCGCGCGGGCATCTTGGGCACCGAGCACGAGCGCCGGGTGCTGGCGGCATATCGCGCGCAGTACGGCGACGGCGTGGTCGAGATCCCCGAGACGCGATCGTCTGACGCCGAGCAGATGGCGGATGCCGTGGCCCGCACGCGTGCGGCTCTCGACGACCCCTCGGCCCGGGTGATCTACCAGGCCACGTTCTCCACGCCCGAGTTCGTCGGGTTCGCCGACTTCCTGGTGCGCGGCGACGACGGCAGCTGGATCGTGCAGGACTCCAAGCTGGCCCGCCACGCACGGGTCACCGCGCTCATGCAGCTGGCGGCATATGCGGATCAGCTCGACCGGCTCGGCGTGCCGCGGGCCGGCCGGGTGGAGCTGCTGCTGGGCGACGGCACGACCAGCGTGCACCGGGTCGACGACCTGATGCCGGTCTTCCGGCTGCGGCGCGAGCGACTGCGCGCCCTCGTCGCCGACCGCCGGCTCGATGTGCCCGACGAGCCCGCGATCGCGTGGGGCGACGTGCGCGGCGAGTTGGGCGTGGTGGCCTGCGGGCGCTGCGCGACGTGCGACCTCGAGGTCGTCGCGCACCGTGACCTGCTGCTCGTGGCCGGGATGCGTCCGGTGCAGCGCGAGCGGCTGCGCGGCGCCGGCATCGATACGATCGACGCGCTGGCCGCGGCATCCGCCCCTCCCGAACGGATGAGCGCCGAGACGTTCGCGAACCTGCGTACGCAGGCCCGGCTGCAGCTCGAGAGCCCGGCCGGCATCCCCGAGCCGGTGACGGCTGTCCCCGTCGTCGAGGGAGCGCAGCGCGTCGAGACGTCCTCGGTGGTCGGAACGCTCGAGGTGCCCGCCCCGGCGATCCCCACGTTCGAGGTCGTGTTTCCGAAGGCGCTGGGAGCGCTGCCGCGGCCCGACCGCGGCGACATCTTCTTCGACTTCGAGGGCGACCCGCTCTACACCGAGGGCGCGGCGCGCGACTGGGGCATCGACTACCTGTTCGGCTGGGTCGACCTGCACGAGGAGTACTCGGCGCTGTGGGCGCACGGCTTCGACGAGGAGCGGGCGGCGCTCGAGCGGTTCATCGACATCGTGGCCGCGCTGCGCCGCGAGCACCCGGGCATGCACATCTACCACTACGCGCCGTACGAGCCCACGCACCTGCTGGCGATGGCCGCGCGGCACGGCGTGCGCGAGGCCGAGGTCGACACGCTGCTGCGCGAGGGGGTGTTCGTCGACCTGTATCCGATCGTGCGGCGCGCCCTGAAGGTCGGGTCGCGGTCGTACTCGATCAAGAAGCTCGAGCCCCTCTATATGGGCGACGAGGTGCGCACCAGCGACGTGCAGCGCGGCGACGACTCGATCGTCAAGTACGTGCAGGCGCGTGCGCTCGCCGAGGCGGGCCGGGATGCCGAGTCCCGCGCGGTGCTCGACGACCTCGCCGACTACAACCGGTACGACTGCGTCTCGACCCGGCGGTTGCGCGACTGGCTCGTCGACCGCGCCCGCGAGGCGGGGCTCGTCCCGTCGCGCGACGTCGAGACGGTCGAAGTCGCCTACGAGGCCAAGCCGCAGGCCGACGCGCTGCGGCGGCTCGCCGAGGGCGCCGAGGCGTCGGGGATGCCCGAGGCCGACGTCCACGCCCTGCGGCTCGGCGCGGCGGCGATCGACTACTACCCGCGCGAGGCCAAGTCGTTCTGGTTCGCGCACTTCCTGCGACTGCGCGAACCGGTGTCGGTGTGGGAGACCACGCGCGACGTCGTGGTGATCGACGCCGACCGCAGCGAGGTGACCGAGCAGTGGCATCCCGGACCCCGCTCGATCCGCCGCATTGTCCGGCTGCGCGGCGAACTCGCCCCGGGGACGAAGCTCAGCGAGGGTTCGCGCCCCTACGCGCTGTATGCGACGCCCGCGCCGTTCCCCGTCGACGCCATGCCCCGCTGGGTGCACGTCGCGCGCGAGGTCGAGGTGCTCGAGGTGCTCGACGACGGCGCGATCGTCGCCGAGACGGCCGTCGACGGGCAGACCTGGAGCGAACTGCCGATCGCACTGGCGCCGACCGCTCCGCCGCGCGCCGGCAACCAGCAGCTCGCGATCGAGGAATGGGCTGATGCCGTCGCCGATGCCTCGCCCGGCTTTCCGGCCGACCCGGCGACCGACATCCTGCGCCGTCGCCCGCCGCGGCTGCGCACACGTGGGCTCGACAGCGGGGCCACCCGCGACGGCGACCACATCGCGTTGATCGCCGACGCGCTGCTCGAGCTGGACCGCAGCTATCTCGCCGTGCAGGGACCTCCCGGCACCGGCAAGACGTTCGTCGGATCGCACGTCATCGCGCGGCTCGTGCGCGAGCACGGCTGGAAGATCGGCGTCGTCGCGCAGTCGCACGCCGTCGTCGAGCACATGCTCGACCAGGTCGTGGCCGCGGGGGTGCCGGCCGAACTCGTCGGCAAGGCGCGCAAGAGCGGCGACGACGGCGACGTGTCGTTCACCGAGATTCCCAAGAACGGTCTCGCCCGCTTCACCGAGGATCACGCCGACGCCGGTTTCGTGGTCGGCGGCACGGCCTGGGACTTCAGCCATCCGGGCCGCGTCGCACGCCGTTCACTGGATCTGCTGGTGATCGACGAGGCCGGCCAGTTCTCGCTCGCCTCCACCGTTGCGGTGGCCGCGGGAGCCCAGCGCCTGCTGCTGCTGGGCGATCCGCAGCAGCTGCCGCAGGTGAGCCAGGGCATCCATCCCGAGCCCGTCGATGCCTCGGCGCTCGGCTGGGTCATGGACGGGGCATCCGTCATCCCGCCCGAGTACGGCTTCTTCCTCGACCGGTCGTGGCGCATGCACCCGGCGGTCGCCGCCCCGGTCTCGCGACTGTCGTACGCGGGCGAACTGGCCTCGCAGCCCGGCGCCGCGGAGCGGTCGATCGCGGGCATCGACCCGGGCGTGCACCCGGTGGCCGTGCGGCACCACGGCAACGCCACCGCATCCGACGAAGAGGCGGCCGAAGTCGTGCGCATCGTCCGCGACCTGCTGGGGCGCGCGCTGTCGCCGTCGCCGGCGTTGGACGCGGGGGATGCCGCGGCCCGCCCGCTCGCGCAGACCGACATCATCGTGGTCACGCCGTACAACGCGCAGCAGGTCGTCGTCGAACGGGCACTGGCCGAGGCCGGATTCGGCGCGGTCCCGGTCGGCACGGTCGACAAGTTCCAAGGGCAGGAGGCGGCGGTCTCGATCGTGTCGCTCGCGGCCTCGTCGGGCAAGGACGCGCCCCGCGGCCTCGAGTTCCTGCTGCTGCAGAATCGCCTCAACGTGGCGATCTCGCGCGCGAAGGTCGCCGCCTATCTCGTGTATGCGCCGGGCCTGCTCGACGATCTGCCGCATACGCCCGACGGCGTCGTGCGCCTGAGCGCGTTCGCCCGGCTCGTGGGCATCCGCTGACCGCAGCCGCCCGTCGGCGCAGACCGCTCACCGCGCGTCATCCGCACTCGGCGGGCGGGCCCGCCACGTAGACTCGGCGCATGAGCGACGACCTGCCCCAGCAGTTCGAGATCGACCTGCCGCCCGAGATCATCGCGGGCAACTACGCGGACTTCGCGAACGTGTGGCACACGCCCACGGTGTTCGTGATGGACTTCGTCACGCTCGCACAGCCGCCCCGCGAAGACACGAACTCCGACACGGGCGAGCGCGTGGCGATCGTCCCGGCGCGGGTGGTCAGCCGCATCCGGATCCCTCCCGAGCAGGTGTTCGAACTCGCCAAGGCGCTCACGCAGCAGCTGGAGTTCTGGGAGCAGGAGACCGGCAAGCGCTCCCCGTCCTGAAGGGGGTCGAGGGAACGGGCCATGCGGCGAACAGGGCTAGACTGTCCCGTTGGGCCCGGGCCTCTGCCGGCCCACAGGGACGAGAACGTTCCGAGCGGAAGGGGGTGACGGCGATGGCCGATGATAGTCGCTGCGCCGTCGACGGTGCCTTCCGCAGCCTCGTGCCCTGACGTTCGCGTCGGCTCTGCATGATCGAGGCCAGGTCGGGTGCTGTCACGGCGCCCGCCCCAGCCCCCCGATCGCTGCGCGCCCTCTTTCGCGCGCCGACGCAAGGAGCACGCCATGCTCATCGACAACGGAATCTACATCGACGGCCTGCGGGTCGAGAGCCCCGCATCGCTGGACGAGACCTACGAGCAGCTCGCCGACCACGGCGGACTCGCCTGGATCGGGCTGTACCGTCCGACCGCGGGCGAGCTCGCCTCGCTGGCGGCCGAGTTCGCCCTGCATCCGCTCGCGGTCGAAGACGCGTTCCGCGGCCATCAGCGCTCTAAGGTCGAGCGATACGGCGAGACCCTGTTCGTCGTGCTGCGTCCTGCCCGCTACGTCGACGAGACCGAGCGGGTCGAGTTCGGCGAGCTGCACCTGTTCGTGGGGCCCGACTTCGTCGTGACGATCCGTCACGCCGAGTCACCCGATCTGGCGTGGGTGCGCCGACGGCTCGAATCGCAGAGCCCGCTGCTGGCCCGCGGCCCCGAGGCCGTGCTCTACGCGATCCTCGACCGGGTCGTCGACGAGTACGAGCCGATCGTGCGCGGACTCGAGAACGACATCGACGAGATCGAGCAGCAGCTGTTCGGCGAGAGCGACGACGACGCTCTCGCGCGGCGCATCTACGCCCTGTCGCGCGAGGTCGGCGACTTCCAGCGCGCGGTCAAGCCGCTCGTGGGCATGCTGGAATGGCTGCGCCGCGGCTATGACAAGTACCGCGTCGACGTCGAGGTGCAGCGCTCGCTGCGCGACGTGCTCGACCATGTCATCCGCATCGTCGAGCGCGTGAGCGAGTTCCGCTCCGTGCTCGACAAGGCGCTCACGGTGCACTCGGCCCTCGTCGCGCGGCGGCAGACCGAGGCATCCCTTCACCAGAACGACGAGATCAAGAAGATCTCGTCGTGGGCGGCGATCATCTTCGCGCCGACGCTGGTGGGCACGGTGTACGGCATGAACTTCACGAACATGCCCGAGCTGGACTGGAAGTGGGGCTACCCGTTCGCCGTCGCGCTCATGCTCGGCTTCGCCGGCACGCTGTACGCGATCTTCAAGAAGAAGCGCTGGCTGTAGCCGGATGCGACGGCCCGGCCGCCGCGCTCAGACCGTGCCGTACAGCCGGTCGCCGGCGTCGCCGAGGCCCGGCACGATGTAGCCGTGCTCGTTGAGGCGCTCGTCACGGGCGCCGAGCACGAGCGTCACGTCGCGATCGCCGACCTGCTCGTCGATTCTTGCGATGCCCTCGGGCGTGCCCAGCAGGCAGATCGCCGTGATGTCCTGCGCGCCGCGCTGGAACAGGAAGTCGATGGCCGCGCCCAGCGACCCGCCGGTGGCCAGCATGGGGTCGAGCACGAAGCACTGCCGGTCGCTCAGGTCGGCGGGCAGGCGCTCGGCGTACGTCGTCGGCTGCAGCGTCTGTTCATCGCGCACCATGCCGAGAAAGCCCACCTCGGCGGTCGGCAGCAGCTTGACCATGCCCTCGAGCATGCCGAGGCCGGCACGCAGGATCGGCACCACGATCGGCCGCGGCTCGTCGATCCGCACCCCCGTGGTGGTGGTCACGGGCGTCTGGATCTCGACCGGCGCGACGCGCACGCTGCGGGTCGCCTCGTAGGCGAGCAGGGTGACGAGCTCTTCGGTGAGCTGACGGAACACCGGCGACGGCGTGCGCTGGTCGCGCAGCACCGTCAGCTTGTGGGTGATCAGGGGATGGTCGGCGATGTGCACGCGCATGGATACAGGTTACCGGCCGGCCCTCTACGCTCGAGACGTGGACTTCGACGACGCGATGGGTCGTGCGCTCGCGCTCGCCGCCCGTGCGGGCGCGGTCGGCGACGTGCCGGTCGGAGCGGTGGTGGTGGATGCCGCGGGCCGGGCGATCGCCGAAGGGCAGAACGAGCGCGAGCAGACCGGCGACCCCACCGCGCACGCCGAGATCGTCGCCCTGCGGGCGGCCGCGGCATCCCTCGGATCCTGGAACCTCGACGGCTGCACGCTCGTGGTGACCCTCGAGCCCTGCCTGATGTGCGCCGGCGCCATCCTGCAGGCGCGGATGGGCCGGGTCGTGTTCGGCGCCTGGGACGACAAGGCGGGCGCGGCCGGCTCGATGTACGACGTGCTGCGCGACCGTCGGCTGCCGTACCGCGCCGAGGTCGTCGGGGGAGTGCGCGAGGATGCGGCGATCGCCCTGCTGCACGCCTTCTTCGACGAGCGACGGTGACCGGTCGGCGTGAGGCCTACAGCCCGCGCACGCGCGGCAGGACCTCGGCGCCGATCAGCTCGAGGTGGTCGAGGTCGCGCAGATCCATGAGCTGGAAGTAGACTCGCTCGGCCCCGAGCGCCCGCAGGCGTGCGACCTTCTCGACGACCTCGTCGGGGAGCCCTGCGATCATGTCGTCGGCGCGCGCCGTCCCGCCCTCGCGGCCGATCGCCGCGGCCCGGCGCGACAGCTCGGTCTCGCTGCCGCCGACGAGGGTCGACAGGGCGACCGACAGCTTCAGCGTCTCGGGGTCGCGATCGACGGCCTCGCACGCCGCCCGCGCGCCGGCGAACTTCTCGGCGATGACGTCGTCGGGCTGGAAGCCGATGTTGAACTCGGTCGCGAACCGCGCCGCGATCGCGGGCGTGCGCCGCGGGCCGCCGCCGCCCACGATCACCGGCATCCGCTCTTGCACGGGCTTGGGCAGCGCGGGCGCGTCGGCGAGCGTGTAGTGCCGCCCCGTGAACGAGTACGCACCCTCGGCCGCCCACAGCCCGGTGATGATCTCGAGCTGTTCCTCCAGCATCCCGAATCTCTTCGCCGGGAACGGGATGCCGTAGGCCCGGTGCTCTGCGGCGAACCACCCGGTCCCGAGCCCCAGCTCGACGCGGCCGCCGCTCATCGCGTCGACCTGAGCGACCTGCATCGCGAGGATCGCCGGCTGCCGGTACGTCACGCTCGACACGAGCGTGCCCAGGCGCATGCGCGAGGTCTCGACGGCGAGGCCGGCCAGGGTCGTCCAGGAATCGGTCGGGCCGGGCAGGGGATCGCCCGCGCCCATGCGCAGATAGTGGTCGTTGCGGAAGTATCCGTCGAATCCGAGGCGCTCGGCGGCCTGCGCGAACGCGCGCTGCTCGGCGTAGCTGAAGCCCTGCTGCGGCTCGGTGAAGACGCAGAACTCCACTGTCAGTCCTCGGACTTCAGGATGAACGCGTCGGTGGGCGGTGAGCAATCGTCGCCCGGCCGGTACACGTCCGGCTCGAAGTAGATCACCCGAGCGGCCGGCACCGCGCCGCGCACCCGCGCTTCGACGGTGTCGATGTCGGTGGCGACGGCCCGCAGCGTCCTGTCGCCGCCGAAGCCCAGCTTCGCGGCCACGAGCAGCTCGTCGGGTCCGAGGTAGAGCGTCTTCAGGTGGATGACCTTCTCGACCTCGGGACCCGATTCGATCGCGTCGACGATCGCGTCGACGTCGCGCCTGCTCGCGCCCTCGCCCACCAGCAGGCTCTTCGTCTCGATCCCGAGCGTGATCGCGACGAGGATCAGCAGCGAGCCGATCATCAGCGTGCCGATCGCATCGAACACCGGGTTGTGCGTGAGCCACGACAGCCCCACACCCAGCAGGGCGAACAGCAGACCGGTGAGGGCCGCGACGTCCTCGAGCAGCACGACCGGCAGCTCGGGCGCCTTGGCGTGCCGGATGAAGGCGATCCAGGACTCGCCCCGTGCGCGGTGCGGCTCGGACTCGCGCACGGCGGTGCGCAGCGAGAACGACTCGAGGCAGATCGCGATGACCAGCACGAGGATCGGCACCCAGACGTTGTCCAGTTCGTGCGGGTGGGTGAGCTTCTCGATGCCCTCGTAGATCGAGAACAGACCGCCGACCGAGAAGAGGATGATCGCGACCACGAACGCGTAGACGTAGCGCTCGCGACCGTAGCCGAACGGATGCTCGCGGTCGGCCCGGCGCTTGGCCTGGCGGCCGCCCCACAGCAGCAGCAGCTGGTTGCCGCTGTCGGCGACCGAGTGGATCGCCTCGGCGAGCATCGAGGCCGAGCCCGAGAACAGCCAGGCCACGAATTTCGCGAGGGCGATGCCCAGGTTCGCGAGGAACGCGGCGATGATCGCCTTGCCGCCGCCAGAAGAGCTCATGCGACGAGTCTAGAGAAACCCGACTCGCGGACTTTCAGTCCTCGGACTTGAGGATGATCGTCTCGGTCGGCGGGGCCGCATCGTTGCGCGGCGCGATATAGCCGATCGTCTGCAGCAGCGCGCGCCGGAAGACGCCGGGCCGCTCCAGGTGCGGCGCATGCCCTGCGCCCTCGACCTCGAGCTCGGTGACCTGGCCGCCGGCGGCGCGATACGCCTCGAGCACGTCGCGGGTCTGGCTGACCATCGGCTGCGGGGGCGCAGCGTCCTCACCCGGCCAGCCGGGGACGATCCCCGCCTTGCCGAGCTGGTTGAGGTCGAAGAAAGATGCGTCCGACACGATCGCGTCGGCGGTGCCGTGCACCCACAGGATGGGGGGCTTGACCACGATGTCGACGATGCCCGACACGTCGAAGTGCTTCGGCGCCATCGTGTTCAGCACGCCGCGCGCGCCCGGGGCGAAGCCTGGCCAGTTCGCGCTGGCGACGCTGTCGCCCGGGTAGTTGTCGTCGCCGGTCTTCGTGCTCAGCATCGAAGCCACCCAGACGTCCTCCTGCGCGGTGGCGTACTCGGCCGAGACGTACGACGAGCGGAACACGCTGCGCGGCGAGGTCGCGGCATCCGCCGACGTGTCGCCCGCCGCCAGCCGCGCGACGAAGTCGGGGTTGGCCCCGCCCGCGCCCGTCCCGGCGTCGTCGTCGGTGACCCGCGACCCGTCGCGGCGGGTGCCGCCGAAGCCGTACGGCGAGACCGGGGCCTGCAGCGTGAGGCTGCGCACCGGGTGCTCGAGCGCATACTGCATGATCACGCCGCCGCCCATCGACCAGCCGACCAGGTGCACCGAGCCCAGCTCGAGCGCGGTCAGGGTCGCGCGCAGGTCGTCGGCGAAGTCGCGCAGGCCGCGCGTCGCATCCACCGGCGCCGTCTCGCTGTCGCCGAAGCCGCGCAGGTCGACGGCGATAGGACGGATGTCGCCGGGAAGATCCTCCATGATCTCCTGCCAGAACAGGGCCGACGACACGTTCCCGTGCACGAACACGACCGTCCGCTCCTCGGGTGTGCTCGGATCGTCGCCGGTGCGCTCGAGGATGTTCACCGCCAGACGCGGCGTCTTCACGGTGCGTGCGGCGATGCCGTGGAACAGGGTCATGGATCGGCCTCCTCGGGGCTCCCCTCCGACTATAACCGCGGGCCCTTCAGACGAGCCGCCCCGGCCGTAGGATGGCGGCATGCTCCCTCCCATCGCGATCCTCGGCGCCGGCTCGATGGGCGGCGCCATCCTGCACGGACTGGTCGGCTCCGGCCGTGCCACCGGGCTGACCGTCACGAACCGCACACGCGCGAAGGCTGCCAGGCTCGCGGCCGCGCCGGGGGTGCGCAGCGTCGCGCTGGACGAGTCGCCGACGGGGAACGTGGATGCCGCGGCCGCGGCATCCATCGTCATCGTCGGCGTGAAACCGCACATGGTGCCCGACCTGCTGCGGGAGATCGCGCCCGTGCTGAACCCGGGGACGATCGTGGTGAGCCTGGCCGCCGGTGTGACCATCGCGACGTACGAGCAGATCCTCGGCGAGGGTGTGCCCGTGTTCCGGTCGATGCCGAACACGCCGGCGCTGGTCGCAAAGGGCGTGACGGGCCTCGCTGGAGGCAGTTCCGTGACCGAGACGCAGCGGGATGTGGTGCGCGAGCTCTTCTCGACCGTCGGGTCGGTGATCGAGGTGCCCGAGTCGCAGATCGACGCGCTGTCGACGATCTCGGGATCGGGGCCGGCGTACGTGTTCCTGCTGATCGAGGCGCTGACCGCGGCCGCCGTCGGCAAGGGGTTCGCGCTGGATCAGGCCCGCGCGATGGCGGAGCAGACGTTCATCGGCGCGTGCGCGCTGCTCGAGGCGTCCGATGACGAGCCGGCCGAGCTGCGACGCCGGGTCACGAGCCCCAAGGGCACCACCGAGCGAGCGATCGCCGTGCTGCAGGACGCGGGGCTCGACGATCTGTTCGCCACCGCGACCGACGCGGCCCTCGCCCGCGCCAAGGAGCTCGCTGCCGGCACCTGAGCCGCTCGTTCGTTCGCGCTGCGCGCGGCCGCGCTCAGCGACCGGACGCGCCCAGCGGAGCGAGTGTCAGCTGCTGCGCGAGCGCGTACGCCGCCGGGACGTCCGTGTCGTCGGCCACGAACACGCGGCCGATCACGAGGGCAGTGTGGCCCGGGGTGGAGATGCGGGTCATGCCGTCGGGGACCGTGCCCCGCCAGCCCGGGCCGGTCACGAGGAACGTGCCCGCGGCGGATCCGGTTGCCCGTGTGCCGACATATGCGAAGTCGGCGCTCGTGGCGGGATCGGTGAACTGCACGCTGTAGTAGCGGCCGGACATGTCGGGCGTGCGCAGCACCTGTGCGCCCTGCCGCAGGTCGAGCCACCCGGCGACGTAGAGCACGTCGTCGGTTCCCGTGGCCAAGAGGCTCCCCACCGGGGCCGAGCCCGACGAGACCGTGGGCGCGGCATAGAGCGTGTTGACCGGGATCGGGCCGCCGCCGAGCCCGCGCCGCAGGATCACCCGTTTGAAGCCGTCGACGGTGATGCGCGGCCAGAGCAGGATGAACGCGGGCGCGCCGAGCATCCACACGACGACCGCGGCGATCACGAGGGGGACCAGGGCATCCCACCCGCCCGACGCTGCCCGCTGGTAGACGACCCAGGCGAAGATCAGCAGGATGACGGCCGTCACGGGGTATGCGTACGTGAGGACGAGGCGATTCATCGCGCGACCTCCGCCTCGTGCACGCGGGTGATCCGCGGGAGGCGATACGTGCCGTCGAGGATGGCGGCGCCGGGCAGGTACACGCGCAGCATGAGCTTGAACCGGCCGGCGGGGATCGGCAGCCAGTTCTGCTCGCGCTCCGCGGGGGCCGTGCGCCGCAGGTGGATGTCGATCGATCCGTCCGCGTTCAGGGCGAGCGGAGTGCGATCGTCGATGCTGCTGCGGTCGGTCGCCCCCGGCATCATGTAGCCGACCACATCGGTCACCGTGAGCGACCAGAACGCGTCGTGCGGGGGCAGCCCGCGGGGCTCGACGTGCAGGACGTAGTCCTGGGTTCCGCGCAGCGCCCGATTCGCGGCATCCCTCATCGTCGTCCAGTAGGCGGCCTCTTCGAACACGTTGACGCCCGGCAGGGCCTTGGCGCACGCCGCCCGCACGAGCACGCCGTTGCCGGGCCGTCCGCACCGTCGGATCGCATGCCAGCCGTTGTCGACCGTCGTGAGGGTCCGGATCGCCGCGTTCATGATGACGACGGCCGAGAGGAACGCGAGCGTGGCGCCGATGATGACCCCCTGCACGACGCCCGAGTGCGCGAGCCAGCCGAAGATCCCGGTCATGCTCGCACACTAGTCCCGCAGAACTCGTCGCGGCACGTGCCGAGCGTCAGCGGTCGAGCGAGGCGAAGCGCTCGATGTCGGAGTTCGTGCCCGACACGATGATGAGGTCGTGGTTGGTCACCACGGTCTCGGCCTCGGCGTAGCGGAACGGCCTGCCCGGGCTCTTGACGCCGACCACGGTGACGTTGAACTTGGTGCGCACGCCGGACTGGTTCAGGCCGATGCCGCGGATGAACCGCGGCGGATACATCTTGGCGAGCACGAAGTCGTCGTCGAACCGGATGAAGTCGAGCATCCGGCCGCTGACCAGGTGCGCGACGCGCTCGCCGGCCTCGCGCTCGGGGTAGACGACGTGGTTGGCCCCCACACGGGCGAGGATCTTGCCGTGGGCCTGCGACACCGCTTTGGCCCAGATCTGCGGGATCTTCAGGTCGACGAGGTTCGCGGTGATGAGGACGGATGCCTCGATGGACGAGCCGGTGGCGACCACTGCGACCTGGAAGTCCTGCGCCCCGATCTGGCGCAGGGCGTCGATGTTGCGGGCATCGGCCTGGACGGCGTGGGTGACCCGCTCGCTCCACTTCTGCACGAGTTCGAGGTTCTCGTCGATGGCCAGCACGTCGCGATCGAGCCGGTCGAGCTCTCCCGCGCACGCGGCGCCGAACCGGCCCAGGCCGATCACCAGGACGGGCGCGTCGGTGCGGATCTGCTCAACCAACGATCGGCCTTTCGACGGGCAGCGAGTACAGCTGCGAACGTGAGGTCGCCGCGACCGCCGCGGCGAGAGTCACTGTACCAATGCGGCCCATGATCATCGTGGCCACCAGCACGTACTTGCCCGCGTCCGGGGCGGCGTCGGTGACGCCGGAGGACAGCCCGACGGTCGCGAACGCCGAGATGACGTCGAAGAGCACCTCGCCCACCGGAGCCTTCGTGATCTGTGCGACCGTCACCGTCGAGATCGCGACGATCGTCGCGCCCCAGGCGACGACGGCGAGGGCGACGCGCTGCACGTCGCTGGGGATGCGCCGGCCGAACGCCTGCACCGAGGAGCGGCCCTTCGCCTCGGACCACACCGCCAGGGCGAGCACGGCGAGCGTGGTGACCTTGATGCCGCCGGCGGTGGAGGCAGAACCGCCTCCTACGAACATCAGCATCGATCCGACCACCAGCGACGACCCGTGCAGTTGGCTCGTGTCGACGACCGAGAAACCGCCGGACCGGGTCATGCCCGACAGGAAGAACGACTGGAACACGGTGTCCCACGCGTCGCGGTCGCCGAACGTGTGCGGGTTGTCGAACTCGAGCACGAGGAAGACGATGCCGCCGACGAGGAACAGCAGCACGGTCGTGATGATCGTGAGCTTGGCGTGCAGCGACCACAGCCGCGTGTGCCAGCGCTGGCGCCACAGCGTGTAGATGACCGGGAACCCGATCGAGCCGAGGAAGACGGCGAGCATCATCACGGTGAGGAAGAAGTAGTCGTGGGCGAACGGCTCGAGCCCGCCGGGGTTGGGGGTGAAGCCCGTGTTGGTGAACGCCATGGCGGAGTAGAACGGCGCCTCCCACAGGGCGCGCAGCGGCGAGACGCCGCCCAGCAGCAGCGACGGGTACATCAACACCGCGATGCCGGCCTCGATGATCAGGGTCGAGATCGCGACGGTGGCCAGCAGCGATCCCACCTCGCCCAGGCGCACGGTCTGCCCCTCGTTCACGGGGCCGCCGTGGGCGCGCAGCGGGTTCGTGTCGCTGGCGGCGATGAGCTTGGCCCGCAGCCCGAGCCGCTTGGAGATCACCAGGCCCAGGATCGACGCGAACGTGAGCACGCCCATCGCGCCGACGTTGACGCCCGCATAGACGACGGTGAGCCCGAACGGCGACCAGTGCGTGCCCATGTCGACCGTGGACAGCCCGGTCACGCAGATCGTCGAGACCGCGGTGAACAGGGCGTCGGCGAAGTGCGTCGCCCGGCCCGAGGCCGTGGCGATCGGCAGCGAGAGCAGGGTCGTGAACAGGGCGATCAGCGCCAGGAAGACGAGCACCGCGAACCGCGCCGGAGAGGCCGTGGTGACCGCGCGGCCGAGATCCCGCGCGCGGTCGCCGATCATCCACAACGCGCCCGCGAACGCAGACGATCGCGGCGGCTCGGGTGCATGTGACGACATCTGTGTCATGGTACTCAGCCGGGCGCCCGGCTAACCTAAGGGCATGGCGGACATCTTCGACGTGATAGCGGATGGCACCCGTCGTGACATCCTGCGACTGCTGCTGGACCGATCCGCCGCGGGCCACGAAGGCACGAGCGTGTCGCAGATCGTGGCCGAGCTGGGTGTCAGCCAGCCCACGGTGTCGAAGCATCTCAAGGTCCTGCGCGAGGCCGGCCTGGTCACGGCCCGCGAAGAGGGGCAGCACCGCTTCTACCGGCTCGAGACCGGGCCGTTGGACATCGTCGACGAGTGGATCGTCCCGTTCCTCGACCATGCCGCCCCGATGGAACCCGTGGCCCTGCCCGAGTCCGCCGCGCACGCCGCCGACGTCGTGGGGCGGGCGGCGGCGTCGGCCAAGCACGCGTGGGAGAGCGCCCTGAAGAAGCTCCCCGGCCGCTGATCGGCCGCCGCGCATCGTGAACTCCGTGAACTCCGCCGGCCGCGCGCCGGCCGTGATGCTGCTCTGCGACTATTCGCTGCGCTACCTGGGCGGCGCCCAGACCGCCTTCCTGCGGCAGGCGCGCAGTCTCGCCGCCCAAGGCTGGGCCGTGGTGGTGGTCGCGCCCGACGCCGACGTGCTGGCCGGGACCGAGAACATCCTCGTGGCGGCCCCCGTCGTCCGCCGGACGTTCCCGGTGCTCGACCTGCCGATCCTCGGCGACCGCGCGCGGCTGCAGGCCGACGTGGCCGCGATGGCCCGCCGCCACGGCGTCGAGGCCCTCGTCGTCCACTCCGAGTTCACGCTGGCCGCCGTCGCGCTCGCCGTCGGCGCCGAGCTGGGCGTGCCGGTGCTGCACACCGTGCACACGTTCTTCTGGCACGCGCCGGCGGTGCTCTCGCCGTTCGCTCCGGGCGTCCGGTGGTTCCACCGCCGGCTGACCGGCATCCCCTCCCGCGAGCGGTACCGCGGACGCACGCCGATCGACAATGCGCTGCGGGGGATGACGCTGCGGGTCGCCCTGCGCGCGGACGCGGTGCTGTCGCCGTCCGAGCACCAGGCGCAGGCCCTGCGCGATGCCGGCGTGGCCTCGGCGCGCGAGTTCTCCAACGTCTCCGAGACGCTGCAGCCGGCGCCCGGGCGCAGCGCGGGACCCCTCACGCTGGTGTGGGCGGCACGGTTCGCGCCCGAGAAGCGCCTCGACGTCGCGCTCGAGGCGGTCCGCACGGTCACCGAGCGGATCGGGCCGGACGCGGTGCACCTGCACGTCGCCGGCGGCGAGCATCGCCCGCAGACCGATGTCACGTTCCACGGGCGCGTGCCGGGCGCGCGGGTGGCCGAGCTCGTGGCCGCATCCGACGCCGTGCTCATCACGTCGCTCGGCTTCGACAACCAGCCGATGATCGCGCTCGAGGCCTTCACGCGGGGGCGGCCGGTGGTCGTGACCGACCCGGTGCTGGCCGACGAGTTCGGTGCCGCAGCGCTCGGGGCGCGGGAGCCGGATGCCGCGGGTCTGGCCGAGACGCTCATCGCGCTCGCGCACGACCGCGCGGCGCTGGTGGATGCCTCGTCCGCGGCGCTCGCATACGCCCGGGGGCGGCAGCCCGCCGAGCACGCCGCCGCACTGCGGACGGTGATCGACGACATCGCCGTGCGCTGATCGATCGGGGTTACCGTGCAAGAGGAGACACGGTGAACCCGCATCCGTGGCTCCCAGCATCCGTCACAGCTGTCCCAGAGGTTTACACAGCTCGCTCTGACACCATAGAGTGTTCAACAATCTGGGAGGAATCGACCGAGCTGGGGAGAGGTAGAGACATGGCCGAGTTGCCCGACGTGCGATTTCTCACGGTCGCAGAGGTCGCCGAGCTGATGCGCGTGTCGAAGATGACGGTCTATCGGCTCGTGCACGCCGGTGAGCTGCCCGCCGTGCGCTTCGGGCGCAGCTATCGCGTGCCCGAGTCCGCCGTCGCGGACCTGATGCAACGGCCCATCGCCGACGTCGGCTAGACTGATCCGAGGCATTTTTCGTTTTTTGCCCGATCCCGGGTGCGGGAGACCCTGCGCCCAGACCCCGACATAGTGAGGTTTTCCGTGGGTTCTGTCATCAAGAAGCGCCGCAAGCGCATGGCGAAGAAGAAGCACCGCAAGCTGCTTCGCAAGACTCGCCACCAGCGCCGCAACAAGAAGTAGGCGGCACGTACACCAAGCGCCTGTCCGGGTGGACGGGCGCTTCGTGTTATCCGTTCATGTCATCCGAAGGAGACGCATGAAGTCGATCACCGTCCACGAGCTGCGCGAGCGGACCGATGTTCCGCTCGTCGACGTCCGCGAGTCCGACGAGTACGCGTCGGGGCATGTGCCCGGCGCGATCAGCCTGCCGATGTCGACGCTCGGCGACCACCTCGACGAGCTTCCCGACGGCGCGTTCCACGTGATCTGCCAGGCCGGCGGTCGCTCGGCGCGCGTGACACAGGCGCTCGAGCAGCGCGGCTACGACGCCACGAACGTCGAGGGCGGCACGGGGGAGTGGATCGCCAGCGGGTTCGAGGTCGAGCGCTGACCAGCCGCTCGGTCGACGACCGGGCCGGAGAGCCCATGTCCCACCCCCCCCCGTAAGATGAGTGCGTGACCACGATCACCCTCATCGGCAAACCCGACTGCCATCTGTGCGACGTCGCTCACGGCGTCGTCGACCACGTGCTCGCCGAGCTTCCCGCCGGCGTCGCCGAGCGGATCGAGGTGGTCGAGAAGTCCATCGCGACCGACGCCGACCTCTATGCGCGGTGGTGGGAGAAGATCCCCGTGGTCCTCATCGACGACCGGCTGCACGCGCACTGGCGCGTCGCGCCGGATCGCCTGCACGAGGCGCTGCTGGATGCCGCGGCCCCCGCGAAGGCGGGTCGACGCTGATGCTGCGACACGTCGTGATGTGGAAGCTGGCCAGCACCGACGCCGTGGTCCGCGCCGCGCAGGCGCGCGAGATCGCCGACCGGCTGACCGCCCTGGTGGGCGTCGTGCCCGAGATCCAGGCGCTCAGCGCCGGCCCGAACATCGTGGACGGCAACTGGGACGCCGCCCTGATCGTCGACGTTGCCGACCGCGCGGCACTGACGGCGTACGCCGTGCATCCCGAGCATCAGAAGATCGTCGCCTACGTGCGCGGCGTCAGCTCGGATCGTGTCGCCGTCGACTTCGAGATCTGACGGCTACTTCTCGATCTCGATGATCGGCGCGTCGGCGGCGTTCGTCTTCACCGACTCGATGCCGTTCAAGGCGCTCGCTTTCGACGAGTAGCCCTGGCTGGCCGCGATCACCTGGCCGTTCGACGCCTTCAAGTTGAAGCGCCAGTCGCCGCCCCTGTCGGTCCACAGCTCGAACTTGCCCGCCATTGCTGCCTCCCCCGGCTCAAGCGACGACCCCCATGGTCGCCGCCATCGCTCACGCTAGCGGTCCCCACAGGGGTCGTGGAAGAGGGAATCCTCCCGGGTCGGGGCGCGCGTCAGGGCGCCAGGCGGGTGGGCCCGCGGAACAGGAAAGTCACCTCGCGGATGGATGCCTCGCCCAGCAGCAGCATCAGCAGCCGGGCCAGGCCCATCCCGAAGCCGCCGTGCGGCGGCACGCCGTAGCGGAAGAAGTCGAGGTAGTGCCCCAGGCCCTCGAGCTTCAGGCCCTTGGCCAGCGCCTGCTGCTCGAGCACCTCGATGCGGTGCTCGCGCTGCGCGCCCGTCGTGATCTCCACGCCCTTGAACAGCAGGTCGTAGCTCCTGGTGAGTCCGGTGCTCTCGTCGAGCATGTGATAGAACGGCCGGATCTCGGGGTGGTAGTCCGTGATGAACACGAACTCGTGCCCGAATGTCTCGGCCACGTGCGCCGAGATCTGGCGCTCGCCCTCGGGGTCGAGGTCGCCGTCGGTGCGGGGGATCCGGTAGCCGCGCGCCTCGACGATCCGGTGCGCCTCGGCCAGCGGGATGCGCGGGAACGGCAGCGTGGGCACGACGACGTCGACGTCGAACAGCTCCTTGATCTCGTCGCCGTGCTTGTCTTTCACCGCCTGGATCGCGGCGGCCAGCAGCTCCTCCTGCATGGTCGCGACATCCTCGTGCGAGTCGATCCAGCTGATCTCGGCGTCCACGCTCGTGAACTCGGTCGCATGGCGGCTGGTGAAGCTCGGGTCTGCGCGGAAGACGTCGCCGATCTCGAACACCTTGCCGAACCCGGCGGCCTGCGCCATCTGCTTGTAGTGCTGCGGGCTCTGCGCGAGGTAGGCCGTCTTATCCTCGAAGTACTCGAGGCTGAACAGCTCGGCGTTCGACTCCGACGGGCTCGACATGAGCTTCGGCGTGTGGATCTCGACGTAGTCGCGGTCGACCCAGTACTGGCGCATCGCGTGCTCGAGCGTCGTCGACACCCGGAAGATCAGGTTGTTGCGGCGCTGGCGCAGGTCGAGGAAGCGCCAGTCCATCCGCTTGTCCATGCTCGAGTCGGCCGCGATCGGCGTCTCGGGCAGCGCGGCGGCGGCCACGTCCACCGCGCCGATCTTGATCTCGATGCCGCCGAGCTTGACCCGCTCGTCGTGCTTGAGCTCTCCGGTCACGGTCAGGAACGTGCCGTGGGCGAGGTTCGAGATGGCGTCGGTGAGCGCGAGGGCCGCGGCATCCTGTTCCGTGCCGTCCTCGGACGGACGCGTCGCGGGGTTGACCAGCTGCACAGCGCCGGTCTCGTCGCGCAGGATGACGAACTGCACCTTCTTCTGATCGCGGACGGTCTCGACCCATCCCGATACGGACACGGGGCCGTCTACACGGGCGGCGAGCTGGTTGACGAGGATGCGTTCGGTCACGAGGACCAAGTCTACGGTCCCCCTCGCCCGCCCCCGTTTCCCCCTCCGCGAGACGTCCCTCGCCGGTGGGGCGCGGGAGGGGCGGGCTCTCAGCGGCCTCTGAACCGTGGCGCACGTAGACTGGACCGGTGCCCGCCGATCGCCTGCATCTGGTGCGCCACGGGGAGGTCCACAACCCCCGTCGCGTGCTCTACGGGCGACTCCCGAATTACCGGCTCAGCGCCTCCGGACGCACGATGGCACGCCAGGCGGCCCACTACGTGCACGACCTGCGTCGTCCGGTCGGGGCGCTCGTGAGCTCGCCCCTGCAGCGCGCGCAGGAGTCGGCCGAGCCGTTCACCGAGCTGTTCGGCATCGCGCCCGTGATCGACGAGCGCGTCATCGAGCCGACCAATGTCTTCGAGGGCAGGCGAATGCGGCGCGCACTGCTCAACCCGCTGAACTGGCGCCATCTGCGTCACCCCGATCTGCCCAGCTGGGGCGAGCCGTACGCCCAGGTCATCGCGCGCATGGACGCCGCGATGACGGATGCCTGGACCCGCACACCGTCCGGAGACGTCGTCATCGTCTCGCACCAGCTGCCCATCTGGGTCACCCATCTGCACGTCGCGGGGCTCGCCGCCCGACACGACCCGCGCAAGCGCCGTTGCGCGCTGTCGAGCGTGACGAGCTTCGAGCGCACGGGGGACTCGTGGGTGGAGGTCGGATACGCCGAGCCCGCCACCGCCGCGGGCGCAGTCGATGTGGGAGCCGTGTGATGCGCATCTCGAAGAAAGCCCGGGGCGTGGCATCCATCGCCGCAGCGCTGTTCCTGGTGGCGGGTCTCACCGCCTGCAGCGGGGCGAGCGATGACCTCGCCCAGCAGTACCGCGACGGCGACGGCAAGGGCTATATCGCGGCCGACTTCGCGGTGCACGAGTACAAGCCGGGCGAACAGCCGCCCGCGATCGCGTATTCGGGCACGCTCGACGACGGCTCGGACGTGTCGAACAAGACGTACGCCGGCAAGGTCACGGTGGTGAACTTCTGGTGGGCCGCGTGCGCGCCGTGCCGGCAGGAGGCGCCGGTGCTCGAGAAGACCGCCACGCAGTTCGCGGGGCAGGATGTCGCGTTCCTCGGCGTGAACACGTACGACCAGGCCGGCACCGCCCAGAGTTTCGCGAAGGAGTTCGGCATCACCTACCCGAGCATCATGGACGTCGACACCAAGTCGGTCACGGCGGCCTTCGCCGACGTGGTGCCGCTGAGCGCGACCCCGTCGACGGTGATCCTCGACAAGCAGGGCCGACCCACCGCGCGCATCGTCGGCGCGATCCCCGACGCATCGATCCTGAGCTCGCTGATCAAGACCGCTCTGGGCGAGACGTCGTGATCCAGCTGGTCGCGGGCGGCGCCCTGTGGATCGCGATCCCGATCGCGGTCCTGGCCGGGCTCGTCTCATTCCTCTCACCGTGCGTGCTGCCGCTCGTGCCGGGCTACCTCGGGTTCATCGGGGGAGCGGTGGCTCCGCGGCCGCGCGCTGCGGCATCCATTCCCGTGGCGGCACCGGCATCCGAATCAGCCGCCGTCCCGTCTCGCTTCGCGCGCGCAGAGACCTCTGATGGGGCCCCTGCCCGCGGGCGGCTCGTGGGCGGCGTGCTGCTGTTCATCGCCGGGTTCACCGCCGTGTTCATGGCCGTGAACGTGTTCAGCGGGTCGGTCGGCCTGTTCTTCCTGCAGTACAAAGACGTCATCACCCGGATCATGGGCGTGGTGATCATCCTGCTGGGGCTCGTGTTCATCGGGATGTTCGGGTTCGCGCAGCGCACGTTGAAGCTGCAGGTGCGCGGCAACCTGGGGCTGGTCGGCGCGCCGCTGCTGGGCCTGGCGCTCGGAGTCGGCTGGGCGCCCTGCATCGGCCCGACCCTGGCCGTGATCCTGAACATGTCGCTCGACTCCGCGTCGGCCTCGCGCGGAGCGGTCCTGGGCTTCGCGTATTCGCTGGGTCTCGGCATCCCGTTCCTGCTCATCGCGCTCGGCTTCGGCTGGGCGACCCGCTCGGTGGCGTTCCTGCGTCGCCACATCCGCATCGTCAACCTCATCGGCGGCGCGGTGCTCATCGTCCTCGGCGTGCTCATGGTCACCGGGGTGTGGGGAGTTCTCATGTCACAGCTGCAAGGAGTGATCGCCGGTGTCACGCCCGCGCTCTGAATCGATGACGGATGCCGGAGCCGACCCGCTGCGGCCCAGGGACTACATCGGCAACGACGACGGCGGCGACCGCGACGACGTCGCCTCGCCCAAGCTCGGCTTCTTCGGCTGGGTGCGCTGGGGCTGGCGCCAACTGACCAGCATGCGCACGGCGCTCGTGCTGCTGCTGCTGCTCGCGATCGCCGCCGTGCCCGGCTCGATCGTGCCGCAGCGCTCGGCCGACCCGAACGGCGTGACGCAGTACTTCCAGGACAATCCGGGCCTGGCCCCGGTGCTCGACAAGCTGCAGCTGTTCGACGTCTATACGTCGGCGTGGTTCTCGGCGATCTACATCCTGCTGTTCATCTCGCTCATCGGCTGCGTCATCCCGCGCGTCAAGCACCACCTCAAGGCGCTGCGGGCGCGCCCGCCGCGCACTCCCGCGCGGCTGAACCGCCTCGCCGACCACCACGAGACGCTCGTCGAGCTCGCCCCCGGCGACGCCGACCCCGCCGCACACGCCGAGGCCGAGGCATCCCGCGCCATCGACATCGCCGCCGCGCAGCTCAAAGCGGGCGGCTACCGCGTGCACCGCTACGACTCCCGCGGCTCATTCTCGGTCTCGGCCGAACGCGGCTACCTGCGCGAGACCGGCAACCTGCTGTTCCACATCGCGCTGTTGGGCGTGCTGATCGCCGTGGGCGTCGGCGGCGGGTTCACCTACACCGGGCAGCGCGTGATCGTGCAGGGCACGACGTTCGTCAACTCCGTGGGCACCGACTACTCGTCGTTCAACCCCGGCCGCTTCGTCGACCCCGACAATCTGACGCCGTACACGATGCGCCTGGACAAGTTCGACGTCACCTACCAGCCGTTCGGCGGGCCGAACGGAGGCGAGGCGGGCGATTTCGTCGCACACATGACCACGACGATGCCTGGGCAGAAAGGCGCCGACGATGAGATCCGCGTGAACCATCCGCTCTCGATCGCGGGCGAGCGGGTCTACCTGATGGGCAACGGCTACGCGCCCACCGTCACGGTGCGCAACCCCGCCGGCGATGTCGTGTTCCACGACAGCATCCCGTTCCTGCCGCAGGACAACAACCTCACGTCGCTCGGCATCATCAAGGTGCCCGACGGGCTCAAGCAGCAGCTCGGCATGGTCGCGTTCTTCTACCCGACGCAGCTGCAGAACAAGAGCGGGGCGTTCACGTCGGTCTATCCGGCGCTGTTGAGCCCGCTGCTCACGATGAACGTGTACGAGGGCGACCTCGGGATCGACAACGGCGTGCCCAAGTCGGTGTACGCGCTCGACACGTCGGGCATGACGCAGCTGACCGGCGGCAAGACCGGCGTCAAGTCGATCGAGCTGGCGCCCGGGCAGACCCGGGAGCTGCCGAACGGCCTGGGCACGATCACGTTCGACGACGCCTCGCCGCTGGGCGCGACCGACACGTCGCAGTCGGTCAAGCGCTTCGTGTCGCTGTCGATCCACCGCGACGTGTCGGGCCCCTGGGTGCTCGGCTTCGCCGCGCTGGCCCTCGTGAGCCTCATGCTGGCTCTGTTCGTGCCGCGCCGGCGCATGTGGGTGAAGGCGACCCCGAAGGGCTCGGTGCTCACGCTCGAATACGCCGGCCTCGCCCGCGGCGAGGACCCGACGCTGCAGGGCGCGGTCGAGGCGCTCGCACGCCGGCACGGTGAGGCCTACGACGCGGGGTTGGATGCAGCAGCCGACCGTCGCCCGGATGCCGAGACCAACGGGCCGGCGCCGCGGAACCCGAGCGTAGACTGAACGCCATGCCCTCGCTCGATCAGATCTCCGTGCTGCTCGTCTGGACGGCCGTGGCGATCTACGCCCTGGCCTTCGTCGCCTACACGATCGACCTCGCACGTCGTTCGGCCCAGGTGCTGGATGCGAAGGATGCCGCAGCCGACCGAGAACGTCAGCTCGTGGGGGCAGCGGCTTCGGCAGGGGCCTCGAGCGCGACCAAACGCCCGGCCGGGGCCGTCAACCGCTCGATCGACTCGTCGCGCTCGCCGCTGGCCATCGCGCCGGCCGAGCGCGTGCGCCCGCTGTTCGCCCGCATCGGCACCTCGCTGGTCTGGCTCGGATTCCTCTTCCACGTGGGCGCCGACGT
The DNA here is from genome assembly GCF_058349885.2 of Microbacterium sp. W1-4-2. Taxonomy (NCBI): domain Bacteria; kingdom Bacillati; phylum Actinomycetota; class Actinomycetes; order Micrococcales; family Microbacteriaceae; genus Microbacterium; species Microbacterium sp. W1-4-2. The sequence continues at coordinate 381,654 of NZ_JBYRJC020000003.1, read as the reverse complement.
CACCCGCGGCATGGCGGCCGGCCGTGTTCCGTGGGCCAACATGTACGAGTTCGCCCTCACCGGCACGATGCTCGTGGTCGCGGTGTACCTGGCGGTGCTGTTCCGCTACGATCTGCGGTTCCTCGGCGCGCTGGTCACGGGCCTGGTCGTGCTGCTGCTGGGCGGGTCGATCATCGCGTTCTACGTCGTGGTCGCGCCCCTGTCCGACCCGCTGAAGTCGCCGTGGCTCGTCATCCACGTCTTCGTGGCGTCGTTGGCGACGGCGTTCTTCGCGCTCACATTCGGACTCTCGGTGCTGCAGCTCATGCAGACCCACCGCGAGCACAAGGCGATCCTGTCGGGCGACAAGCCCGTGCGGGTGTGGGGGTTCCTGAAGACGCTGCCGAGTTCGGAGGCGCTCGAGTCGCTGGCCTACCGCTTCGCGATCGTCGGGTTCATCTTCTGGACGTTCACCCTCATCGCCGGGTCCATCTGGGCCAACGACGCCTGGGGCCGGTTCTGGGGCTTCGACACCAAGGAAGTCTGGACCTTCGTCATCTGGGTGCTCTACGCCGGCTACATCCACGCCCGCGCGACCCGCGGCTGGCGCGGCACCCGGTCCGCCTGGCTGTCGATCATCGGCTTCACCGCGGTGCTCTTCAACTTCGCGATCGTCAACGTGTTCTTCAAGGGCCTGCACGCCTACAGCGGCCTGACCAACTGACGGTCGGCCGGTCACCCGCTGTTGCGCAAGCGCGAGACCCCACTTTTCCGCTGAGACCCTTCATTCGGTCACGGGTCCCGGCAAGTATGTGGGGTCTCGCGTCGCAGATCAGGTTCCCGTGACTACAGCTCGACGCAGTCCTGAACGCAGCCGTCGGCCGCGCCGGGAGCGCTGGGATCGGTCGCCGGCCGGTGGAGGATGGCGCGGCTGGGGGTGATGCGCAGCGGGGCGCCGGATGCCTCGTCATGCCCGTCGACGGTCGCGATGCCGTCGAGGATCAGCGAGTAGCCCGTGGCATCCGCCGGCGGCCACACCACGCTGACCTCGGGATGCGCCCCGGCATTGGCTTGTGCGCGGTCACTCGCACCCGGGATCGTCACCGCACCGCCAGCGAATTCGGGATGCACGACCGACGTGTGCACGCGCTGATGCCTGTTGATCGTGATCAGATACGCGAAGCCGTACTCGCGTGCGTGCGCGGCCACCGCGCCGAGGTCCACCGTGCCCATGGTCTCAGCGTAGAGCCGCTCCCGGTGCGGCGGGCCCGAAGCCGTGTCGCTCAGCCGGCGGCGGGCGCCCGCGACTCCCAGGCCGTCACGTGCACGGTGGTGCCCGGGATGATGTCGAGTACGACGGGCCACGACACATGTGTGTCACCCGGCTGGGCGGCCGCCCAGAGCGTCCGAGCGGCGAGTTCGCCGTGCGTGGCATTCGCATCCCATCCGATCCCGGCGTGCACCGACGCGCCGGGCTCGACAGTGATCGTCGTGGGGCCGGGATCGGTGGCCATGAACGAGGTCCCATGCTTGACGGTCACCGGCAGCAGGTGATCGTTCTGGTCGCCGAAGGCGACGTCGGGGTAGCCCGACACCGTGCACGGCCTGTCGGTGTCATTCACCAGCTGCAGGGTCTGCAGCCGGTGCCCGGTCGCGGCATCCGACCCCGGCGCCAAGAGCGTCGAGTTCTCCGACGTGCACGCATCGGCCGGTACGGGAGTGCCCGAGGTCGCGACGGTCGGAACCGGGTCGCCGACGGCGTTCGGATCCCGCGGCGCCGCGCCGCCGGGATCGGCATTGATGGATGCCTCGGCCTGCGACGTCACCTGCTCCTGCCGCAGCTGCGCCTGCGTCGCCGCGTGCGCGCCCTGGTCAGTGAGCGGCAGCGCGACCGCGGCCGCCACGGCGATGACGCTGACCACGATCACGGCGGTGTGCGAGGCGGCGGTGGCTGCCGGCTCGGCGAACATGGCGGCATCGTCGGCCACGCCAGGCCGCACTCGGACGATCAGCGCGGGGATCCAGCCGGCCACGAGCGCCCAGAACACCGTGAGTGCGGCTGCTCCGGTCATACCCAGGGCGCCGGCGACGCCCATGCGAGCGAGCCACACGACGACGTTCCCGAGATCCAGCACGGCGCCGACCGCGAATCCGGTCAGGACGGCGGCGAGCCATCCGGCGGCGAACGACACCCGGCCGTTCCGCGCGAACCACGACGCGATCGCGGCGTACCCGACGACGATCAGCAGCATCGCCGTCACGTGCAGCGTGATCGCCCAGCCGAGCGGCGCTCCGAAGAAGCCGCCGCGCATCGGCGACGGCACGAGCCGCGCCAGCGTCGCGGCCGGGCCGCCGATCGCCGTCAGGCCGTAGGGGAGCCATCCGGACACCAGCCACAGCACGGCCAGGGCGCCTCCGGCGATCAGTCTGCGTGGCATGGCGCTCCTCTGGGAATCGTGTGCCGACCCTCGGGCGCGGGTCGCGGCATCCCGACTCTATCCGTCGTGATTCCGCGAAGCCGGCAGGAGCGGCCGCCGAGCCACTGGAAGGTGGATGCTGGTCGGCGTAGCGTGTGCGGCATGTGCCGAAGCATCCACACCCTCCACAACTTCGAGCCGGCGGCGACGTCCGACGAGGTCCAGGCCGCGGCTCTGCAGTACGTGCGCAAGATCGCCGGGACGACCAAGCCGTCAAAGGCCAACCAAGAGTCGTTCGAGCACGCTGTCGCCGAGATCGCGCACGCGACCCAGCACCTGCTCGATCATCTCGTAGCGACGACGCCGCCGAAGAACCGCGAAGAAGAAGCCGAGAAGAAGCGCGCCCGCGCGATCGCCTCAGGGCGCTACGCCGCCTGAGCCGGGTCGTCCCGGCGTCCCGGTGCGAGGCCGTCATGGGTCGGCGCCCTGGATTCCGTCGTCACCCTTTACCACTCTCACGTGGTCTGACCGGTAAGTCGTGACGACTGAAACTGCGAGTCCATCTCTCCGCCGTCACCTGTTGCTGCGCTGTCCAGGATGAATCGGTCAGAAGTGACGATTGACGTGGAGTGCTCAGCGCCTGTGTCGCGTCACGCCGCGGTACGCGACGAATGCGCCGGCCGCAACCACGATGAGGCCGATCACGACCGCCTGCGGCATCAGACCGGACGTGCACGTGCTTGCCGTCGGGCCGTCCGCGCACGTGCCGACGCCGAACCCGAATGCGACCATGAGACCGACCGCGACCATGAGCGCGCCGACCATCACCAGGCCTCTTCGTCGTGAGGTCGAGCGCTGCTCGGGGACCATGGGTTGACCGTACCAGGCGCGTCGTTGCGGGATTCGCAGCAGGAGGGGTCAGCGCGCGCGAAGGTGAGCGGCGCGTGCCCTCCCGGCACAGGTCGCATGAGTCGTCGCACATGGCGGCCCCAACCGCGGCGGACCCACCAACTGCGACGACCGAAACGTTGCGGTGAGATTTCGGTCGTCGCACATGGCGGCTCCCGCATGGTTGAGACCGCAAAACGCGACGACTCACGTTTCGGCGGGATCATTCAGTCGGCATGATTTACGGTTCGCGGGCGGCCCAGACCGTAAGACGCGCCGACTCGAACCTCGCCGACGATCTGAATGGGGCCGTCAGGCGGCCAGGGGCAGCTCCTGCACGAGGGCCTTCACACTGGTCGTGCGGCGGCGCATCACGACGATGACCGTCGCGCCGAACGACACCACGCCCCAGATCAGCAGCCCCGCGATGCCGGCGCCGACGCCTGCGGTTCCGTTCAGAGCGGCAAGGCCCGCAGACAGCCCGGGCGCGGTCGGCAGCACGCTCGCGATCGCCACGAGCACGCCCGGCACGGTCGAGACCACGCCGGTCGCGACCGCGACCACCCCGATCAGCGCAGCGATCCAGCGGCCGGCCCCGCGGAACACCGCGACCAGCGCCTGGTTCACGGCGGCGAACGCGATTCCGGCCACGACGCACACGGCGGCGAAGATCGACCAGGTTCCCCCGTCGTACGACGCCGCGAGCTGTACGACGCCCGCCACCAGCAGTCCCTGGGCTGCGCCGATCGCGGCTGCGGGCGTCAGGTTCCGCAGCGCCAGCACCGCCGAGGCGCGACGCGACGTCAGGGCACGACGCGACACGGCCTGTAAGGCGACGAACGACCCGAGCCCGCCGAACCACAACGCGAGCATCGCCAGCAGCGGGATCGCCGACGCCCCGAACATCGAATCTCCCACGCCCTTCGCGGTCACAGGGTCGGCCACGACCGACGCCAGGCTCTTCGCCTGCTGATCGGTGAACGACGGCAGCGAGGCCTGCGCCCTGTGCAGTCCGGCGGCGATCGAGTCCGCGCCCCCGGCGAGCTTGTCGACGCCCCCGGCCAGGCCGCGAGCGCCGTCGGCGCTCTTGCCGGCGCCGGCGGCCCACGTCTGCGTGCCGGCCGCCCACGTCTGCGTGCCCGATGCCCACTGCGACGCACCCGAAGAAGCCTGCCACGCACCAGAGGCGAGCCCGTCGGCGCCCGACGCGAGCTTCGAGACGCCGGCCGAGGCATCCTTCGCCCCTGACGCCAGGCCGTCCATGCCGCCGGCCACCTGCGTCATGCCGCCCGAGATCTTCGAGAGGCCCGCTGCGACCTGCGGCAACTGGCCGAGTCCGTCGACGCCGGCCGCGATCGCGCCGGACTGGTCGATCACGTCGTTCACCCGGGGCAGCGCCTGGTGCGCGGTCGCCGTCACCTGCTGCAGCGCACCGCACAGCTGGGCCGATCCGCCCTGGGCCTGGCACTCGGCCACGAGCGCGTCGAGCTGTGCCACGGTGTCCGACACCTTCACCTTGATCTGGTCGCTGTTCGCGGCCAGCTGGTGCGTGGTGTCGACGACCTGCTGGGGAATCTGGGGCGCCTGCGCCAGTCCGTCGGCGATCTGCGCGAGATTGCCCGACAGCTGACGCGTGTTCGTCGCCAGCGAAGAGGCCCCGCCGGCCCACGTCTGCACACCGTCGGCGGCCGAGCGGGCACCGCGGGCCCACTGCGAAGCGCCGTCCGAGAGCTTCGATACCCCGCCCGCGATGCCGTCGGCGCCCGACGCCAGCTGCGTCGCGCCCGAGCTGAGCTTCGTCGCGCCCTCGGCGAGCCGCTGCGTGCCGTCGGCGAGGCTGCGTGCCCCGTTCGCGGCGCTGCGCGCGCCGCCCGCCCACGTCGTGGCGCCGTCGGCAGCCTTGCCGAGCTGATCGCCGAGGGTCGTGAAGCTGACGAACACGTTCTGCATCGTGGTGCTCGACAGCTGCCGGCCCATGACGCTCGTTGCGGTCTGCGCGAGCTGAGCGGTGATCGCGTCGTCGATCACGCGGGCGCCGGGGGCGGTCTCGACGTGGATCGTCGCCTGTCGCGCGGCGTCGCCGGAACCCGCCAGCTCCTGCCCGCTCGAGACCGCGGCGGCCGAGAATCCCTCGGGAATCGTGATGACGGCCTGATACGTGCCGTCGGCGAGGCCGCTCGACGCGTCCTTCGTGTTCGAGATCGTCCAGGTGAGATTGCTGTTCGCGTCGCCTGTGCCCTTGACCAGGCCCGCGGTCAGCTGCCGGCCGAGCGGCACGAGCTGATCGTTCACCGTCACGGCCTTGTCGTTGTTGACGATCGCGGCGTTCATCGCGTCCAGGCGCTCGGTCGGGTTGTACAGGGCCGCGACGAGGATGCCGCCGATCAGCACCGGCAGCAGCAGCACGCCGACGAGGGTCACCCATGTGATCGGCCGGTGCGAGCGGGAGCGTTCGATGTGCAGGTTCATGCGGTCACCTCGGGGCTCGATTCGGGTGTCGGAAGGGCGGGGCTCGGAACGGCAGGGCCTGGAGAGACGCTGCGACGCACCGCTGGTGCGACATCGAGCACGGCGACGTCTGAGCGACCGGCGTCGGCCAGCAGCGCGCGGGCGGCGCGCGGGTCGGTCGCGGTCGCGATCACCGTCAGGGTGGGGGTGAGGGATGCCGCGTCCCGCAGGGCTGCGGACACCTGGTCACGCACACCCGGGGCGGTCGCGGCATCCACCCCGTCGATCACGAGGATCTTCGTGCGACGGCGCAGCGCACGGCGCACCTCGGCGGCGGCGTCGGCGGTGCCCGAGAGCAGTGCGACGCCCACGTGCGCGCGCACCCAGACCGCGCGCTCGGGCAGCAGGTGCCCGTTGACCTTGAGCCGGCCGCCGGTGGGCGCGACCCGGCCGGCGAGCGTCAGGGCCACCGCGCGCGCCGAGCGGCGGTCGCCGCCGTCGAGCACGAGCGTGCCGCCCGGGTCGACCCGCAGGCTCACGCCGCGGTACAGGATCGTGCCGTCGGGGTCCGAGAGCTCGAGGCCTTCGGCCACGGCGGCCGCGGTCGTGTGCGGCTCGGGCCAGTGCGCGAGCGAGATCTCGCGCTCGACGGCCTCGCCCTCGATGTCGAAGTGGGGGAGCACGCGCTCGAGCCACCGCGGCATCCACCAGGCCTTCGCGCCCAGCAGCGCCATGACCGCCGGCACCAGCGTCATGCGCACGAGGAACGCGTCGATCGCGATGCCGGTGGCAAGGCCCAGCGCGATCGGCTTGAGGTTGGTGTCGCCCTCGGGCACGAACGCGGCGAACACCGCGAACATGATGACGGCGGCGGCGGTGACCACGCGGGCCGACGCGGTGTAGCCGCTGCGGACGGCGTCGACCGCGACCCGCCGGTCGCCGCGCCCATCGCCTCGCCTGCGGCCGTGCACGTAGTCCTCCCGCATGCGCGAGACCAGGAACACCTCGTAGTCCATCGCCAGGCCGAACAGCACGCCCATCAGCACGATCGGCATGAAGCTGATGATCGGGCCGACCTTGGTCACGTGCAGCAGGTCGGCGCCGAACCCGTGGATGAACACGAGCGACACGACGCCGAACGCCGCGGCCACCGACAGCAGGTACCCGGCGGTCGCCTTCAGCGGCACCCAGATCGAGCGGAACACGATCGTCAGCAGCACGAGCGACAGGCCGACCACGAAGATCGCGAACGGAACGAGCGCCGCCCCCAGCCGATCGGAGATGTCGATCGCGACGGCGGTGAAGCCGGTGACCTTCATGTCGACGCCGTACGTGTCGAGGATGTGGTCGTGCTGCGCGCGCAGCTCGCGCACGAGGTCGGCCGTCTTCGGGTCATCGGGTGCCGTGGTCGGGATGATCTGCACGATCCCGGTGTCGGCCGTCGCGTTCGGGGTGGCGAGGGCCACGGTCTTCACCCCGGGCAGCTTCGCGATGTCGTCGCCGATCTCGTGCATGAGGTTCAGCGGATCGTTGCTCTCAACGATCGTGCCGGTCATGATCAGGGGACCGTTGAAGCCGGGCCCGAAGTGCTCGCTGATCAGGTCGTACGACTGGCGGGCCTGCGAGTCCTTCGGCAGCATGCCGGCGTTCGGCAGGGCGAGGGCCAGGCTCGAGGCGGGGATGGCGAGGGCGCCGAGGGCGGCGAAGACGGCCACGGTCGTGACGACGGGATGCCTCGTCACGAGGCCGACCCAGCGAGCGGCGAGGCCCTTCCGCCCTTCGTGCGTTGAGCGAGCGGAGCGAGTCGAAACGTCGGCGGCGTCCGACTCGGCGCGTTTCGACCCGGTCGCTTCGCTCCCTCGCTCAACGACCGAGGGGGTCGACCGGCGCGCGCGACGCTTCCAGCCGACGACGCGGCCCTTGGCGAAGCCGAGGAACGCGGGGGTCAGCGTGAGCGCGACGGCCACGGCGATCGCGACGGCGACGGCGGCGGCGATGCCCATCGTGGTCAGGAACGGGATGTTCGCGAAGCCGAGCCCCACCAGCGCGATGAGCACGGTGACGCCGGCGAACACGACGGCCGAACCCGCCGTGCCGGTCGCGCGTGCGGCCGACTCCTCGGGCTCGATGCCGCTTCGGATCTGGTCCTGATGTCGCGAGATGATGAACAGGGCGTAGTCGATGCCGACTGCCAGCCCCAGCATGAGGGCCAGCAGCGGCGTCGTCGCCGAGATCGTCGCGAACGCCGTCGCCACGAAGATCAGGGCCATCGACAGCCCGACCCCGAGCAGCGCGGTCAGCAGCGGCATCCCGGCCACCAGGAACGACCGGAACGTGACGATGAGCACCAGCAGGGCGATCACCAGGCCCACGGCCTCGACGATCGAGATCGTCGGCAGCGACGTCGAGAACAGGTCGCCGCCGAGGGCGACCTGCGAGCCGGCGGGCAGCTCGGCTCGCAGCGCGTCGGTCACGTGCTCGAGGTCGGCCTTGGTGCTGGCCTTGACGTCGGTGACCTGCCCCTTGAACTGCATCTGGATGATCGCGGCGGATCTGTCATCCGAGACGAGTCCCGTGATCTGCTTCGAGAACGGATCGCTGACGGCGAGCACGCCCGGCAGTTTCGAGATCCGGTCGATCGATGCGTGGATGTCGGCGACCGTGGCCGCGGCATCCACCTTCTGCCCCTCGGGGGCGACCACGATCACCTGCGCGCTCGTGCCCGACACCTGCGGGAACGTGCGGCTCAGCTGCTCGAGCCCGGCCTGCGACTCGGTGCCGGGGATCGAGAACGTGTTGTCGGTGCCCTGGGCGAACAGGGCGACACCGCCGCCGGCCATGCCGAGCAGCAGCAGCCAGGCCACGAGCACCCGCCACGGGTGGCGGTACGACCAGCGCCCCAGCGCTGCGAGAAGTGTGGACACGTGTCCTCCGGATCGAGGTGGCAGTTTCGATACGTCGCTGTATCCAATACAGGAGTGTATCGGATACGTTCGTGTATCGTAATCCCATCACCCCGACCCGAACTGGGCGGGGGCCGAGAATTGCGAGGGATGCTGTGACCGACGCCGTGCAGGGACCCCGAAGCCGCGAGAACACGCGTGCGCGGCTGCTGGATGCCGCCTTCGACGTGTTCGCGGACGTCGGGCTGGACGCGGCATCCGTCGAGGCCGTGTGCGAGCGCGCCGGGTTCACGCGCGGCGCCTTCTACTCCAACTTCGAGTCGAAGGACGAGCTGTTCCTCGAGCTGATGAAGACCGTGTCGGATCGCAAGCTCACGGCAATCACCGAGCGGGTCAAGTCGATCACCGAAGGGGACGCCGACCGCGCGACCCCGGCCGAGGTGGTGCAGGGTCTGGTCGACTCGTCGATGGACACCCGGCAGGGCGTGCTGTTGATGAGCGAGATCCGCATCCGCGCGATGCGGGACGAGCGCATGGCCGCGGCGTATCGCGAATGGGGCGCCGGGATGACGACGCGGGTGGCGGCGCTCGTCGACGACCTCGTGTCGAGCTACAGGCTGCGGCTGCGGATGCCGGCGCTCGCGTTCGCTCAGACGATGCTCGAGCTGTGGGAGGCGACGTCGGTCGGGGCGGTCATCGAGGGCCTGGACGACGCTGCGACCCGCGACATGATCAGCCGCCGCACGCAGGCCTTCGCCGCCGCCGTGGTCGAGGGCTTCACCGACTGCGATCCCGCCGACACCCCCTGAATACGCCAGACTGAGGTCATGGATCCGTTGACCGCAGGCGTGTTCACGATCGTCGTGGCCGGGGCGTGCCTCTACGTGCTGTACTGGGTGATCCGCAAGGCGGTCGCCGCGGGCATCCGCGACGCCGCGGACGACTCGCCGCGCTCCGGCGGCAGCGATCCGGTCTGAGCGGTCAACCGACGAGCAGGGCGTGGCAGCGGGTGAGGCGGGCCGTCCACCACGCCGCCCGATCGGGGCTCGCCGCGACCGTGTCGAGCAGCTCGGCATCCGGCGTCACACGGCCGACCGGCAGCACCCCGCCGACGGGGCGCAGCGGCGGGGCCGCGACATCCTGCGTTAACAGGGATGCCGTGCCCAGGCCGCAGTCGTAGTCCAGGGTGGGGAGCGCGGCGGCCAGCGCGGTGCCCATCGAGAGCCCGACCGACGTGTCCAGCGCGCTGGAGACGACGGCGGGCAGGCCCGCCTCGGCCACGATCTCGAGGGCCCGGCGCACGCCGCCGAGCGGCTGGGCCTTGACGATCACGAGATCGGCGGCGCCCGCGCGGGCGACCGCGAGCGGGTCGGCCGCCTTGCGCACGCTCTCATCGGCGGCGATCGGGATGTCCCACCGCACGATGCGGCGACGCAGCTCGGCGAGCTCGTCGATCGTTCCGCACGGCTGCTCGACATACTCGAGGTCGAGGTCGGCGAGCGCGTGGATCGCACGTTCGGCCTCGTCGACATTCCAGCCGCCGTTGGCGTCGATGCGCACGCGGCCCTCCGGGCCCATGGCCGCCCGCACGGCGCGGACCCGCGCGACGTCGTCGGCCGGCGTCTGGCCGGCCTCGGCGACCTTGACCTTGGCCGTGCGGCATCCGTCGAAGCGGGCGAGAACAGCGGGCACGGCGGCGGCGGGCACTGCCGGCACGGTCGCGTTGACCGGGACCTCGGTGCGCACGGGAACCGGCTGCTCGTTCCAGCCGAAGTCGATCGCGGCGGCCAGCCAGGCCGAGGCCTCGGCGTCGTCGTACTCGACGAACGGCGAGAACTCCGTCCAGCCCTCCGGGCCACGCAGCAGCATCGCCTCGCGGACGGTCACCCCGCGGAACCGCGTGGCCATCGGCAGGGCCACGACTCGTGCGTGCGCGAGCAGGTCCTCGAGTTCAGGCATCCTCACCCTTCCATCTTGGCCCGCGCCACCCGCCGCGTCCGCGTCACGCTCCGTCGCGCGGCTCACAGACTTCGGATGATCGTACGAACGACGGATGACATCCGCCGAACGGCTCCGAAGTCGGTGCGATCCTCCGAACCCTGTGAGCCGGCCCTAGGCTGAGACGATGCTCCTCGACACCCCCGTGCGGCTCGGCGTGCAGCTGCGCCCCGAACATGTCCAGTACTCCGACCTGCGCGGCGCCGTGCGGCGCCTCGAAGACGCCGGGGTCGACATCCTCTTCAACTGGGACCACTTCTTTCCGCTGTACGGCGACCCCGAGGGCGAGCACTTCGAGGCCTGGACGATGCTCGGGGCGTGGGCCGAGCAGACCGAGCATGTCGAGTTCGGCACGCTCGTCAACTGCAACGGGTACCGCAACCCCGACCTGCAGGCCGACATGGCGCGCACGCTCGACCACATCTCGGGCGGCCGGTTCATCTTCGGCACCGGCGCCGGGTGGTTCGAGCGCGACTATGACGAGTACGGCTACGAGTTCGGAACGCCCGGCACGCGCCTGAACGCGCTCGCCGAGGGTCTGCGGCGCATCGAGGCGCGCTGGGCGAAGCTGAACCCGGCGCCCACGCGCCGCATCCCGGTGATGATCGGCGGCAAGGGCGAGCAGAAGACGCTGCGCCTGGTCGCCCGCCACGCCGACATCTGGCACAGCTTCGTGCCCGCCGAGGGCCTGGCGCACAAGCTCGACGTGATCGAGCGCTGGGCCGAGGTCGAACAGCGCAGCACCGGGGGCCTCGTGGTCTCGAACGAGCTGCACCGGCGCGACGAGCAGGATGCCGCGGCCCTCTATGACGCGGGCGTTCGGCTGTTCACGCTCGCGCTGGACGGCCCTGATTTCGACTATGACACCGTCTCGCGCTGGCTCGCGTGGCGCGACGCCCGCAACGGCTGAGTCTGCATACGCGTCAGCCGACGCGCTGGCCGCACATCCCGCAGATGCCGCTGGGCGGCACCTCCATGAAGCAGTCCGGACACACCAGCGCCGGCTTCTCGACGGGTTTGGGCCGCGCAGTCGCGCGCGGTGCGCGCTCGGACTTGGGACGCGGAGCGCGTGCGGCGGCGGGCCGGGTCGCCCCGGCCGTGCGCGACGGGCTTGCGACCGGCGGGGGAGCGGCGACGCGCGGCGTGTGCGCGGCGCAGTACAGCCGGACGCTTCCGGCCGGGTCGTGCGGATGCCGGTGCTTGACCGCCCACAGCTCGGTGCGCGGCAGCGGGTCGGACGCGATGCCGCACGTCACGCAGCGCGCGGGCTCGCCGGGCATGACGGTGTCGGCGATGATCGGGGTCTCGAAGGGGAGTGCCTCGCGCCAGTCGGACGTTCTCGTGATCTTCATGCGGGCCTTCCCGGGCTCCCGCGCAGCGCGGATGCCCGTCTTCCAGTGTCGCACGGCGGGGCACGGCATCCGGGCGGGCGATCGGCCCGCGTAATCTGGAGGGGTGAGCGTTTCGGAGCTTTTCGACCCCGATGAATGGATGCCGGCACCCGCCTATGACGGGACTGCTGCGGCGTACACCGACATCACCGCCCACGTCTCGCGCGACGGCCGGATCGCCCGCATCGCGCTCGACCGGCCCGAGGTGCGCAATGCGTTCCGCCCGCACACCGTGGACGAGCTGTACATCGCCCTCGACATCGCCCGACAGGATCCGCGGATCGGCGTGGTGCTGCTGACCGGCAACGGCCCGAGCCCCAAGGACGGCGGATGGGCGTTCTGCTCGGGCGGCGACCAGCGCATCCGCGGCCGCGACGGCTACAAGTATGAGACGCAGGTCCCTGAGCAAGGCGGCGCGAAGCGCGACCTTGTCGAAGGGCCGGTGGCTGCCCATGTCGACTCTGCCCGTGCCGGGCGCCTGCACATCCTCGAGGTGCAGCGGCTGATCCGGTTCATGCCCAAGCCGGTCATCGCCGTCGTGCCCGGGTGGGCCGCCGGCGGCGGCCACTCGCTGCACGTCGTGTGCGACCTGACGATCGCCAGTCGCGAGCACGGCCGGTTCAAGCAGACCGACGCCGATGTCGGGTCGTTCGACGCCGGCTACGGCTCGGCGTACTTCGCCCGCCAGATCGGGCAGAAGTTCGCACGCGAGGTGTTCTTCCTCGCCGAGGAGTACTCCGCCGACCGCGCGTACGAGATGGGCGCCGTCAACCGCGTCGTGGCGCACGCCGACCTCGAGCGCGAGGCCATTGCGATGGCCCGGACGATCCTGACCAAGTCGCCGACCGCGATCCGGATGCTGAAGTTCGCGTTCAACGCCGTCGACGACGGGATGGTCGGCCAGCAGGTGTTCGCCGGCGAGGCGACCCGCCTGGCCTACGGCACCGACGAGGCCGTCGAGGGCCGCGACGCGTTCCTGCAGAAGCGCGACCCGGACTGGTCGCCGTATCCCTGGCACTTCTGAACATCTGAGCGCGCATGAAGCTCCAACCTCTGACAGACGGGGCGACCGAGGTGCTGGACGCCGCCCGTCGCATGCTCGACGGCACCGGCCCGGCGCTCGGGCTCGGCATGACAGGCGTCGAGGCCGTCGAGGTTCCCGAGGGCACCGGCGCAGTGATCACCACGTCGGGCTCGACCGGGGTGCCCAAGAGCGTGGTGATCAGCCGCGACGCGCTGCTGGCGAGCACGACCGCGACCGCCGCGCGCATCGGCGAGGGCGCGTGGCTGCTGGCGCTGCCGCCCGGGTACATCGCCGGACTCCAGGTGATGATCCGGTCACTGCGCGCGGGTCACGACCCGATGCTGCTCGAGGGCAGGTTCGACCCGACGGCGTTCGCCGAGGCCGCCCTGGCGCTGCCGCCGGGGTCGTACACGTCGCTCGTGCCCGCGCAGCTGCAGAGGTTGCTGGATGCGGCCGACGCCGACGGCGCGATCGCGTCGTCGCTGCGCACGTTCGCCGCGATCCTCGTCGGCGGGCAGGCGCTGCCGGCCGCCGTGCTGGATCGCGCGCAGGATGCCGGGGCCCGCATCGTGCGCACGTACGGGTCGACCGAGACCTGCGGTGGCTGCGTGTACGACGGCGTGCCGCTGGAAGGCGTCGAGGTGGCGATCGTCGACGGCGAAGTGCGGCTGGCCGGTCCCACGCTGGCCGACGGCTACCTGGGCGACCCCGCGCTGACCGACGCCGTGTTCGTCCGCGACGACGACGATCCTCGCCTGCGCTGGTACCGCACGGGCGATGCGGGCCTGTTCGACGACGGCGTGCTGCGCATCCACGGGCGCATCGACAACGTCATCGTCTCGGGGGGCGTGAACGTCTCGCTCGACCGCGTCGAACGGATCGTGCGGGATGTCGCAGGCCTGGCCGGAGCGGTCGTCGTCGGCGTTCCCGACGACCGGTGGGGCGAGGCATCCGTCATCGTCGTCGCCCGCGGACAGGCGCTGCGCCGCAGCGAACAGGCCCGGCTCGACGACGCTCGACGCGCCGTCGCCGACGTGCTGGGGGCGGCGGCCCGCCCCGCGCGGCTCGTGATCGTCGACGAACTGGCCACGCTGCACAGCGGCAAACCCGATCGCGAGGCGATCCGCCGCGCGCTCGCCGAGCACTGACCCCGTCGTGGTCGCACCCTCCGCATAGACTTCTGGATCGTGGCATCCTCCTCCCGCGCCCCCCGCAAGAAGCGCGCGCCGTCCCGCGGCAACCCGGGCAAGGCGCCCATCCGGCACATCCCCAAGCCGACGTTCGGGGATTGGATCCACGCCGCCCGCCTGCGCACGCTGCCGCTCGCGGTGACGCCGGTGCTGATCGGCACCGGGGCCGCGCACCTGGTCGACATCCGGTTCCACTGGGCCCTCGCGCTCGGATGCCTCGCCGTCGCCGTGCTGCTGCAGATCGGCGTGAACTTCTCGAACGACTACTCCGACGGCGTGCGCGGCACCGACGACCACCGCCACGGGCCGGCTCGCCTGACCGCCTCGCGCAAGGTCAAGGCCAAGACCGTGCTGATCGTCGCGCTGTCGTTCTTCGCCCTGGCCGGTCTCGTCGGCCTGGCGCTGGTGGTCCGCACGCAGCAGTGGTGGATGCTGGTGGTCGGCGCCGCCTGCATCGTCGCGGCCTGGTTCTACACGGGCGGCAAACGGCCGTACGGCTACCACGCGCTGGGCGAGCTGTTCGTGTTCGTCTTCTTCGGGCTGGTGGCCACCGTCGGCACGACCTGGATCCAGGTGCAGTCGGCTCCGCAGGAGGCCTGGTTCGGCGGGGTGGGTGCGGGGCTCCTCGCCGTCGCAGTGCTGGTGGCGAACAACCTGCGCGACATCGACCAGGACCGCGCCGCCGGCAAGAACACCCTGTCGGTCCGCATCGGCGGGCGCGGTTCGCAGGTCGTGTTCACGGTGTGCGTCGTGCTCGCGTTCGCGATCGCCGCGTTCGTGGCCGTGTTCTATCCGCTCGCGTGGCTTGTGATGATGGCGCTGCTCGGGGCCATCCCGGTGCTGCTGATCGTGTGGATGTACCGCGCACCGCGCGAGCTGGTCACGGCGCTGGCGGTCACGTCGTTCACGTCGCTGGCCTATGGCGCGCTGCTGATGTGGGCATACTTCGGCTGATCGGGCGCAGCCCGGACTTCGCGAGCGGGATCAGCGGGCGTCGTCGCCGGCGTCGGCCGAGGGCGCCGCGTCTGCGCGTGCGGCGTCGTTCGCGGCATCCTCGATATCGGCGTCCTGCTGCGCGGCCGTGCGCTCGCCGTGCAGGCGCTCGGTGCGCCGGTTGCGACGCTCTTCGAGCCCTTCGGCAACGTCGTCCAGCGGCCTGCGCAAGAAGATGATCGAGAGCGAGACGCCGATCAGCGCCGCGAAGATCAGGGCGATCCAGTACATGTCGCGGAAGATCGGGAACAGCATCATGATCCCCAGCGGCACCAGGAACGCCAGCAGGCGCAGCACCGAGTACACGATCGCGGAACGGGTCTTCACGCTTCCCAGTCTACGTGCGGTCGCGGGGCGGGCCGGGCCGCGCTCCCTCGGCTTAGGATGAGGGCATGGCTCGGCTGCTTCTGATCCTCGCCCTCCTGGCGGTGATCTTCTGGGTGTTCAGCATCGTGGACGCCGCGGTGCAGCCTGCCCCGCGCCATCGGGGCGTCGGCAAGCCGATGTGGGTGGCGATCGTGATCGTCTTCCCGGTGCTCGGCGGCATCCTGTGGTTCGCCGTCGGCCGCGGCCCGGCGCACGCGCCCGCCCTTCGCGCCCCCGATGACGACCCCGAATTCCTGCGTGGACTGGGCACGGTGCGGCCCGGCACGAAGCCGGCTCCCGACCGCCACTCCCGCGCCGAGCAGGACGAGCGCATCCGCCAGCTCGAGCAGGACCTCGCACGCCTCGACCGCGACGACGACGATCCCTCCGCCGGCCCCCGTCGTGGCCGCTGACCGGCGCGGGCTCGCTTCTCCGGCGACCGACGCGGCGGCCGCGCTGCTGGTGCGGCTCGTCGAACGCGGTCTGCAGCACGTCGTGCTCAGTCCCGGGTCGCGCTCGCAGGCGCTCGCGCTGGTGGCCGCCGAGCTCGAGCGGCGTGGGGAGATCTCGTTGCACGTGCGCATCGACGAGCGCGTCGCGGGATTCACGGCGCTCGGCATCGGGCGCGAGACCGGGATGCCGGCGGCCGCGGTGTGCACGTCGGGTACGGCCACCGCGAACCTGCTGCCGGCCGTGCTCGAGGCCGACCACTCGGGGGTGCCTCTGCTGCTGCTGACCGCGGACCGCCCGCCCGAGCTGCGCGGCATCGGCGCGAACCAGACCACCCGCCAGGTCGGCATGTACGCCTCGCACGTGCGGTGCGGCGCCGATCTGCCCGTACCCGGCGAGCTCGATTCCGACGGCGACACGGCGGCGTCGGCCCGGGTGCGCGCGGCTGCCGACGAGGCGATGGATGCCGCGACCGGCGCGGCCGGTCGCCCCGGTCCGGTTCATCTGAACCTTCCATACCGCGAGCCGCTGTCGGGGGAGTTGCCCGCCTGGTTCGTCTTCGCGGGATCTCTGGACGCGGCATCGGTCATCGAGCGAGGAAGCGCAGCGACCGAGTCGAAGGGCCACCCCGAGTCCGATCAGCTGTCGAGATCGCACGAAGTGCGCGGTGTGGGGGCGGATCGGCGCCGTTTGCGCAATCTCGACAGCGCGGGGCCGAAGGCGCGGGCCGAGGTCGAGCTGCCGCGCGGTCCGCGCACGGTCGTGGTGGCCGGAGCCGACGCGGGACCCGCCGCCGAGCAGCTCGCGCACGACGGCGGCTGGCCGCTCATCGCCGAGATCGTCAGCGGCGCCCGCTTCGGCCGCCACCTCGTGCACGGGTACCGGGCGCTGCTGCGCGACGACCGGCTCGGCGGCCGCGTCGAACGGGCCGTGGTGTTCGGGCACCCCACGCTCTCGCGCGAGGTCGCGGCGCTGCTGTCCCGCCGCGAGGTCGAGGTGATCGCCGTCGCCGGCCGGGGCGAGCCGCTGAACCTGAACGGCGCGACCGCGCACGTCTCGGCTGCGAGGGTCGCCGACGGCGACGCCGACCGGACCTGGCTCGGGGACTGGATGCGGGCCTCCCGGGCGATCGAGGTCGACCTCGCCCCGGCCGCACCCGATGCTGCGGGCCTCGCCTCGGCCGAGCCGAGCCGACGGCTGCACGCGCTCGCCGCCGAAGTCGAGATCGCCCGCACCCCGCTCACCCGCGAACTGCTCGTCGACGCCGTGTGGCGGGCGACCTGGCCCCACGACCGGCTGGTCTTCGGCTCGTCGCGACTGGTGCGGGTGGCCGACGGCATCCTGCCCGGAAAGAAGGTCCCGGTGCACGCGAACCGGGGACTGGCCGGCATCGACGGCACGATCGCGACGGCCTTCGGGGTGGCCGTGGCCAGCCAGCGTGGTGGCGACCCGGGTGTGACCCGGGTGCTGCTGGGCGATCTCGCCCTGCTGCACGACGTCGGCGCGCTGCTCCTGCCGGCGGGCGAGCCGGAGCCTCGGATCCAGGTCGTCGTCGGCAACGACGGCGGCGGCACGATCTTCGACGGCCTGGAAGTGGCATCCACTGCCGGTGACGCCGCCATGCGCCGCGTCATGTACACGCCGCACACGGCGGGAATCGAGCAGCTCGCCGCCGC
Source organism: Microbacterium sp. W1-4-2 (assembly GCF_058349885.2). Lineage (NCBI taxonomy): Bacteria > Bacillati > Actinomycetota > Actinomycetes > Micrococcales > Microbacteriaceae > Microbacterium > Microbacterium sp. W1-4-2. The sequence continues at coordinate 363,931 of NZ_JBYRJC020000003.1, read as the reverse complement.
GTACGGATGGGGCTACGTCCGGGCGACGACGCGCACCGCCCTCGACCAGGCTCTCACCGCGGGCAGCGGCCGCCAGATCATCGAGGTGCCGCTGCAGCGCTGACGCCGCTGGACCGCCGGGCGGTGCGCCGTCATGATGAGACGCATGGCCTCGAAATCCCACAAGCACTGGACCGGCGACGTCTCGACCCTGCTGCGGGTCGGCAAGGGGTTCCGATTGGACCAGGTCGATCCCGAGGCCACGCCGGGGTACGGACGCCGCAAGAAGGACTCGGTCGACGACCTCGTCGCCGGCGCCGACGAGCTCGGCGAGCTGCAGGAGCGGCTGTACGCGTCGAGCCGGGTGGGGGATGCCGGAGCCTCGGTGCTGCTGGTGCTGCAGGCGATGGACACGGCGGGCAAGGGCGGCATCATCCGTCACGTGGTCGGATCGGTCGACCCGCAGGGGGTGCAGCTGGCGGCGTTCAAGAAGCCGACGCCCGAGGAGCTCGCGCACGACTTCCTGTGGCGGATCCGCTCGCGGGTGCCGGACCCCGGCATGATCGGAGTGTTCGACCGGTCGCACTACGAGGACGTGCTCATCGGCAGGGTGCGCTCGCTCGCCCCGGCCGACGAGATCGAGCGTCGCTACGGTGCGATCGTCGACTTCGAGAAGGAGCTGACCGGCGCCGGCACCCGGATCGTCAAGATCATGCTGCACATCTCGGGCGACGAGCAGCGCGACCGTCTGCTGGAACGGCTCGACCGTCCCGACAAGCACTGGAAGTACAACCCGTCGGACGTGGACGAGCGGGTCCTGTGGCCCGCGTACATGCAGGCGTACCAGACCGTGTTCGACCGCACGTCGACGTCGGACGCGCCCTGGTACGTCGTGCCGGCGAATCACAAGTGGTACGCGCGGCTCGCCGTGCAGTCGCTGCTGCTGAGCACGCTCGACCAGATCGATCCGGCGTGGCCCCCGGCATCCTTCGACGTCGCCACCGAGCGCGAGCGCCTGCGCGCCACCTGACCGCCGCCGCACAAGCGCTTCTGCATTCCGCCTCTCCGCGAGGGTGCAACTGACGGCCGAGGGGTAAGGAAACACCCGCACTCTCGGCGGCCAGATGCGCTCTCGCGAAAAGGGGGGTCAGCGGATTTGTGTCGTCAAGTACTAGATGTGATACAGTACTTGACGTGACGGAAGACAGTGCGTTCGCAGCCGACCTCATTCGGGGCCACACCGACACCATCGTGCTCGGCGTGCTGCGGCGCGGCGACCGCTACGGCTTCGAGATCTACAAGACGATCCGCGAGGCCACCGGCGGCGAGCACGAGATCAAAGAAGCCACCCTCTACGCCACGTACCGCCGGCTCGAGCGCGACGGGCTCGTCGAGTCGTACTGGGGGGACGAGACCCAGGGCGGTCGGCGCAAGTACTACCGCATCACCGACGCCGGCCGCGCCGTCTACATCTCCAACGTCGCCGCGTGGGTCGCCACGCGGCACGTGATCGACGCCCTGCTGGACGCCGCCGACACCTCTTCCCCGAAGGGCTCACGCCGATGAACACCGACATCCACCGCCTGCTCGACGAGGCCTTCGCCGGCGTCGAGATGACCCCCGACGCGCAGGATCTGAAAGAGGAGATCCGGGCAAACCTCATGGCGCGCGTGGCCGAGCTCGAGTCCGAGGGCGCATCGTCGTCGGATGCCGCGGCCCGGGCGATCGCCGAACTCGGCGACGTACGCGAGCTGCTCGACGACGGTCGCGGTGACGGTGCGCAAGAGGATGCCGCGGCCCCGGCCGACGCGACGGACGCGCGCACCGGCGGGGCGGCTCACCGCCACACCCACGACTACGCTTTCGTCGCCGGCAAGCGCGTGCGCCCGAAGCCGGGCTTCGTCGTGCGCGCCGTCGTGCTCAGTCTGATCGCCGCCGCGGCGCTCCTCCTGTTCGCACTGGGGGCCACCGCGGCCCTCGCGATCGGACTCGGCGGTCTCGTCGGGCTCGGAGCCCTCGTGGCCGCGCCCCTGGGTGTGGTCACCGGCGACGCGCTCCTGCAGGAGACCACGACGAACCACCCCCTGCCGCCGCGTCGCGCCGTCGGCTTCGGTGCCGCGACATTCGGCACGCTCGCCGCCCTCGCGCTCGGCGCCGCCTTCGCCGTCCACCTCGGGGCGACCTGGCTCGTGGTGCTCGCAGCGCTGCTGCTCGTGGCATCCATCGCGGGATTCGCATGGCTCGGGGTCACGCAGACCAACCGGCACAAGGCCTGGACCCGCCAGCTGCATGCGCAGATGCCGCCGAACCGGTTCGAGCAGGAGCCCGACACGGCCGCGCGCTTCGGCATCTATGTCGCCGCGATCTGGCTCGTGACCTTCGCGGTCATCGCCGTGCTCGTCTTCACCGTCGGCTGGTGGTGGGCGCCCCTCGCATTCCTGGGCGGGCTGGCGATCATGATGCTCGTGCTCGCCCGGATGATGTTCGGAGTGCGCAAGAAGCAGGACTGATCCAGGGCGGGGTCGTTGTTTCGGCTCGCTTCGCCCGCTCGACGACCTTTCGTTCGACGACCCTCAGAGAGAAAGGGATGCCTCGCCATGCCCGAAAACACCGCTCCACCCGCCATCGTGGCCGAGGACCTCGTCAAGGTCTATCCCGGGCGCGGTCGCAGACCCGCCGTCCGGGCACTCGACGGCCTCGGCTTCACCGTGCCGGCTGGACGCGTGTTCGGCCTGCTCGGCCCGAACGGGGCCGGCAAGTCGACGACGACCAAGATCCTCACCACGCTGTCCCGGCCCACGACGGGCGCTGCCCGTGTCGCCGGCCGCGACATCCTTCGCGAGCCCGACGCCGTGCGCGCCGCGATCGGCTACGTTTCCCAGGGCGCCGGCACCGATCCGTTCCTCACCGCGACCGAGAACCTCGAGGTGGCCGCGCGTATGCGGGGCGTCTCGGCCGCCGAAGCCCGCGCCCGCGCCCGGCGTCTGCTCGACGAGTTCGGGCTGGTCGAGGCATCCCACCGCCCCGCCGGCACCTTCTCGGGCGGCATGCGCCGTCGGCTCGACGTGGCGGCGGCCCTCGTCCACCGGCCGGGCGTGCTGTTCCTCGACGAGCCGACCACGGGCCTGGACCCCGAGGCGCGGGCGGCGATGTGGGCCGAGATCCGACGCCTGTCGGGCGAGGAGGCGCTCACCGTCATCCTCACCACGCACTACATGGAAGAGGCCGACCGCCTCGCCGACGAACTGCTCATCGTGAATCGCGGGCGGGCCGTGGTGCAGGGCAGCCCCGACGAGCTGAAGGCGGCGCTGCACGGCGACTCCGTGCGCGTGACGCTCGTCGAGCCCGATCCCGGGCGCGTGCGCGCCGCGATCGCCGGCGTACCCGGACTGCGCGACGTCGTGGTCGAGGCATCCGGTGTCGGCGGGGTGCTCGCGGCTCGCGCCGACGACGCCTCGGCCGCCGTCGGTGCGGTGATCTCGGCTCTGGATGCCGCGGGTGTCCGCTACGGGCAGGTCGCGGCATCCCACCCCACCCTCGATGACGTGTACCTGCACTTCGTCGGACACACCTTCGGCGAGCACACGCCCGCCGTCCCGGAAGGAGTCGCAGCATGATGACGCTCGCTCTGCCGGCTACCGCGGTGCGCCGCGCGGGCTGGTTCACCCAGACCGGCCAGGTGCTGCGCCGGTGGCTGATCGTCTCGCTCCGGCAGGCGTGGGGCCCCGCGATGAGCCTCATCCAGCCGGTGATCTGGATCGTGCTGTTCGGGCAGGTCTTCCACTCGCTGGGCGCGCTGCCGCAGTTCGGCGGGGCCGGCTACATCGACTATCTGGTGCCCGGCATCCTCATGATGACGGTGCTGTACTCGGGCGCGTGGGCCGGCACCGGGTACATCGACGACATCGACTCCGGCGTCATGGACCAGTACCTCACGTCGCCCATCTCGCGCTCGGCGATCATCACCGGGCAGCTCGTGCAGCAGCTCATCGTCGGCGTCGCGCAGTCGCTCGTCGTGCTGGGGATCGGCGCGCTCGCCGGTGCCCGATACCCCGGAGGAGCGGTCGGGATGCTGGTGGCACTGGCCGTCGCGACGGTTCTGGCGACGATCTTCTGCTGTGCGTCGACCGCTGTCGCCCTGATCTCTCGCAATCAGATCGCGCTGATCAGTCTGTCGCAGCTGGTCGTGCTGCCGGCCACGTTCCTGTCGACCACGATGATGCCCGCCGCGCTCATGCCGGACTGGGTGCAGGCTGTCTCGCGCTGGAACCCGATGACCTGGGCCGTCGAGCTCGGCCGCGGGAGTCTGACCGGGGTGTATCCCGACGCGGGATGGTGGCAGGTCGCAGGCCTCGTGCTGCTGGCGGTGCTCGCGTTCGCCTGGGCGGTGCGGTCGCTGCGCTCGTACCAGCGCTCGATCTGACCCCGCGGTGGGGGTGCGTGGGCGGGGGGTCAGAAGCCGTGCCAGCGGCGGCCGAAACCGGTGGCCAGGATCGTCGCGAGGTACAGCGCGCCCGCGAGGCCCAGCGCCGCGGTCAGGCCGAAGGCGCCGACGCCGATACCGGCCACGAAGCTGCCCAGCGGCATCGCGGCGGTCACGCCCGCTGTGATCGCGCCGAGCACCCGCGCGCGGATCCCTGCCGGGATCATGCGGTACAGGGCGGCGTCGATCATCGGGTTCAGCGGACCCGCGGCCAGGCCCGACAGACCGAGCACCACCGCGACGACGGGGAAGGGCGGTCCGAACATCAGCACGAGGTAGGGCGGCGCCCCCGCGAGCAGGAACAGCACGATCAGCAGCACATGACGGGGGACCCGGTCGCCGATGATGCCGTAGAGTGCGGCTCCGGCGAGCGCTCCGGCCGAGAAGCACGCGATCATGATGCCCAGTTCCGCTCCACCGTGACCGAGACCCTTGGCGTAGAGCGGCTGCAGCACCGTGAGCCCGGCGGTGTCGATGGCGTTCGTGATGACCACCATCGCGACGACGGCGCGCACGAGGGGCGTGCGCAGGATGAATCGGATGCCGGCGGTCAGGGCCGCCCACCCCAAGCCCTCGTCCTTTCCGGCGGCATCGGGACCGGCACCATCCTGTCCGGCACCATCGAGCGCGACGCGCGGGACGAATGCCACGGTGAGACCGATGGCGATCGCGAAGGTCGCGGCGTCGACGAGCATCGTCGGAGCGGGGCCGGTCAGGGCGACGAGCAGTCCCGCGAGTCCCGCGCCGACCATCGTCGCGGTGCGTTCGACGGTGGCCTGAATCGCGGCGGCGCGCGGCAGCGGCATCCCGGCCATCGCCGACAGCTCCGGAATCTGGCTCGACCGCGCGGCGCTGCCCGGCGCATCGAGCAGATTCGACAGGAACACCAGGGCGAGCAGCACGCCGAGGTTCAGGACGCCTGCAGCGGCGAGCACCGGGACGGCGAGCACGGTCACGCCGCTGGCGGCGTCGGCGATGATGCTCGCTCGCCGGAAGCCGAGCCGATCCACCACCGCGCCGCCGATGACCCCGCCGATCACCAGCGGCAGCGTCGCGGCGATGCCGGCTGCGGCGATCGCCAGCGGTGTGTCGGAGATCTGCAGTGCGATCAGCGGCACCGCGACCACGGTGATCGCGTTGCCCGCGCGCGAGATGCCGGCTGCGGCCAGCAGCGCCGCGATCGGGACGCGACGTCGGGTGGTGGTGGATGCCGCGGTCATGGCCGTCGGTACGCCGAGTAGACGATACGCACCCGAGCAGTGCCGGCACGCTCGCGGTCGCCGCGCGCGTGCCACCGGGCGGCGAGGTCCTCGAGCTCGCGGCTGAGCTCGTTCAACTCGTCGGCGGTGAGCCAAGCCCCGTCGTCGCTGATGGTCGAGGCGGCGACCCAGTCCTCGTCGAGCTCGTCCTCGTGCTCGAGGTACGAGAGCTGATCGGCGGCGTATCCCTGCACGAACGCGCGCCGCATCGCGCGGGCCGCGGTGCGCTGCGCAGGATTCCTCCGCAGCGCGACCGGGTCGAACGTGGTGAGCTCGGCACTGGCCCGCCACCAGCTCTCACGGCCGTCGCGGGCGAGGTCGGACGCCTGCTCGACCAGTCCATGGCGTTCGAGCGTGCCGAGGTGGTAGCTGATCGACCCGGGCGCCGCGTCGAGCCGGTCGCTGAGTGCGCCGACGGTCTGCGGCCCCTCTTCGCGCAGTGCGCCGATGATCTGCAGGCGCAGCGGGTGGGCGAGCGCGCGCAGCGCGGACGGGTCGGCGACGCTGACGGTGCGGCGGGTGGGTTGTGCCATGCCCTCGATGCTAACCACACAACATCTATTGCACAAGAATCCTTGTGTAATCCTCGGACCCGCGAGGGTACGGCGCGGGGCGCGGGGGCGGAGTGCGCGTGCGGGCGGGCGCGGGGTCAGGCGAGGGCGTCGACGATCGGGCGGAACTTCACGCGCGTCTCGAGCAGCTCCGACTCGGGGTCGCTGCTCGCCACGATGCCCGCGCCGGCATGGGCGACGACCGGCATCACCCCGCCCACCGGGACGTCGAACTGGGCGCAGCGCAGCGCGATGGCCCACTCGCCGTCGCCGTGCTGGTCGATCCAGCCCACCGGCCCGGCGTACCGTCGCCGGTCGAACGGCTCGAGCCGGCGGATCGCCTCGACCGCCGCCTCGGTCGGGGTCCCGGCCACCGCGGCGGTCGGGTGCAGCGTCTGGATCAGATCCAGCGACGTCGAGCCGTCCGACAGCGTGCCCGCGATGTCCGTGGCCAGGTGCCACACGTTCGGCAGCTCGAGCGTGAACGGCCGCTCGTCGACGGTCAGCCCCGTGGTGTGCCCGGTCAGCGACTCGACCACGCTGTGCACCGCGTACGCGTGCTCGTCGAGGTCCTTGGCGCTGGTGTTCAGAGCGGCGCGGGACGCGGCATCCTCGATCGCATCGGCACCCCGCGGACGGGTGCCGGCGAGCACCCGCGCGCTGACGCGCCCGTCGTGCACGATGGCGAGGGTCTCGGGGCTCGCGCCGATCAGGCCGTCCACCGCGAACGTCCACGTATCGGGATAGCCCGTGGTCAGTTCATGCACGAGACGTCGCAGATCGGCGTCGTCGGGCACGGTGCCGACGAGGTCGCGCGCGACCACGACCTTGCCCGCCTCGCCCGCGGCGATGGTCTCGAGCGCGCCGCGGACCGCGGTCTGATAGCCGTCGGGATCGAGCGCGCCCGGGCCCAGGGTCGCCGACCAGTACGGCTCGTACGGCGTCGGGTCGGGCAGGCCCTCCTCGTCGGGGTCGATGTCGACAAGGATGCGGGTGACCCACGCGCGACCGCCGCGATGGCCGACGATCAACGACGGCACGATGATCGACGCCGTCGCGGCCGAGCGCTCGTCGAACGGCAGCGCGGCGAAGCCCACGAGGCCGGTCCCGGGCAGCTCGACCGGATCGTCGATCACGGCGGATGCCGCCAGCTCCGCCCAGTCGCGCGCGAGCGCGGCGGCACGGGGCTCGTGGGCGTCGGCGCCGACGTCCAGGCGCGCGACAGGTGCGGCGCCCACGATGCCCTCGCCGCGGCGCAGCCAGGCCAGGGGGGCGGCAGGGGAGGCGTGAATGAGCAGATCGCCCGGCGCATCGACCTCGCGCGTGCGCACGTGCAGACGCGGGGCGGGAGAACCGGTCATCCTCCCAGCCTACGGCGCGCACGAAGGCCTCGACGCACGCACGACGGCGCTCGCGCGGCGGTAGGCTCGGCCCGTGAGCGACCCGATGCGCCCCGAGCCGGGCACCCGACTCGTGTTCCGATGGCGCAAGTGGGACGGAACGCCGCACTGGCGGCACGACTGCCTGTATCTCGGCGCGGATGAGTGGGGCGACTGGGTCGCCCAGCCGGTCGGCTGGCGCAGCCACCGCCCGGGCCGGGACTTCACGGCGGAGTCTTCGAACGTGACACTGCTGCCGCCCGACGGCACCTGGGCGGCGACCTGCTACGGCGGCATGCATCCGCGCCGCATCCGGATCTACATCGACCTGGCGTGGGACGCGCGCTGGGAGCTCGTCGACGGCGTGCCGGTCCCGACTGCGATCGACATGGACCTCGACGTCGTGCGCACCGACGACGAGCGCGGCACCTGGATCGACGACCGCGACGAGTGGGACGAGCACCGCGTCGCCATGGAGTACCCGGCCGACGTCGTGGTCCGGCTCGAAGCCACGGCGGTCGACCTCGAGCGCCGGGTGGCGGCATCCATACCGCCGTTCGACGACGCGACGATCGACGCCTGGCTGGCCCGGGTGCCGCGGGGCGAGTCCGCCTAGACTCGTTCGGGTGAGCAACCGCGCAGACCTCGGCAAGGACCCTCGGCGGGTCAGCGGCATGTTCGACCAGGTCGCCGCCGGCTACGACCGCACCAACACCGTGCTCAGCATCGGCAACGACAAGCTCTGGCGCATCGCCGTCACCCGGGCGGTCGCCCCGCGGCCGGGTCAGCGCATCCTGGATCTTGCGGCCGGGACCGGCGCGAGCTCCGTCTCGCTCGCGCGCAGCGGTGCCGAGGTCGTCGCGGCCGACTTCTCGCCCGGCATGATCGCCGAGGGGCGTCGTCGCCGCGGCGACGTGCCGAACCTGACGTTCCAAGAGGCGGATGCCACGGACCTGCCGTTCGACGACGGCTCGTTCGATACCGTCACGATCTCGTTCGGGCTGCGCAACGTCGCAGACCCCCGCAAGGCACTCGCCGAGATGCTGCGCGTGACCAAGCCCGGCGGGCGGCTGGTGATCTGCGAGTTCTCGCACCCGCGGTCGGCGGTGTTCGGCGGCCTGTACGGCTTCTACAACAGCCGCATCCTGCCCATCGCCGCCAAGGCGGTCAGCAGCAACGCCGCCGCGTACGACTACCTGAACGAGTCGATCCGCGACTGGCCCGACCAGCGCAGGCTCGCGACCTGGATCCGCGCCGCCGGCTGGACCGACGTCGCCTACCGCAACCTCACGTTCGGCGTCGTGGCCATCCACCGCGCGTTCAAGCCCGCCGCCTGACCCCGTGCATCCACGCCGCGCCCGCGGCATCCACTCGGGCGCCCGCGCGCCGCGCGCCCTCCCGCCGCCTGCCGCGCGCCCTCCCGCCGGGCGTCAACCCCTTCACAGGGTCCGGAAGATCTCACCAACCTCGGATGATTCCGCCGAAATCATCCGAGGTTCGCGCGATCTTCCGAAGTCTGTGAACGTGGGCGTTCGCCCCCGCCCTGACACGCGGGCGTTCGCCCCCGCCCTGACACGCGTGCGAGCGCGCGAACGCAGACAGGTAGGCTGGAAATCGTGACTCCGAGCCGTCCTGTGCCGGGCTCGCATGTGGCGAGCCGACTCGGTCTGACCGAGCGTGTCTTCGCAGGCGCGAAGTCCCGCAAGCTGCTGCGCACCGTCGAAGGCGGCCTCGAGCGCGTCGAGCAGAGCCTGGCCGCCGAACTGCGCATGGCCGACCCGCTGGTCGACGCGACCACCCGCTACCTGTACGAGGCCGGCGGCAAGCGCGTGCGCCCGATGCTCGTGCTCGTGACCAGCCAGCTCGGCGAGGGCGTCACCGAGCCGGTGATCGATGCCGCGACCGCGCTCGAGCTCACCCACCTCGGCTCGCTGTACCACGACGACGTCATGGACTCTGCCGACGTGCGCCGCGGCGTGCCCGCCGCGCACGAGGTGTGGGGCAACAACATCGCCATTCTCACCGGCGACCTGCTCTTCTCGCGCGCCAGCCAGATCATGGCGCGCCACGGCGAGCGGGCGATCCGGCTGCAGGCCGACACGTTCGAGCGACTGGTCCTCGGCCAGATGCACGAGACGATCGGCCCGCAGGACGGCGACGACCCGGTCGCCTTCTACCTGCAGGTGCTGTCGGACAAGACCGGCTCGCTGATCGCGGCCGCAGCCCAGGCCGGCGTGATCTTCGCGAACGGCGATCCCGCCTTCGAACAGCCCCTGGTCACGTTCGGCGAGAAGGCCGGCGTCGCCTTCCAACTGCTCGACGACGTGATCGACCTCAGCGACAACCCGCACGAGACCGGCAAGGTGCCGGGCACCGACCTGCGCGCCGGGGTGCCCACGATGCCGTACCTGCTGCTGACCCAGCGCGAGGATGCGGCATCCATCACCCTGCGCGAGAGCATCGACGCCGGGGTCGCCGAGATCGCCGCCGGTGCTGACGCCTCGATCCTCGACACCGCGCTCGCCGCCCTGCGCGACCACGACGCCACCGACGAGACCCGGCGCCTGGCGCGCACCTGGTCGCAGCAGGGCATCGACGCGATCGAGCCGCTGCCGGACGGACCGGTGCGTGATGCGCTCATGCGCTTCGCGGTCGCGGTCGCCGATCGCAGCAGCTGACGCGGCATCCGCCTCGCCCCAGGCGTCGCGCCCGCACCCGAAAGGACCCCATGACGAAGCTCAGGCTTGCCATCATCGGCGCCGGCCCGGCCGGCATCTACGCCGCCGACAACCTCTTGAAGACCGAGCGCAAGTTCGACGCGTCGATCGACCTGTTCGACAAGCTGCCGGCGCCATACGGGCTCGTCCGCTACGGCGTCGCCCCCGACCACCCGCGCATCAAGGGCATCATCACGGCGCTGCGCGATGTGCTCGACCGTGGCGACATCCGCATCTTCGGCAACGTCGAGTACGGCCGCGACATCACCTTGGACGACCTGAAGGACCACTACAACGCCGTGATCTTCGCCACCGGGGCGATCCACGACGCGCCGCTGCCCATCGAGGGCATCGACGCGGACGCCGTGTTCGGCGCCGCCCAGTTCGTCAGCTGGTACGACGGCCACCCGGACGTGCCGCGCGACTGGCCGCTGGACGCCTCGTCGGTCGCGGTCATCGGCAACGGCAATGTGGCCCTCGACGTCGCCCGGGTGCTGGCCAAGCACGTCGAAGACCTGCGGCCCACCGAGATCCCCGACAACGTCGAGGCGGGCCTTGCCGCCTCGCAGATCACCGACGTGCACGTGTTCGGCCGCCGCGGTCCCACTCAGGTCAAGTTCACCCCGCTCGAGCTGCGCGAGCTCGGCGAGCTGCGCGACGTCGACATGGTGGTCTACGACGAGGACTTCGACTACGACGAGGCGTCCAAGACCGCGATCTCGACGAACAAGCAGGTCATGGTGATCGACCGCATCCTGCAGTCCTGGCGTGCGCGGCCCGGCGTCAACAACGCCGGGGGAGAGGCATCCCGCCGTCTGCACCTGCACTTCTTCGCGAAGCCGGTCGAAGTGAAGAAGGATGCCGCGGGCCGCGCGAGCGCGTTCGTGTACGAGCGGACGCAGCCCGACGGGCAGGGCGGCGTGATCGGCACGGGCGAACTGCGCGAGATCCCGGTGGGCCAGGTGTACCGCGCCATCGGCTGGTTCGGCGCACCGCTGCCGGGCGTGCCCTTCGACAAGCGGCACGGCGTGATCCCGAACCGCGAGGGCCGCGCGCTGGAGAAGAACTCGAACGACGAGGTCGCGGGCGTCTACACGACCGGATGGGCCAAGCGGGGGCCCGTGGGCCTGATCGGCCACACGAAGTCCGACGCGATGGAGACGGTGCGCAACCTCATCAACGACCAGGGGTCGTGGTGGCGGCCCGCGCACCCCGAAGAGGCCGCGATCCCGGCGCTGCTGGCCGAGCGCGGCATCGAGTGGACCGACCTCGAAGGCTGGCACCGGCTGGACGCGCACGAGATCGCCCTCGGCGCGCCGAACGAGCGCGAGCGGGTCAAGGTCGTGCCCCGCGACGAGATGCTGCGGATCTCGCGCGGCGAGGCGTAGCGGCGCGACGGGCTCGCCGGTGCCGCACCGCCTCACTCCGGGCCTGCTGGCCGCGCTCGGATTCCTGTCCGGCGTCGGGCCGTTCGCAACGGACCTGTACCTGGCGTCGTTCACCGACATCGCCCGGGATCTCGGCGCCGAGCCGTCGTCGGTGCAGCTGACCCTGACCGCGTTCCTGCTGGGCCTGGGTGCGGGCCAGCTGCTGCTCGGCCCGACCTCCGACAGCCGGGGCAGACGCCCCGTGCTCGTGGTGGCGCTCGCCGTGTTCGCGGCGGCCAGCATCGCGATGGTGTTCTCGCCGACGCTGCCGGTGTTCGTCGCCCTGCGCGCGGTGCAGGGCTTCTCGGGGGCCGCGGGCATCGTGGTCTCGCGGGCGATCGCCGTCGACCTCAGCGTGGGCGACACGGCGGTGCGCGCGTTGAGCCTGATGGCGATGGTCAGCGCCCTCGGACCGCTGATCAGCCCGCCGATCGGCGGCGTGGTCGCACAGCTGGCGGGCTGGCGGGCGGTCCTCGGTGTGATCGCCGCGATCGCGACCGTGATGTTCGTGCTCGCGGTGTCGCTGGTGCCCGAGTCGCTGCCGCCCGAGCACCGGCATCGCGGGGGCGCGGGGCAGCTCGTGGCGCGGTTCGGGATGCTGCTGACCGACCGCGCGTTCACCGGCCGCACGGTCGCCTTCGCCGCAGGATTCGGCGCGATGATGTCGTACATCTCGGCCTCGCCGTTCGTCGGCCAGTCCGTGCTCCGGATGACTCCGCTCGAGTACGCGCTCGGGTTCGCGGCGGGCGCACTCGCGCTCGTGGTCGCGAATCTCACGAACGCGCGGATCGCCGAGCGCGTCGGCCCCGGGCGCATGCTCGGGGTCGGGATCGGCATGATGATCGCCGCGGGCACGGCCTTCGGCATCCTGACCGTCACCGGCGCGCTGACGATTCCGCTGTTCATCGCGTGCGCGTTCGTGCTCACCGGCGGCACCGGCCTGACGATGGCGAACGGGTCAGCGCTCGCTCTGGCCCGGGCTGCCGCCGCGCGCGGATCGGGCGCGGCGCTGCTGGGCGCCGCCCAGTTCGCGATCGGCGGGCTCAGCTCGCCGCTGGTCGGATTGTGGGGAGAGCACACGGCCGTTCCGATGGCGCTCATCTCGCTCGGCTGGGCGCTGGTCGCGGCCGGCGGGGCGGTCGTCGCACGGCGCGGAGAGCAAGCCGCAGACCCGGAGAACAATGGGGAACACGCCGGATGACTCGACAGCGGGCTCGGATACAATTACGGTTGGTAGTGGTTGACAGCTGATTGCGGCGCGCCATGTCCCCAGCGTGGTGTTGTGCCTGTTCCCCAGACAGGACCGTCGCCGTCTACAACCACTGTGGGTGCCGCGAGCTCTGATCCCCAAGATGACTGCTCGCGGTACCCACTCACTTTGCGCATACGGGCACACTTCGTAGCGGCGGATCCCCCGTCCTCGACTCCCCAGATTCGTGTCTCGGTTGGTTCGACGCCTTGTGTGCTCGCCCCCAGTGCGTGAGTGATTTCAAGTTATCCGCGTCATTCGGTCTTGTCCACCGTTCGGGGGACAAGAAAGCCGATCTTCAGTAAATCCTGAGCTTCGAGCCGAGGAGGCTTGAGCGGGGCTCGGAACCGCGCCCAGGATCTTGAGCTGCGGCGGCCGTCACGGTGTCGGCGCCTGCGTCTACGGTGGTCGGCATGCAGGTCGATGAGGATGTCGCAACCTGGCTGCTCGCCTCCGATCCGGCGATCCGCTGGCAGGTCGAACGCGATGTGATCGGTGCCGCGCCCACGGTGTGGCAGGCTACGCGGGAGCGCGCCGCCACCGAGGGGTTCGGCGCGGCGCTGCTGGCGGAACAGGACCCCGAGGGGACGTGGGCCGGCGGCGCGTTCTTCCCCGCCGGCTTCTTCGACAGCCCCGAGGTCGACGCGCCGGGACAGCCGTGGGTCGCCACGACCTGGGCGCTGAAAGACCTGCGCGAGTGGGGGCTGGATGCCGGTGTGCTGGCGGGCACGGCCGACAAGCTCGCCGCACACTGCCGCTGGGACTACGACGACCTGCCGTACTGGGGCGGCGAGGTCGACGTGTGCATCAATTCCTTCACGCTGGCCACCGGGGCATGGCTGGGCGCGGATGTCTCGGCGCTTGCGGCGTGGTTTCCGGCCCACCGGCTCGACGACGGCGGCTGGAACTGCGAGGCGGAAGAGGGCGATTCGGTCCGCTCGTCGTTCCACTCGACGCTGAACGCGCTGCGCGGCATGCTCTCGTACGAACGCGATACCGGCGACACGTCCCTGCGTGCGGCGCGTCGCAGCGGCGAGGAGTACCTGCTCTCACGCCGGCTGGCCTATCGTGCGTCGACCGGCGAGCTCGTCGGGCCGTTCGTGACGGCGTTCGTCTACCCGAACCGGCATCGCTACAGCGCACTGGCCGCCCTCGACTACTTCCGCGAGGCGGCGCTGCACGACGGCACCGGGCTCGTCGATGGCAAGCCCGACGAGCGACTCGCCGACGCGATCGACATGGTGCGTGCGGCCCGGCGGCCCGACGGCACCTGGCTGCAGACGGCCCCGCTCGCCGGCCGCACGTGGTTCGACGTGGACGTGCCGGAGGGCGAGCCGTCCCGCTGGCTCACGCTGTTCGGCACCCGGGTGCTGACCTGGTGGGACGCCGCGCGTTGATCTTCAGCGGTAGTTGATGAACTGCAGATCGACGTCGAGGTCGGCGGCCTTGAGCAGCCGGATGACCTCCTGCAGGTCGTCGCGGCTCTTGGACTGCACCCGCAGCTCGTCGCCCTGGATCTGCGACTTGACCGACCGGGGCGCCTCGTCGCGGATGATCTTGCTGATCTTCTTCGCGTTCTCCTGCGAGATGCCGTCCTTCAGGCTCGAGCTGATGCGCACCTCTTTGCCGCCCTGCACCGGATCGCCCGACTCGAGGCTCTTCAGTGAGATGCCGCGCTTGATGAGCTTGGACTGGAACACGTCCAGCACCGCCTTGGCGCGCTCCTCGGTCGAAGCCTTGATCAGGATCGTCTCGCCGCTCCACTCGATGGAGGCGCCGGTGCCCTTGAAGTCGTAGCGCTGCTCGACCTCTTTGCGGGCCTGGTTGAGGGCGTTGTCCGCCTCCTGATGGTCGACCTTGGAGACGATGTCGAACGATGAGTCAGCCATGCCGCGAGTCTATCGACCCGACGCGTGGGAGGTGTTCGGTCCGCCGTCCCGTGTGGTCGCTTCTGGGCACCGCAAGACGGCGGGGCCGCGGCATCCATGCAAACGCTTCCAGGATGCCGAGACCGATTGGCGCTGAAGATCACGAGATGGTATCGGCCATCCGCAGGGATTGTCAGAACCACGATCGTCAGTCAAAATGTAAGCGCTTGCACTTCGAGCACACCGAGCCGACACCCGTCGCGCCGGGCCTGGAGAATTCAGAGAGGCATGACACACCGATGAAGGTGAACAAGAAGGGCGCCGCAGCCGCCGCTGCGCTGATCGTGGCGAGCATGTTCGGCCTCGCCGGCTGCGCCGGCGGTACCGCGGCCACCCCGAAGAACACGAACGCCGGCACGCTCACCGTCTGGGTGGACGCCGACCGCGCTCGGGCGCTCAAGGACGTCGCAGCCGCGTTCCAGAAGGACAAGGGCGTCAAGGTCGACCTGGTCGTCAAGGACTACGGCAAGATCCGCGACGGGTTCACGGCGCAGGTGCCGACCGGCAAGGGTCCGGACCTGACGATCGGGGGCCACGACTGGACCGGCAGCTTCGTGCAGGACGGCGTGATCGCCCCCGTCGAGCTGGGTGACAAGGCCTCGCAGTTCGAGAAGGTCGCGATCCAGGCCGTGACCTACGACGGCAAGACCTACGGTCTGCCCTACGCGATTGAGAACATCGCGATCCTGCGCAACACCAAGCTCGCAAGCTCCACCCCCGACACGTACGACGCGATGATCGCCGAAGGCAAGAAGGCGGGCACGAAGTACCCGTTCATCGTCGGCCTGGACGCGCAGGCCGCCGACCCGTACCACCTGTACCCGTTCGAGACCTCGTTCGGCAACTCGGTGTTCGCCCAGAACGCGGACGGCTCGTACGACGCCTCGAAGCTGACCATCGGCGACACCGCCGGGCAGGGCTTCGCGAAGTGGCTCGGTTCGCAGGGCGACAAGGGAACCAAGGTGCTCAACCTCAACCTCTCCGGCGACCTGGCCAAAGAGGCCTTCCTCGCCGGTGAGTCGCCGTACTTCCTGACCGGCCCGTGGAACGTGGCAGACGCCCAGGCCAAGGGCATCGACCTGTCGGTCGACCCGATCCCGTCGGCGGGCGGCAAGACCGCCGCTCCCTTCGCGGGCGTGCAGACGTTCTTCCTGAGCTCGAAGTCGAAGAACGCACTGGCGGCCACCGACTTCCTCGTGAACTACATCGCGACCGACGACGTGCAGACCGCACTGTTCAAGGCCGGCGGCCGTCCGCCGGCACTGACCACCGCGTACCAGGCCGCGCAGTCCGACCCGATCATCGCCGGCTTCGGCAAGGTCGGCGAGAACGCCGTGCCGATGCCGTCGATCCCGCAGATGGGCTCCGTGTGGGATGACTGGGGCAAGACCGAGGCGGCCGTCATCAAGGGCGCCGACCCGGCCTCGAGCTGGACCAGGATGACCACCAACATCCAGGGCAAGCTCAAGTAACACGCTCCGAGGGGCGGTGCCGTTCGCGGCGCCGCCCCTCGCTCCGCACGACGAACAGGAGTCGACGATGACAGGTCCCACCCTCCAGGAGCGTGAGACGACGGATGCCGCGCCCTCGCGGCGCAGCAGGCGGGCGGCCGCGTTCGCCGAGGCCGCGTCCGCGGGCTGGAAGGTGTGGCTGGCCAAGGTCGTGATGCTCGGCATCATCGACGCGCTCGCGATCTACGCGATGCTCGTGCTGATCGGACAGGGCCAGTGGCTGGTCCCGCTGATCATCGCGGCGGTGGCCGTGCTCGTGAACGTCGTGTACCTGGTCCCGGGCCTCCTGCCGGGGAAGTACCTGATGCCGGGCCTGATCTTCCTGTTCGTCTTCCAGGTCTTCGTCGTCCTCTTCTCCATCTACATCGCCTTCACCAACTACGGATCCGGTCACATCTCGACCAAGGACGACGCGGTCAATGCGCTGCTGCAGCAGTCGCAGACGCGCGTCGAGAACTCGCCGACCTACCCGATCAAGGTGCTCGAGCGGGGCGGCTCGTTCTATCTGCTCACCGCAGACCCGGCCACGGGCGCCTTCGAGGTCGGCGGCGCCGACCGGCCGCTCGAGCCGGTCGCCGGGGCGGACGCCTCCGGCGCCCCGGGGTACTCGACCCTCGACTTCGCCCAGATCCTGCAGCACCAGAAGGCGATCGGCGATCTGTCGGTGCAGCTGTCCGCCGATCCCAACGAGGGCTACCTGAAGACCACCGACGGCTCGAACGCCTACGTGTTCACCTCGACCCTGAAGTGGGACCCCGCCGCCGACACGATGACCGACACCAAGACCGGCGTCGTCTACAGCGACACCGGCAAGGGTGCGTTCACCGCCGACGACGGCACGCAGCTGCTGCCGGGCTGGCAGGTGTGGGTGGGCGTCGACAACTTCGTGCGCGCGTTCAGCGACTCGTCGATCCGCGGCCCGTTCTTCGCCGTGCTCATCTGGACGTTCGTGTTCGCGATCCTGTCGGTCGCGACGACCTTCATCCTCGGGCTGTTCCTGGCGATCGTGTTCAACGATCCGCGCATGAGGAGCAAGAAGTTCTACCGGGTCATCATGATCCTGCCGTACGCGTTCCCCGGGTTCCTGTCGGCCCTGGTATGGGCGGGCATGTTCAATCAGGACTTCGGGTTCATCAACCAGGTGCTGTTCGGCGGCGCCTCCATCCCGTGGCTGCAGGACGCATGGCTGGCCAAGGGGGCGATCCTGCTCGTGAACCTCTGGCTCGGCTTCCCTTACATGTTCCTGGTGTGCACGGGCGCGATCCAGTCCATCCCCGACGACATCCAAGAGGCCGGCCGGGTGGACGGGGCGAGTGTGTGGCAGATCTTCCGCCACATCAAGTTCCCGCTGCTGCTGGTCTCGGTCGCGCCGCTGCTGATCTCGTCGTTCGCGTTCAACTTCAACAACTTCAACCTGATCTACATGCTCACCGCCGGCGGCCCGCGCTTCGCCGACGCCGGCATCAACGTCGGGCAGACCGACATCCTCATCTCGATGGTCTACAAGGTCGCCTTCGTCGGCGCGAACCGCGATTATGGCCTGGCCAGCGCCTTCGCGATCATCATCTTCGTCCTCGTCGCGCTCATCTCGTATCTGAGCTTCCGGCAGACCAAGGTCCTCGAGGAGCTGAACTGACATGGCCATGGACTCGACCCCGCTCAGCGCCGCATCGACCGTGGCGCCCACCCTCGCCCCCGAGACGGCACCGGCCGCTCCCACCGGCGCGATCGTCACCGACGGCGCGCCCGCCCCCGAGCCGCGGCGCCCGTTCCCCCGCTGGTTCCGCGAGACCGGCTGGCGTCACATCGTCGGCATCGTGATGCTGGTGTTCTCGGCGTTCCCGCTCGTGTACGTGCTGGCCGCCTCGCTCAATCCGGGCGGGACGCTGCTGACGGCCAACGGGCTGTTCCAGAGCTTCGACATCGGCAGCTACATCGCACTGTTCTCGGACCCCACCCGTCCGTACGGCGCCTGGCTCGTCAACACGATCGTGATCGGGCTGTGCGCGTCGGCAGGCACCGTCATCCTCTGCGCGCTGGCGGCATATGCCTTCTCGCGCATGCGCTTCACCGGGCGCCGCTTCGGCCTGCTCACGCTGCTGCTCGTGCAGATGTTCCCGCAGCTGCTCGCGTTCGTCGCGATCTTCCTGCTCATGTCGGCGATCGGCGACATCTTCCCGGTGCTCGGGCTGAACTCGCAGATCGGCCTCATCATGATCTACCTCGGTGGTGCGCTGGGCGTGAACACGTTCCTCATGTACGGGTTCTTCAACACCGTGCCCGCCTCGATCGACGAAGCCGCCAAGATCGACGGCGCCGGGCACGCCCGCATCTTCTTCACGATCATCCTGCGGCTGGTCGCCCCGATCCTCGCGGTGATCGGCCTGCTGGCGTTCATCGGCACCACGAGCGACTTCGTGATCGCCTCGGTCGTGCTCGTCGACCCCGACAAGCAGACCCTGGCCGTCGGCCTCTACCAGTTCGTCTCGCAAGAGACCGCGCGCAACTGGAGCGTGTTCGCCGCCGGCGCGGTGATCGCCGCGATCCTGCCGGTGGCGCTGTTCCTGGCGCTGCAGCGCTACATCGTCAGCGGTCTGACCGCCGGCAGCGTCAAGTGATGTCCGGGACGTCGCCGAAGATGGAGAATATGATCCTGCACCCCCATCACGACGGCTCGCCGCTGCACGTCTCCACGCAGCATCCCGCGCTCGGCGACGAAGTCACCGTGCGGCTGCGCGTACCGGCAGGCAGCACACCGGTCGCGCGTGCATTCGTGCGATCGAACCCCGACCACGAGCCGCAGTGGGTCGAGGCATCCCTCGACGGCGACGCCGACGGATGGCAGTGGTGGTCCGCCGTGATCACCGTGGCCAACCCCCGTCACGGCTACCGGTGGGCGCTGGTGCACGACGACGGCACGACCTCGACGCTCAGCCAGGGCGGGCACACCCGGCTCGAGGCGTTGGATGCCGTGGACTTCGCGCTCGTCGCCGGCAACCCGCCTCCGGCCTGGCTCGAGGGCGCCGTGATGTACCAGATCTTCCCGGACCGCTTCGCGCGCTCGGCGGCCGCCGACGACCGGGAGGCGCCGGACTGGGCGATCCCGGTGACGTGGGACACGCCGCTCGACCCGCTGCCGCCGGGGCGCAGCCACCAGTTCTACGGCGGCGACCTGGACGGCATCGTCGACCGGCTCGACCACATCGGCCGGCTCGGGGCGACGATCGTGTATCACACGCCGATCTTCCCCGCCCGGTCGAACCATCGGTACGACGCGTCGCGGTTCGACGTCGTCGACCCGCTGCTGGGCGGCGACGACGCGTACCTGCGGCTGATCGGGGCGGTTCACGCGCGCGGTATGAAGGTGATGGGCGACCTCACCAGCAACCACTCCGGCGACGGGCACGAGTGGTTCCAGGCCGCGTACCGCCATCCCGGAGCGCCCGAGAGCGCGTTCTACTACTTCCGCGACGCGGAGCAGACCGAATACGAGTCGTGGCTGGGGGTGCCGAGCCTGCCGAAGTTCAATTGGAACTCGACCGAGCTGCGCCGCCGCTTCATCGAGGGACCCGACTCGGTCGTCGCACAGTGGCTGGATGCCCCGTACCACGCCGACGGCTGGCGCATCGACGTCGCGAACATGACCGGGCGCCTGGGCGCCGAGGACCTGAACGCCGAGGTGCGCCAGACGCTGCGCCGCACCATGGTCGAGGTGAACCCCGACACTCTGCTGCTGGGGGAGTCGACCAACGACGCCGCGAGCGATCTGCAGGGTGACGCCTGGCACGGCGCGATGACCTACCCGGCGTTCACGCGCGGCGTGTGGGGGTGGCTGGCGGATCCGGCGCCGGACGGCTGGTTCTTCGGCATCCCCACCGGGCTGCCGAGCTACTCGGCGCGTGAGTTCGTCGAGCAGCTGCAGCGGTTCACGTCACAGATCCCGTGGCGGGTGCGGCTGGGCTGCATGCAGCCGCTCGACACGCACGACACGGCGCGGTTCGCGACGTTCGCTGCGCCCGGCACCGTGCCGCTCGCGGTCGGCCTGTCGATGACCCTGCCCGGTCTGCCGGTCGTGTTCGCCGGCGACGAGTTCGGTCTGACCGGCGCCGACGGCGAGATGAGCCGCACGCCCATCCCGTGGGACCGAGCCGACGAGCCCGAGGTCGCCGAGCGCATCGCGTTGTACCGCGACCTCATCGGGCTGCGTCGTGGCCACGAGGCGCTGCAGACCGGCGGGCTGCGCTGGCTGCACGTGGACGACGAGACCGTCGTGTTCGTGCGCGAGGCGCCGTCGGGCAGCGTGCTCGTGCTCGCCTCTCGCGGGGACGTGGATGTCGAGATCCCGGCGCCGCTCGTGATCGGGGCTTCGTCCGCCGAGGACGCCTTCGGCGACGCGACGCTCGCGGTCGCATCCGACGGGGCGGTGCTGCTGTCGGCCGACGGTCCGGTGTTCGCCGCGTGGGCGCTGCCCGGCGTGGTGGCCCCGGCGGCCACCGCCGTGGCGCACGCGCTGCCGCAGGGCGGGATGGGCGCGGTCCCCGAGGCGTAGCGGGTCGCGGCATCCACCCCTCTCTAGACTGGCGGCATGCACTCCGGCGCCCCTGTCGTCGTCATCGGCGACGCACTGATCGACGAACTGCGCTCCGGCACCTCGGTGACCGAACTCGTGGGCGGCGCGGCGCTGAACGTGGCGGTCGGCCTGGTGCGGCTCGGTGTGCCGGCGACGCTGATCGCCATGGTCGGCGACGACGAGGCCGGGGACCACATCCGGGCGTACCTGCGCGACTACGGCGTCGGGCTGCTCGCGTCGCCCTCCCCGCTCGGTTCGTCGCGGGCGGTGTCGACGCGCGTGGGCGGCGAGCCCGTGTACGTGTTCAACGAGGCGGCGCAGGTGCGGGCCGTGACCTACGGCGCGGCCGAGCGTGCGGCGATCGCGGCCGCGCCACTGGTCGTCGTCAGCTGTTTTCCGTTCGACCGTGCCGCACAGGTGGCCGCGCTCGCCGAGGCCGCGGCTGGCAAGCCCCTCGTGATCGACCCGAATCCTCGGGCGGGGATGCTGGCAGATCGCGCCGCGTTCGTGCAGGGCTTCGAGTCGCTCGTGTCGCGCTGCGCGCTGGTCAAGGTCGGCGCCGACGATGCCGCGCTGCTGTACGGCGCGTCGATCGACGAGCTGCGCGAGCGGCTCGCGGCCGCGACGACCGTGCTGGCGACGGCCGGGTCCGACGGCGCCGTGCTCGAGACCGGCGGCGCCGTCGTCTCGGCGCCGATCGCCTCCCTGCCGGGGCGAGTGGTCGACACGATGGGAGCCGGCGACGCCGTGCTCGCCTCGATCGTCGCCTCGCTCGTGCAGGACGAGCCGATGGATGCCGCGGCCTGGGCCGCAGCACTGCAGCGCGCGATGGACATCGCCGCGGCCACGGTGCGCTTCGAGGGCGCGCTGCTGCGCATCCCCGGCGCCGACGCCATGGACCTCGATCGCCTCGGCACCTGAGTGACCCGGTGGTTCGCAGCACTCGCTGCGACCAGGTAACATTGATACTCGCGCCTCCGGTCGACTGGACAAGCCGGGCGGGTGCGCACTTGGCAGGTTACCCAAGCGGCCAAAGGGATCTGACTGTAAATCAGCCGTCTTCGACTTCGGGGGTTCGAATCCCTCACCTGCCACCGATTGTTCAGGGGCTCCGCGCAGCGGGGCCCCTCGACATTTCCCGGCGATCCGTGATCCGAACAGACCGCGCGGGCCGCGGCATCCTCACCCCTTGATCGCGCCCGAGGTCAGGCCCGACACGACCGACCGCTTGAACACGAGCACGAGGATCGCGATCGGCACGACGGCGACGGTGCTGGCCGCGAAGATCGCCCCGAACGGCGTGATGTGCGCGTTGCCGAACAGCGCGATGCCGACCGGGATCGTGCGGAATTCGTTGGCGCTGTTGAACGAGAGCGCCATCAGGAACTCGGTCCAGCAGGCGGTGAAGGCGAAGATCCCGGCCGTGAACACGCCGGGCAGCGCCATCGGCAGCACCACCGACCACACGGTGCGCAGCGGCGAGGCGCCGTCGATGCGTGCGGTCTCCTCCATCTCCTTCGGCACACCGATGAAGTAGTTGCGCAGGATCCAGATCGCGAACGGCAGGTTCAGTGCGGTATACGGGATGATCAGCGCCTGGTAGCTGTTGAGCCACCCGATCGTGCGCATCATCAGGTACAGCGGCGCGATCAGCGCGATCACCGGGAACACCGACAGCACCAGCAGGATCACGAGGATCGTGAACGTCCCGCGCATCTTGGCCCGGCCCAGGGCGTAACCGGCGAGGGTGCCGAGCACTAGCACGAGCACGGTCGCCGCGACCGAGACGACGAGCGAGTTCAGGATGTACTGGCCGAACCCGTGATCGACGAACGCGATGCCGTAGTTCTCGACGCTCAGCGGCTCGGGGAACAGCTGCGGCGGCTGAGCCGATGCGTTCGCGGCGGTCTTGAAGCTCGTCGCGACCATCCAGTAGATCGGCAGCAGCACGAACACCGCCACCAGGGCGGTGCTGATCGCCAGCCCCCACCGGGCACCCACGGATCGACGGCGCATGTCAGTCTCCCGTCTCGGACACCTGGGCGCGGAACACCTTCAAGAAGACGAGGCATCCGATCACCACCAGGGCTGCCGTGGTCACCGCGACAGCAGCCCCCGGACCGAACTTCAGATCCGTGAACATGGCCTGATAGCCGAGGATCGCCAGCGACGTCGTCGCGTTCTGCGGCCCGCCCTGGGTCAGAACGAACGGCAGATCGAACAGCCCGAACGCCTGCAGAATGCGGAACAGCACCGCCAGCGCGATGGTCGGGCGCAGCAGCGGCAGCGTGATCCTCCAGAACACCTTCCAGCCGTTCGCGCCGTCCATCTCGGCGGCCTCGTACAGGTCGCCCGGGATCATGACCAGGCCCGCCAGCACGATGATCGCCACGAACGGGGTGGTCTTCCAGATGTCGGCGACCATCATGGCGATGATCGCCGAGGTCGGGGTGCCCAGGATCACCGGCGACCCCATGCCCAGCTGCTGGAAGATCCAGTCGGCGATGCCGGCGGTGGGGTCGTAGATGTAGTCCCACAGCGTCGCCGAGATCACCGTGATCAGCGACCACGGGATCAGCAGGATCGCCATCATCCAGCCGCGGATGCCCTCCAGCCGCTCGAGCACGAGGGCGATCAGCACCCCGAGCACGAGCTCGACGATCACCGTCACGATCGTGTAGCCGATCGTGAACACGAGCGCGTACTGCCAGATGCTCGCCGTGAAGATCGTCTTGTAGTTGCCGAGCGTGAATCCGTCGATCTGAAAGCCGCTGCCCAGCACGTTGACGTTGCTGAAGCTCATCACGATCGAGAACGCCACGGGGAAGATCGTGACTGCGGCGATCACGAACAGACCAGGCGCCGAGAAGATCCACCCCATGCGCGTCAGCGCGCGCTGCAGCGCATTCGTGCGACCGCGCGGTGGGCGCGATACCGGCGCCGCGGTACGCGGCGTGTCGGCCACCCGGATGCTCGTCACGGTTCCTCCTCGAACCCGCGATGCGGGGGCAGACCGCGGTGTCGTGGATGCCGCATCCCGACGCCGCGGTCGCCTCCGGCTGTTACAGGCCGCCGCCCAGAGCGCTGTCGATCGAGCTGCTGGCCTTTGTGATCGCCGCCTTCGGCTGCGCGGATCCGGCGAGCACGCCGTTGACCGCCGTGTAGATCGCCTGGCTGACCTGCGGGTAGTTCGGCGTCTGTGCGGGCCGCGGCACGAGCTTCGTCTCGGAGACGATCGCCAGCACCGGGTTGGCCTTCTTGACGTCGGCCGACGAGCGCACCTCGGCGTTCGTGGGGATCTCGCTGAACTGCGTCGCCAGAGTGGTCTGCGCGTCCTTGCCGGTCATCCACTTGATGAAGGTGACGTCGGCGGCGATGTTCTTGCTGTGCGGGTTGACGTACAGGTTCCATCCGCCGATGTTCGAGTAGCCGGGGGTCGGCTGCCCGCTGAAGGTGGGCATCGGGGCCACGCCGACCTTGCCGATCACCTTGGAGGGTGCGGCTTGCGACTGGCCGTACGCGTAGTCCCAGTTGCGCAGGAACAGTGCGTCACCGGCTGCGAACGCGTTCATCGACTGGGTCTCCTGGTAGGTCGACTCCGCCTTTGGCGAGACGCCCGAGGTGACCAGCGACTGCTCGAAGCTCAGGGCCTTGTCGGCCGCTGCGCTGTCGAGCGTGGACTTCGTCTGGTCGGAGCTGAGGACGGTGCCGCCGGCGTCGGCCAGAAACTCCATGAAGTCGCACGTCGCGCCCTCGTAGTTCGCGCCCTGGAACACGTAGCCGTCCTTGACCGCGCCTGCGGCCTGGACCTTCTTGGCATCCGTGACCAGCTGGTCCCACGTGGTGGGGACGGGCAGGTTGTACTTCTGCAGCAGGTCCTTGCGGTAATACAGGAAGCCCTGGTCCTCGAAGAACGGGGCGCCGTACACCTGGTTCTTGTAGGTGGCGCCCTGCACGAGCCCCTTGGCGAACGTGTCCCAGTAGCTCTGCGGCAGATACTTCGACAGCGGCACGGCCAGCTGGTGCGCGCCGAACTGCGCGGGCCAGATCACGTCGCCCATGTAGACGTCGGGACCGCCGCCACCGGAGATCTGGGTGGTGAGCGTGGCGCGGTTGGTGTCGGTGTCGTTCGGCGCCGACACCAGGTTGACCTTGATGTTCGGGTACGCCTTCTCGAAGGCGCCGATCAGCACGGTGCGCGGGTCGGTGCCGCTGGTGGTGATGGGGCTGGCCCACCACGTGATGGTGCCGGAGGTCGCGTTGCCGGGAGCGGCGGCGCTGCCCCCGGGCGTGGATCCGCCCCCGGGCGAGCCGGCGCTGCAGGCCGCCAGTCCGACCGCGGACACGGCCGTCAGCGCGATGCCCGCCGCCTGAGAGATCCGCCGGTGTCGCGAACCGCCGGCGGAGGGGCGCGGGACAGTACGGTTCAACATGAGTACGCCTCCTCGTGTTCTCTTGTGTGTGCCGTGGGCCGAGAAGCCGTAGGGCGTCTCGTGCGCAAGCAGGAGGCGTCGGCGGCGCACGATTTGAGCGTACGCTCGCGTGCTCGCCGGAACCGTTCCTCACAGGATTCGTCACGAACGCATATGCAGCTCCAAAGCGGCGCTCAGGAATCGGCGGGTCGCGGCATCCATCCACAGGTTCGCAGGGGACCCTCCCGCCCGTGAGCACGCGCGTGTCAGGATATGGATGCGGGTGACCACCCGCCGACGAGAGGACATCCATGACCGTGCCCCCTGCGACGCAGCCTCGCGATGCGTCGACCTCGAAGATCCTGCGCGCTGCGATCTGGGTCGCGATCGGCGCGCTCATCGCCGCCGCGATCGTCTGCGTCATCATGGTGCTGGTCGGCACGGCGAACGGGATCGTGCCGCGCGCGTTCCTGACGATCCTGCTCATGGTCGCCTTCGCCGGCGTCGCCCTGCTGGACACCTATCTCGCCCCGCGTCGTCCGATCTGGTTCGCACTGACGAGCATGATCGTGTGGGTGGTGACGCTGCTCATCGGCGCGGTGATGATCTGGATGCCGTTCCCCGAGTTCCGTACTGCGAGCGGCGCCGCGCGATTCATGTCGTTCCTGCTGATCGTGCTGATCCTGCAGCTGGGCGTGCTGCACGTACGGCTGTTCATGAAGGCGTGGCAGCGCCATGTGACGACGTTCACGAGCGCGGTGTTCTGGGTGACGGTGGTGCTCGTCGCGCTGCTGGCGATCATGCTCGTCTTCCCGCTGATGCTGAACGAGTGGGTGCGCTTCCACGACCTCTACTGGCGCCTGACGGTCGCGGTGACGATCCTCGCCGCGGTCGGCACGGCCCTCGTGCCGCTGGTCAACGCGCTGCTCGCGCCGCGCGAGCCGCGCCCGCACGCGGCCGCCGCCACCGGCTGGCCCACCTACGCCGACGGTGTGACGTCGCTGCCGATGCTGGCCGACGGGCAGCCGGACTGGAACGCCTATTACACGGGGTACCCGTCGGTGCCGCAGACTGCGCCGCAGGCTCCCGGGGCCGCGAACTGGGCGCCGCCGACGGCTCCGGCAGCGCCCGTCGTGCAGCCGCCGGTGTGGCCCGCACCCGAGGCCACGCCGCCGATCGCGCCGCAGGCCGCCCCGCCGCAGGCGCCCGCCCAGCCCGCCCCGCCGCAGGCGCCCGCCCAGCCTGCGCCGGCGGCGGTTCCGGACCCGGCGGCTCCGGCCCCCTCGGTTCCGCCCGTTCCGCCGGCGCCGCCGCAACAGTAGCCGTCCGGATCCCGACCCCCGGTCGCACTCGGTGTGCGACCGGGTGGCGTCGGTTGCGGCATCCACTCGAACGATAGCGTGGGGGAATGACCTCGCCCGACGACCTCGCCCGACTCGCGACCGACATCGCACGTGAGGCGGCGGATCTCGCACGGCGACGGCGGGACGAGGGGGTCGAGATCGCGGCGACGAAGTCCGCCGCCGCCGACATCGTCACGGCCGCCGATCGCGAGGTCGAGGCGCTGATCCGTCGCCGGCTCGCACACGAGCGCGCCGGGGACGGGTTCTTCGGCGAGGAGTCGGGTGCCGAGCCGAGCTCCACCGGCATCACGTGGGTGGTCGACCCGATCGACGGCACCGTGAACTATGCGTACGGCATCCCGCAGTATGCCGTGAGCATCGCCGCCGTCGAGGGCGACCCCGATCCCCAGCACTGGCGCGCGCTGGCCGGCGTCGTGTGCGCGCCCGCCCTGGGGGAGCTGTACGTCGCGGTGGCCGAGGGCGGCGCCTGGCTCGAGACCGGCGCCGGCCGGCGGCGGCTCACCGTCAACGAGGCGCCGACCGACGCCGGCGCGCTCGTGGCCACCGGGTTCGGCTACGACCCCGCCACGCACGTCGGCGATCTGGCGCGGCTCACCCGCGTCATGCCGCTGGCGCGCGACATCCGTCGCATCGGATCGGCGTCGCTCGATCTCGCCGGCGTTGCGGCGGGACGTCTCGACGGGTACTTCGAGCGTGGCCTGAACCCCTGGGACCACGCCGCGGGCGCCCTGCTGGTCGAAGAGGCCGGGGGCGTCGTGGGCGGCCTGCCGGGGGAGCGCCCGAGCACGGCGCTGACGATCGCGGCGGGACCACAGCTGTTCGCGGCGCTCGAGCAGGCCATCGACGGGCGCTGAGGCGGCCGATTCGATCGTATTGCGTGCGCCACATGGCATTCTCAGGCCCGCCGCTGTAGTGTTTACCCATTCGTTACTTTCGCCGGCCCGAACGGCGGAGTGATCACGACCCGCGTTCGACCGTTGCCCCCACAGCGACCTGACCCGAGAGCTCGCCCCCTTGCCCTTTGACGCCCCCCAGGCCGAACCCGTGCGCACGCGCCGCTCGGCCCGCATCGCTCCTGTGCCCGCCCCGGCCATCGAGCGCTCGGCAGCAGGACGCGCCGAGACGCGTCGCCGGGAAAGCGTCGAGGGTGCGGAGCGTCCGGCGGTCATTGCGGGCACACCGGCCGCTGCCGCGACCTCGACGGCATCGTCGGAATACAGCGGAGCGTCCGTATCGGCCAGCGCCCAGGAGCCGCCGCTCACCCGGCGCAGCGCCCGCCGGCGCGCGCAGTCGACCCCGGCCGTCCCTCCGGCCCCCGCGACCTCTCCGACCCCCGCGTCCTCGCCGGCCCCCGCGACCTCTCCGACCCCCGCGTCGACTCCCGCTGCGGCATCGGACCGCGCCGCCGCCTGGACCGCTGCCGCCTCGGCACCCGCCGAGGTCGCGCCCCGCGAGGCCCAGCACAGGCCCGCGGCATCCCAGCCGGCACGGGTTGCGGCATCCGCGCCCCGCACGCCCTCCGTTCCGCTGACGGCGTCGATCCCGGTCGTGCCGGCCGACCTGTCGCCGACCGCCGAGCAGGTCGACGCCTTCGCCGAAGCGGCCAAGCTCTTCTCGTTCACCGGCGAGACGCCGATCCAGGCGCCTGCCGACGAGGGCATGCCGGTCGACGTCGCCGATGACCTGCTGCCGAAGAAGACCAAGAAGAAGCGCAAGGCCAAGGCCCGCCGGATCGGGCGTTCGCGGGTGACCGCGAAGCGCGCGGCCGCGGCATCCTTCTCCTTCTGCACCATCGTCGCGGTGGGCCTGCTCGCCGTCACCAGCACACTGCCGGCGTCCGCCGTCGCCTCGCCCGAGACGCGCCTGGTGGGCGCCGCACCGCAGCAGCCGATCACCGCCAGCGCGGACGGCGGCGATATTCAGGCATACGTCGCCCCGGGCGACGGCGCCCCCGCCACGCAGAACCTCGACCGCTCGGCCGACTACAGCACCGCCACGCTGACCGACATGGCCGGCACGGTCGGCATCTCGAACTTCTCGAGTCGGGTGTACACGAACAACCCGCAGTGCGCCGTGCAGTGGCCTTTCGCGGTCGGCGTGCCGATCTCGTTCGGCTTCGGACCGCGCCCGGGCGAGTTCCACGAGGGTGTCGACTTCACGCCCGGCAACGGCGCGCACGTGCAGGCCATCGCCGACGGCGTCGTGCGGGTCGCGCAGCAGGGCTACCAGGGCTACGGCGTCGCCGTGATCATCGACCATGAGATCGACGGCCAGCACTGGGCCAGCCTGTACGGCCACATGCAGTACGGCTCGCTGCAGGTGCACGCCGGCGAGAGGGTCAAGGTCGGCCAGTACATCGGCCGCACCGGCGACACCGGCTTCTCGTTCGGCGCCCACACGCACTTCGAGATCCGGCAGAACGGCGTCACGCCGATCGACCCGATCCCGTGGCTGCGCGAGCACAACCGCTGCTGATCCGTCGACTCAGCGCCGTGGAGTGTTCAGAACTCCGCAAATCCGGGCTGGTCTGCGCTCGATACGCCGATGATCGGCCGTCCGAGGCTCGGATTGGATGAGTTCTGCACACCGTCGAATCGCGTCCACTCTGCTGCCGCCGCGAACGCAGAGTGGGCGCAGATCGACGCCGGCGGTCACGGAAACGGGGGATCGGACCATTTCATGCCGGCGGGCCGTGTGAGCCTCGGCCGGTTCGGCAATCGTCCGCGGCTCTGATATTCTTTTCTGGTTGCCCGGAACGTTCCGGGAGCGCCCCGATAGCTCAGTGGCAGAGCACTTCCATGGTAAGGAAGGGGTCGTCAGTTCAATCCTGACTCGGGGCTCGCACGCATCGCGGAGATGATCCGGGATGCCTCGCGGCAGGGTAGCTCAGTTGGTGAGAGCGCACGACTCATAATCGTGAGGTCGCGGGTTCAAGCCCCGCTCCTGCTACCGAACAGAACCCCCGGCGATGCCGGGGGTTCTGGCGTTCCAGCCGCAGCCGACGGCTGCTGACTCAGGCGCGTCGGTACTGGCTCGCCATCGGGCAGTCGAATGGGTCGCGGGCGGCCAGACCCACGCGGTTCAGGTAGTCGATGACGATCGCGTAGGAACGCCAGAGCGAGGTCTCGGTGTACGGGACGTCGTTGCCGGCGCAGAAGTCGCGGACGATCGCCCGTGTGCGGGCCAGGTGCGGGCGCGCCATGCTCGGGAACAGGTGGTGCTCGACCTGGTAGTTGAGTCCGCCCATGAGCCAGGTGGCCCACCAGCCGCCGCGGATGTTCCGAGAGGTTCGCACCTGCTTGGTGAAGAAATCGATCCTCGCGTCGGGGGCGATCACGGGCATGCCCTTGTGGTTCGGGGCGAACGTCGCGCCCATGTAGACGCCGAAGACGGCCGACATGACCCCGATGAACGCGAACGCCATGCCCAGCGGAAGGAACAGGAACACCGGGGTCAGCACGAGCGCGAACCGGAGGCTGAGCATCCAGATCTCGGACCAGCGACCCTTGACCGCGCCGCGACCGGCGAGGTGGCGGAAGCTCAGGAAATGGAGGTTGAAGCCTTCGAGCGTGAGCAGCGGGAAGAACAGCCACCCCTGCTTGCGGGTGATGAGGCGCCGCAGCCCGCGAGATCGTGCGGCATCCTCGTCGAGGAACGAGATGGTGTCGACCTCGATGTCGGGGTCCTTGCCCA
Organism: Microbacterium sp. W1-4-2; assembly: GCF_058349885.2. Taxonomy (NCBI): domain Bacteria; kingdom Bacillati; phylum Actinomycetota; class Actinomycetes; order Micrococcales; family Microbacteriaceae; genus Microbacterium; species Microbacterium sp. W1-4-2. The sequence goes on along the minus strand of NZ_JBYRJC020000003.1, from coordinate 333,409 downwards.
CCCGATTGGGATTGGCGTGGTGCCGGCTGTGCTTGGAGTCCCACCATGAGTAACTCATGCCGACGATCGCGCCCAGCACTCGCGCCAGCCTGTCGTTGGCAGGCCCTGTCACGAGGATCTGCCGATGCGCCGCCTCGTGGGCCAGGAACGCGATCTGGGTGAACAGCACACCGAGAGCCCCCGCGACGAGCAGCTGATACCAGGTCGAGCCCAGGAGGATGAAGCCGGTGACGGCGCCGCCGAACGCGAGGGCCAGAACGACCCCGACGAACGCGTAGAACCATGGCGTCCTGCGCAGCAGGCCGGTCTCCTGCACGACGTGAGAGACCTGCATGTAGGCCCGGGCCACCGGCGGGAAGTCCTCCCGCCGTGCGTACGTCTGGCGAACCGGACCGAGTGTGGAAGGGGAGATTACCGGTGTCTGCGACATGAGCGGCGCCTTACGTCTGGCCCTCCACCGAGCGGTGAGCGGGCGCGAAGCCAAAGGCAGCTGCCGATCGCTTGCTGACACGGTACTCGCCCATTCATGCCCCAACCTGAATGCAGCATCCGTCTTCCTGGGGAGGACGGATGCCACGCGTGCCTGACGGCTCGACGACCGATCGCCGCGATCGGCTCAGAGCGGACGGATGTTCGCCGCCTGCGGGCCCTTCTGACCCTGTTCGGCGTCGAACTCGACCCGCTGGTTCTCGTCGAGATTGCGGTGGCCCGTGCCGGCGATCGCGCTGAAGTGCGCGAACAAGTCGGCCGAGCCGTCATCGGGGGCGATGAAACCGTAGCCCTTGTCAGAGTTGAACCACTTGACGGTACCTGTGGCCATGATGTCATTCCTTCGTTGTCTGGGACCACGGTTGTGATCCGTGATACCGCGACGACGGCGTCGCCGCGGAGGATGCGGAGTGCGGGCGGAAGTCGGCACCGGCGAAGGCGACGCGCAGCTCGCCGATGCGGACGCGAATGCGGCAAGCATCGCGCGAGCGTCGGCGAGCGTCGGCGCAGCGCCTATCCGCTGGCCGGTGGGGCCGAAGACAGCGAACCGCGTGTCATCGTCGATGACGACATGTCCTGCGAATTCGCCCGAGCGGGTCGCTGCGAAGACGTCGTAGGCCGATTGTCGCCAGCAGAGCACATGGTCCGCCGGTGCGGCGTGGAGAGAGGGTGAGATGGGAAACCTCATCGGTCAGGTCGAGGACCGCGCCATCGTCGGCCGGTCACAAGAAGCAATCGAGAACACGGAATTCGTGCATGCGGCGCGGTGGTCGCGCCATTGACGTCGGGAGGATGACCGGCGCAAGGTGCGCCAAGGAACTCAACCGGACAGAGTCAGCCTACCGCAAGCCTGCCACGTCGCGCATCGGGCCGGGGCACCGCATGTCCGCCGCAGGCTGCTCACGACCGCTGGCGGGCGGCTTCGTACAGGGCGACCGTGGCGGCGTTCGCCGCGTTCAGCGAGCTCGCGGCGCCCCCGATCGGGATCCGCACCATCGCATCGCACGCCTCGCGCCAGCCCGCACTCAGGCCGGCGGTCTCGTTGCCGATCACCAGCAGCACAGGCCCGGTCAGGTCGAAGTCGGCGATGTCGGCCGTGCCGTTCTCGTCGGTTCCGACGATGGTGATCGGGATGCCGGCGTCCCGCCGCTCCTGTGCCCACCCGACGACCTCGCGATGCGATGGGACGCGCACCACCGGGCGGGCGAACAGCGATCCGGTCGAGGCGCGCACCGACTTCGGGTCGTAGGGATCGGCGCCGTGCCCCGTGACGATGAGACCTGCGCCGCCGAACGCGTCCATCGAGCGCACGATGGATCCGATGTTGCCCGGGGCCGACGGGCGGTCGAATGCGACGCCGAGGAACCGGGGCCCGACCGGGATGCGCGCCAGGTCGTCGGGCGGCAGCTCGACGGCGGCGACCAGCTCGGGCAGGTCCTGCTCCTTCTCGCTGAGCTGCTGCAGCAGATCGGGTGCCATCGCAACGCGCTCGCCGCCCGCCTGCGCGAGCACGTCCTTCGCCCACCGCGACAGCGCGCGCTCGGCGTCGAAGAACACGGCCCGCACCGGCCAGCCGTGCTCGACGGCCAGGCTGATGGGGCGCACGCCGTGCACGAGGAACTCGCCGGAACGCTGTCGCTTGTTGCGGTTCCACAGCAGGGCCTCCCACTGCTGGAACCGCGCGTTGGGCCGCGTGATCCGCAACTCACCCGCCATCGTCACTCCCGCTCCTTGCGTGTTCATCGAGTCCGACTCGACGGTCTCAGGCTCTCACGACCCGGCGACGGGATATCGCCACTCGCCGCGCCGGCGCCGCGGGAGTAGCCTCATGCCACGGTCGGTCTGGGGAGGTGGACGCATGTCGATGGACTTCGCGGCATCCTTCATCGCTCTGCACGAGGGTCCCGGATTCGTGATTCCGAACGCGTGGGATGCCGGTTCCGCCCGCATCCTCGAACACGCAGGGTTCCCGGCGATCGCCACGACGAGCGCGGGCATCGCGTGGTCGTGCGGCGTCGCCGACGGCGCGATGGATGCCGATGCCATGCTCACGCGGATTGCCGAGATCGTCGGAGCCGTGGACGTGCCCGTGAGTGCCGACCTCGAGGCCGGGTACGGCGCCACCCCCGCCGACGTCGCACATATGGTGGGGCGCGCCGTTGGCCTCGGGGTCGTCGGAGCGAATCTCGAAGACAGTGTCGGCGGCCGCCTGCTCGGCGTCGACGACGCCGCCGATCGCCTCGTGGCCGCGCGGGCTGCCGCGCCCCTCGGCACGTTCGTCCTGAACGCGCGCACCGACGCGTACTTCGTCGGCACGGACGGCGACCCGTTCGCCGAGACCGTCGCCCGTGCACATCGCTACCTCGACGCCGGAGCCGACTGCATCTTCGTGCCCGGCGTGGACGACGCCGGCACGATCGGCCGGCTCGTCGAGGCGATCCCCGCACCCGTCAACATCGTCGCGGGCCTCACCCCGACCGTCATCGACGCCCGGACGCTCATCTCGCTCGGAGTCATGCGGGTGAGCCTGGGCGGGGGACTCGCGCGCGCGGCCCTCGGGGCGCTGGAGCGCGCGGCGCGAGAGCTCATCGACGCGGGCACCCTCGGCTTCGTCGACGGTGCGATCGGGTACGCCGAGCTGCAGCGGCGCTTCGGCGCGCGGAGGTGAGCCCGGCCGCGGCCGCCGGCACGCCGACGTCGTCGGTCCTCGGTATCGTGATCGCGTGAAGAGCATCCCCCTCGGCGCCGGCAGTGCGCCCAATGTCGTCCTCGGTCTCATGCGCATCGACGGGATGTCGGACGACGCCGTCCGCGAGCTCGTCCGCACCGCACGCGACGCCGGCATCGACTTCTTCGACCACGCCGACATCTACGGCAACACCCTGCACGGCAGCGAACGCCGGTTCACCGAAGCGCTGCAGCTCACGCCGTCGCAGCGCGCCGAGGTGACGCTGCAGACCAAGTGCGGCATCCGCCCCGGCCACTTCGACTTCTCGTACGAGCACATCATCGAGTCGGTCGAGGGGTCGCTGCGGGCGCTGAAGACCGACTACATCGACATCCTGCTGCTGCACCGGCCCGATGCGCTGGTCGAGCCCGAAGAGGTCGCCCGCGCGCTCGACGAGCTCGAGGCATCCGGCAAGGTCCGCGCGTTCGGGGTCTCGAACCACACTCCACGCCAGATCGACCTGCTGCGCACCGCCGTGCGCCAGCCGTTCGTCGCGAACCAGCTGCAGCTGTCGATCACGCATGCGCCGATCGTCGCGCAGGGCGTCGCTGCGAACATGCAGGGGCTCGACCAGTCGATCATGCGCGACGGCGGCGGCATCGTCGAGTACTGCCGCATCAACGGCATCACGATCCAGGCCTGGTCTCCGCTGCAGGCGGGCTTCTTCGACGGGGTGTTCCTCGATTCGGTCCGCTACCCCGAGCTGAACGTGGTGATCGACCGGCTCGCCGCCTCGTACGGCGTGCCGCCGATCGCGATCGCGACGGCGTGGATCACCCGGCACCCCGCGCGCATGCAGGTGGTGCTCGGCACGACCACGCCGCAGCGGGTGGCCGATGCGGCCCTCGGGTCCGACCTGCCGCTCACCCGCAGCGAGTGGTATGAGCTGTTCCGCGCCGCCGGCTACACCGTGCCCTGATCAGCGTCCGCGGGCCGCCGGCCCGCGTCGTGCAGTCCCTCCAGCCACGCCACCGCGAACGGCACGGGTGCGAAACCCGACGCGCCGACCCCGACGTGGAGCTGGTGCCCGTCCGGTCCGTGATCGCGGACGTGGGGTGTCGAGCTCGGCATCCATCTGCTCCACCGTGGGTCGCCCGGATCGAGGCGTGAGCACACAGCGAACAGATAGCGGATGCCGAACCACGGCCGGGCCGGTACGACTACGGTGACTGGTGGGAGCATTTCGTGGGCACAGGGTCGAAGCTGGGGGCGCGGCGCAGCGCGGGCCGCCGACTGCTGCGCGTCGCGCTGACGACCGTCGGGACCACGGCCGCATTCGTCGCGGCGGTCGGTGTCGTCACGACGGCGGAGGGGCTGCTGGCGTGGGAGCGGCTCAACCCGACACGCATGGGGTCGATCGTCGCGCGCGGCGGCAGGTTCGGGAGCGGGGACGGCGCGCCGATCCGGATGGGCATGATGGGCGATTCGCTCGCCGTGGGCTACGGCGCCGAGGACCCGGCCATGACCCCCGGTGCGCTGCTGGCGATGTGGCTCGCCGAGGTGTCGCACCGCCCCGTAGAGCTGACCAACGTCGCCGTCGTCGGAGCCGAATCGACCGCGCTGATCCCTCAGCTCGCGCAGCTGCGCGAGGTGACCGATCCCGAGGTCGTGGTCATCATCGTCGGGGCGAACGACGTGATGCACCTCAAGCGTCTGACCGACGCGCTGTGGCCGCTGTCGGCGACCGTGCGCGACCTGCGCCGCACGGGTGCGCAGGTGGTCGTCGCGACGTGTCCCGACCTCGGCACGGTGCGGCCGTTCTCGCAGCCGCTGCGGTTCTTCGCCCACTGGTCGGGCCGGCTGCTGGCGACCGGACAGGTCATCGTCGCCCTGCGTGCGGGCGGCCGCACGGTGTCGCTGGCCGACACGCTCGGCCCGCTGTTCCGTCGCGACCCGGACGACATGTTCTCGGCGCACGACCACCTGCACCCCTCGAGCATCGGCTACGAGCAGGCGGCCGCGGTGATGCTGCCGAGCGTGCTCGCGGCCGTCGGGTATGAGAGAGAGGATGCCAGGACCCCGCACCGCGTGTATCGCAAAGGCAGTCGCCACCCGCTCGCGTGGTGGGCGTTCCGCGCGTCGCGGCGCGTCGGCGCGCGCATGACGGCCGCGTCCAGCACCGTCGCCGGGTCCGCCCGCCCGCTCTGAGCCGGTGTGGCTCCCTTGCCCGTCGTGTGCAGCGGCTTGTGTTGCCTGTTTCTGTGTTCGCGCATGCGGATCGCGACCGCGGACGCAGTACGAGACGGCTCAGAGCGGGCAGGACTCCTATCGAGCGCGACGGACTGCGTCAGTCCCAGAGCATGGGGCGGTCGGTGTCGCGATCTGCATCGTCGGGCAGCTCGGGCAGCTCGTCGCCGCCGGCGCGGATGCACAGCCAGCGCAGCTGCTCGGGGCTGTCGGGCACGCATCGCCACGAGCGCCACACGCCCTGCCCGACGCGCACCGCCGTGCCCGGGCCGACGTCGACGATCGTGTCGTCCAGCCCCATCTGGCCGCGGCCGGCGAGGAACACGTACAGCTCCTCGATGCGGTGGTGGCGATGCCAGTAGTCCACCGATTCGCCCGGCTCGTACGCGTTGGCGGTGAGCCCGATGTACTGCATGTCCAGGTCGTGGTCGACCACACGCCGGCCCTGCCGGGATCGGTCCGGCGTGAAACCGCCGTAGTACGTGCGCCACGCATCGGGCGCGCCGAGTTCGACCACCTCGTATTCAGCCATGTGGCCACCGTATCGCCCGTCCGCCCGCCCGGCGCCGGCGCTCGCGCCGGCACTCGGCCCGGACTCAGCCACGCGCGGCCGCCAGCGGATAAAATCGTCTGATGGCATCCCGCTCCCGCGGTATGCCAGCGGTGCCTTCGCACGAGAACAACAGGAGACGAATCATGGCCGGCTTGTCAGGTCGCGTCTCCGACCTCTCCGACCCCCAGACCTCTTCTTCTCTTTCGATGACGGATGCCTCCACCCGCGCGGCTGCGCACGCCAAGGTGATCCTGCTCGGCGAACACGCCGTCGTGCACGGCGGGCCGGCGATCGCGCTGCCCGTGCACAGCCTGACCCTGACCGCCGCCGCGATCAGCACCGATCGCCCGCTGTGGATCGACTCGGTGCTGTACCGCGGGCCGGTCGCCGGCGCCCCGTCGCTGCTGGCCGCCCCGATCACGGCGATCACCGCGACGCTCGCGCGGATCGGCGCCCCGGCCGCGGGCCTGGCCGTCCGCGTGGACGGCGAGATCCCGGCCGAGCGCGGGCTCGGATCGTCCGCGGCCGTCGCCGCCGCGATCAGCACCGCCGTGGCCGCGCTCCACGGCGTGACGCTCGACGCCGACACCCGGTTCGAGCTCGTCCAGACCGCCGAGCGGGTCGCGCACGGCAACCCGAGCGGGCTGGACGCGCGCTCGGTCGTCTCCGAGGCGCCGATGTGGTTCCAGGCCGGCGCATCCCGCCCGCTGAACTCGGCCTTCGGCGGGGTGTTCGTGATCGCCGACTCCGGCGTGCACGGTCGCACCCGCGAGGCGGTCACCGCCGTGGGCGCGCTCAAGGCTGCGGAGCCCGTTCGCATCGACGCGATCCTGGCCCGCATCGACGCGCACACGGCCGCCGCGGTGCACGATCTCGCCGCCGACGACCGCGCGGGCCTGGGCGCGCGGATGCTCGCGGTGCACGACCTGCTGCGCGAGCTGACCGTGAGCAGCCCCGAGCTCGACGCGCTCGTGGCCGCCGCCTGCAACGCCGGCGCGCTGGGCGCCAAGCTCACCGGCGGCGGACGCGGCGGCTGCGTGCTCGCCCTGGCCGGCGACGAGCCGGCGGCGACCCGGATCGCCGCCGCGCTGCGCGACGCGGGCGCCGAGCGCACCTGGCTGCTCCACCCTGCCGATTTCGCCGCCGAGGACATGCCTGCATGAGCACCGCCGTCGCCCACCCGAACATCGCCCTGGTCAAGTACTGGGGCAAGCGGGACGAAGACCTCATCCTGCCGCTGACCGGCAGCCTCTCGCTCACCCTCGACGTCTTCCCGACGACGACCACCGTCACCCTCGACGAGTCCGCCGCGGTCGACGACGTCGCGTTCGACGGCGCACCCGCGGCCGGCAGCGCCGCCGACCGGATCACGCGATTCCTCGACCTGGTGCGCGCGCAGGCCGGCACGACCGTCCGCGCCCGCGTCGACACCCGCAACTCCGTGCCCACGGGGGCGGGTCTGGCCTCGAGCGCGTCGGGGTTCGCGGCCCTGGCCGTCGCGGCCGCCGACGCGTACGGGCTCGACCTCGACGAGCGGGCCCTCAGCCGCCTGGCCCGCCGCGGGTCCGGCTCGGCCTGCCGCTCGGTGATCCCCGCGACCGCGATCTGGCACGCCGGCACCGACGACGCGTCCTCCTTCGCCGAGCCGGTCGCCGGCCCCGCCCTGGGCATGGTGATCGCGGTGGTGGATGCCGGAGCCAAGGCGGTCTCGAGCCGCGAGGCCATGATCCGCACCCGCGACACGTCGCCGTACGCCCTGGCCTGGGCCCAGTCGACCGGCGTCGACCTCGAGGCGATGCGCGCGGCGTTCGCGCGCGGCGACGTGACCGCGATCGGAGAGCTCACCGAGTCCAACGCCCTGCGCATGCACGCCGCGATCATGGCCTGCCGCCCGCCCATCCGCTACCTCGCCCCGCAGAGCCTCGCCCTGTTCGACGAGGCCGCCCGGCTGCGCGCGGCGGGCCTGGAGGCGTACGCCACCGCCGACGCCGGCCCGAACGTCGTGTTCGTGTGCCGCGACGGCGACGTCGACGCCGTGCGCGACGCGCTGTCCGAGCGCTTCGCGGCCGACCGCCTCGTGGCCGCCCACGCCGGACCGGGCGCGCATCTGATCGCCGGGGTGTCCGCATGATCCGCGAACAGGCACCGGGCAAGCTCTTCATCGCGGGGGAGTATGCCGTGGTCGAGCCGGGCGAGCCCAGCGTCCTGGTCGCCGTCGACCGCTACGTCAGCGTGGAGCTCGAGCCCGCCCGCGGGCAGGGCAGCATCTCGTCCGATCAGTTCGGCCGGGCGCCGCTGCTGTGGACGCGCGGCACCGACGGGGTCGTGATCGACCAGGACCACCGTCCCTACGACTACGTGCTGGCGGCCATCACCGTCGTCGAGCAGCTCGCGGCCGAGCGCGGCATCGTCGGCCGGTTCTACGACATCCGCATCTCCAGCGAGCTCGACGACGTGTCGGGCCGCAAGTTCGGCCTCGGGTCGTCGGCGGCGGTCACGGTCGCGACCGTGCGCGCGCTGAACCGCTTCTACGACCTCGACCTGACCGCGCTCGAGGTCTACAAGCTCGCCCTGATCGCCACCGTGCGGGTCTCGCCGGCCTCGTCGGGCGGCGACCTGGCCGCGTCGGTGTTCGGCGGCTGGATCGCCTATAGCGCGCCCGACCGACTGCAGGTGCGCACGCAGGCCGACATCGTCGGCGTGCAGGCCATGCTCGACCGGCCCTGGCCGGGCCTCTCGGTGCGGCGCCTGCCCGCTCCGGCGCATCTGCGGCTGATCGTGGGGTGGACCGGTCAGCCCGCCTCCACCGAGCGCATGGTCGGCAACCTGCAGCGGGTCTCGCCGGGCGGGCAGACCCAATACCGCCGGTTCCTGGCCGACAGCCGCGCAGCGGTCGAAGGCCTGATCGCCGCTGTGGAGGCGCAGGATGCCGCGGCCGCGGCATCCTCGATCCGCGCCGCGCGTGCCGCGCTCGGCGACCTGGCCCGGCACGCCGGGATCGAGATCGAGACCGAGCAGCTGGCCGCGCTCTGCGCCATCGCCGAGGATGCCGGAGCGGCGGCGAAGTCGTCCGGCGCCGGCGGCGGCGACTGCGGCATCGTGCTGGCCGGAGAGGATGCCGACGTGCACGGCATGCTCGCGCGCTGGGAGCAGAACGACATCCGCCACCTGGCGATCGAGGCGGGCGTGGCCGCCCTGCCGTTCGACCCGCAGATCGGAGCGATCCATGAGCCCTGAACGATCGGTGAACGCCGAGCAGTCCGTCGACGGCGCCCGTAAGGACGAGCACGTCGACCTCGCCCGGGTGCAGCACGAGAACGGCCCGGTGCGCAACGATTTCGACGACGTCCGCTTCGTGCACCACGCCCTCGCCGGCATCGACCGCGACCGCGTCGACCTGTCCACCTCGTTCGCGGGGCTGGTCTGGCCCGTGCCGCTGTACATCAATGGCATGACCGGGGGCAGCAGCCGCACCGGCGAGATCAACCGGGCGCTCGCGATCGCCGCCCGCGAGACCGGGGTCGCGATCGCGTCGGGATCTATGAGCATCGCCCTGCGCGAGCCCGACACCGCCTACACGTTCCGCGTGCTGCGGGACGAGAACCCCGACGGGTTCGTGCTGGCGAACCTCAGTGCGGATGCCACGCCCGAGCAGGCGCTGCGCGCGATCGACCTCGTGCGCGCGGATGCTCTGCAGATCCACGTGAACAGCGTCCAGGAGACCGTGATGCCCGAGGGCAGCCGCGACTTCTCCGCATGGCCCGACCGCATCGCCGACATCGTCGACCGGGTCGAGGTTCCCGTCGTCGTCAAAGAGGTCGGCTTCGGCCTGAGCCGGCCGACCCTCGAGCAGCTCGCCGGCCTCGGCGTCGCGGTCGCCGACGTGAGCGGCGCGGGCGGCACCGACTTCGCGCGCATCGAGAACGCCCGCCGCCCCGAAGACGACTATTCGTTCATGACCGGGTGGGGGCAGTCGGCGGTGTGCTGCCTGCTGGAGGCGGCGGTCGCCGGCGATCGCGAGATCCCCGCGCTGCTGGCCTCGGGTGGCGTGCGCACGCCGCTGGACGTGATGCGCGCGCTCGCCCTGGGCGCCCGCGCGGTGGGCGTGTCGGGCAGCTTCCTGCACACCCTGCTGGAGGAGGGCGTCGATGGGCTCGTCGCCCGCATCCGCGCCTGGATCGTGCAGCTCGGCCAGCTGCACGCCCTTCTGGGCGCCAGGGGCCCCGCCGCCCTGGCCGGGACAGACCTGCTGCTGCGCGGCGGCGTGCGGGAGTTCTGCGAACTGCGCGGGGTCGATGCCGCCGCCTACAGCCGCCGCAGCGAACGCGAGCTGCGCGACGAGGAGAGACTGGGATGAGGAACGAACCGATCACCGCAGCCCCCGTGCCGATGACGTGGGTGGGGCCGATCTCGGTCAGCGGCAACGTGATGACCGGGCTGCAGGAGGTGCCGCTGGCGACCTACGAGACACCGCTGTGGCCGTCGGTCGGCCGTGGCGCGAAGATCTCCACGCTCGCCGAGAAGGGGATCGTCGCAACCCTCGTCGACGAGCGGATGGCGCGCTCCGTGCTGTTCGAGGCCGACGACGCGGCCACGGCGCTGGCGGCCATGCAGACGCTGAACGCCGAGCGCGACGTGCTGCAGCAGGTCGTCGCCACCGCGAGCCGCTTCGCGAAGCTCGTCGACATCCACCACCAGATCGTCGGCAACCTGCTGTTCGTCCGGTTCGAGCTGACCACGGGCGACGCGTCCGGGCACAACATGGTGACCCTGGCCAGCGACCGGCTGATGGACCACATCCTGAGCACCGTGCCGGGCCTGCGGTACGGCTCGATCTCGGGCAACTACTGCTCGGACAAGAAGGCCACGGCGGTCAACGGCATCCTCGGCCGCGGCAAGAACGTCGTGACCGAGCTGCTGATCCCGCGCGCGGTCGTGACCCGCCGTCTGCACACCAGCCCCGAGGCCATCGCCGAGCTGAACGTGCGCAAGAACCTCATCGGCACGATCACCGCCGGGGGCCTGCGCAGCGCCAACGCGCACTACGCGAACATGCTGCTCGCGTTCTATCTGGCGACGGGGCAGGATGCCGCGAACATCGTCGAAGGATCGCAGGGCATCACGCACGCCGAGGTGCGGGACGGCGACCTGTACTTCTCGTGCACGCTGCCCAACCTGATCGTGGGCACGGTCGGCAACGGCAAGGACCTGCCGTTCGTCGGCGAGAACCTCGCCCGCCTCGGCTGCGCCGACGAGCGCCCGGCCGGCGAGAACGCGCGGCGCCTGGCGGCGCTGTGCGCGGCCACCGTGCTGTGCGGCGAGCTGTCGCTGCTGGCGGCGCAGACCAACCCGGGGGAGCTCATGGCGGCCCACGTGAACATCGAGAGGAGGGCCACGCGATGAGCGCCGAACCGCTGCGCATCGGCATCCACGACATCTCGTTCGCGACCGCGCATCAGGTGCTGGACCTGAGTGAGATCGCCGACCACAGCGGGGTCGACGTGGGCAAATTCTACGTCGGCATCGGGCAATCCGAGATGAGCGTGCCCGCCGCCGACGAGGACGTGGTCACGATGGGCGCCGAGGCGGCGGCGCGGATCGTCGCGCGCCACGGCACCGAGGGCATCCGCACGCTGCTGTTCGCGACCGAGTCGGGCATCGACCAGTCCAAGTCGGCCGGCGTGTTCGTGCACGGGCTGCTGGGGATGGGGGAGAACTGCCGCGTCGTCGAGCTCAAGCAGGCGTGCTATTCGGCCACGGCCGCGCTGCAGTTCGCCCTGGGCATCGTCGCGCGCGACCCGCGCGAGCGGGTGCTCGTGATCGCCAGCGACGTCGCCCGCTACGCGCTGGACTCCAGCGGCGAGCCCACACAGGGTGCGGCCGCGGTGGCGTTCCTGGTCACCGCCGACCCCGCGATGGTCGAGATCGAGCCGGTCACCGGGCTGCACACCGACGACATCCACGATTTCTGGCGGCCCAATCACCTCTCCACCGCGCTCGTGGACGGCAAGTACTCGCTGGCCGCGTACCTGCGCTCACTCGAGGGCGCCTGGAACGAGTACCGCGCCCGCGGCGGGGTCGCCTTCGAGGCGATCGACCGGTTCTGCTACCACCAGCCGTTCACCAAGATGGCGCTCAAGGCACACGACCGCCTCAACGTCATCGCGAAGTCGGGCCTGGACCGCGACCAGCGCCGCGCGCAGATCGACGCGAGCCTCGAGATCAACCGGCGCACCGGCAACAGCTACACCGCCTCGATCTACGCGGGGCTGCTGTCGCTGCTGAACGACGACGGGACCGACCTCGCCGGACGTCGCATCGGATTCTTCAGCTACGGGTCCGGCAGCGTCTCGGAGTTCTTCACCGGCGTCGTGCGACCCGGCTATCGCGACCTGCTGCGCCGGGCGGAGGATGCCGCGATCCTCGACGACCGGGTCCGCATCGATTACGCGCGCTACCGCACACTGCACGAGAGCGTGGACGAGGTGCGCGGCGAGGACGTCGTCACCGCCGCCGAGACGACGGGGCTCTTCCGGTTCGCCGGCATCGGCGACCAGATGCGACAGTACGAGCGGCGCGCCTGAGCTCCGGAGGGACTCCGGACCGACCCTCGTTAGGCAAGCCTTACCTATAGGGCTATAGTGGGACCGTGCTCGATGTGCGCCACGTGGTCAAGACCTTCGCATCGGACGGCCCCGACCGTTCCGTCGCCCTCGACGGCATCGATCTGCACGTCGACGAGGGCGAGCTGCTCACCGTGCTCGGCCCGTCGGGTTGCGGAAAGACGACCCTCCTGCGGGTGATCGCCGGCTTCGAGGTGCCCGACACGGGGACGGTGAGCGTGGCCGGCCGCACGGTCGCCGGCGACCGCTTCGTGCCCGCGCACGACCGCGGCATCGGCCTGGTGCCGCAAGAGGGTGCGCTGTTCCCGCACCTCTCGGTCGCGCAGAACGTCGGCTTCGGCCTGAGCCGCATGCGCGCCCGCGACCGCCGGGCACGGGTCGACGAGACCCTCGAACTGGTCGGCCTGTCGGGTTTCGGCCCTCGCCGGCCGCACGAGCTGTCCGGCGGCCAGCAGCAGCGGGTCGCGCTGGCCCGGGCGATCGCCCCGGGGCCGGGCATCGTGCTGCTGGACGAGCCGTTCTCGGCGCTGGACGAGTACTTGCGCGAATCGCTGCGCGCCGAGGTGCGCGCGCTGCTGGCGCGCCTGGGCACCACCGCGGTGATGGTCACGCACGACCAGGAGGAGGCGCTCGCGATGGGTGACCGGGTCGCCGTCATGCGCGAGGGCCGGGTCGTGCAGGTCGGCCCGCCGCGCGAGACCTACTTCCAGCCCGCCGACCTCGAGCTGGCGCGCTTCCTCGGCGAAGCCGTCGTCGTCGACGGCGATGTGCGCGACGGCAGCGCGCCCGATCGGATGACCGTGGCGTGCGTGTTCGGCGATCTCGCCGTCGCGTGCGCGAATGGATGCCGCGGCCTGTGCGACGTGCTGATCCGGCCCGAGAACATCCGCGTCGGCGATGCGGCCGGCCCCGGGCTCTCAGGGACGATCGCCGATCAGACCTTCTACGGACACGACGGCATGCTGCGCGTGCACGTGCCCGCACTCGACGCCGAAGTGCCGGTGCGCGTGCTCGGCGACCACCCGCATCGCGTCGGCGACGAGGTCCGCCTCGTGGTCGACCGCGCGGTCTGCACGTATCCCCGCCCATCCCTCGCCGCCTGAGCCGCGAATCTCTGCCCTCCCACCGAAAGGGGACCACCATGCGTCGTGCCCGTCTGCGCGCGTCCGTCGCGCTGACCGCTGTCGCCGCCGTCATGCTCGCCGGCTGTGCGGCCGGCTCGCCCGCACCCGCCGGCACCGGCGACACCACGTTGACGGTCTACACCGACCAGCACGCCGAGCTGATCCAGGCGCTGACGGCGGCGTACACGAAGAAGACCGGCGTGCGCTTCGACATCCAGAACGACGCGACCGCGGGACAGATCCAGGCCGAAGGGCCGGCCTCGCCCGCCGACGTCTTCCTCAGCGAAGACCCGGGTCCGGCCGCCCAACTGGGGGCCGCGGGCCTGTTCGTCCCGCTCGCCCAGAGCACGATCGCCCAGGTCCAGCCGCGGCTGAGCGACCCGAAGGACGAATGGGTCGCCTACGCCGCCCGCGTGCGCGTGCTCTACTACAACCCGACGCTGATCGCCGAGAAGGATCTGCCGAAGACCCTGCTCGACATCGCCGAGCCGCAGTACAAGGGCCAGTTCGCCTGGGCGCCCTCGGGCGCGTTCGTGGCCACCGTGCAGTACCTCATCTCCACCATGGGCATGGACAAGACCCGCGCCTTCCTCGAGAAGGTCAAGGCCGACGGGGTGGACGAGCAGAGCAACGGCAACGTGCGCGACACCGTCGAGGCCGGCAAGCACGCCATGGGGCTGTCGAACCACTACTACTGGTGGGTGAAGGCCGCCGAGGTCGGCGGACCCGACCACATGACCTCGAAGATCTACCACTTCCCCGAGGTCGACCCGGGCAACCTCGTGCTCTCGTCGGGTGCCGGCATCCTCAAGACCAGCAAGCACAAGGGCGCCGCCGCCGACTTCCTGGCGTGGCTGACCGCCCCGGACGGCGGCCAGAAGGTCATCGCAGACGGCCCCATCGACGTGTCCGAGGGACAGTACCCGGTCGGGGTCGGCACCAGGAGCACGACCGTCGGCAGCCTGTCGGACGTCAAGTCGCCCTCGTACGACATGAGCATCTTCGCCGACCAGGCACAGGCGCAGCAGCTGCTGAAGAGCCTCGGCATGTCCAGCTGATGCCGCACCTGCGGCGCGGACGCGCGGCCGTCGCCATCGCGGCGGTGGCCGTCGCCGTGCTGTCGCTGCTGCCGTTCGGATACCTGTTCATCGCCGGGTTCTCGCTCGCCGAGATCACCGCGCTGTTCACGTACCCGACGACGGCGCCCGACATCCTGCGCACGATCGGACTGACCATCGCGGTCTGCCTGGTCTGTCTCGTGCTGGGGGTCGCGGCGGCGCTGCTGGTGGTGCGCACCACCGTGCCGCTGCGGCGCACCCTGACGGTGCTGTTCGCGCTGCCGCTGGCCGTGCCCGGCTTCGTCAGCGCGTACGCCGCGTACTCGATGAACCTCGTGTTCGCACCCCGACTCGACATCGTCACCTCGTTCGCCGGCGCGACCGCGGTGATGGCGCTCACCCTCTACCCGTACGTGTTCCTGGCCTGCGTAGTCGCCGTGCGCAACATCGACCCCGCGCAGGAAGAGGCCGCCCGCAGCCTGCGCGCCCGGCCCTGGACCGTGTTCCGCCGCATCACCCTGCCGCAGCTGCGCGTCGCCATCGCCGGGAGCCTCCTGATCATCGCCCTGCACGTGCTCAGCGAGTACGGCGCCATGGTGCAGCTGCGTCAGCGCACGCTGACCACGACGATCATGGCCGAGATGCTCGACTACGGCGACTACGCCGCCGCGCGGTCGCTGTCGGTGCTGCTGGTCTCGCTCGCCCTGCTCCTGCTGCTGGCCGGCCGGCTCGTGTCGGGGCGCCCGGCTGCGCTCAGCGTCGGCCGGCAGAGCGTGCGCACCGTCGCCCGCGCCCGGCTCGGATGGGCGCGGGGGCCTGTGCTGCTGCTCGCGCTGCTCGTGCCGCTGGCCGCGATCGGCCCGACCGTGTTCATGACCGTGCGCGGCCTGTCGTTCGCGCGCCCCGACCTCGTCGTGGACTGGTCGCAGGTGGCCGGCGCCGGCGGTGTGACCCTGCTGTACGGCGCCGGCGCGGGACTTCTGGCCACCGCGGCGGCGCTGCCGGTGACCTGGTGGGTCAGTCGCCGCCCGTCGCCGCTGTCGAACCTCACCGAGCGCTCGGTGTGGCTCGCGCACGCGATCCCCAACGCCGTGCTCGCCCTCGCCCTGGTGTTCCTGGCGACCCGGCTCGTGCCCGGGCTGTACAAGACCGCGCTGCTGCTGGTGATCGCCTACGTCGTGATGTTCCTGCCGCTGGCGATCTCGAATCAGCGCGTGGGCCTGCAGGCCGCCTTCGTCCGCTACGACGAAGCTGCGGCATCCCTCGGCCACCGCGCCTGGCAGCGGCTGCGCCGGGTGTCACTGCCGATCGCGCTGCCGGGCATCGCCACCGGTGCGCTGCTGGTGGGCCTGGACGCCAGCAAGGAGCTGACCGCGACCCTGATGCTGCTGCCGTTCAACACGCAGACCCTCGCCACGGGCCTGTGGGCCACCACGAACGGCGAGTCGCTGGACTTCACGGCCGCTGCTCCGTACGCGCTCGTGCTCGTGCTGCTGGGCGCCGTGCCGGTCTGGCTCATCGTCCGGCGCACGCTGCGGCACGTCGGCTGACGCGTCTCACGATCTGCGCCGAACCGGCGCTCCAAGGCTGCTCGCAGGCGGTGTCGCCTAGAATCGCCCCGGACGAGTGAGAGGCCGCCGTCCGTGCGCGAGCGGTGTGGAGAGGAATCGAGCATGAGCCCGAAGTCGCCGCGCGTGCCCCTCGCCCAGCACGGCCGGCTGCGCAGCCAGCACCCCCTCACCCAGGTCGCGATCATCGTCGGGACAGTCCTGGCGGTGCTGGTGCTGAGCATCGGGGGCACCGGCGCGTTCGCGCTGTGGACCGCGTCGCACATCGTCACCGACGACGCCGTCGCGCTGGAGTCGACCGCCTCGGTGCCGCCCGACATCGGCGAGATCGAGGGCGGGGTGAACCTGCTGGTGGTGGGCACCGACTCGTGCCAGGGGCAGGATCTGAAGCTGTTCCCGCGCTGCGCGCACGACGACGGCGGCGAGCGCAACGACGTGACGCTGCTCGTGCACATCGGCGACAGCCCGCGGCGGGTGACCGTCGTCTCGTTCCCGCGCGATATGCTCGTGCCGATCCCGTCGTGCCCGTCCCCGAACGGCGGGCGCTACCCGGCGATGAGCGAGCAGATGCTGAACGTCTCGTACAGCTACGGGGGCCTGGCCTGCACGGCGCTGACCATCCAGCAGCTGACCGGCGTCGACATCCAGTTCGCCGCCGCGATCCGCTGGACCGGCGTGATCCACATGTCCGACGCGGTCGGCGGCGTGAACGTGTGCGTGGCCGGCGACATCAGCGACCGCAACACGGGGCTGCACCTGACCAAGGGCGAGCACACCCTGGTCGGCGCCCAGGCGCTGCAGTTCCTGCGCATCCGGCACGGCATCGGCGACGGATCCGACCTCGGGCGCATCTCGAACCAGCAGCAGTTCATGTCGTCGCTGGTGCGCAAGCTGCAATCCGGCGGAGTGCTGGGCGACCCGGGCAAGCTGTTCGCCCTGGCCACCACGGCGCTGCAGCAGGTGAGCGAGAAGCAGCTCGTGCTCGACCAGAACCTCGCCAACCCCACGCACATGGTGCAGATCGCGATGGCGGTCAAGTCCGTGCCGTACAAGGACATCGCGTTCGTGCAGTACCCGACCTCGTACGACCCGGCCGACACCTCGCGCGTGCTGCCCGAGACCGCATCAGCCGACGTGCTGTTCACCGCGCTCAAGGACAACAAGTCGCTGCGGCTGACCGGCAAGGCCAGCGCGGCGAACGGGGTCGAGGTCACCGGCGAGGCGACCGGCGCCACCCCCGCCCCGACGGCGACGCCCGGCGACGCGGTGAGCCTGCCGGGTAACATTACGGGCTCGACGGCGGCCCAGGTCACCTGCACGCAGCCGGAACGGTAGGCTCGTGAGGCGATGAACACGACAGGACGCGGCACCCGATCCTACGTCCTGTTCATCACCATCGGCCTGGCCGCAGGCCTGCTGTCGGGCCTGTTCGGGGTCGGCGGCGGCACCGTCATCGTCCCGATGCTGACACTGCTCGCCCGGTTCGAGCACCGGCTGGCGGCGGGCACGTCGCTGGCCGCGATCGTGCCGATCGCCACGGTCGGGGTGATCAGCTACGCGGTGCGCGACTCCGTGGCCTGGATCCCGGCGCTGATCCTCGCGGCGGCGGCCGTGATCGGTGCGCAGATCGGCACGTGGCTGCTGGCACGGCTGCCGGTCAACGCGCTGCGCTGGGCGTTCGTCGTGTTCCTCGCCGTGGTGGTGGTGGGCCTGTTCCTGGTCGTCCCGTCGCGCGAGGCGCAGCTCGAGCTCACCCTGGTCAGCATCCTGGGCCTGATCGGAACGGGCCTGGTCACCGGCGTGCTCTCGGGCCTGCTCGGCGTCGGCGGCGGCGTGATCGTGGTCCCTGCCCTCATGCTCGGCTTCGGTGCCAGCGACCTGGTGGCCAAGGGCACGTCGCTGCTGATGATGATCCCCACCGCCGTGTCGGGCACGTTCGGCAACATCCGCCGTCGCAACGTCGACCTGGTCGCCGCCGCGTGCATCGGCGTGGCCGCGTGCACGACGACGGCTCTGGGCGCCTGGCTCGCCTCGCTGATCGACCCGATGGTCGGCAACATCCTGTTCTCGCTGTTCGTCGTGTTCGTCGCCGTGCAGATGGCGCTGAAGGCGATCCGCAGCCGGCCCGCCGCGGGACGCTGAGCGCCGGCCTTCGCCCTGCGCCCGAAGTCCGGTCATGGGCCGCCGATAGACTTGTCGGGTGCCAGTGAACCCCGAACTCGTCGGTCGCGCGTTCCCGCCGACCGCGCCGTACCTGGTGGGCCGCGAGAAGGTGCGCGAGTTCGCGCGCGCCGTCTTCGCCACCGACCCGCAGCACAGCGATCCCGAGGCCGCCCGCGCGCTCGGCTATGCCGACGTGGTCGCGCCCCCGACGTTCGCGATGGTGGTCCAGGACCGCACGCTGCAGCAGCTGCTCGCCGCGCCCGACTCGGGCATCGCCCTCGAGCGCACGATCCACGCCGAGCAGCGTTTCGCCTACACCCGGCCGATCGTCGCCGGCGACGAGCTCGTCGCGCAGCTGACGATCACGGTCGTGCGCGCGGTGGGCAAGGGCGCGATGGTCACCTCCGTCGCCGAGATGACGGATGCCGGGGGCGCTCATGTCGTCACCGCGACGTCCGTCCTGCTGATCGGGGGCGACGAATGAGCACGCTGTCCGTCGGCGACGTGGTCGCCGAGCGCACCGTCCACCTGACCCGGGAGGACCTCGTGCGCTACGCCGGGGCCTCGGGCGACTTCAACCCGATCCACTACCGCGACGACGTCGCCGCCCGTGTGGGGCTGCCCGGCGTGCTCGCCCACGGCATGCTGACGATGGGCCTGTCCGTCGAGACGATCGTGCCGTGGCTCGGCGACGCCGGCCGCATCCTCGAGTACGGCGTGCGGTTCACCCGCCCGGTCGTCGTCGACCCCGAGTCCGGTGCGGACGTCACGGTGGTCGCCAAGGTCGCCGTCGTCGACGAGGATGCCGCGCGCATCGACCTGACCGTCACCCACGCCGACGCGACCGTCCTGGGCAAGGCCCAGGTGCGGGTGCGCGTTCTCTGACATGCCTGCTGAGACGACGTCGGTCACCCCGCTCCCGCTCGCCCGGTTGACGACGCTGCGCACCGGCGGTGTGCCTGCCCGCATGGTCGAGGCCCGCACCGCCGACGAGCTCGCGGCCGCCCTGCGCGACGCGTGGGACGCCGGCGACGAATGGCTCGCCCTCGGCGGCGGCTCGAACCTGTTCGTCGGGGACGAGCCGTTCGAGGGGACCGTCGTGCGCATCCTCACCGAAGGCATCGAGACGCTGCCCGCGCCGCGGGTGGGCTTCGTCCGGCTGCGCATCCAGGCGGGCCACAGCTGGGACGACGTGGTCGCGCACGCCGTCGCACGCGGCCTCGCGGGCATCGAGGCGCTGTCGGGCATCCCCGGCACCGCGGGTGCCGCGCCCGTGCAGAACGTCGGGGCCTACGGGCAGGAGATCGTGCAGACCCTGGTCGAGGTCGAGCTGCTCGACGAGGCCACCGGCGCGGTCTCACGCGTGCCCGCCGATGAGCTCGAGCTGGGCTTTCGCACCTCGGTGCTCAAGCACCACTACGGCGGCGAGCCGCGCCGCCGCGCGGTGATCCTCTCGCTCACGCTCGAGCTCGCCGAGCGCGGCGGGCGTGTTCTTCCCGTGCCGGGCGCGCAGCTGCGCACGGCGCTGGGGCTGACCGCCGACGACACCGTGACGCTCGCGCACATCCGCCAGACGATCCTCGCCGTCCGCGCCGGCAAGGGCATGGTGCTCGACGATGCCGACCCCGACACGTACAGCGCCGGCTCGTTCTTCCAGAACGCGGTCGTCCCGGCATCCTTCGCCCGCACGCTGCCGCCGGAGTGCCCGCGCTGGCCCGTGGCGCCCGAGGTGCAGCACGATCGCGTGATCCCGCTGGACGAGTACGCCGGACTCGTGCCGATGCCCCCGTCAGCCGAGCCCGACGTCAAGGTCAGCTCGGCGTGGCTCATCGAGCACTCCGGGTTCCGCAAAGGGTTCCGCCTGCCGCGCTCGCGCGCCGGGCTGTCGACCAAGCACGCCCTCGCACTCACCAACCGCGGCGGCGCGTCGGCGGCCGAGCTGGCCGAACTCGCCCGCTTCATCCGCAACCGCGTGCAGAGCGAGTTCGGCCTGATGCTGCAGCCCGAGCCGGTGCTGATCGGCGTCGAGCTGTAGCGCCGATCAGGCGAACAGGCGCTGCAGACGCTGCA
The DNA here is from genome assembly GCF_058349885.2 of Microbacterium sp. W1-4-2. Classification (NCBI taxonomy): domain Bacteria; kingdom Bacillati; phylum Actinomycetota; class Actinomycetes; order Micrococcales; family Microbacteriaceae; genus Microbacterium; species Microbacterium sp. W1-4-2. Next base: position 312,846 of record NZ_JBYRJC020000003.1, on the reverse strand, counting down.
CGCCCTCCAGCAGCTGGTCGTCGCCCAGCGCGTACGACAGGCGCAGATACCCGCTCGGGCCGAACGCCTCGCCGGGCACGACCGCGACCTCGGCCTCGTCGAGGATGAGGTCGGCCAGCTCCAGCGACGTGGTCGGCGTCTTGCCGGCCCACTCGCGGCCCAGCAGCCCCTGCACGTCGGGGTAGACATAGAACGCGCCGTGCGGCGTGGGCACGTTCACGCCGTCGATCTTCGACAGCTCGGCGACGATCAGCCGCCGCCGCCGGTCGAACGCCTGGCGGAACTGCTCGGCCTCGTCCTGCGGGCCGTTCAGGGCCGCGATCGCCGCACGCTGCGCGACGTTGTTCACGTTGCTGCACAGGTGCGACTGCAGATTGCCGGCGACCTTGATCGCGTCGCGCGGGCCGACCATCCAGCCCAGGCGCCACCCGGTCATCGCGTACGTCTTGGCCACGCCGTTGACGAGGATCGTCTGGCCCGCCACCTCGGGCGCGGCCTCGACGATCGACGTCGCCGTCACGCCGTCGTAGGTGAGGTTCTGGTAGATCTCGTCCGAGATGACCCAGATGCCGTGCGCGAGGGCCCACTCGCCGATCGCGCGCGTCTCGTCGCGCGTGTAGACCGAGCCGGTCGGGTTCGAGGGAGAGACGAACACGAGCGCGGTGGTGCGGTCGGTGCGGGCGGCCTCGAGCTGGTCGACGGTGACCTTGTACTCCTGGTCGGCGCCGGCGAACACCTCGACCGGCACGCCGTCGGCCAGGCGGATGGCCTCGGGGTAGGTCGTCCAGTACGGCGCGGGCAGCAGCACCTCGTCGCCGGGGTTCACGACCGCCTGGAACGCCTGGTACACGGCCTGCTTGCCGCCGTTGGTGACGATGACCTGCGCGGGGTCGACCTCGAGCCCCGAGTCGCGCAGCGTCTTGGCGGCGACCGCCTCGCGCAGCTCGGGCAGGCCCGCCGCCGGCGTGTAGCGGAAGTTCTTGGGGTCGCGCAGGGCGTCGGCCGCGGCATCCACGATGAACTGCGGCGTGGCGAAGTCCGGCTCGCCGGCCGCATACGAGATGACGGGCTTGCCCTCGGCCTTGAGGGCCTTCGCCTTCGCGTCGACCTTGAGCGTGGCGGACTCGGCGATGGCACTGAGTTTTCTTGAAAGCGAGTGTTTGCGGGACAGGGGAGCGCGTTCGGTCACGCGTCCAGCGTACCCGTCGCGCCCCTGCTGTTTCGCGGATGAGGAGGGGGTGGGATGCCGCGGCCCGCGCGCCGCGGATGTACGTGAGACTGAGTCTCGCGTACACTGGCTCTCAGTCCCAGATCTGAGGAGTGCGCCATGGCCGCCGAGACCGTCTACACCCCGCCCGTCGCCGATTACGCGTTCCTGTATCGCGACGCGTTCGGCGTCGACCTGGTCGCCCGGGCGACCGGCGGCGAACTGGATGCGGACGACGCGGTCGAGATCCTCACCGGCGCCGGCGCGTTCGCCGCCTCGGTGCTCGCGCCGTTGCAGGAGATCGGCGACCGCGAGGGCGCGCGCCTCGAGGACGGCGCGGTCCGTCTGCCCGACGGCTACGCCGAGGCGTACCGGGCGTTCGTCGGGGCGGGCTGGGTCACAGCCGAAGCCCCGGCCTCGGCCGGGGGCGACGGACTGCCGGCGGTCGTGCGCGCCGGGCTCGGCGAGCTGTGGAACGCGTCGAACGCGGCCTTCGCGCTGTGCTGGCTGCTCACGGCCGGGCAGATCCACGCGCTGGATGCCGCGGCATCCGACGCCCTGCGCGAGACGTACCTCAGCAAGCTCGTGTCGGGGGAGTGGACCGGCACCATGAACCTCACCGAGCCCGATGCCGGGACCGACCTGGGGGCGATCCGCACCACGGCGACCCCGCGGGGCGATGGCACGTGGGCGATCCGCGGCCAGAAGATCTTCATCACGTGGGGCGACCACGACGTCGCCGAGAACATCGTGCACCTGGTGCTCGCGCGCACGCCCGACGCCCCGGCCGGCGCCAAGGGGCTCTCGCTGTTCGTCGCTCCGCGCCTGCTCGTGAACGAGGACGGCACCCTCGGCGACCGCAACGCGATCGAGACCGTCGCGATCGAGCACAAGCTCGGCATCCACGGCAGCCCCACCTGCGTGCTGTCGTACGAGGACGCCACCGGCTACCTCGTCGGCGAGATCGGCGGGGGGCTCGCGGGCATGTTCGTCATGATGAACAACGCCCGCGCGGCCATGGGCTACCAGGCCACCGGCATCGCCGACCGTGCGTACCAGCAGGCCGCGGCATATGCCGCCGCACGGCTGCAGGGCCCGGTGCTGGACCGGCCCGCGGGGGCGCCGATCGCCGAGCATCCCGACGTGCGGCGCCTGCTGCTGTCGATGCAGAGCAAGATCTTCGCGATGCGCGCGCTGGGCGTGCACACCGGCGACCTGTTCGACCGAGACCAGACGGCGCTGGCCGCGTTCTTCGTGCCGATCCTGAAGGGCTGGACCACCGAGGACGCGGTGACCGTCACGAGCGAGGCGATCCAGGTGCACGGCGGCATGGGCTTCATCGAAGAGACCGGCGCCGCCCAGCACTACCGCGACGTGCGCATCCTGCCGATCTACGAGGGGACGACGGCGATCCAGTCGAACGACCTCGTCGGCCGCAAGGTGATCCGCGACGGCGGGGCGACCGCCGAGGCCCTGTTCGCCGAGATCGACCGCACCGTCGAAGCCCTGCGCGGCATCGAACACCCCGTCGCGCAGCGCACCGCCGAACGTCTCGCGCGCGCGGTCGAGGCATCCCGTCGCGCCACCGCCGCACTGCTCGCCTTCCCCTCGCCCCGTGACGCGTACGCGGTGAGCGTGCCGTACCTCATGCAGCTGGGGACCCTCGCCGGCGGATGGATGCACGCCCTCGCGGTCGTCGCCGTGCTCGCTCACGACACGCTGTCGGACGAGGATGCCGCGCGCCTGACATCGGCCGACTTCTACGGTGCGCACCACCTGCCCCGGGTGCACATGCTCGCCGAGACGGTCGCCGCGGGCGAAGTGGCCTAGCGCCGATCGGCGCGGATCCGGCTGAGTTCTGAACCGCTGGCCTCGTCGCCGGGCGATGGGCCAGGATGGGGCGATGGGCAGGCTCCGAGCGGCAGGTCGCGGCATCCTGATGTCTCTCGCGGTCGCCGCGACCGCGCCGGTGACGGCGTGCTCGGCACCCATGCCGCCGCCGCGGCCGGTGGCCACGCCGATGCCGTATATGGTGTGCAGCCCCGACGCGCAGCCGAACATCGTCCCGGGCGCCGTGCCCCCCGGCTTCGACCCGGTCGCGGCCGTGACGTGCGGCATGCACGAGATCGAGAAGTTCGACGACGGCATCTGGATCGGAACACGCGCGATCACGCGCACGGGCGATCTGCGGCCGCTGCTGGCGGCGCTCGCCGTACCCGACGAGCCGCCGTCCGACGGGCCGTGCCCGGCGATCGCGTTCGCCGGGCCGACGCTGTGGCTGCGCGGCGCGGACCACACGTTCGTGCCGGTCGCGTATCCGGCCGACGCATGCGGGCTGCCGCGCACCGAGGCGGTGTTCGCCGCGCTGGACGCGCTGACCGTGGTCGCCGACGACTTCGAGCCCACCGAGCCCGTCGGGTGACCGTGGACGACGCCCGCCCCAGCGCCCCGGAACGGAGGTGCGCGGGGGACGGACGCGCGCATTCGGAATGAGCATTTCGTGCACGATCCGCTCATTCCGTTGCGTGAGCGGGCGATCCGGCGCAGGATCGCAGCATGCCCCAGATCGCCTTCCTGGGCGCCGGGAGCGTCGTGTTCACGCGCCAGCTGTTGGCCGACCTGCTCGGGTTCGACGACCTGCCGGCGCTGCGGATCATGCTGCACGACATCGATCCCGAGCGCCTCGCCGTGGCCGAAGGCACCGCCCGGCAGGTCGCCCGGCGACTCGGCAGGGACGTCGAACTCGCCGCGACGCTCGACCGGCGCGAGGCGCTGGCCGGGGCGGACTTCGTGATCAACATGATCCAGGTCGGCGGCATCGCGGCGACGCGCGTGGACCTCGAGGTCCCCGCCGCGGCGGGCCTGCTGCAGACGATCGGCGACACGACGGGTGTGGGCGGCGTCTTCCGCGGCCTGCGCACGTTCCCCGTGCTCTCGGCGATCGCCGCCGACATGCAAGAGCTCTGCCCCGATGCGTGGTTCCTCAACTACACCAATCCGATGGCGATGAACGTGTGGTGGATGTCGGTGGTCGCCCCCGACATCAAGACGGTGGGGCTCTGCCACAGCGTCTACTGGACCGTGCACGGCCTGTGCGCGCTCGTCGGGGTGCCGATGGAGGGCACGCACTACCGCGCCGCCGGGGTCAACCACCAGGCATGGCTCGTGGAGTGGTCGCGCGACGGCGCGGACCTCTATCCGCGACTGCGAGCGGCCATCGAGCAGGACCCCGAGCTGCGCCGGCGCGTGCGCGTGGAGATCTTCCGCCGCATCGGCTTCTATCCGACCGAGACCAGCGAGCACTCGGCCGAGTACCTGGACTGGTTCCTGCGCTCGCCGGGGCAGATCGAGCGGTTCCGTCTGCGGCCGCTCGAATACCTCGAGATCTCGGAGCGCAATCTCGCCGAGTTCGAGCACGCGAAGGCGGCGCTGGCCGCCGGCGACGACCTCATGCTGGAGGAAGGGGCGGCCGAGTACGCGCCGCAGGTCATCCACTCGATCCTCGCCGGCACCGAGCGCGTGATCCACGCGAACGTCGTCAACCAGGGGCTCATCGACAACCTGCCGCAGGGCGCCGTGGTCGAAGTGCCCACACGCGTCGACGCCGGCGGGGTGCATCCGTTGCCGTTCGGCGCGATCCCGCCCCAGGGGGCGGCTTTGAACCGCGCCTATCTGTCGGTCGCCGAGCTGGCGATCGAGGCGGCCCGCACCGGGGATGCGGAACTGGTCCGCCGCGCGGTGCTCGCCGACCCGAATGCGTCGTCCACCCTCACGCCCGCGCAGATCTGGGCCCTGTGCGACGAGCTGACCGCGCGACACGCGGCCCTGCTGCCGGCCGCCCTCGGCGGACGGCTGTAACGCGCATTCTCAATGAGCGGTGCCGCTCATTAAAAGTGAGCACTTCGTGCATTCTTATTGTCAATCGCTCACTCTGTGTCGAAAAATGGAGCTGAGCGTGCGACGGAGCGCGCTGCACCGCGACGCGGAGAGCGAGGAACCCGACGATGATGTCTCCATCCCAGAAGAAGATGTTCCGCACCACGAGCATCCTGGCGGCCGCAGTTGCCGTCGTGACCGCCGTCGCAGGATGCAGCAGCGGCTCGCCGGGCACCTCCAAGCTCGACACCAAGGCCAAAGTGACGATCCAGGTCTGGACCGGCCAGGCCGACGTGGCCGAGAAGATCATCGAGACGCTGGCCGGGGAGTTCCAGAAGCTGCACCCGAACGTGACGGTCGACGTCTCGCCCGGGGCGTCCTCGACCGACCAGCTCCTGCAGAAGATCTCTGCAGGCTTCGCGGGCAACCAGTACCCGGACGTCTCGTACGCGTTCGGCTCGTGGGCCGGCGAGCTGGAGTCCTCGGGCCGCACGCTCGACATCTCCGCCGAGGTGAAGAAGCCCGCCGTCAAGTGGGACGAGTTCACCGCCGCCGCCCGCGGCACCGCCCAGCCGAGCGGCAAGAAGGTGATCGGGTTCCCGGCCGTCGTCGACAATGTGGGGCTGCTGTACAACAAGACCCTGTTCGACAAGGCCGGCCTCGCCTACCCGACGGCCGACTGGACGTGGGACGACTTCCGCACCGCGGCCAAGAAGCTCACCGACCCGGCCAACCACATCTACGGCTACGGGTACTCCGTGTCGGGCAGCGAGGCGACCACCTGGCAGTTCTGGCCCCACCTGTGGCAGAACGGCGGCACGATCCTCAACGGCGACGCCACGAAGTCCGAGTTCGCGTCCCAGGCCGGCGTCGACGCGCTCACGTTCCTGCGCTCGATGGCCGTGGACGACAAGAGCGTGTACCTCGACCAGACCGACACCAAGATCGGCCCGCTGTTCGACAGCAACCGCATCGCGATGATCACCTCGGGTCCGTGGGAGCTGTCCAGCCTCAAGACCGCGGGCACCAAGTTCGGCGTGGTGCCGCTGCCCGGCACCAACGGCGACCACCAGACCGTGTCGGGACCGGACATCTGGGCGCTGTTCGACCACAAGGACGCCAACCGCGCGTACTGGGCCACGCAGTTCGCCGAGTGGTTCACGTCCGCCTCGCAGGACGAGCGCTTCAACGTCGCGCTCGGCAACCTGCCGCTGCGCTCGTCCGAAGCAGACTCCGAGGCCGTGAAGAACGAGGCGGCGCAGTTCCCGGGCTACGACGAGTTCGTCGCCAACTCGAACAACGTCAAGAACACCCGGCCGACCACTGCCGGTTATGCGGGCCTGTCCACCGCGATCGGCAAGGCGATCTCGCAGGTGCTGCAGGGCGACGGCCAGCCGAAGGCCGCCCTCGACCAGGCGGCGCAGGACGCCGACAAGGCGCTGGCCAAGAAGTAGGGCCCACGCCTCATGGCCGTCAACACCGTACGGACGCTCGACCGACCGGGCGCGTCTTCGGACGCGCCCGGCTCGGGCCGGTCCCGGCGTCGCCAGGCGGTGATCTCGTCGCTCACGGGCTGGAGCTTCGTCGCCCCCGCGACGTTCATCATCCTCGGTCTTTCGGTCTTCCCCGCCGTATGGGCGTTCGTGCTCTCGTTCCAGAGCTGGGACGGCTTCAGTGAGCCGACGTGGGTGGGCGCCGGGAACTACTCGAGCCTGATCACCGACGCCGACTTCGGCGACGCGGTGCTGAACACCGTCGGCTTCGCGGTGCTGTTCGTGCCCGCCTCCGTCCTGCTCGGGCTGTTCCTGGCGGTGGCACTGAACCGGCGGATCCACTGGATCGGCTTCTACCGCACCGCGATCTTCGTCCCGTTCGTCGCGTCCGCGGCATCCACCGGCATCCTCTCCACCTATCTGTTCAGCCCGCAGTTCGGTCTGGTCAACAACGTCCTGCGGGTGCTGCACCTGCCTCAGCAGGGATGGCTCGACGACCCGCACGAGGCGATGCTCGTGATCGCGATCATGTCGCTGTGGGGGTCTGCCGCGTTCACCACGGTCATCTACCTGGCAGCGCTGCAGGATGTCCCGACCGACCTCATCGAGGCGGCGCGCATCGACGGGGCCAGTCGATGGCAGACGTTCTGGCGCATCGTCTGGCCGCAGCTCGCACCCGTCACGGTGTTCGTCGGGATCTGGCAGACGATCCAGGCGATCCAGCTGTTCGACCTCGTCTACACGACCACGCGCGGCGGCCCGCTGGGGGCGACGACCACGATCGTGTTCTTCCTCTACCAGAAGGCGTTCCACGCGCTGGAGTTCGGCTACGGCTCGGCGGCCGCCTACGTGCTGTTCGCCGTGACCCTGCTCGTCACGATCGGCGTCGTCGTCTTCCAGCGGCGCCGCGATACGGAGGCGTTCTGATGGCGACCGTGCTCGACGAGGTCTCGCACACCGGCAGCGAGGTGGCCGGCCAGTCGCCCCGCGGCACCGGGCGGCGGCGGATGAGCGGATGGCACTTCGTGCTGTTCCCGGTGGCGATCATCTTCCTGGTGCCGTTCGTGCAGATGGCGCTCGCCTCGTTCTCGCCCGCGAAGGAGCTCATCGCGTTCCCGCCGCCGTTCGTCCCGTCGCACTTCACGATCGACGGCTACGTGAAGCTGTTCGGCGAGACCGACATCCTGCTCTGGCTCGGCAACACGGTGATCGTGTCCTGCACGGCGATCGTCTCGAACCTCGTGCTGTGCTCGCTGGCCGGCTACGGCTTCGCCCGGCTGAAGTTCGCCGGGCGCAACGTCGGGTTCATCATGATCCTGGCCACCATCATGATCCCCACCCAGCTGCTGATGATCCCGACCTACATCCTGTTCGCCAAACTCGGGCTGCTGAACGGACTGGGCGCTGCGATCGTGCCATGGCTGGCGACGGCGTTCGGCATCTTCCTGATGCGCCAGTTCTTCCTGTCGCTGCCGGCCGAGCTCGAAGAGGCCGGGGCCATCGACGGCTGCAACCGGTGGCAGATCTTCTTCCGGATCGTGCTGCCGCTCGCACGCCCGGCGCTGGCGACCCTCGCGATCTTCACGCTGCTGGGTGCCTGGAACGACCTGGTCTGGCCGCTGATCGCGATCAACAACCCCGGAGCGTTCACACTGCAGCTGGGCATCGCGAACTTCCAAGGCGCACACCAGACCGACTGGAGCCTGATCATGGCCGGCAACGTGATCGCCACACTGCCGCTGATCCTGTTCTTCCTGTTCGCACAGCGCCAGTTCATCGCGACGATGACCTTCTCGGGCCTGAAGGGGTGACGACGAAGGGTGACGGGCGCCCGGCCTACTCGACCAGGAACCGCGAGTACGCGACCTGGGTCAGGAACGCCGGGAACTCCTCGCTCAGCGACACCTCGCGGAACACCTCGGCGGCGTCGTCGAACCGGTCGCCGTCGAAGCGCTGCGCCGTGGCGAGCACGTCGTCCACGAGCTCCGACACCCACTCCCGCGTGATCGCCGTGCCCTCGGCGGTCTCGCGATCCTGATGGATCCACTGCCAGATCTGCGAGCGCGAGATCTCGGCGGTCGCGGCATCCTCCATCAGGTTGTCGATCGCGACGGCGCCCGAGCCTCGCAGCCACGCCTCGATGTACCGGATCGCGACCGACACGTTGCCGTGCACGCCGGCCTCGGTGATGGGCCGGCCGATGCGCAGGTCCAGCAGCTGCGCCGCCGTGACCTCGACGTCGGCGCGCTGGCGGTCGACCTGGTTCGGCCGGGCGCCGAGCACCGCGTCGAACTCGGCCTGCGCCGCGGGGATGAGGTCGGGGTGGGCGACCCAGGTGCCGTCGAAGCCGTCGCCGGCCTCGCGCCTCTTGTCGGCGGTGACCTTCTCGAGCGCACGCTCGGTGATCTCGGGATCGCGCCGGTTCGGGATGAACGCGCTCATGCCGCCGATCGCGAACGCACCGCGCTTGTGGCAGGTCTGCACCAGCAGCTCGGTGTACGCACGCATGAACGGCACGGTCATCGTCACCTCGCTGCGGTCGGGCAGCACGAACCGTGCGCCGCGGCCGCGGTAGTTCTTGATGATCGAGAAGATGTAGTCCCACCGGCCGGCATTCAGCCCTGCGCAGTGGTCGCGCAGCGCGTACAGGATCTCGTCCATCTCGAACGCCGCCGGCAGCGTCTCGATGAGCACGGTCGCCCGGATCGTGCCGTGCTCGATGCCGACGTACTGCTCGGCGAATGTGAAGACGTCGTCCCAGAGCTTCGCCTCTTCTGCGCTCTCGAGCTTGGGCAGGTAGAAGTAGGGCCCCGCACCGCCGTCGATCAGCGCCTGCGCGTTGTGGAAGAAGTACAGCCCGAAGTCGACGAGCGAGCCCGAGGCGGCCAGCGTGCGCCCGGTGCGGTCGGTGAAGCGGATGTGCTCCTCGGGCAGCTGCCAGCCGCGCGGGCGCATCACGATCGTGGGCGTGCGCTCGGCCGTGACCCGATACTGCTTGCCGTCGGCGCTCGTGTGGGTCAGCTGCCCGCGGATCGCGTCGGACAGCGACAGCTGGCCCTCGATCACGTTGCCCCACGTCGGACTGGTGGCGTCCTCCTGGTCGGCCAGCCACACCCGTGCGCCGGAGTTCAGGGCGTTGACGGTCATCTTCGGGTCGGTCGGACCCGTGATCTCGACCCGGCGATCCTCCAGCCCGGGGCCCGCCCCGGCGACCCGCCAGGTCGAGTCCTCGCGGATGTGCGCGGTGTCGGCGCGGAAATGCGGGTCATGACCGTTGCCGATCTCGAACCGTCGGCGCAGCCGCTCGGCGAGCCGGTCGTGGCGCCTGCCGGCGAACCGGTCGTGCAGCGCCGTCAGGAACGCGACGGCCTCGGGGGTGAGGATCCGGTCGTACCGGTCGCGGATCGGTCCTTCGACCGTCAGCTCGGGCCGGTGGGTCGCGGTCGGGATGGGGGTGGTGGGCGGTGCGCCCGTCGTGATCGTCATGATGTGCTCCTCGGAGAGGGAAGGGGACGGATGCCGCAGCCCGAGGGATTCGGTGGGCTGCGGCATCCGGGTCAGTGGAACTGCGCGGCCTCGGTCGAGCCGGCGAGGGCCAGCGTCGCGCTGGCGGGGTTCAGTGCGGTCGAGACGGCGTCGAAGTAGCCGGTGCCGGCCTCGCGCTGGTGCTTGGTGGCGGTGTAGCCGTCGGCCTCGGCGGCGAACTCTGCCTCCTGCAGCTCGACGTACGCGCTCATGGCGCGCTCGGCGTACCCGCGGGCGAGGTCGAACATCGAGTGGTTCAGGGCGTGGAAGCCGGCCAGCGTGATGAACTGGAACGCGTAGCCGAGCTCGGCCAGCTCCGCCTGGAACGTCGCGATCTGCGCATCGTCGAGGTGCCGCTTCCAGTTGAAGCTCGGCGAGCAGTTGTACGCGAGCTTCTTGCCCGGGAACTCGGCGTGGATCGCGTTCGCGAACTCGCGCGCCAGGGCGATGTCGGGCTCGCCGGTCTCGACCCACAGCAGGTCGGCGTACGGGGCGAACGCGAGCCCCCGGGCGATGACGGGTTCGATGCCGGGGCGCACGCGGTAGAAGCCCTCGGTCGTGCGCTCGCCGGTGAGGAACTGCCGGTCGCGCTCGTCGACGTCGCTCGTGAGCAGGTCGGCGGCCAGCGAGTCGGTGCGCGCGATCTGGATCGTGGGGACCCCGGCGACGTCGGCGGCCAGGCGCGCGGCGTTCAGCGTGCGGATGTGCTGCTGGGTGGGCACGAGCACCTTGCCGCCCAGGTGTCCGCACTTCTTCTCGCTGGCCAGCTGGTCCTCCCAGTGGATGCCGGCGGCGCCGGCCTGGATCATCGACAGCGCCAGCTCGTACGCGTTCAGCGGTCCGCCGAAGCCGGCCTCGGCGTCGGCGACGATCGGGGCGATCCAGTCGCGGGTCACTTCGCCTTCGGCGTGCTCGAGCTGGTCCTGCCGCAGGAGCGCGTTGTTGATGCGGCGGACGACCTGGGGGACCGAATTGGCCGGATACAGCGACTGGTCGGGGTAGGTCTGCCCGGCGAGGTTCGCGTCGGCGGCGACCTGCCAGCCCGACAGGTAGATGGCCTTCAGGCCCGCACGGACCTGCTGCACGGCCTGGCCGCCGGTGTAGGCGCCGAGCGCCCGGACGTATTCCTCGGTGTGCAGCAGGTGCCAGAGGGACTCGGCGCCGCGGCGGGCCAGGGTGCTCTCTTCGCGCACAGACCCGCGCAGGCGGATGACGTCCTCGGCGGTGTAGGACCGCTGGATGCCGTTCCATCGGGGGTCGGTGTCCCAGAGCTCCTGCAGCTCGGCCGCGGTCTGGACCTGGTCACCGGCGCGGAGGGGCTCGGAGGTGGTGTTCGGGGTCATGGCGTTCTCCTGACGGTTTCGCGGCTGCCGGCGGACCGGCGTGTGACTCCACTGTGAGCGCCTCCCGGCACGACGCTCGACCAAAAGCTGTGTGAAGTTTGGGCATATTTCTGTTTGCGTGAGAAGATCGCCGCATGTCACTCGACGTCGAGCAGGAAAGCGCCTCGATCATCCCCGACGATGGAGAGGTGGATGCTCTGACCATCGGCCGCCGGATCCGTCAGGTGCGCACGGCCCGAGGTATGACGCTCGAAGACCTGGCGTCGGTCGTCTCACGCGCCCCGAGTCAGCTGTCGATGATCGAGAACGGGCGGCGCGAGCCGAAGCTGAGCCAGGTGCAGGCCATCGCCCGCGCGCTGGGCACGACGCTGGACGCGCTGCTGGAGGCCCAGCCCCTCGACGAACGCGCGGCGATGGAGATCGCCCTCGAGCGGGCGATGCACGGGCCGACGTTCCGCACGCTCGGAATCGCGCCGTTCCGGGTCGGCCGGTCCGTTCCCGACGACATGCTCAAGGCGCTGCTGGCGCTGCAGGGAGAGATCGACCGGCTGAAGGACGAGCGGTCGGCGACCCCCGAAGAGGCGCGCCGCGCGAACCTCGCACTGCGCCGGCTCATGCGCACGCAGAGCAACTGTTTTCCCGAGCTCGAAGCGCAGGCCCGTGGCATCCTCGACGCCGTCGGACACCCCGGCGGCCCCCTGACCCAGCGCACCGCGTCCGACATCGCCGCGCACCTGGGCTTCACGCTGCACTACGTGCCCGACCTGCCCACCACGACCCGAAGTGTCGCCGACCTGCGCAACGGGCGGCTGTACCTGTCCAGTGCCCTGACGGCGAAGGGCGATTCGCGCACCGCGGTGCTGCAGGCGCTGTCGAGCCGCATCCTCGGCCACGCCGAGCCGACCAGCTATGCCGAGTTCCTGCGGCAGCGGGTCGAGGCCAACTACCTCACCGGAGCGCTGCTGATCCCCGAGGCGCATGCGGTGCCGTTCCTGCAGGATGCCAAGAAGGACCGGGCGATCTCGATCGAGGATCTTCGCGACGCGTACTCGGTGTCTTACGAGACTGCGGCGCACCGGTTCACGAATCTCGCCACGATGCACCTCGGCATCCCGGTGCACTTCCTCAAGGTGCACGAATCGGGCACGATCACGAAGGCGTACGAGAACGACGACGTGAACTTCCCGACCGACCGGCTGGGCTCGATCGAAGGTCAGATGTGCTGTCGCAAGTGGACCAGCCGCGAGGTGTTCGACATCCCCGACCGGTTCAACCCGTACTACCAGTACACCGACACCGGCAACGGCACGTATTGGTGCACGGCGCGCGTGCAGACCTCGAGTGAGGGCGCGCACTCGGTCTCGGTGGGCGTGCGGTTCGACGACACGAAATGGTTCCTCGGCCGTGACACCCCCAACCGGGGCGTCTCGAAGCACGCGACCGAGGTGTGCTGCCGCCGCGCCCCGGCCGAGCTCGAGAACGCCTGGCGGGGGAGCTCGTGGCCGAACGTGGCGACGCCCCGGACCCTGCTGGCGACGCTTCCGACCGGGGCGTTCCCGGGCATCGACACGACCGACGTGTACGAGTTCCTGCAGGCGCACGCCCCGGAGTGAGCGCGCCGGCGCGTGCGCCGCTCAGTCCGCCAGCGCGGCTACGGCCTCGATCTCGACGAGCTGGTCGTCGGACATGAGCTGTGCGATCACCATCGTCGAGGCGGGCGGCGGAGCCGTGCCGAACCGTCGGGCGCGCACCCTGCCGACGGCCGGCGCATCCGCGCGGTCCTGCAGATAGACGGTCAGCCTGATCACGTCTTCCAGGCTGCCGCCCGCCTGTCGCAGTGCGTCGTCGATCGCATCCAAGATGTGCTCGGCCTGGGCGCCCGCGTCGCCGGGAGCGACGGTCTGCGACTCGGAGTCCTTGGCGGTCAATCCGCTGAAGAAGACGAGTCGTGCTCCTGCCGGCACGGCGAACGCCGTCGTGAGCGGTGCCGGCATTCGGATCAGCGCGGTATCGAGGGGGATGGCCCGGCCGCGCCGCGCGGTCATCCGGCCACCTGCAAGGGAGATCTCGGCACCGAGCCTTCCCTCGTCAGCAGCGAGTTCGTCATGGTCGCATAGTCGGACAGGAGGAACATGGCCGGGCCCACGACGTCTTCGGGCTGATCGAGCTTCGAATAGTCGGCATCCGGATTCGAACCGCGGAACTGCGGTGTGTCGATGATGCCCGGGCGGAGCATGTTGACGCGCACGCCGTATGGCTGGACCTCCTTCGCGAAGGTATGGGCGAAGCCGGAGACGGCGCCCTTCGACGCGGTGTAGGGCGAAGAGTGCACCTTGCCGAACTCGGCCGTGCCCGACACGAACAGGACGATGGCGCCGTTCCCCTGGCGCATCATGACGGGGGCGACCGCCTTGCAGGCCCAGAAGACGCCTTCGACGTTGATCTCGAAGACGCGGCGGAGTCGTTGCGGAGTCATCTCGACCACGGGGATGAGCGGCTGAACGATCGCGCAGCACATCAGGCCGTCGATCCTGCCGTGCTCCGCGGCGATGCCGGTGATCGCCTCGACGACCTGATCGTGGTCCGATACGTCGACGGCGTGGAATCCGATGAGTTCGTGGCTCTCGGCGACCGCGGTCCCGAGTTCGACGTTGATGTCGAGGATCTCCACGCGGGCGCCGGCCGCGGCCAATGAACGGGCGGTGGCGGCGCCGATGCCACTGCCCCCACCCGTGATGACCATCACCTTCCCGCTGAAGTCGTACCCAACTGGCATGCCGGACCTCCCGATCGCGCGATACTTCAGTATCTAATTAATCAGGGAGCCTATATAATCTCGGCCAGCCGGACAAGAGTCGTCCCGGAACAGATCGAGGTGGTCATCGTGGGAGATCGATATCCGCGCATCCGGATCGCTGCGGTGCAGGCGGCTTCCGTCTTCCTTGACCGCGACGGCTCGATCGCCCGCGCGGCCGACCTGATTCGCGTCGCCGGACGCGACGGTGCCGACTTCATCGTCTTCCCCGAGGGATTCGTTCCGGCGCACCCGATCTGGTACCAGTACCATCCGGCGATGCGGGCGTTTGCGACCGGGCTCTCCGTGGAGCTGTTCACGAACGCCGTCGAAGTCCCGGGCCCGCATCTCGATCCGGTCGCCCGGGCCGCACGCGACGCCGGCGCGTACGTCGTCCTCGGCGTGTGCGAGCGGTTGCCCGACACGATGGGCACGCTCTACAACACGCAGGTCTACTTCGGCCCCGACGGCGGCTACCTCGGCAAGCATCAGAAGCTCGTCCCGACGGTCACCGAGCGACTGGTGCACGCCGCCGGATCGGCGAGCACCTTCGGCGCGCTCCAGACCGAGTTCGGCCCGGCAAGTTCTCTCGTGTGCGGAGAGAACTCCAATCCGCTGGCGATCTTCGCGTTGATCGCCGAGGGGACCCGCGTGCACGGCATGAGCTGGCCACCCACCTTCGGACCCGGCGGTCAGACGTTCCGATCTCGCGTCTCGAATGCCGCCACGGCATTTGCGCAGATGTCCAAGGCCTTCGTCGTCGCTGCGTGCGGCGTCGTGGATGAGGACACGATCCGGAGGCTCGAGCTTCTGCCCGAGGATGCCGCGTTCCTGCGCAGTCCTTCGTCCACGGGAGGTTCGGTGATCGTGTCTCCGTCGTCCGAGGTCATCGCCGGTCCGATAGGCGACGGGACCGGCGTGCTCGTCGCCGATGCCGATCTGGAAGCCGCCGTCCGAGCCAAGTTCGTCGCGGACCTCGCGGGGCATTACAACCGCGCCGATGTCTTCCAGCTGGGGGTGGACAAGCAGGAGCGCCGGCTGTACGCGCCCAGCGCCGACCCTGGGAATGGGACGCGGGCTGGTGCCGGCACAGATGCTTGACACGATGGAGACGATCGATTAGACATATTCCAGCACGTTGATTATCAGGGTACCTAACTGATTTTTCGTGTACCTTGCTCGGGTCGCCATGGCCTCGAGCCCTGCAATGAAGCAGACCGATTATGTCGCCGAAGACAGAGAGGTATTCCCGAGATGAGACTCGAAAAATCGCTCGGTGCGCTGGGGATTGTGCTGTTGGCCGCAACAGGCCTCGTCGGTTGTTCTTCTGCGCCGTCGTCGCAGAATCCACCGGCAGAGAACTCCGCCCAGGACGGATGCCAGATGCCAGCCAAGCTCACGGAGGCATCCATCGCAACCGGACCGGGCATGCAGGACTTCGTCATCAAGCACGTGAAGAGCGAGGGGCTCGACAAGAAGTACAACCTCGACCTGAAGGTGCACTCCTTCCAGAATCCGACGGCGACGGCACCCGCGATCGTGCAGAAGGCAGTCGACTTCGGATTCGGTGGCCTGCCGACGATGGTCCAGGCGCGCGCGACGGGGTCCGACGTCATCATCATCGGCGCCCTCGCCACGGCGAACAACGGCGTCTTCGTCGAGAAGGACTCGCCGTACCAGAGCCTGGCCGAACTCAAAGGCAAGCGCATCGGATCGTTCTCTCCGACGAACGGGGCGATCGGGTCGATCGTCCAGGCCTACACCGAGAAGGCGTTCGGCTTCAACCTGTTCTCGAAGGCGGCGGGGAAGGTGCACGTCGCACCCGATGCGGCTCTGCTCGGGCTGATGAGCAACGGACAGTTGGATGTCTCCGTCCTCGGCGCAGATGGAAGCGCGGGGCAGCGCGCCTCGGGCAAGTACCGGATGATCGCGGACCTGGGCGTGGACTTCCCCAAGGAGTTCGGCTTCGACGCCGTCTACCTGGCTCCGGTGACGACCGAGTCGTACGCATCGAAGCACTGCGGCGAGGTCCGCGCGTTCTCGAGTGCATTGCACGACGCCCTCGTCGACATCACGAGCAGCGCCGATGTGTGGAAGACCTACGCCGCAGCAGTGGGACAGTCAGACGAGGCGCCCGCATTCCAGGCGGCCTACTCCAAGTCGCTTCTCACGGAATATGGTCAGACTCAGGTGGACGGAATGAAGAAGCTCATGGACGCGATCACTCCGTATCTCGATCCCAACTTCCCGAAGAAGGTCGATGACGCGCTCTTCTCGCTGGACTACCTGCCGTTCTCGTCCTGAGCGGGATGCCGAGTTGTAGGATCGGGCGCATGATGAAACGAGATGTGCACCTTCAGTCCACTGCAGACGGCGGATCGAATCCGCGAGAAGAGGATCAGCGCGATGACATTCTCCTTGCATTTCCTGCTCGGTTGAATCGGATTCACGGTCTTATTCTGCAGGGGCTGGAGGTGCCGCTCACATTCCGGCAATATCGGACCATTTCTCGAGTGGCATCCGGGTATTCGTCCATGAGTGAGTTGGCTGCCCGCGCGAATCTCACCATGGCAGCGGTCTCAGAAGGCGTGTTCGCGCTCGTAAAGCGCGGTCTCCTGAAGACGTCGCAGGGTCAGGGCGATCGACGGACGGTCGTCCTCGAGGCGACACCCGCCGGCGTGGCGGCCGTGGCGGCCGGAACGGAGGCGCTGAAGAACTTCCGGGAATTCCTGACGGCAGAATTCGATGAGAGCAGCCTGGACGAGCTGTATGCCGTACTTGAACGACTCTATTGGCGCGCGACGGAATTCTACCGGACCGACTCGTCGCCGCAATCCAATTCGAGAGGCAATACGTCACATGATTGATTCGCATTCCGAAGCCGCCGTCAGTGAAGAAGAGAAGGTCATCTTCGACAATGACACTTTGGCGAAGCTGCGGCGCGCTCGTTTCATAAGAGGAACCAGGAATCGGGTGATATCGGTCCTCGCCCTCCTGGTCGTATGGCAAGTCGTGTCCATGGCGATGAATTCGTCAGTGCTTCCGAGTCCGATCGACGTCCTGGCGCAATTGGGCAAGAATCTGACCGAGCCGAATACCTATTATCAATTGTGGATAACGGTCTTCCGGGTTCTCCTCGGAATGGCCCTCGGTGTGACGTCGGGCATCATCGCCGGAGTGATCATGGGGCTCTCCCGTCTCGGAGAGGAGCTCCTGGACGCGTGGGTGCTCGCCCTGTTCACTATTCCCGCCATCGTCTACGGCATGCTGTGCCTGTTGTGGTTCGGCCTCAATGACTGGGCGGCCATCATCGCCGTCGGCGCCGGCGTCATGCCGGCGATCGCGATCAACATGTGGCAGGGGACGAAGGCGATCGATCGCGATCTGATCCACATGGCGAGGTCGTTCCGGTTCTCACGCGTCTCGGTGGTGTTCAAGGTGGTGCTGCCTCAGCTGATCCCGTACATCCTGGCGGCGCTGCGATACGGGCTGGGGATCTCGTGGAAGATCGTCACGGTCGTCGAGCTTCTCGGTCTGTCCAGCGGGGTGGGCTACACGCTGAACTACTGGTTCGGGAACTTCAGCATGGTGCAGGTCATGGCGTGGACGCTGCTGTTCACCGTGACGCTGTTGATCATCGAGTACGGAATCCTCAAGCCCGTTGAGGGGCACCTTACGAGGTGGCGACCGGTCGCTCAAGGACAGAAGGGGGCGTAGCAATGGCATATCTCGCGATTGAGGACCTGAAGAAGAGCTTCCCGCGGGCCGGGACGAGTCCATTGGATGTCCTCTCCGGTTTGGACACGCGGGTCGAAGAGGGGGCGCTGCTATCGATCCTCGGCCCATCGGGGTGTGGGAAGTCCACTCTCTTGAACATCATCAACGGACTCGACGATGCGACCAGCGGCGGGGTGACGCTCGCCGGCCATCGCGTGACCACACAGACCAGGTCGAACGTGAAGATCTCCGTGGTCTTCCAGCAGCCGAGGCTGCTCAACTGGCTCACGGTGCGTCAGAACGTCGCGCTGCCGTTGAAGGAGATGAAGCTGCACCGCGACGAGATCAGTGAGCGGACCGAGCGGTATCTGCGCCTGGTGGGACTTGAGGAGTTCGGAGACTACTTCCCGCTGCAGCTGTCCGGTGGAATGCAGCAGCGGGTGTCTCTGGCGCGAGGACTCGCCATAGAACCGGATCTGCTGCTCGCGGATGAGCCGTTCTCCGCATTGGACGAGTTCTCGGCTCGACGACTCCGGCAGGAGTTCGTGCGGATCTGGTCGGAGACCGGACGGACGATCCTGTTCGTCACGCACAACATTCGCGAGGCCGTATTCCTCTCCACGCGGATCCTGATGATCACCACCAGGCCCGCACGTGTGCACCTCGAGGTCGACGTCGACGTCCCGCACGTGCGCAATCCGGACGACGATCGGCTGTTCGCTCTCGAGAAGGACATCACGTCGGAGTTCCTACGGATGGAGGGCGCCGCGCAATGATGCCGGCGGTCACGCCGCCGGTCTGAGCTCGCCGCTCGCGCGGGTTCCGGTGCCGCGTCGACCACTGATCGGGGATGGCCTTCGCGCAGTCGCGCTGATCCGAGGACTCCTCACGGGTTGCAGAATGCCCGAAATTAAATCAAGGGTCTATATAGTTAGGGATATGTAATATGTTGATGACGGCTTCCGATACGGCCGGCAGGCCGGTCGTCGGACAGAGCGAGGAACGCGGATCGGTATGACACTGAACAGTTCGCAAGATGTGAAGCAGGCTCCTGTCTCCGGTGCGGACGCCGCCGAGCGGCGGTTGCGGCACGACAAGCTGCGCGCGGCGATGGTCGAGCACGGACTCGATGCGCTGTTGGCCTACGCGCCGGCGTGGCGACGCGAATACGTCCGGTACTTGACGGACACCGCCATCGGCTCCGCCGCGGCATTCGTCCTGGTGACCGCGGATGAGGTCCGCGCCTTCGCGACGCGCCTCGCCGACATCACGCCGCTGCGGCGCTCCGGCTGGGTGTCACAGGCTGACGCCATCGCGTTGCCGGACGCGATCGCCCTCGCCGATGCGATCAGGGCCAGCGGTGCGCGGCGCATCGGGGTGGGGCACCTCGAACTGCTCCCGCTCGGATTCGAACGAGCGGTCCGCAACGCGGGACTCGGTCTCGAGCTCGTCTCGGCGACGAAGATCTTCAACGTGGCGATGATGGCCAAGAGCCCATGGGAGCTGAATCGGATGCGGCAGGCGGCCCGCGTATCGGATGCTGCGTGGCAGGCGTTCGTCGAGGTCGTCGAGCCGGGTCTGGCGGAGTACGAGATCGTCGCGGCGGTCGAGAGCGAGATCAAGCGTCTCGGCGCCGAAGACAACTTCATGCTCATCGCCTCGGGCAAGGACGAGGTCCGGGGGATGACGCCGCCGAGCAGGCGGCGCCTCGAGGTCGGCGACATGGTGCGCACCGAGCTCACGCCGCAGACCGGCGGGTACTGGCTGCAGATCTGTCGCTCGGTCACGGTCGGGGCCCCGTCCGCCGAACAGCAGCGATCCTTCGATCTGTTCCACGAAGCCGCCGAAGCGGGTGTCGCCGCCGTGCACCCCGGAGTCACGGCCCACGAAGTCGCCATGGCAGAGAATGACGTGTTCCGCAGACACGGCTACGGCGAGTACTGCTCTGACAGATGGACGCGCGTGCGCGGTCACGGTTTGGGCCTGCACCTCGACGAGTTCCCGATCATCGAGGGCAACCACACGGTCATCCCCGAGGGTGCGACGTTCATCATCCACCCGAACACCTTCACGCCGATCGCCGGCTATCACGTCTTCGGCGATCAGATCGTCGTCACCGCCGACGGCGCGGAGCAGCTCGTGCAGACCGAGCGACGACTGTTCTCGTCCGACGAAGGGAGCCGGTGATGAAGCGCGGACTCGTGGTCTTCGACCATGACGAGGTGAGCGAGCAGGAGTGGCAGGAGCGCGCCGAGCGCGTGCAGGCCGAGCTCAGGGACGCGGGCGTGGACTTCGCGCTCGTCTACAACGACGTGTCCCGCGGCGATGACATCGGATACCTCTCCAACCTCGTCATCTACTGGAACGAGGGCGTGCTGGCCATCCCAGCCCGCGGAGAGCTGACCCTGCTCACGAAGTTGTCGATGCGGGTTTTTCCCTGGATGGAGCGCAACTCGACACTGACCGACCTGCGCAGCGGCCGGGCGATCGGCGGACTCGTCGCCGACTATGTGGGGGAGCGATCCTCCGGGCGGATAGGGCTCATCGACGCCGAGCTGTGGCCGGCTGCCATCGTCGCCGAGATCACGCAGGCCGTTCCCGACTGGGAGATCGTGCCGCTCGGCCCGATCGTGCGCGATCAGCGCAGCATCCCCTCCGCCGCTGAAGTGGACCTGCTGCGCAGCGGCGCCGCCGTTCTGCGCGAGGCGCTCGACGTCGCGGCCGAGCCAGGACTGCATGCGCGCGAGCGCGTCGCCGCTGTCGAGAAGACGGCTCGCAGCGGCGGGTTCGCCGACATCCTCTTCCGCAGCGCGGTCGACGGCGACCATGTCACCGTCGAGATCGCCGGTGAATACCGGCATGGCTGGCTTCTGGTGGGGCGCACCTTCGGCGACGAGCCGTGGCTCGACGCGCTGCGGCGCGCACAGCGGGCGGCGCTGTCCGTCTTGAGTGCCGGCGCGTCATGGAGTGATGTCGAGGCGGCCGCGCTCGCGGCCCTCGACGGGATCCCCGCCGACGCCGTCGTCGGCGTGCGCTGGATCAGCCAGGCGGATTTCGCCACGGGCGGGGAACTGCAGCCGCCGCCCGAGCGCGGCCCTGCCGATGGCGAGGCTGCGGCCGTCGTCATCGAGGTCGTCGAAGCAGACGGCACTCGCAGCGTGCTCACCGACACGGTGCTGGTCACCACGACCGGCATCCAGCCTCTGACCGGAGTGATCGAAGGAGACCACAAGTGAGAGTCCTGTCCAACGCCGACGTCGAGCAGCTGCTCAGCGCCGAGGATGTCATCGAGGTCCTCGAAGTCGCCTACCGCGAGCTCGCGCAGGGCCGCGGCCACAACCGCCCGCGCAACCACACCTATTTCCCCGTCGAGGACGAGCGGTACCCGGGCTTCCGCTTCCGGTTCAAATCGCAAGAAGGCGGCAACCTCTCCAGCGGGGTATGGGGCACGAGGATCACGTCCGACATGGTCGGCGTCGAGACCCTCCCCACCGGGGAGCAGCGCCGCAGACTGCTGCCGGTGGCCCCCGGCGGCAACTACGTGGGCCTGGTCACCCTGTTCAGCCTCACCGAGCTCGCGCCGCTGGCCATCATCCACGACTCGGTGATACAGAAGTACCGGGTGGGTGCCACGACGTCCCTCGGCATCCGCGAATTGTCGCGCGAGGACGTCACGGTCGCCGGACTGTTCGGCGCGGGCTGGCAGGCGGCCGCCCACCTCGAGACGCTGCTGCTGGTCCGCCCCGACATCGAAGAGATCCGGGTGTTCAGCCCCACCCGTGAGCGCCGCGAGAAGTTCGCCGCCGACTGGGCGGCCAAGACGGGCCGGAACGTGATCGCGGTCGACGACCCGAAGCAGGCCGTGGCCGGCTGCGGGATCGTCACGGCGGCGACGGCCGCCATGGATCCGGTGTTCGACGGTGCGTGGATCGAGCCGGGAACGCACGTGTCGTGCATCACCAGCCCGGACGGCACCGCCAAGCGCCGCGAGCTGGACGACACCGCGTTCGACCGCGCGGGACGGATCGTGGTGTTCTCCCGCGAGCAGGTGCACCACGACAGCCAGTTCGACATCCTCGGACCCGTCGAACGCGGCCTGAAGAAGTGGGACGACATCCAGGAGCTCGGCGACATCCTCGTCGATCCCACGCCCGCCCGCTCGAGCGAAGACGAGATCACGATCTTCGCGAACAACACCGGGATGGGCATCCAGTTCGCCGCCGTCGGCGCGAGGATCCTCGAACTCGCCGAAGAACGCGACCTCGGCCACGTCATCCCGACCGAATGGTTCGTCGAGGAGACCACCCCGTGAGCGCCTCCGTGGCGGACCGCCTCGGCGGACGCAGCATCGTCTTCGGAGACGACGTCAACACCGACGTCATCATCCCGGGCCGCTATCTGGTGAGCATCGACCCGGTCGAGCTCGGCACCCACGCCTTCGAGCCGCTCGGCCCGGACGTGCAGGACAAGCTGAAGCAGAGTCGCGTCGTGGTCGCCGGCCGAAACTTCGGCTGCGGCAGCGCGCGCGAGCAGGCCTCGACGTGCCTGATCGGCGTCGGAGTCAAGGCCGTCGTCGCGCGCTCGTACTCCCGCGTGTTCTTCCGCAACGCGATCAACACGGGCCTCGTGGCCGTCGAATGCCCTGCGGCGGTCGACGCGATCGAAGAGGGCGACGACGTGTGGGTGGACTACGAGGCCGGCAGCGTGACGGTGGGCGCGCGCACCTTCCCGTTCACGCCATTCCCCTCGATGCTGCGGGAGATCCTCGAGGCGGGCGGTCTCATCCCGCACCTCATGGCGACGTTCGCTAAGGAGAAGGACTGATGGGAAAGACATTCGCCGTCAAAGCGCTGGAGCGGGCCTCGGGTCTGAGCGACCTCCGGCCCGGCCAGATCGTCGACGCGTACCCCGCTCTGTACATGAGCCACACCGCGACGTGGCGCTGCATCAAGACGTGGGAGAAGATGGGCGAGCCCGAGCTGTTCGACAAGGACCGCATCGCGATGGTCATGGACCACATCTCGCCGGCGCAGACCGCGAAGATCGCCGGCGACCACCGGCTCTCACGCGGGTTCCGCGAGAAGATGGGCATCAAGAACTTCTTCGACGTCAACGCCGGCATCGCGCACGTCGTGCTGATGGAGCACGGCCTGGTCAAGCCCGGTGATCTCATCATCGGCACCGACTCGCACTCGACCATCTACGGAGCACTGGGGGCACTCGGAACGGGCGTCGGCTTCAGTGAGATCACGGCCGCGTGGGTCACCGGCAAGCTGTGGATGCGCGTGCCCGAGTCGATGAAGGTCATCGTCAAGGGCCCGCTCCCGGAGGGCGTGTATCCGAAGGACGTGATGCTCAAGCTCATCGGCGACATCTCCGCAGACGGTGCTACCTACTTCTCGGTCGAGTTCCACGGGGACTGGGTCGAGTCGCTGTCGACCTCGGAGCGGATGACACTGTGCAACCTCGCGATGGAGGCGGGTGCGAAGAACGCCTTCGTGCCGCCGGACGCCGAGACCATGCGCTACCTCGAAGAGCACGGCGTCGACATGAGCACGGTGGAGCCGCTCGCCTCCGATCCCGACGCGGAGTTCGCGCGCACGATCGAATTGGACGGCACGACGCTCGAGCCGCAGATCTCCGTGCCGCACAACGTCGACAACGTCGTCCCGCTCAGCGATGTGGCCGGCACGAAGGTCGACCAGGTGTTCATCGGGTCGTGCGCCAACGCGAAGTACGATGACCTCGCCGTCGCAGCGCGATACCTGAAGGGGAAGACGATCGCACCCGGTGTGCGACTGGTCGTGACGCCCGCGTCGGCGGACATCATGGCCAAGGCCGCCGCCGACGGCATCGTGACGACGCTGATCCAGGCCGGCGCGCTGCTGACGAATCCGGGGTGCGGTGCGTGCGCCGGCAGCGGCGGGGCGATGGCCGACGGCGAGGTGACGCTGTCGACGGCGAACCGCAACTTCCGCGGCCGGATGGGCAGCTACGAGTCGAGCATCTACCTGTCCAGCCCCGCCGTCGCCGCGGCATCCGCCGTCACCGGCGTGATCACCGATCCGCGGACGGTGCTGGCATGAACGGGCGGCCGCAGGAAGGGGTACGCAGATGAACATGGTGGAGAAGATCCTCGCCCGGGCGAGCGGGCGGGAGTCGGTCGCCCCTGGCGACGTCGTCGTCGCCGACGTCGACCGGCTCGTGATGCACGACCTGAGCGCGTACCTGACGAGCAAGGTGTACGACGAGCGGATCGGCGCCGATCTGCCCTACCCAGATCGGGTCGTCACCGTGTTCGACCACCATTTCTCCCCGCCGACCGAGCACCAGGCCGACGTGCTGAATCTCAACCGCGAGTGGAGCAGACGCCGCGGCACGCAGCTGTTCGACTGCGGCAGCGGCAACATCCACAACGTCCTCATGCAGAACGGTCTCGCGCTGCCCGGCCAGATCGTCGTCGGCTCGGACAGTCACACGCCCGTGCACGGTACAGTCGGGGCATTGGCGGTGGCCCTCGGCAACGATTCGCATGCGGGCACCGTCATGCCGTTCGGCAAGGCATGGTTCCGCGTGCCGGAGCTGGTGCAGATCGAGCTGTCCGGGCACTTGCGGCCGGGAGTCACGCCGCGTGACGTCGCGTTGTGGCTCGTGGGTGAGCTCGGTGAGGGATCGGTCATCTACAAGGCCCTCCAGTTCACGGGTCCCTTCATCGAGGGTCTGGATTTCTGGGACCGGTGGCTCTTTCCGGTGCTGTGTGTTGACCTGGGCGCGAAGTGCGGCTACATCGAGCCCGACGAGGTGACCCGGGCGTTCGTGCAGACGATCCCCGGCGGCAGCGTCGACGGGCTGGTGAACGGCGACGGCGATTCCGTCGAGGACGTGCGCCGTTTCGACGTGAGCGCGCTGGCGCCCCAGGTGGCCGCCCCGCCGACCGTCGGCAACGTGCACCCCGTCGACGAGCTGATCGGCACTCGCGTCCAGTGGGCAGAGCTCGGCGGGCACAGCGGCGGGCGGCTCAAGGACTTCATCCTCGCGGCCGAGATCCTGCGCGGGCGCCACATCCATCCGGACGTGAGGCTGAACCTCGTCCCCGGAAGTCGTGAGGTGTTCCGGCAGGCGCTCGAACTCGGCCTGGTGGCCGAGCTGCACGCGGCCGGCGGCACCTGGTTCCCGCCGAGCACCGGCTCGAACCAGATGGTGAACATGGGCGCCATGTCTGCGGGCGAGGCCATGATCTCGACGCACGCCCGGAACTTCCCGGGCCGCAACGGCAGCACGAAGTCGTCGATGTATCTCGCGGCAGCGCAGACCGTCGCCGCTGCGGCGCTCGAGGGCGCCATCGCAGACCCGCGTACCCACGCCGGTGAGGAGGCATGATGAACCAGTTCGTGACCCACTACGAAGGACGCTGCTGGAAGTTCGGGGCCAACATCCCCACCGACGCGCTCGTGAAGTCGCAATACGTGTTCGAACCGATGGACGAGATCGTCACGCACGTTCTGGAGGACCACAACCCGCGATTCCCCCTCGAGGTGCAGCCGGGCGACATCGTCGTCGCGGGGTTCCACTTCGGCCAGTCCTCCGGTCGCGCGATCGCCACCAAGGCGCTGCGTGCGACGGGCATCGGCTGCGTGGTCTCCGACGCCTTCTCGCGCACGTTCTATCGAAACGCGTTCGAGATCGGCCTGCCGTCCCTCGAGGTCCCCGACGCCACCGACATCGTCGAGGACGGCGACCACGTCATCGTCGACATCGCCGATGGATTCTTCCGCAACGACACCACCGGAGTCGAGCGCAGGGTCCCGCCCGCGTCGCCCTTCCTGCTGCGCATGCTCGCCGCCGGCGGCCTGATCGCGCTCACACAGTCGGACCCCGAATGGGCCAAGATCGGTTGACCGCGCTCACCCCAGTGTGCGCAGCGCAGCCCACACCTCGGCGCGGGCGGCGAACGTGCCGAGGTCGACTCCGAGCAGCTGCTCCGCCTGTGCGATACGGGCGCGCAGCGTGTGGCGATGGATGCCGAGGCTGTCGGCCGCGACATCGAAGCGCGCGTCATGCTCGAGCCACGCTCGCACCGAGGCGACCAGGGCAGTGCCGGCGGACTCGTCGTGCGCGACCAGGGGTGCCAGCGCCGCATGCGCCAGAGCCCGTCCGGCGTCGGTGTCCAGCGCGGTGAGCACGCCTGCGGCGGCGATGTCGGCGAACCGCGACACGGCGGCAGTGCCGCGCTGCAGGGCGAGCACGGCCTCGTCGGCCGCGCCCGCCAGGTCGCCGTACGACGCCGGGTCCGACGCTCCGACCCGCACACCGAAACGCCGGGCGAGCTCGCCGATCACACCGTCCTCGCGCGCAGGCACGACCAGCATCACGCCCTCGTCGTGCCGGCCGAAGAAGAGGTCGCCGCCGCGCTCGTGCGCGCGCAGCTCGAGCCACTCGGTCACAGCGTCTCGGCGGGCCGTGGCATCGGCCATCGCGACGACCACGGGTGCGGCCGGCAGGCCGCCCCACATATCGCGCGCGACGCGGCGGGCCAAGGTCGGGTCCTCGGCCAGCAGCGACTGCACCACGCCCGCGCGCAGCAGTGCCCGCGCCCGGGCCAGGCCCTCGTTCTGCTCGAGGGCGAGCCCGGCCATCGCGATGACCGAGGTGACCAGATCGCGGCTCTCCTGATCGAGTGAACCGGCGGCGATCGCGATCACGCCGCGCAGGTGTCCGCCGCGGCCGAGCGTCTGCAGCGTGAAGGGCCGTTCGCCCACGTGCAGCGACGAACCGGCGCGCACGCCGCGGCGGAGCACCGCCGAGACCTCGGCACCCACGGCGGTCGCGGCATCCGGATCCAGCGCACGGACGGGGTGCTCGCGCGAGAGCGCGCCGCCCGCGTCGAACAGGCCGACCCAGGCGTCCAGCTGACGCGACAGCTCGGCCAGCGTCGCGGCCAGCCCGTCGGGGCGCAGGGCGGCCAGGGCGATCGCGCGCTGCGCGGCGAGGGCCCAGCTGCGCCGCGCGTACGCCTGCGCGGCGATGGCCTCGGCGTTGGCCCGTGCGATCGCGATGAACGGCGTGCGGTAGGGCACCTCGAACAGCGGCATCCGGTGGGTGCGGCACGACTCGAGCAGCTGCGGCGGAATGCCCTCGCGCGCGACCTCGGTGCCGAAGCCCAGCGCGTGCACGCCGCGTCGTTGCAGCCGGGCCACGTAGGCGTCGTAGTCGGTGGACGCGTCGGAGAACTGGATGCCGGTGGTCAGCAGCGCGAGCCCGTCGGACAGGAACGGCGTCGGGTCGACGAGGTCCGAGGTGTGCACCCAGCGCACCGGGCGGTCCAAAGCCCCCGGTTCGAGCTCGCTCTCGTCGAGGGCCAGTCGCAGGTGCAGATCGGCGCGATCCAGCAGCGTGCGCACGGTCGCGGCATCCGTCTGCTCCACTCCACCACCCTTTGTACGTGACGTACAGATTCCCATTCAGAATCTACATCACGGCGAGTGCGTGCCCTCCCGGCCGCCGCCTACGCTCGCCGGTATGAGCAATGCGGCTGTCATCACCCCCGTCGGCGGACCGACCCTCGCGCAGGAGCGTCGCCTGGTCACCGCCATCCCCGGTCCCCGCTCGCAGGAGCTGTTGGACCGCAAGTCCTCGGCCGTCGCGGCCGGCGTCGGGCACACCGCCCCGATCGCCGCTGTCGCCGCCGGCGGCGGCGTCGTGGTCGACGCGGACGGCAACTCGCTGATCGACCTGGGCAGCGGCATCGCCGTGACCACGGTGGGCAACGCGCACCCGAAGGTCGTCGAGGCGGTGCAGGCGCAGGTCGCGCAGTTCACGCACACGTGCTTCATGGTCTCGCCGTACGAGTCGTACGTCGCGGTCGCCGAGACGCTCAACAGGCTCACGCCCGGCGACTTCCCGAAGAAGACGGCGCTGTTCAACTCGGGCGCCGAGGCCGTCGAGAACGCCGTCAAGATCGCCCGCAAGTACACCGGTCGCCCCGCCGTCGTCGCCTTCGACCACGCATACCATGGCCGCACGAACCTCACGATGGCCCTCACCGCCAAGGCGATGCCGTACAAGAGCGGCTTCGGACCGTTCGCCTCGGACATCTATCGCGCTCCGATGTCGTATCCGTTCCATGACAAGCTGACCGGGCCCGAGGCTGCGAAGCATGCGATCTCGATGATCGAGAAGCAGGTCGGGGCCGACAACGTCGCCGCCGTCATCATCGAGCCCATCCAGGGCGAGGGCGGGTTCATCGTCCCCGCCGACGGGTTCCTGCCGGCGATCGTGGACTGGTGCCGCGCGAACGGCGTCGTGTTCATCGCCGACGAGGTGCAGGCGGGCCTGGCCCGCGCCGGCGCGATGTTCTCGAGCGAGCTGTTCGGGATCGTGCCCGACATGGTGACCACCGCCAAGGGCATCGCCGGCGGCATGCCGCTGTCGGGCGTGACGGGCCGCGCCGAGATCATGGATGCCGCGCACACGGGCGGGCTCGGCGGCACGTACGGCGGTAACCCCGTCGTGTGCGCTGCGGCGCTGGCCGCCCTCGACGTCATCGAGAACGACGGCATGGTCGAGCGGGCGCAGCAGATCGGCGAGATTCTGCTCCGGCGGCTGCGCGCGCTGCAGTCCGACGACCCGCGCATCGGCGACGTCCGCGGCGCCGGTGCCATGATCGCGGCCGAGTTCGTGGACCCGGCCACCGGCGAGCCCGACGCAGCACTGACGGCCGCGGTCGCCAAGGACTGCATCGCGCAAGGCGTGATCGTGCTCACGTGCGGCACGTATGGCAACGTCATCCGGTTCCTGCCGCCGCTGTCGATCGACGACGAGCTGCTGAACGAAGGGCTCGATGTCGTGGCATCCGCCCTCGCCGCCCACTGACGCGCACACCGCCGACCCCAACGAAGAGGAATCGCAATTGACTGAGATCACCCGGGATGTCGTGATCATCGGCGCCGGCGCCGCCGGCACCACCGCCGCCAACGAGCTGAAGAAGGCGGGGCTCTCGGTCGTCGTGCTCGAGGCCCGCGACCGGGTCGGCGGGCGCGTGTGGACCGACACGATCGAGGGCGCGATGCTCGAGATCGGCGGGCAGTGGGTCTCGCCCGACCAGGACGCCCTGATCGAGACCATCGACGAGCTGGGCCTGGAGACCTTCAGCCGCTACCGCGAGGGCGACTCGGTCTACGTCGACGCGGATGGGGAGCTGACGCGGTTCACCGGCGAGATCTTCCCCGTGCCGCCGGCCACCGAGAAGGTCATGATCGGGCTCATCGAGAAGCTCGACGCGATGGTCGCCCAGGTCGACCCCGACCGCCCGTGGGAATCGCCCGATGCCGAAGAGCTCGACAGGATCTCGTTCGAGGCCTGGCTGCGCGCGCAGACCGATGACCAGGAGGCGGTCGACAACATCGCCCTGTTCATCGCCGGCGCCATGCTCACCAAGCCGCCGCACGCGTTCTCGACGCTGCAGGCGCTGCTGATGGCCGCCAGCGCCGGCAGCTTCTCGCACCTGGTCGATGCGGACTTCATCCTCGACAAGCGCGTCGTGGGCGGCCTGCAGCAGGTGCCGCAGCTGCTGGCCGAGCGCCTCGGCGACGACGTGTTCCTGCAGCAGCCGGTCCGGTTCGTGGAGTGGAACGACGATGGCGTCGTCGTCCGCGCCGACAGCATGACCGTCCGCGCCCGCTACGCGATCCTCGCGCACGCCCCGGTGCTGTACGAGCGCATCTCGTTCGCCCCGCCGCTCCCGCGCCGGCAGCAGCAGCTGCACCAGCACCTGTCGATGGGGTTCGTGATCAAGGTGCACGCTGTGTACGACCGTCCGTTCTGGCGCGAGCAGGGCCTGTCGGGCACCGCTTTCAGCCCGTACGAGCTGGCGCACGAGGCGTACGACAACTCCAACCACGACGACGAGCGCGGCACGCTCGTCGGGTTCGTCTCGGACCAGCACGCCGACGACGTGTTCGCGCTGCCCGCGGCCGAGCGCAAGGAGCGCATCCTCGAGTCGCTGTCGCACTATTACGGGCCCGAGGCGAAGAACCCCGTCGTCTACTACGAGAGCGACTGGGGCGCCGAGGAGTGGACCCGCGGCGCGTATGCCGCGAGCTTCGACCTGGGCGGGCTCGCGCGCTACGGCGCTGATCTGCGCACCGCGGTCGGCCCGATCCACTTCGCGTGCAGCGACATGGCCGGCGCCGGCTACCAGCACGTGGACGGAGCGATCCGCATGGGCCGGGCCGCCGCCGCGGCGATCGTCGACCGCGCACGGCCATGATCCGTGCACGCCGAGCGCGATCCGTCGAGTATTGAAGAAGACATCCCTAGTCGAGGAGGACATATGAGCGCCGAGCAGGAATCCGAACTGATGGACCGCGTCCCCACCGGACTGTTCATCGGCGGCGAATGGGTCGAAGCCGAGGGCGGCAAGACGTTCGAAGTGCACGATCCCAGCACGAACCGGGTCATCCGCACCATCGCCGACGCGTCGCCCGCCGACGGCATCCGCGCGCTGGATGCCGCAGTGGCCGCGCAGGAGGCCTGGGCCGCCACCCCGCCGCGCACCCGCAGCGACATCCTGCGCCGCGCGTGGGAGCTCGTGCAGGAGCACAAGGAGGACCTCGCACTGCTGATGACCCTCGAGATGGGCAAACCCCTGGCCGAGTCGCGTGGCGAGGTGACCTACGGCGGCGAGTTCCTGCGCTGGTTCAGCGAGGAGGCCGTGCGTATCAACGGCCGGTACGGGCTGAACCCCGAGGGCACCGGCCGCATGGTCGTCTCGCAGCGGCCGGTCGGCCCGTCGTTCTTCATCACGCCGTGGAACTTCCCGTTCGCGATGGCCACCCGCAAGATCGCCCCGGCGCTCGCCGCCGGCTGCGCGGTCGTGGTCAAGCCCGCGCAGCTGACCCCGCTGAGCACGATCTTCTTCGCGAAGCTGCTCGAAGAGGCGGGCTTGCCCGCCGGCGTCGTCAACGTCGTGGCCACGACCACCAGCGGCAAGGTGTCGGGGCCGATCATCGCCGACCCGCGTCTGCGCAAGCTGTCGTTCACCGGGTCGACCGAGGTCGGTCGCCGGCTCATCGCGGACGCTGCCCAGAACGTGCTGCGCGTGTCGATGGAGCTGGGCGGCAACGCGCCGTTCGTCGTCTTCGAGGACGCCGACCTCGACAAGGCGGTCGATGGGGCGATGATCGCGAAGTTCCGCAACATCGGCCAGGCGTGCACCGCCGCCAACCGGTTCATCGTGCACGAGGCGGTCGCCGCCGAGTTCGCCGACCGGGTCACGGCCCGCGTCAAGGAGATGAAGGTCGGCCGCGGCACCGACGAGGGCGTCACGATCGGTCCGCTGATCGACGCCGACGCGATCGCGAAGGCGGACGAACTGGTGAAGGATGCCGTGACCCGCGGCGCGACCGTGCGCACGGGCGGTGGCGCCATCGAGTCGGAGGGCACGTTCTTCGAGCCCACCGTGATCAGCGATGTGCAGGCCGGCAGCGACATCCTGCGCGAGGAGATCTTCGGGCCGGTGCTGGCGATCGCGACGTTCCACGACGAGGACGAGGCGGTGGCCCTGGCCAACGCCACCGAGTACGGCTTGGTGTCGTACGTGTTCACGCAGGACCTCGCCCGCGGCCACCGCATGATCGACCGTCTCGAGTCGGGCATGATGGGCCTGAACGTCGGGGTCGTCTCGAACGCGGCGGCTCCCTTCGGCGGCGTCAAGCAGTCCGGCATGGGCCGCGAGGGCGGACCCGAGGGCATCCACGAGTACCTGTCCACGAAGTACACCCTGATCCCCGTCGGCTGACCGACCCACGCACTGACAGAGAGGACCGGAGATGACCGACTACGCCGTCGTCAACCCCGCCACCGGCCAGACCCTGGCCACGTACGACACGTTCACCGACGCGCAGGTCGACGACGCGATCGCCGCGGCCGCGACCGCGTTCGCGACCTGGGCGCAGGCCCCCGTCGCCGAGCGCGCCGCGGTCGTGCGCCGCATCGCCGAGCTGCACCGCGAGCGCCGTGACGAGTTCGCCGAGATCATCGTGCGCGAGATGGGCAAGCCCATCGCGGCCGCGGTCGGCGAGGTCGACTTCGCCGCCGACATCATCGAGTTCTACGCCGACAACGCCGAGCAGATCACCGCCGACCGTCCGATCGACATCCTGGGCGAGGGCACCGCGGTCGTCCGCCGCGCGCCGCTGGGTGTGCTGCTGGGCATCATGCCGTGGAACTTCCCCGCCTACCAGGTCGCACGGTTCGCCGCGCCCAACCTGGTGCTGGGCAACACGATCCTGCTCAAGCACGCGCCGCAGTGCCCCGAATCGGCGGCGCTGCTGGAGCGGATCTACGAGGATGCAGGGCTCCCGGCCGGTGCGTACGTCAACGTCTACGCGTCCAACGAGCAGGCAGCGGCGATCATCGCCGACCCGCGCGTGCAGGGCGTGTCGGTGACCGGCTCGGAGCGTGCCGGCGCCGCCGTCGCCGAGGTCGCCGGCCGCAACCTCAAGAAGGTCGCGCTCGAGCTCGGCGGCTCGGACCCGTTCATCCTGCTGTCCACGGACGACCTGGACGGCACTGTGCAGGCCGCCGTCGACGCGCGCCTGGACAACAACGGCCAGTCCTGCAACGGCGCCAAGCGCTTCATCGTCGCCGATGGCCTGTACGACGAGTTCGTCGGCAGGTTCACGTCGGCGATGGCGGCGGTCAAGGCATCCGACCCCACCGCAGAGGACACGATCCTGGGACCTCTGTCGTCGGAGGCCGCCGCCGAGCGGCTGCAGGCCCAGATCGACACCGCCGTCGCCCAGGGCGCCACGGTGCTCACCGGCGGCACGCGCGAGGGCACGTTCTTCGCGCCCACCGTACTGGCCGACGTCACACCAGAAATGGACGTGTACCGCGAAGAGCTGTTCGGCCCCGCCGCGGTCGTGTACCGGGTGGCGGGGGAGGACGAGGCGGTGGCCCTGGCCAACGACACGTCCTTCGGCCTCGGCTCGTACGTGTTCACCACCGACGCGGCGCAGGCTGAGCGAGTGGCCGACGGCATCCAGGCCGGCATGGTCTATGTGAACCTCGTGCTGGCTGACAGTCCCGAGCTGCCGTTCGGCGGCGTCAAGCGCAGCGGCACCTCGCGCGAGCTGGGGCTGCTGGCCGCCGACGAGTTCGTCAACAAGAAGCTCGTCCGCATCGGCGCATAGCGGATCACCCGATCTCGCCCCGGGCGGCGCACCGTGTGACCGACGCCCGCCCGGGGCGCCCGCGCGAGTGGGATGATGGGGCCATGGACGAGGTGAGCGCCGTCGTCGCCCTCGAGGAGGGCGTGTGCTGGGAGCGGTTGGGCGGCCAGGAGGTCGGGCGGCTCGTGACGCGCGTCGGAGACCAGATCGACATCTTCCCGGTCAATTTCGTGGTGGACGAGGGCACGATCCTGTTCCGCACCGCCGAGGGCAGCAAGCTGTTCGAGTTGACCGTGAACGACCGGGTGCTGTTCGAGGTCGACGACCACACCGACGCCGACGCATGGAGCGTCGTAGTCCGGGGGAGAGCCGAGCGGGTGGATGCGGCATCCGATGTGGACCGCGCCGACACGCTCGGCCTGCGGCCCTGGATCCCGACCCTCAAGCGCAACTACGTGCGCGTCGTTCCCGACTCCGTGAGCGGCCGGGCGTTCCGCCGCGACCCCGAACCGGAGCGCGACGGCATCCAGCCGTACTGACCCGCCCGGTTCGCGACCCAGCGGGGCATGCCGTACACTTGAAGGGCAGTTGAAGTCTGCATTCTTTCGCTGTGCCCGCCGGTCCGGACACGGTCCCCACCAACCAGCACTGTGGCAGAATGACGACTTCCCCGAGGCCCCCGGGCCTTTAGGGCGGTAGCTCAATTGGCAGAGCAGCGGTCTCCAAAACCGCAGGTTGCAGGTTCGATTCCTGTCCGCCCTGCGCGTCAGCGTCTTGCTGGCACACAGAAGACGATTCAGGTGGAGTCGATGGTTCAGGACGAGCAGAACGGCGAGATCGTCGCCGCGAGCGACCGGCCGAGCGAGAAGAAGCCCAACATCTTCCAGCGCATCGCCATCTTCATCCGCCAGGTCTTCGCCGAACTGCGCAAGGTCGTCACCCCGACGCGGCAGGAGCTGTTCAAATACACCCTCGTGGTGCTCGGCTTCGTCATCGTGATGATGGCCATCGTCTACGGGCTGGACGTTCTGTTCGTCTGGCTGACGACGTGGGTGTTCGGCACGCCGGCTTCGTGACGCCCTTCGCGCGCACACCCCGGCTCATACGAACGGAAGAGAACACAAGTGTCTGAGAGATATGCCGACGACGTCGACTGGGCGACGGCAGCCGAGCAGTCCAGCGAGGACGACGAGGCTCAGGAGGGCAACGTCCTCGAAGCCGAGGAGTACGCGGTCGAGGCCGCGGAGCACCGTGCCCTGCACGTCGAGGGCGAGGAGTCCGAAGATGAGGACGACTCGAACAGCGACGACGACGCTTATGACATCGACGACCCGGAGGCGGACGCGATCGTGAACGACGCACTGCACATCGACCAGACGGCCGAGGCTGAGGCTGCGGCCGAGGTCCTGAACGACGGAGCGGCCGAGGACGCCGCCGAGCGCGCTGCTGCGGCGGCCGACGAGGTCTCGCCCTACGACGGCCCCGACATCAACGGCGACGAGGATCGCCCCGTGCTCGACGAGGACTTCGTCGCCGAGGTGGATGCCGCGTCCGCCGTCGTCGACGACGCTGAAGAGGCCGCGGCAGAGGACGAGGATCCGTACGAGGCGTTCCGCGCCGAGCTGCGCTCGCAGCCGGGCAAGTGGTACGTCATCCACTCGTACGCGGGCTTCGAGCGCAAAGTCAAGGCCAACATCGAGCAGCGCAAGTCGACGCTCGAGGTCGAGGACGACATCTACCAGATCGAGGTCCCGATGGAGGACGTCGTCGAGATCAAGAACGGGCAGCGCAAGATGGTCACGCGCGTCCGGATCCCCGGCTACGTGCTCGTGCGCATGGAGCTCAACGAAGACACCTGGTCGGTCGTGCGCCACACGCCGGGCGTCACCGGGTTCGTGGGCAACGCGCACAACCCGACGCCGCTGCGCTTCGAAGAGGCGTTCAACATGCTGAAGTCGCTGGTCGAGATCCGCGAGGTCGCGACGCCCAAGGGCGGCGGCGCGAAGGCCGGCCAGGCCACCGCGCGCGTCATCCCCGCCGAGGTCGATTTCGAGATCGGCGAGACCATCACGATCAAGGAGGGCTCGTTCGCGGGCCTGCCCGGCACGATCAGCGAGATCCAGCCGGCCAGCGGCAAGCTCACCGTGCTCGTCTCGCTGTTCGAGCGCGAGACCCCGGTCGAGCTGAGCTTCGACCAGGTCACCAAGATGATCTGACGCGCACAGCGCGTCCCACAGACACCGCGCTCCGGAGATGCCGGATCCGCGGGAGAACGGATGCGGACTGCATCCGATTCGTTGAAAGGAAGAACACATGGCACCGAAGAAGAAGGTGACCGGCCTGATCAAGCTTCAGATCAACGCCGGCGCCGCCAACCCGGCGCCGCCGATCGGGCCTGCGCTCGGTCAGCACGGCGTCAACATCATGGAGTTCTGCAAGGCGTACAACGCGGCGACCGAGTCGCAGCGCGGCAACGTCATCCCCGTCGAGATCACCGTGTACGAGGACCGCAGCTTCACCTTCATCCTGAAGACCCCGCCGGCCGCCGAGCTGATCAAGAAGGCAGCCGGCGTTGCGAAGGGCTCCAAGACGCCGCACACCGACAAGGTGGGCAAGCTCACCAAGGATCAGGTGCGCCAGATCGCCGAGACCAAGCAGCCCGACCTGAACGCGAACGACATCGAGGCCGCGTCCAAGATCATCGCCGGCACCGCCCGTTCCATGGGCATCACGGTCGAGGACTGAGGGGAGTAACGACAATGGCTACCAAGTCCAAGGCCTACAAGGCTGCCGCCGAGAAGATCGAGGCGGACAAGTACTACACCCCGACCGAGGCCGTCGCGCTCGCGAAGGACACCGGGTCGAAGAAGTTCGACTCGACCGTCGAGGTCGCCCTCAAGCTCTCGGTCGACCCGCGCAAGGCGGACCAGATGGTGCGCGGCACCGTCATCCTCCCGCACGGCACGGGCAAGACCGCGCGCGTCATCGTGTTCGCGACGGGTCCGGCTGCCGAGGCCGCGATCGCCGCGGGTGCCGATGAGGTCGGCGGCGCCGAGCTCATCGAGAAGGTCGCCGGCGGCTACACCGCGTTCGACGCGGCCGTGGCCACCCCCGAGCTGATGGGCCAGGTCGGGCGTCTCGGCAAGGTCCTCGGTCCCCGAGGCCTCATGCCGAACCCGAAGACCGGCACCGTGACCCCCAACCCGGCCAAGGCCGTCGAGGAGATCAAGGGCGGCAAGATCGAGTTCCGCGTCGACAAGCACGCCAACGTGCACTTCGTCGTCGGCAAGGCCTCGTTCACGGCCGAGCAGCTGGACGAGAATCTGAAGGCCGCGCTCGAAGAGATCGTGCGCCTGAAGCCGTCCAGCTCGAAGGGCCGCTACATCCAGAAGGGCGCCGTGTCGACCACGTTCGGCCCGGGCATCCCGCTGGACGTCAACGCCATCTGAGTCTGACGCTCACGAAGAGGCCCCTCCTCCGGGTGGGGCCTCTTGTGCGTCCCGGGAGGTCTCGCGAGCTTCCGGCGTAGGCTGACGGCATGACGGGCGTCGCGGGCATCCTGCTGGCCGCCGGCGCAGGACGCCGGATGGGAGCGCCGAAAGCGCTGGTGACGGATGCCGCGGCCCGGCCGTGGGCTCTGAACGCCGCCCGTGCGCTCGCGGATGCCGGCTGCGCCCCGGTGGTGGTCGTCGCCGGCGCGCAGGCCGAGGCGGTGCGCGCGGTGCTGGCGGACGAGGACGTCGAGGTGATCGTCGCCGAGGATTGGGCCGAGGGCATGGGCGCCTCACTGCGGGCGGGCCTGGTCGCGGCCGAGCGCACCCACGCCGTCGCGGCGATGATCCACCTCGTCGACGTGCCCGATGCCGGTGCCGCCGTCGTGCGCCGGCTGCGCGAGGTCGCCGCTCCCGACGTGCTCGCCCGCGCGGCGTACGGCGCACGGCGGCACGGCCATCCCGTGCTCGTCGGCCGCGACCACTGGGCCGGGATCGCAGCGAGCGCCATCGGCGACTCGGGTGCGCGCGCCTACTTCGCCGACCACGCCGTGACCGTCGTCGAGTGCGGCGATCTGGGCACCGGCGTCGACGTCGATCGCCCGGAGGATCTGCCGGCCGGCGCGGTGATCCCTAAGCTGGGCGCATGAGCACGCCCGCAGCGATGCCGGCTCCGGTGCCGTCTGCGGGGATGCCCGCGTCGCCCGAGGCCGTGGCCGAGCAGCTGCGCGCGACGGGATATCTGCCCGATGCGGGATTGTCCACGGTCGCCTACCTCGCCCTGGCGCTGCAGCGCCCGCTGCTGCTCGAAGGCGAGCCGGGCACCGGCAAGACGGCGCTGGCCGAGGCGCTCGCGCAGGCGCTCGACCTGCCGCTGATCCGCCTGCAATGCTACGAGGGGATCGATGCGACCCAGGCGCTGTACGACTGGGACTTCACCCGGCAGATCCTGCACCTGCGGGCTGTCGAGGCCGCGGGCGGCGGCGGCACGACCGACGAGCTGGAGCGGTCGCTGTTCGACGAGCGGTTCCTGCTGGCCCGGCCCATCCTGCGGGTGCTGCAGCAGAGCCCGGCCGTGCTGCTGGTGGACGAGATCGACCGCGCCGACGACGAGTTCGAGGCGTTCCTGCTCGAAGTGCTCTCCACCAATCAGGTGACGATCCCCGAGCTCGGCACGATCACGGCGACCGTGCCGCCGATCGTCGTGCTCACCTCCAACCGCACGCGCGAACTGCACGACGCGCTGAAGCGTCGCTGCCTGTACCACTGGATCGAGCACCCGGGCCTGGCCCGCGAAGTGCAGATCCTGCGCGCACGCCTGCCCGAGGTCGACGAGGCGCTGGCCCGGCAGGTCGCCGGCGCGATCGCCGAGCTGCGCGGCGCCGCCGACATGCAGAAGCCGCCCGGGGTGGCCGAGACGCTGGACTGGGCGCGCGCCCTGCACCAGCTCGGCGCACGCACGCTCGACGTGGAATCGGCCGCCGCCACGATCGGTGCGATCTGCAAGTACCGTGAAGACATCGAGCGGGTGCGGGCGACCCTCGACGTCCTGCTCACGACCTGAGGAAGAGCGATGGATGCCGGTGCCCGGGCGGATGGCGACGGTTCGGCGCCGACCACCCCGGCCGTGGCGCTGATCGGATTCACCCACGCGCTGCGGGCGGCGGGTCTGGTCTCGAGTCCGGACCGCGCGCAGCTGTTCGCCGCCGCGACCGCGCGACTCGGGGCCGGCGATCGCACCCATGTGTACTGGGCGGGGCGGGCGACCCTGTGCGCGGGGCCGGACGACGTCGCCCCGTACGACAAGGCGTTCGCGCACTGGTTCGGCGCGCTGCCGGTGCGCACCGGCGGTGCGCGTCGCGCGGCCAAGACGATCGTGCAGGCCGGCCTCGACGTCGCCTCCGCCGACGGTGAACCGGGCGACGGGCGGTTCGTGCCGGTCCTGGCCAGCGCGCAGGAGGCGCTCGGTCGCCGCGACATCGCGAGCCTGTCCGACGACGAGCGTCGCCGATTGGCAGGGCTGTTCGCGGACCTGACCGTCCGTCCGCCCCAGCGCCGCGGCATGCGCCGACGCCCGGCGCGCACCGGCGACGTCGACCCTGCCGCCACCGTACGGGAGCTGCTGCGTCATGCCGGCGAGCCCGTGCGGCCGCGCCACCGGCGGCGTGCGCCGCGGCCCCGGCGCATCGTGCTGCTCGTGGACGTCTCGGGGTCGATGACGCCGTACGCCGACAGCCTGCTGCGGCTCGCCCACCGGATCGTGGCCGCCGCCCCACGGACGACCGAGGTGTTCACGATGGGCACCCGACTGACCCGGGTCACCGCGGCGCTGCGCACCCGCGACCCCGACGCAGCGCTGCGACTGGTGGGCGCGACCGTGCCGGACTGGTCGGGCGGCACCCGGCTCGGCGAGCAGATCCGAGCGTTCATCGAC
Organism: Microbacterium sp. W1-4-2; assembly: GCF_058349885.2. Taxonomy (NCBI): domain Bacteria; kingdom Bacillati; phylum Actinomycetota; class Actinomycetes; order Micrococcales; family Microbacteriaceae; genus Microbacterium; species Microbacterium sp. W1-4-2. The sequence goes on along the minus strand of NZ_JBYRJC020000003.1, from coordinate 273,793 downwards.
CGGTGGGGGCAGCGTGGCACAGCGCGCTCGGCGGTGGTCGTCGTGGCCAGCGACGGGTGGGAGGTCGGCGACGCTGCCCTGCTCGGCGCGCAGATGGAGCGGCTGCACCGGCTGGCACATCGGGTGCTGTGGGCGAACCCGCACCGCGGCAAGCCGGGGTATGCTCCGGTGCAGGCGGGGATGGCGGCGTCGCTCCCGTGGCTCGACGGTCTCGTCGCCGGGCACTCGCTGGCGGCGTTCGGCGAGCTGTTGGAGGTGATCGGCCGTGCGTGAGATCCTGGCGGAGCTGCGGGCGAGCTGGCAGACCGGCCAGACCATCGGCATCGGCACGGTCGTGCAGACGATCCGCTCCGCACCACGGCCGGCCGGCGCGTCGATGATGGTCACCGAAGACGGCACCGTGTCGGGCTCGGTCTCGGGCGGCTGCGTCGAGGGCGCGCTGTACGAACTGTGCCAGGAGGTCGTCGACTCCGGCACGCCGGTGCTGCAGCGCTACGGTTTCAGCGACGACGACGCGTTCGCGGTCGGGCTCACCTGCGGCGGCATCATCGACGTGTTCGTCGAGCCGATCTCGCGCGAGACGTTCCCCGATTTCGGCGCCGTCGCCGACGACATCGCCGCGGGGCGTCCGGTGGCCGTGGCCACCGTCATCGAGCACGCCGACCCGGCCATGGTCGGCCGTCGTCTGGTCGTCCGCCCCGACGCGGTCGAGGGCACCCTGGGGGCTGCCCGCATCGACGAAGCCGTCGCCGACGACGTGCGCGGTCTGCTGGCCTCCGGCTCGACGAGTGTGCTCACCTACGGTCTGCAGGGCGAGCGGATGGAGACCGGGATGCGCGTGTTCACGGCATCCTTCCAACCCAAACCGCGGATGATCGTCTTCGGCGCCATCGACTTCGCCGCCGCCGTCGCGCGCCAGGGGGCGTTCCTCGGCTTCCACGTCACGGTCTGCGATGCGCGAAGCGTGTTCGCGACCCGGGCACGGTTCCCAGCCGCCGACGAGGTGGTCGTGTCGTGGCCGCACACGTATCTGCAGGCCGAGGTCGACGCGGGCAGGATCGATGCGCGCACCGTCATCTGCGTGCTCACCCACGATCCCAAGTTCGATGTGCCCGTGCTGGAGGTGGCGCTGCGACTGCGCGGCGCGCAGGCGCCGGCCTACATCGGCGCCATGGGGTCACGCCGGACGCACGCCGATCGCCTGGAGAGATTGGTCGAGGCAGGCCTCGGACCCGACGACCTGGCCCGGCTGGTCAGCCCGATCGGGCTGGACCTGGGCGGGCGCACTCCCGAAGAGACGGCGGTCTCGATCGCCGCGCAGATCGTCGGCCGGCGCTGGGGCGGCACCAACGTCCCGCTGAACGAGACCGACCGGCGCATGCACCAGGGGACTGATGCGGGGCCGTTGTCAGTGCCTGTGGGCACTGCTATACAGAGAGAACACGACGACGTGTGAGCGGACGGAGAGATGCCATGACGCGCAGGACCATCACCGTGACGGTAGACGGGACCACGTACACAGACGATGTCGAGCCGCGGATGCTGCTGGTGCAGTACCTGCGCGAGGTCGTCGGGAAGACGGGGACGCTGATCGGCTGCGATACGAGCAACTGCGGTGCCTGCACGGTGCATCTGGATGGGATGAGCGTGAAGAGCTGCACGGTGCTGGCCGTGCAGGCCGATGGGCACGAGGTGACCACGATCGAGGGCATCGCCACGGACGGCGAGCTGCATCCCATGCAGCAGGCGTTCCACGAGAACCACGCGCTGCAGTGCGGGTTCTGCACGCCCGGCATGATCATGGAGTCCATCGACCTGCTGCGCGAACACCCCGACCCCGACGAGCGCACGATCCGCGAGGGGCTGGAAGGCAATCTCTGCCGCTGTACGGGCTATCACAACATCGTCAAGGCCGTGCAGGCGGCGGCCGCTGCCGGAACGCATACCGGCGCACCGGTGAAGGAGCCGGCATGACCACCGCCGAGATCGGGGCCCCGCGCACCCGCAAAGAGGATCAGCGGCTGATCACCGGCCACAGCCGCTACACCGACAACATGGTGCTGGCGGGCATGCTGCACATCGCCCTGCTGCGCAGCCCCTTCGCACACGCGAAGATCACGTCGCTGAACGTGGATGCCGCGCGCACGGCTCCGGGCGTCGTCGCGGTGCTGACCGGCCGCGATGTCGCCGACGAGCAGGGCGCGATCCCGTCGGCGTGGCCGGTGACGCCGGATCAGAAGGCCGCGCCGTATCTGCCGATCGCGATCGACCACGTCGCCTTCGCGGGCGAGATCGTCGCCTGCGTCATCGCGCGGACCCCCGCGCAGGCCCGCGACGCGCTGGACGAGATCGACGTCGACTACGAAGAGCTGCCCGTCGTGCTCGACCTCGAAGAGGCGTTCACCGACGAGGTGCTCGCCCAGCCCGAGCTCGGCACGAACCTGTCGGCGCGGTGGGTGTTCGACTCGGCCGCTGCCGGCACCGGCGGCGACACCGAGCAGGCGCTGGCCGACAGCGAGGTCGTCCTCGAGCGCACCTACTACCAGCAGCGGCTCATCCCGGCGTTCATGGAGCCCCGCTCCACGATCGTCGACCCCACCGGCGACCAGATCACGATGTGGTCCGCCACGCAGGTGCCGCACATCCTGAAGCTCATGCTGGCGCTGAGCCTCGGCATCCCGGAATCGAAGGTGCGGGTGATCGCGCCGGACGTCGGCGGAGGATTCGGCGGAAAGCTCGCCGTGACCACCGAGGAGTTCATCACCGTCCTGGCCGCGCGACACACCGGCAAGCCGTGCAAGTACACCGAGACGCGCACCGAGTCGCTCATGGGTGCCCATCACGGCCGCGCACAGGTGCAGCGCATCAAGGTCGGCGCGAAGCGCGACGGCACGGTCACGGCGCTGAGCGTGAACCTGCTCGCGGACATGGGCGCGTACCAGAGCCTCATCGGCGGCGGCATCCCGATCCTCGGCGCGTTCATGTACAACGCGATCTACAAGTTCCCGGCCTATCGGTTCGAGTGCAACAACCTGTTCACCAACAAGGTCATCACCGGTGCCTACCGTGGCGCGGGGCGCCCCGAGGCGACGTACGCTATCGAGCGCGCCATGGACGACCTCGCCGCCGAGCTCGGCATGGACCCGATCGAGCTGCGCCGCAAGAACTGGATCCGCCACGAGGAGTTCCCGTTCACGACCGTCGCCGGCCTCGAGTACGACTCCGGCAACTACGAGGCCGCCACCGACAAGGCGCTGGAGATGTTCGACTACGACGCGCTGCGGGCCGAGCAGAAGGCCCGTCGCGACGCCGGCGATCCGGTGCAGCTGGGCATCGGGGTCTCGACGTACACCGAGATGTGCGGGCTGGCCCCGTCGCGGGTGCTCGGCTCGCTCGACTATGCGGCCGGGGGCTGGGAGCACGCGCAGGTGCGCATCCTGCCGACCGGCCAGGTCGAGGTCGTGACCGGCATCAGCCCGCACGGGCAGGGCCACGAGACCTCGTACAGCCAGATCGTCGCCGATCGGCTGGGCGTGGCGTTCGAGGATGTCATCATCCTGCACGGCGACACCCAGGTCGCCCAGAAGGGCATGGACACGTACGGGTCGCGATCGCTCGTGGTCGGCGGCATGGCGGTGGTCGCCGCCGCCGACAAGGTCATCGAGAAGGCCAAGACGGTCGCCGCCCATCTGCTGGAGGCCAACCGCGACGACGTCGAGTTCAGCGCCGGACGGTTCGGCGTCAAGGGCACCGACGCGGGCATGACGCTCGGCGAGATCGCGTTCGCGGTGTTCGCGGCGCACAACCTGCCGGACGGGTTCGAGGCGAGCCTGGACTCGGACGCGACGTTCGATCCGCAGAACTTCAACTTCCCGCACGGCACGCACCTGGCCGCCGTCGAGGTCGACACCGAGACCGGGCGAGTGACGCTTCGGCAGTATGTGTGCGTCGACGACATCGGCAACGTCATCAATCCGCTGCTGGTCGACGGGCAGGTGCACGGCGGACTCGCGCAGGGCATCTCGCAGGCGCTGTTCGAAGAGGCGGTCTACGACGACGCCGGCACCCTCGTGTCGGGGTCCTTCGTCGACTACCTGCTGCCCAGCGCCGCCGACCTGCCCTCGTTCACCACGGCGCGCACCGTCACCCCGGCGCTGACCAACGCGCTCGGCGTGAAGGGCGTGGGCGAGGCCGGCACGATCGCCTCGACGCCGGCGATCATCAACGGCATCGTCGACGCGCTGCGACCGTACGGTGTCGGCGACATCCGGATGCCGGCCACGCCCGCCACGGTGTGGCACGCCCTGCAGGATGCGAAGGCCGATAGCGGCTCCCCGACAGGAGGTGCGGCATGATCCCCGTGGCATTCGACTACGCGGCTCCCACGACGCTCGACGAGGCGCTGGCGCAGCTGGCCGAGGCGGGTGACGACGGCAAGCTGCTCGCGGGCGGGCAGAGCCTGATCCCGGTGCTCAAGTTGCGGATGGCGGCTCCCTCCGTGCTCGTCGACCTCGGGCGCATCGAGTCGCTGCGCGGCATCCGCGAAGACGGCGATGCGATCGTGATCGGGGCGATGACCACTCATCACCAGGTCGCGAACGACCCGCTCGTGGCACGTTTCGCCGGCTTGATCTCCGAGGCGGCGCACGCCATCGCCGACCCGCAGATCCGGCACCGCGGCACGTTCGGCGGTGCGCTCGTGCACGCGGACCCCGCCGCGGACCTGCCGGCACCGGCGCTCGCGCTGGACGCGGAGTTCGTCATCGTCGGCCGGGGCGGCACCCGCACGGTGCCGGCGGCCGACTTCTTCCAGGACATGTTCACCACCGCCGTCGCCGAGGACGAGATCCTCACCGAGGTGCGCATCCCCAAGCGCGAGGGCTGGGGCTCGCACCACGAGAAGTTCACGCGCACCGCCCAGCAGTGGCCGGTGGTCGGCGTGTCGGCGGCTGTCCGGGTGCAGGACGGCGCGATCGCCGAAGCCCGCATCGGCCTGTCGAACATGGCATCCGTGCCGGTGCGCGCCACCACGACCGAGAACGCCCTGGTCGGCATCGCCGCCACTGCGGACGCCGACACCGAGGCGGCGATCGGCGCGGCGGTCGCCGCTGTCGCCGAGGGGACGAACCCGCCCGACGACGCGAACGGCGATCCCGCCTACCGACGGCACCTGGCGGGGGTGCTGACCCGCAAGGCCGTCGTGGCCGCGATGCTCGCCGCAGGGCAGAGGGCAGCCGGATGAAGCTCGAGCATCGTTTCGTGGTGCCCGCCCCGCCCGAGGCGGTGTGGGCCGCCCTCGACGATCTGGAGGAGAACGCGCCGTGCCTGCCCGGCGCCGCGCTCACCGGGGTGGAGGGCGACGAGTTCACCGGCACCGTCAAGGTCAAGCTGGGCCCGGTCTCGATGACCTACAGCGGCACCGGCCGGTTCGTCCAGCGCGACCCGTCGAGCGGGCAGGTCGTGGTCGAGGCCAAGGGCAAGGACAAGCGCGGCAACGGCACCGCGGGTGCGACGGTGACCGCGCAGATCACCGCCGAGGGCGACGGCACCGCTGTCGACATGGTCACCGACCTCGCCGTGACGGGAAAGCCCGCGCAGTTCGGCCGTGGCGTCATCCAGGACGTCAGCGACAAGCTGCTCGGCCAGTTCGTCGAGTGCTTCTCGGCGAAGCTCGCCGCGGGGGCTGAGGGCGAGGCGGACGCGGAGGTCGCAGAGGCAGAGGACCCGTCATCGCAGACGCAGGATGCCGCAGCCGAGACGACGGCGGATGCCGCGGCCGCACCGCCGCCCGACATCCACGCGCCGCGCAGCACCCCGACGCCGGGCGCCAGGCCGACACCGCCCGCCCCGGCGGCCGAGCTCGACCTGATGTCCACGGTGATGCCGGTGCTTCTGCGGCGCTACGCGCCGGCGATCGCCTTCGCCGCTGGACTGCTGCTCGGCCTGCTCCTGCGCCGCCGGCGCTGACCCACGACCCCTCACGCGGTGGGACGCACGTCGAAGCCGATCGCGCCGGTGGGCGTGGCATCCCGCACCCGCGCGTCGGTCACCCGCGATCCCGGAGGTCCCTCGCTCATCCAGGCGAGCACCGCGTCGACCTGCTCGTCGGTGCCCTCGATCTCGGCTTCGACCGTGCCGTCGCGACGGTTGCGCACCCACCCGGCGACGCCGGCCGCGTCGGCCTCGATGCGCATCGTGTAGCGGTAGCCCACTCCCTGGACCTCACCCGAGACGATGACGTGCACGCGGCGCATGCCCCCATCCTCGCAGGCCGTCACGCCCCGGCGACGAGGTTCGCGGCGAGCAGCAGCATCACGACGCCGATCACGGCGTCGACGATGCGCCAGGCGCGCGGCGTCGACAGCCAGCGCCCCAGATACCGCGCGCCGTATGCCAGCGCGAAGAACCACAGCACGCTTGCGCACGCCGCGCCCAGCGCGAACCACCAGCGCAGGTCGCCGTGCGTGCTTGCGATCGACCCCAGCAGGAACACGGTGTCGAGGTACACGTGCGGGTTCAGCCAGGTGAGCGCCAGGCACGTCGCGAGGACGGGCGCCAGACGCGTCCCCGTCCGCGTCGCGGTCGCCAGCCCACCCGTCATCGTGCCGGTCGCCCCCTGCGAGCCCGGTAGGGCGGAGGCATCCACCCGCAGCGCGTCGCCGCTCGGCCACCACGCCCGCCGCAGCGCCAGCACCGCGTACACCGCGAGGAACGTCGCCCCTGCGAAGCGCATCACGACGGCCAGCCACGGCACGGCGTGCAGGATCACGCCGATGCCCGAGACTCCCACCGCGATCAGCGCCGCGTCCGACAGGGTGCACACGATCGCCACCGCGAGGACGTGCTCGCGGCGCAGCCCCTGACGCAGCACGAACAGATTCTGCGCGCCGATGGCGACGATGAGCGAGAGGCCGAGACCGAGTCCGGCGAAGATCGACGAGAGCACGCTTCGACGCTACGGCGCGATGCCGTCTGAAGTACAGCTCACAGAACTGCAGCAGCATTAGCATGGCTTATGATGCGCATCCCGTTCGAACTGGCCGAGACCCTCGCCGTCGTGATCGACGAGGGCACACTGGATGCCGCAGGCCGGCGCCTGCACATCACCCCGTCGGCGGTCAGCCAGCGCATCAAGGCGCTCGAAGAGCAGCTCGGCCGGGTCTGTCTGATCCGGGCGCGACCCGCGCGGGCGACCGAGGCCGGCGCGGCGGTCGTGCGCCTCGCCCGGCAGCTGACCCTGCTCGAGCACGATGCGCTGGGCGAGCTCGGCACCGCCGACGACCGGGTGCGGTTCAGCGTGGCGCTCGCGGTGAACGCCGACACCCTCGGAACGTGGTTCCTCGAACCGCTCGCGCGGCTGACGCGACAGCATCCCATCGTCTTCGACCTGCACCGCGACGACCAGGACTTCACCGCAGAGCTGCTCGAATCCGGCACGGTCATGGCCGCCGTCACCTCACGCGCTCAGCCGGTGGCCGGCTGCCGCGTCGTGCCGCTCGGGACGATGCGCTACGAAGCGGTCGCGACGCCGGAGTACGTCGCCCGGTGGCTGCCGGAGGGGCCGACGCCCGCGGCCCTGGCCCAGGCCGTGCGCGTCGACTACGACCGTCGCGACGACCTGCAGAGCGAATGGCTGCGCGGCCGTGGCGTCCAGACCGCCCCGCCCCGGCACTACGTGCCGGCGTCGAACGACTTCGCCCGGGCGGTGCACCTCGGCATGGGCTGGGGACTGCTGCCGGGGTTCCAGTCCGATGCGGGGCTGGCGGATGGGTCGCTCGTCCGGTTGGGCGGCGAGCCCGCCGACGTGCCGCTGTACTGGCAGCAGTGGAACCTGCGCTCCGCGCTGCTGGATGCCGTGGCCGACGCCGTCGTGTCCGAAGGCCGCCGGGTGCTGCGGAGCTGAGGGCCTCAGGCCTCGGGGACGTCGCCCGAGGCGAGCGCCTGCAGCAGCACGGTGAGCCGGTCGATGTGCTCCAGCGGCCACTCGGCGAGGACGTCGCCGAGGCGGTCCATGTACGGGTAGCGCACCGACTCGAGCCGCTCGCGGCCGAGCGGCGTGATGCTGATCAGTCGGATCCGCCCGTCGGCGGGGTCGGCGGTGCGCTCGACCAGTCCGAGCGTCTCGAGCTCGCTGACCGAACGGCTGATCAGGCTCTTGTCGGAGTCCATGCGCTCGGCCAGGGCCGAGACCGTGACCGAGCCCATGCGCTCGATCACGGTGAACACCTTGAACGTGCCCGGCATCATGCCGGGGCTCACGGCCTCGGCGGCCTGCGCATAGACCCGGCGCAGCTGGGTGAACAGCTGCGAGAACGCGCCCTCCAGCGCCCGCACCGCGAGGCGACGCGGGTCGTCCTCCGTGGCGGCTCCCTCGGCGGGTGTCGCCACGGAGCGGATGGGGGTGATCATCGCTCGCTCGATCCGGCGGGCTCGCCGGCGGAGCCGGAGGAGCCGGAGGCGGCGCTCGAGGCATCCACCCCGTCTGCGATGCGGATGCTGCCGGTCGCGGTGAGCACGCTCATGCCCTCGTCGACCGAGACCGTGGCCAGGTCCGCCTCGCCGGCGTGCATGCGCTCGGTGTTGGTCATGCGGGTCAGCGACACGTTGGGCAGGAACACGATCGCGACCAGGCTGATCACCGCGAACGGCACGGCGATCAGGAACGAGTGCGAGATGCCCTGGGCGTACACGTCCTCGATGATCACGCGCAGTGCGTGCGGCATGTCCGACACCTTGGGCATCGCGCCGCTGGCCAGCTGCGCCTGCCAGTAAGCTGCCTTGTCGCCGAGGCTCATGATCGCCTTGCCGAGCTCGGGCATGCGGTCGGTCATGAGGTCGGTGACCTTGGTGGCCAGCGCCGCACCCATGACCGCCACGCCCACGGTGCCGCCGAGGCTCCGGAAGAACGTGACGCCCGAGCTCGCGACGCCGATCTCGTTCGGCTTGCACGTGTTCTGCACGATCAGCACGAGGTTCTGCATGGTCATGCCGACGCCTGCGCCGAGCAGGAACATGTAGAGCGAGACGAGCACGAAGTTCGTGTCGTAGTGGATCGTCGACAGCGTGTAGGACCCTGCGATCAGCAGCAGGCCGCCGAGGATGAGGTACGGCTTCCAGTGCCCGTACTTCGAGACCAGCATGCCGATGAGCACCGATGCGATCAGCAGGCCCGCGATCATCGGGATGGTCATGAGCCCCGCCTGCGTGGGGGTGGCTCCGCGGGCCAGCTGCATGTACTGGCTGAGGAAGACGGATGCCCCGAACATCGCGATGCCGGTGGAGATCGAAGCGATCACGGCCAGCGTGAACGTGCGGTTGCGGAACATCGAGAGGGGCACGAGCGGCTCTTTGGAGCGCAGTTCGACGACGATGAACAGCACCGTCGCGAGGACCGCGCCGCCGACCATGACGTAGGTCTGCCAGCTGTTCCACGGGAACCCGGTGGGGGTGCCTGCGATCGTGACCCAGATCAGCAGCAGCGAGACGGCGGCCGACAGCAGCACGATGCCGGTGTAGTCGATCGACACCTTGCGGCGCTCGTGGGGGGAGAGGTGCAGCGTCTTCTGCACCAGGATCAGGGCGACGATCGCGACCGGCAGCGCGACATAGAAGTTCCAGCGCCAGGTCCACGCGTCGGTGAGCACGCCGCCCAGCAGCGGGCCGCCGACGGTGGCCACGGCCATCACCGCGCCGAACAGGCCCATGTACTTGCCGCGCTCGCGGGGACTGAGGATGTCGGCCATGATCACCTGGCTGAGCGCCGCGAGACCGCCCGCGCCGATGCCCTGGACCGCGCGGAACGTGATGAGCATCTCGGGGGTCTGCGAGAAGCCGGCGCCGGCGGTGGCCAGCACGAAGACCACGATCGCGAGCTGGTACAGGAGCTTGCGGTTGAACAGGTCGGCGAGCTTGCCCCAGATCGGGGTCGAGATCGCGGTGGTCAGCAGCGTCGCGGTGACGACCCACGTGAACGCGGCCTGGTCGCCGTCGAGGTCGTGGATGATGACCGGCAGCGAGCTCGACACGACGGTCGAGGCCAGCATCGACACGAACATGCCGAGGATCAGACCCGACAGTGCTTCGAGCACCTGCCGGTGGGTCATGGCCGGCTTCATGCCGGGCGAGGTTTGGGACATGGATTCCTAACGCAGATCGTTGACAGAGGTCAACAGTTGAGAACGGTCAACTATATCTGTAATCGTTGACCCACGTCAACTATTCCCCGGCTCGGATCAGTCCGCGAGCGCGAGCGCCCGGTACGCCTCGCGTGACGGCTGCGGGTGCGTGCGCCGGTGCAGCTCATCGATGAGCGCCGTGGCCAGGCGCACGAGCTTGCCGATCTCGGCCTCGTCGCGGTCGACCCACGCACAGCGCGGCTCGTCGTCGATCGGCACGAAGCCGTCATGCTGCTCCCAGACCACGAGCGTGCGCTCGGCCCCGATGACGTGCTGCTGCCACCACACTTGGCGAAGATACGAGCGCGGGATGCTGCGCCACGCCTTGTTGGTCGTCTTGATCTCTGCGAGCGTGACGCGGCCCCCGGCATCCTGCATCAATCCGTCGGGGGTGGCGAGGTGCCGCGGCTCGACGATCGCGCGGAAGAGCGCGGTGGAGGGCCGGATGCCGTGCGTTGCCGCGATCCATGCCGCGATCTCGGGTTCGCGGCGCCGGCCGTGGTCGGTGTAGGCGTTGCCGGTGAAGCCGCTGCCGGTCAGCTTGGTGTGCGCCGCGCGGGCGATGACACGCTCGCTCGTGAGCGCGGCGACGTCGGTCGCGGTGATGCCCCGCGAGCGGGCCCGCAGCCAGGCGACCCGATCGCGCGAGTCCGCGACGATGCGCTCGGCGAGTTCGGGGGTCACTCCTCGAGCGTACGCCGTGGCGTCGACGGCGCCGGGCGCGACGCGGCTTTTCGCAAGGGGGTTGATTCCTCGCCGTGCCGTGGCATCGTCGATCGCATGGACACCCTCACATATGACCAGTTCCGTTCGTCGGGCGGGGTCGAGGACTGGCGGCCGGACGGCGACGCCGTGACCGCACTGTTCCGCACCGGCGACTTCGCCACCGGCGCCCGCCTCTTTCAGACGATCGCCGGCCTCGCCGAAGCGGCGAACCACCACCCCGACGTGACCGTCACCTATCCGAGCGTCGAGGTGCGACTGAGCAGCCACGACGCCGGGGGAGTGACCGAGAAGGACGCGGCGCTCGCGGCCCAGATCTCGCGCGCCGCCCACGACATGGGCGTCGAGGCCGGCTGACGGCTAGGACGCGGCAGCCTCTTCGCGCTCGATCCGCAGGTTCTCGTGCACGAGCTCGCCGAGCAGCTTGACGAGCGCGGCCTGCTTCTCGGCATGCGTGAAGTAGAAGTCGACGGCGCTGTTGTGTGCGTCGTGGTTCGTGAGCACGGCGTCGGTCACGGCCGTCGTGAGGTCCGGCGATTCGATGAACTGCTTGCGTGAATTCGCGGCCGCCTGGAGCCGGATCTGCGGGTCGTCGCCGAGGACGGTCACGACGCCCTGCACCCACGATTCGATACCGGACTCGGTGAAGTCCTCGTCGGCGAACAGCTCGTTGATGCGGCCCAGAATCTCGGCCAGCCGCACCATCCGCGGGTCGCGTGCTGTGCCTGCGCCGGGTCGGAGCGGCTGAAGCTGCTTGGTCTCGCCCGATGCGAGGTCGAGAGTGTGGTCGCCCGAGCGCGCCTGCTTGATCCGCGTCAGCTCCAGCGCCGAGAAGTCGATCGCCTCGGCCGACGCCCGCCCGGTCAGTCGCGGTGCGAGCAGGCGCAGGAACAGCGACCGCTTCTCGAGGCCGGTGTCGGCGTAGTTCACGATCTGCGAGAGGAAGTCGTAGAGCCGCACGAACGACCCGACGTCCTTGCGGAACAGGTCGAGCTCGTCGATCGTGGCCTTGTCGTCGGATGCCGCGGCCGCAGCGTACCGGTCATTGAAGCGGTCTGCTGCGGCCTTCAGCGGTGCCGTGTGCGCACCGTGCTTCGCGTGCGGGTCGATGAACCACGCCGTGAACGCCTCGATCTCGGCGTCGGTGTAGATGCCCGCGGCATCCAGCTTCGCCTGCAGGTCGTGGATGACGTCGGGATCCGTCCGCTCGGTGAGCTCCGCGGTGCGGTAGTAGGGGAGGAACGACTCGAGGATCTGCTGCGGGTCGTTCACGAAGTCGAGAACATACGTGACGTCCTTGCCGGCGGACGGATATGTGCGGTTCAGGCGCGACAGCGTCTGCACCGCAGTCACGCCGTCGAGCCGCTTGTCGACGTACATCGCGCACAGCAGCGGCTGATCGAAGCCGGTCTGGTATTTGTTCGCGACGATGAGCAGCTGGAAATCGTCAGACCCGAACGCGACGGGAAGCGTGCGGCCGCGCAGTCCGCGGTTGAGGTTCGCCTCGGAATACGGCGGCTCGACGCCGGCGAACGCGACCCCGGGCACCTGCTGCTCGGTGAGCGTGCCTGAGAAGGCGACGAGCGTCGCCAGGCCGTACCCCTTCTTCGCGATGTAGGCGTCGATCGCCTCCTTGTAGCGCACCGCGGCCTCACGGGACGCCGTCACGACCATCGCCTTGGCGTGCCCGTCGAGCAGGTGGCGCACGTTCGCGCGGTAGTGCTCGACGATGATCTGCACTTTCTGCGCGATGTTCGTCGGGTGCAGCGACACCCAGCGCATGAGTCCCTTCGTCGCCTCGGCCTCGTCGACCAGCTCGACCGCTTCGAGATGGCGCTTCGACGTCTCGGCGATCTGGAACGCGGTGTCGTAGGTCGTGTAGTTGCGCAGCACGTCGAGGATGTAGCCCTCTTCGATCGCCTGCTGCATCGAATACACGTGGAAGGGATGCGGCAGCCCGTCGGAGCCTACGCGTCCGAACAGTTCGAGGGTCTTTGTCTTGGGTGTGGCAGTGAAGGCGAAGAACGACAGGTTGGGGGAGTCGGCGCGGGCCTGCATCTCGGCGGCAAGTACCGCCTCGGTGTCGAGCTCGCCCCCGTCGTCGAGGTCGCGCTGCTCGTCGGTGGTCAGCACCGCGCGCAGCTGCTGCGACGTGCGGCCGGTCTGCGAGGAATGCGCCTCGTCGGCGATGATCGCGAACGTCCGATCGGCGAGCCCCTTGTTCTCACGGATCGCCTCGAGCGCGAAGGGAAAGGTCTGCATCGTGACGATCACGACGAGCTTGCCGCGCAGCAGTTCTCTGGCCAGCAGCGCCGACTTCGACCCTTCGCCCGCTTTGCGCACCTCGTCGGCATTGATCGTGGCGACCGTGCCGTCCACGCCCTCGATCTGCTTGATGGCCTTCTGCAGCTGGTCGTCGAGCACCGTCCGGTCGGTGACGACGATGACGGTGTCGAAGACCTTCTTGTCGTGGGCGTCGTGCAGGCTCGACAGGCCATGGGCGAGCCAGGCGATCGAGTTGGTCTTGCCCGAGCCGGCGGAGTGCATCACGAGGTAGCGGTGGCCGGGTCCCTCCCGCCGGACCGTCGCGAGCAGGTCGGTGACGAGTTCCCACTGGTGGAATCGCGGGAAGAGCAGCGTCGTGGATTTCGTGACCTCGCCGGTGACGGCATCCGTCGTCGTCCTCTTCTCGAGGTGCAGCAGACGACCCACGATGTGCAGCCAGGCGTCGCGCTGCAGGACCCGCTCCCACAGGTACGAGGAGGCAGCGCCGTCCGGGTTGACCGGGTTGCCCGCGCCGTCGTCGTCGCCGCGGTTGAAAGGCAGGAACCGGGTCGCCTTGCCTGCCAGTCGCGTCGTCATCGCGACCTCGTCGGTCGAGACTGCGAAGTGCACGAGAGCGCGGTTCGCGAAGCCGAGCAGCGGTTCGCCCTTCGGGTCGCGCGCGGTGCGGTACTGCGCGATCGCGTCGTCGATGGACTGGGTGTCGTCGGTCTTCAGCTCCATGGTGGCGACCGGCAGGCCGTTGACGAACAGCACGAGGTCGATCGAGTGGGTGTTCTTCGACGAGTAATACACCTGGCGCATGACGCGCAGGCGCACCTTCTCGTAGCGCTTCAGTGCAGTGGTGTTGAGGCTCGTCGCAGGTTTGAACTCGCACATCGAGAACGACGCCGGAGTCTTCTTGAATCCGCGACGCAGCACGTTGAGCGTGCCGCCGCCGGACTCGAGAGGCAGATCGAGGGTCTTCACGAGGCGGTCGAGCAGCTGTTCTTGCGCCGTGTGCTTCTCGATATCGGATGCCTCGGCCCGCACGATCTTCGCAAGCTCGGTGGGCTGGGTGTCGGCGAGCCACCCGAGCACGTCGGGCACATAGAGTGCGCGGACTTTGTCGTACCCGGAGTTGTCGGTGTCGTACTCCCAGCCGTGGGCGTGGAGATACTCGCAGATCTCGTCCTCGAACGCCTTCTCGTGCTCTTTCCCCATGCCGCCCCTTGCCCCTGGCCTGTGCGCGTCTATAACCGCATGACTATAGACATCATGTCGGATATGCGGGGGAGCGGCGTCCGTGCGCCTCGCGAAGACGTGCTACGTGGGTCTGGCCGGGCCGGTGGCCGTCGGTCGGGGGCGGCCGCGCACCCGGCGGCGGAGCAGGTTTCGTGCACGGTGAAGGGATCCGCCGGCAGCTCTCCATCGCCCGCTCGGGTCGACCGAGCGGGGTGCGCGGACTTCGGGCAGGCCGTTCACCATGCGGATCTCCCAGCCGCTGGCATCGATCGTGCGATGGTGCCACCAGCACAGCGGGACGCCGTTGTCGACGTGGGTGCGTCCGCCTTGGGCATGCGGGATCACGTGGTGGATCTCGCACCATGACGCGCGGACGTGGCAGCCCGGGATGACGCACTCGCCGTCGCGGGCGACGATCGCGCGACGCTGGTGGGCCGTGAAGGTGCGGTTCGGCGAGCCGAGCTCGATGATGCGCCCGTCGCCGGCGACGACCATGCGCTGGGTGCCGGCGTTGCAGGCCGCGTGCCGGGCGACGAACGCGGGAACGGCGCAGTCGGTGCCGTTGATGAACCCGACGCCGGCTTCGCGGTCGAGCTCGTCGGCGTCGATGGTGATGATCACGGCCGGGGCTGCTCCGCCGATGGTGGGCGTTTCGGCGGAGCGGGCTGCCACATCGAGGATGGTGGCGAACACGTCATGCAGCTTCTGCGCGTGCGTGCGCGTGTCGACCGGCTCGTCGGGACCGTCGGGGTCGTCGGCGTTCTCGCGGAACCGCACGCCGGACGCGACCGCGGCATCTCCGGGAGCGCGACCGGCTGTGTCTCGCTCGGTGTGGTTGACCGGGACGCCGTCCGCATTGCCGGCGGTGGCGTCGTCGTCTGTCGGACTGTGGCCGGCGGAAGGGTCGGGAAGGTCGTCGACACGGGGGTTGAGCATCGCGTCGGCGAGCAGCCGGAACTGTTCGTACCGGTCGGCGAGGACCCCGCCGCGGATCGGGCGGATGCCGTCGCGTTCCGGGCCGAACCAGATTCCCCGTTTCAGTGCGGCGCGTTCGTGGGCGGGCAGCACCCCGTCGGGATCCAGCACCAGCTCCCACACCTTCGCCTGCAGCCGGGTTTCGTCGGCGGTGCACGGGGGCGCCCCGTCCTCGCCGCTCCCGGTGGCCGCGGCGGTCAGTTCGTACTCGGCGGCGGCCCTCTGCACCGGGTCGCACCGGGCGGCGATCGGGGACAACACCCCGGTGATCGCCGTGATGCCGTCGACTCCGATCGTGCCGTCGATCATCGCCCCACGGATCGTGGGGAACAGTGCAGGAAGGGGCTCGCCGGTCAACGTCGTGCGCGTCGCGACGGCGCGGCCCTGCCGGATGCGGACCCGAGCCGTCGCCGACGAGACGCGGGTGACTCTGCACAGCAGATCGACCGCGTCGGCGCACCCGTTGCGTGCCGACAGACGTTCTTCGCCGAGCGTGGCACGTGAACGATCATCGACCTCGCCGGCGGCGACCACACGCAGCGCATCGACTCGTCGGCCGAGCATCTCGGCAGCCTCCGTCAACGCGATCAGATCGTCATCCGAGAGGCCTCGAACGGTGTCGCAGGCGAGCGCGTCATGCACAGAATCACCCAGCGCTGCGCCGAGACGGGTGAGCGTCTCGAGCAGTTCGTCGGGTGCCGTGTTCATGCTCCCATTGTGCCGGTGACCTCCGACATCGAACGGCGACAAATCCCAGATCAAAAGTCGTATCTGTGGACAACTCCCGCCGCACGCAGCCTGTGGAGGAGGCGCCGCGTTTCGACTCGTCGCTGCGCTCCTCGCTCAACGGCCGGGTCGGGACTCATCCGGTCGTTGAGCGAGCGAAGCGAGCCGAAACCCGTCAGGCGTTGACACCGATGTCGATCTGCCCCGTGACCGCCGCCGTGATCAGCGCCGCCCGCCGCTCACGCGCAAGCGCGATGAACTGCTCGGCTTTCGCGATGAGATGTGCTTGTTTGTCATGGAGTTGCGCGATTCGTGTGACCGCCAGCTCCTGTGCATCGAGACTTGGGAGCGGAATCTCCAGCCGACCAATATCATCCATCGAGATGTTCTTTTGCGTGTTGTTTGTGCACGCGACGTCGATGGAGGCTTGCAACTGGGAAGTCTTGAGGACCCACGCAATCCACTCACCAAGAGCCACCCGGGCGTCGGGGCGAATGACGGCAAGAGGAGACCAGACATTGAACTCTCGCTGAGTCTCTACGTACGCGACTTTTCCCGTCGACGCAGCCTTTCCCATCAGGACGTCACCGTACTGTGGTTTGATCTTCGCCGAGTAGCGAGCATGGTCCGCGTGGGAGATATACCGGCAGCGGTCGAACATCAGGGCTCCCTGCTGAATCCCGTCGACGGACAGAAATGGCACACCCGATTCGAGAAATTCTGGCGTCTCGTGGGGACCGTCTGAGATTGCGCGTGCGAGTGCCCGCTTCAGCATGAGGCGGGGTCCGCCGGCCGTGGCCACTGCCTCATCGATTGCAGTAGCCTGACGCTCGCGTAGGGTGGCGATGAGCTGCTCCTGCTTCGCGATGAGCGTGTCGATCCAGGTGGTCTCGCGGTCGAGGTAGTCGGCGATCGCGCGTTGTTGGTCGAGCGGGGGGAGAGGCACCACGTGCCCGGCCAGATCGTCTTGAGTCATACTTGGCACGGCGGTGTTGGTCCGGTAGTACTCGAACGGCATCGTCGTGGCGTAGTAGTGAAGGAAACGTGGATCAATGCTGGGTGAGAGTTCGGTGTAGAACATTGTGTCTACGGTCCAGAACCTCCCACTGACAAGAAGCGGTCGATCGACCGTGCCCTTGCGACCGAACAGCACGCTCTCCCCGTCATAGAGGTATTTGGACGAGCGGCGGAATTCACCGCCCGATCCATATACGGGATAACCGCCAGATTCGACCTCTACAGCTTTGTAGTCGGCGCCGTTCCTGAATGTGGCTACCCGTCGAAGCGGTACGGTGTCCCACGTATCGGGAACCAGCCCGAGCCACGGAGCCTTGAGGCGCGACCGCGCGGTCTTCAACGCTCAACCTCCCTCAGCAGCTCCATGATCTCGCCGACCAGCACATTCAAGTCCCGGTCGATCTCTTCGAGAGGGCGCGGCGGCTTGTACACGTAGAAGTGCCGGGTGAACGGGATCTCGTAGCCGACCTTGGTCTTCGCGACGTCCACCCAGGCATCCGGCACGTGCGGCGCGACCTCGGCGTCGAAATACGCCCGGATGACGGCATCCCGCGCGTCTTGTCCGTGCGCGTTGCCGTCGTACGTGAAGGGCACGTTCTCGGTGTCGCGCAGCTTCGAGTCGGGCTTCGGCGCGCCTTTGCGATCACGCACCACGTCACCCGACTCGTCGCGGAGCGGGCGCTCGACCGTGATCGTCCAGTATCCGAACGCGTCGGTCGCGAAGATCTTGGAGTGCTCGCTCTCGGCGTGCGCGTCGTACAGATCGAGAATCGCTTCGCGATCCTCCGAAGACACCTCGCGGCTCTTCTGCCCGAGGTTCTTGCGCATCTTCGAATAGAAGCCGGCGCCGTCGATCAGTTGCACAGTGCCGATCCGGTCGGCGTGCTTGGTGTTGTCGAGGATCCAGATGTAGGTTGCGATCCCCGTGTTGTAGAACATGTTCGTGGGCAGTGCGACGATCGCATCCACGAGGTCGTGCTCGAGCAGCCACCGGCGGATCTCGCTCGGGCCCGAACCCGCACCTCCGGTGAACAGCGGCGAGCCGTTCAGCACGATGCCGGCGCGACCTCCGCCCTCGTGCACGGGCCGCATCTTCGTGGCCAGGTGCTGCAGGAACAGCATCTGCCCGTCACTGATCGGCGGCAGTCCGCCTGGGAAGCGGCTGCGGTCACCGGCATCCTGCACGTGCTGTTTGATCGCCGCCTGCGACGCCTTCCAATCCACGCCGTAAGGGGGATTCGACAGGCAGTAGTCGAAGGTCTGCCCTGCGAAGAGGTCATCGGCCAGGGTGTCGCCGAGGCGGATGTTCGAGGCATCCTGCCCCTTCACGATCATGTCCGACTTGCAGATCGCGTACGACTGGTCGTTGATCTCCTGCCCGTACAGCCGCAACCGCGCATCGGGATTGAGATCGTGCATGCGCTCTTCGGCGACCGACAGCATGCCACCGGTCCCGGCTGTCGGGTCATAGACGGTTCGCACGATGCCGGGCTCGGTGAGCGCCGCGGTGTCCTCGGCGAACAGCAGGTCCACCATCAGGCGGATGGCGTCGCGGGGCGTGAAGTGCTCACCGGCGGTCTCGTTGGATGCCTCGGCGAACTTTCTGATGAGCTCCTCGAACAGATCGCCCATCTCGGCATTGCTCACGCGGTCGGGGTGCAGGTCGACGTCGGCGAAGGTCTGCACCACGATCAGCAGCCGGTTCTTCTCGGCGAGCTGGTGGATCTCGTTCTCGAACCTGAACCGCTCGAACACGTCGATGTTCTTCGAGAACCCGGCGAGGAAGTCGATCAGGTTGGCCTCGAGACCCTCGGGGTCGCCGATCAGACGGGCGAAGCTCCACGGGCTCGCGTTGTAGAACGACAACCCGGTCTTCTTGCGGATGAGCGCGTCGCGCAGCTCTTCCTGCGGTGTCGACTCGATGACGGCGGCGATTTCGTCGCGATGCCCGCCGAGCACGCAGTCGAGCCGCCGAAGAATCGTCATCGGCAGGATGACGTCACCGTACTGATGCGGCTTGTAGACGCCGCGCAGCTGGTCGGCGATGCCCCAGACGAAGGTGCCGAGGCTGCTCACCGCGCGGCCGTCCGGCCGGTCCGACTGTACGAGGGCAGGACGAAGGGCAGGCTCGCGCAGAGGGACATGTTCGGAGGATATAACCGCGTGGATGAAACCGCGAGCCTGCAAGGCTAGGGCTTCGATCGTGCGGATCGGTACACAGGGGTGGTGCCCCAATCGACGATCGACCCTCGCGAAGAGCTGGGCCGCCGGCTCGCTTCGTATCGGATGACGCGCAAGCTCACCGTCTCCGGGCTTGCTGCGGTTGCGAGCCTCGACGTCTCCAACATCCGCAAGATCGAGTCGGGCTCGAATCCGCGACTGGTCACGCTGCTGAAGATTGCGGGCGTGCTCGAGATCGACCTCGCGGAGTTGTTCGACGGGATCGACCCGTACGCGTTGACCGGATCGGATCGTCCGCACAAGCTGAGCGAGGTGGAGGAGTGGTTCTGGCGGCCTCGCGACCGCATCGCCTGATCAGCACACGAACGTCCAGGCGTATTCGCGGCCGTCCGGTCGCCGCCAATGCACGGTGACCATCCCGGACTCCAGGGCGCGCTCGCCGAAGAACACGAACCGCAGCTCACCACCCGGGACGAGACTCGCGCGTGGGACCGCCGGTTCCGCCCACCCTTCTCCGAAGAACTGGGTGGAGATGTCGGTCAGTCGCTCTGCGCCGACGTTGCGCAGCGTGCACCAGGGGAGGGCCTGGCGGTCGACGAGCCAGGGGACGAGATAGGCGACGTCCGTCCGCCGCCGAGCGGGTTCGATGCGATGCAGCATGCGGCGACCGTACGAGCCGGGTCCGACCCTGCGACCCGTTCGAGGCAGACCCGGGAGCAGAATCGGGGACGGCCGCCTGCGCTCCTCGGCTGGGGAGGAGACGGCATGCCGCGGACCCCGCGATTTGGGTGGAGACGCCGACATCACGTAAGCTGGGGACCAACCGAAGACCGCCGGTCATCGTCGTGCGCGAGCAAGACGATCGAAGCACTGCTGAGCAGGGGCCCGCGCAGGTGACACCGAACGATTCTCTCGCTCCGTGCGCTTGCGCCGGAGCGTTTTTGTTTGTCAGGCGCCGGGGTCTGCGGTCGGCGCTCCGCCACCGCGGAGCGTGGAGCATAGACAAGGAGTGGCCATGGCGCAGAAGGACCAGGCGGTCGCCGAGCTCACGAAGAACTTCGAGGACTCGACTGCCGTTCTGCTCACTGAGTACCGCGGCCTGACGGTTGCAGAGCTCAAGGAGCTCCGCAACAGCATTCGTCAGGATGCGGAATACGCCGTGGTGAAGAACACGCTGACCAAGATCGCCGCCAACAAGGCGGGGATCTCGACGCTGGACGACGACCTGAAGGGTCCGTCGGCCATCGCGTTCGTGCACGGCGACCCGGTCGCCGTCGCCAAGGGTCTGCGCGCCTTCGCCAAGGCGCACCCTCTTCTGGTCATCAAGGGCGGCTACTTCGACGGTGCCCCCCTGAGCCCTGAAGAGGTCACCAAGCTCGCCGATCTCGAGAGCCGTGAAGTCCTGCTGGCGAAGCTCGCCGGTGCGATGAAGGCGACGATGACCAAGGCGGCGTTCGTCTTCCAGGCGCTTCCGTCGAAGGCCGTTCGCACGGTCGACGCGCTGCGCGAGAAGCAGGAGTCCGCGGCCTGACACCGGGCCTCGGCGTAGCAAAACCCCAATCAAGGAGAATCATCATGGCAAAGCTCAGCACTGACGAGCTGCTCGACGCCTTCAAGGAGCTCACGCTCATCGAGCTCAGCGAGTTCGTCAAGGCGTTCGAGGAGACCTTCGACGTCACCGCCGCCGCTCCCGTCGCGGTCGCCGCTGCCGGCGCCCCCGCCGGTGGCGCCCCCGCCGAAGAGGTCGAGGAGAAGGACTCGTTCGACGTCATCCTCGAGTCGGTCGGCGACAAGAAGATCCAGGTCATCAAGGTCGTCCGCGAGCTCACCTCGCTCGGCCTCGGCGACGCGAAGGCCGTCGTCGACGGTGCTCCGAAGGCTGTCCTCGAGGGCGCCAACAAGGAGACCGCCGACAAGGCGAAGGCCGCTCTCGAAGAGGCCGGCGCGACGGTCACCCTGAAGTAATCTCGCTTCATTCCACGAAGGCCCCGGGCATTGTGCCCGGGGCCTTCGTGCATGTGTGATCCGCAGCCGCGGCGCGCGGCGGCTTCGCTCGGATCGCGCGGCGGAACCGATATCATTGACCGTCGCCCGAATCGATTCGATTCCGGCGCTCCCCGCCTCCCCCGCTTCCCCGACCGGACCCCACGTGACGCCTGACACCCCGCTGACCGATCCCGACCGCGACCTGCTCCCGGGCGAGACCCGCACGCCCACCGGATCGATCCGCACCGCCACCGGTTCGATCCGCATCCCCTCGGCGACCGGCGCGATCCGCACGCTCGGACCCGATCCGGCGACGGCGCCCATCATGCTGCACCCGGGCGACGCGATCTCGACCGCCCGGCGAGTGCTCTACATCGTGCTGCTCGGCGCCCTCACCGCTCTCGGCCCGTTCACCGTCGACCTCTACCTGCCGGCGTTCCCGGTGCTCGAGCACGAGTTCCAGACCACCGCCGCAGCCGTGCAGCTCACCCTGACCGGCACGATGATCGGCTTCGGCATCGGACAGCTGATCGTCGGCCCGCTCAGCGACAAGGTCGGCCGCCGCATCCCCCTTCTCATCGTCACCGCGGTGCACGTGGCGGCCAGTGCGCTGGCCGCACTCGCCCCCAGTCTGCTGCTGCTGGGTGCCGCACGCGTGCTGATGGGCATCGGAGCCGCGGCCGGGGGCGTCGTGGCGATGGCGATCGTGCGCGACCTGTTCGGCGGGCGCCGCCTGGTCGTCATGCTCAGCCGGCTGGCCCTGGTCACGGGCGCGGCCCCCGTGATCGCGCCGCTCGTGGGCTCGGCGCTGCTGGCGGTCATGGACTGGCGCGGCATCTTCGTCGTGCTGGCCTGCTACGGCGTGGTCATGCTCGGGTGCGCGATCTTCATCCTGCCCGAGACGCTGCCGGCCGCCCGTCGCGCGAGCCGCGACGCCACCACCGTGTGGCAGCGCTACGGGGCGGTGCTGCGAGACCGCATCTTCATCGGCGTGCTGATCATCGGCGCCATGACATTCAGCGGGCTGTTCTCGTACCTGTCCAGTTCGTCGTTCCTGTTCCAGGAGTCGTACGGGTTCACGGCGCAGCAGTACGGGATGCTGTTCGCGGCGAATTCGATCGGCCTGGTCATCGGCAACCAGATCGCCGCGCGGCTCGCGGCGCGCTTCGGGCCGCAGTGGGTGCTGGCGTTCTCGACCGGCGTGCTCGTGGTGGCCGCCACCGCGATCGTCGTGTGCGACCAGCTCGGCCTGGGACTGTGGGGCACGGTCGTGCCGCTGTTCGTGTTCATGTCGGCGTGCGGATTCACCTTCCCGTGCGTGCAGGTGCTCTCGCTCGACCGGCACGGCCGGGCGGCCGGCACCGCGGCCTCGCTCATCGGCTTCTCGAACAACGCCGTGGCGGGACTGATCTCGCCGCTCGTGGGCGTCATCGCCACCGAGGCGGGCATCACGCCCTCGACGATGGCGATCGTGATGATCGGCTGCGCGGCGGTGGGCGTGCTGTCGCTGTGGCTCGTCGTGCGTCCCTGGACGGTCCCGCAGCTGACCCCCTGAGATCGGGCTCGGAAACGCCGGGAACGGGAGGCCGCGGCACTGTGTGGGAGCAGTCTCCAAGCGGCGTGGGAGCGCTCCCATGAGTTATGAAGCCGTTATCAGGCGCGGTTGAAAAGCCTAGGAGCCGTCAGTACGTTGGCAAGGAAGCGCTGGCCCTCGGCTCGTGGCCGAGCGCGGACCCGTTCCTGACGAGGAGGACCGAATGGGCATGTCCATGAAACGCTCCGTGCTGGCCCCGCTGGCCATCATCGGTGCGGCAGGTATCGTGCTGACCGGCTGTGCGGAAGGCGGTTCGAGCGGCGGCGGCGATGACGTCAAGGGGAAGACCGTCCACATCTCGGGCGGTATCACCGGGTCGGAGGCCGACCTGCTGAACAAGTCGTTCGACCAGTTCACGAAAGACACCGGCATCAAGGTCGAGTACACCGGCGACAAGAGCTTCGAGGGCAACATCGTCACGAAGGTCAGCGGCGGCTCCGCCCCCGACATCGCGATCGTCCCCCAGCCCGGTCTGCTGAAGTCCCTGATCGGCACCGGCGAAGTCAAGAAGGCCGACGACGCCGTCAGCGCGAACGTCGACAAGTACTGGTCGGCGGACTGGAAGAAGTACGGCACCGTCGACGGCACCTTCTATGCCGCGCCGATGCTCGCGAACGTCAAGGGCTACGTCTGGTATTCGCCGGCGCAGTTCAAGGACTGGGGCGTGGAGGTCCCGAAGACCTGGGACGACGTGCTGACGCTGACCAAGACGATCGAGTCCAAGACCGGCACTTCGCCCTGGTGCGCCGGGTTCGCCTCGGGCGACGCATCGGGCTGGCCGGGCACCGACTGGATCGAAGACCTCGTGCTGCGCCAGTCCGGCCCCGACGTCTACGACCAGTGGGTCGACGGCAAGGTGAAGTTCACCGACCCGCAGATCAAGCAGGCCTTCGACGCCGTCGGCTCGATCCTGCTCGACCCGAAAAACGTCAACGCGGGCTTCGGCGACGTCAAGACGATCAACTCGACGGCCTTCGCCGACGTCGCCGCCAAGGTGGCCGACGGATCGTGCGCCCTGACCCACCAGGCCTCGTTCCTGTCGTCGAACTTCCTCGACGTGAAGACCAAGGACGGCAAGACGCCCGAGGTCGCGCCCGACGGCGACGTGTACGCCTTCGTGCTGCCCGGCCTGCAGGAGGGTTCGAACGCGGTCGAGGGCGGCGGCGAGTTCGTCGCGGCCTTCTCGGACTCGGCGGCCGTCAAGAAGGTCCAGGAGTTCATGACCACGCCCGAGTTCGCCAACGCGCGCGTGAAGCTCGGCGGCGTGATCTCGGCCAACAAGGGCGCCGACGCGTCGCTGGCCTCGAGCCAGTTCCTCACCGACGCGATGAAGATCATGCAGGACCCGAACACGGTCATGCGCTTCGACGCGTCCGACCTGATGCCGGCCACCGTCGGCTCCGGCTCGTTCTGGAAGGGCATGGTCAGCTGGATCGACGGCATGCCCACCGACCAGGTGCTCAAGGCCATCCAGGCAGGTTACGAGAACTGACCCGCTGACGGCCCGGCCGGGCGAGTCCTCGCGGGCTCGCCCGGCTGCGGTCGTCGCCACGGTGCGGGCACGAAGACGTGCCCCGGAAAGGCGGAGAAATGGCGACTGCACCCGCGTCGACGGCCAGGGGACCGGCCCCGCTCACGCGCCGGACCACCGGCATCCTCATCCTCATCGCGGCGGTGCTGATCGTCGCGCTGTTCCTGTTCATGCTGTCGCGGCAGCCCGCCGAAGACGCGCTGCCGACGACGCTCGGCTTCTCGCTGAACAGCTTCTTCATCTGGATCGGCGGGCTCGCACCGCTCGTCCAGATCCCGATCGTGGTGGTGCTGTTCGCGGCGCTCGTGGGGGTCATCCTCCTGCTCATCGAGTACGCCCCGCGACCCGGCATGGGCTACTTCTGGATGCGCGTGGCCGCGTGCTTCGTGATCCCCGTGATCGCGCTCATGGTGCTGCGTCCCTATCAGAACGCGGTCGTCTACGTCGTCGCGATCGCGCTGCTGGCCGGCGGCATCCTGTTCTTCGCCGACTACCGGGCGCGCGAGGGCGCGGGCTACGTGTTCCAGCTGATCATCTTCATGGCGCCCGCGGCGCTCCTGCTGCTGACCGGGCTCGTGTACCCCGCTATCGCGACGGTCGTGCAGTCCTTCTTCGACAAGACGGGCACCGAGTTCGTCTGGTTCGACAACTACGTCTGGACGTTCACGAACGCGTACGGCTTCTGGTCGGTGATCAACACCGTCCTGTGGGCGCTGTTCGCTCCGATCATCGCGACGGGCATCGGCCTGGTGTACGCGGCGTTCGTCGACCGGGCGCGCGGCGAGAAGACGCTGAAGCTGTTCGTCTTCATGCCGGTCGCGATCTCGTTCGTCGGCGCGGGCATCATCTGGAAGTTCGTCTACGACTACCGGCAGGGCCAGCAGGTCGGACTGCTCAACGCGATCATCACGTGGTTCGGCGGTCAACCCGTGGGGTGGCTCGACGCGCAGCCGCTCGTGAACACGTTCTGTCTGCTGGCGGTGTTCATCTGGAGCCAGACGGGCTTCGCGATGGTGATCCTGTCGGCCTCGATCAAGGCCGTGCCCACCGAGCAGCACGAGGCGGCGCAGCTGGACGGGGCGAACGCGCGGCAGCGGTTCTTCAACGTCACGATCCCGGGCATCCGCACATCGCTGATCGTTGTGCTCACGACCATCACGATCGCGGCCCTGAAGGTGTACGACATCGTGGCGGTGATGACCGGCGGCCGGTCGAACAGCTCGGTGCTCGGCTTCGAGATGGTCAACCAGCAGCAGCGGTTCCAGAGCTACGGGCACTCGTCGGCACTCGCGGTCGTGCTGTTCCTGTTCGTGCTGCCGCTGATCGTCTACAACGTGCGCCAGATGCGCAAGCAGAAGGAGGTGCGCTGATGGCCACCGCAGAGCTCGACCTGTCGGCCGACACCCGGGCGTCACGCCTGCCGAAGAACGACCGCAAGCTGGCGCGCGACGCCCAGAAGCGGCTCACCTCGCGCGGGGCCACGCTCGCCGCCGCGATCATCGCCGTGATCTGGACGATCCCGACGTTCGGTCTGTTCGTCACCTCGTTCCGTCCCGGCGCCGACTCCAACACGTCGGGGTGGTGGACGTTCTTCGTCAATCCCGGCTTCACGCTGCAGAACTACTTCGACGCGCTCACGGCGGGCGGCACGGCGCTGACCCTCGGCGAGTCGTTCATGAACTCGCTGGCGATCGCGATCCCGGCCACCCTCATCCCGATCTCGATCGCCGCCCTTGCCGCGTACGCGTTCGCATGGATCCCGTTCAAGGGCCGCGGCATCCTGTTCGTCTTCGTCTTCGCGTTGCAGATCGTGCCGATACAGATGGCGCTCGTGCCGCTGCTGAGCCTGTTCTCGCGGGGCCTGACGATCGCCGGTGTCGGGATCTTCCCCGGATTCACGCTGCGCGACGTCGACCACAGCTTCGCGACGGTGTGGATCGCGCACGCGATCTTCGCGATGCCGCTGGCGATCTTCCTGCTGCACAACTTCATCGCCGAGATCCCGGGCGAGCTCATCGAGGCCGCGCGCGTGGACGGCGCCGGACACGGGCAGATCTTCTTCCGGATGATCGTGCCGCTGGCGATGCCGGCGATCGCCTCGTTCGCGATCTTCCAGTTCCTGTGGGTGTGGAACGACCTGCTGGTGGCGACGATCTTCGCGCCGAGCTCGTCGCTGCCGCTGACGCAGACGCTGAACTCGCTGTCGGGCACGTGGGGCGACCGCTGGTACCTGCAATCGGCGGGCACGTTCATCTCGATCATCGTGCCGCTGATCGTGTTCTTCGCGCTGCAGCGCTTCTTCGTCCGCGGGCTGCTGGCCGGCGCTACGAAGGGGTGAGCTCGCGCACCGGGACGAGGCGGAACAGGCGGACGGTGCGGCCTGACGTCCGCTCATAGGAGCGGTAGTTCGGCCACTGCGCCTCGATGCGCGCCCACGCCGCGTCGCGGCTGTCGTCGCCGATCGGCTCGGCGCGCACCGCGAGCCGGCGACCGCGCACGGCGATCTCAGCGTCGGGGTGCGCGAGCAGGTTGGCAGTCCAGGCGGGATGCCGGGAACCGGCGAAGTTCGTTCCCGCCACGATCGCGCTGCCGGCGCCGTCTGGCGTGTACATGAGCTGCACCTCGCGCGGCTGCCCGCTCTTCGCGCCGATCGTGCGCAGCGTGAGAGAGGGAACGAGGATGCCGCTGATCGGCATCCTTCCTCCGCTGACGATGCGGAACCCGGCCTCGAGGACCGGCATGATACGGCGGCCGAAGCGGCGGAACAGTGCCGTCTGCGTGAGCGGGGCGAGCGTGCGGCGCAGGGCGCGCCGGATGCGGGGCATGCCGCCATTGTGGCGCATGCCGGCGGCGGGGTCGGGCCGGGGAGCAGATCGTGGCACGGCCCGTCGGCCGCAGAAGTCCCCGCTGGAGCAGACCCTCACCTCGCGCACGACGCAGACGATCCCGACCGGGGTGATCCGCGGAATCTTCGGCACCGGCAAGCGACAGCTTATGCATTTCGTAAGAGAGTGAACCGCGTCGGCCCTGTCGGCGTAGCGTGCGATCTTGGGTCCGCGCGACGTTCATAACAGAGTGGTGACGTCCTCCACGAGCTCTGCGACGAGGAGGATACGCATGTCGACCAAGCAGGAACGGCTCCCTGCGGAGCACACGCAGCACAAGCTCAAGAGGCACATCGGACCCGTCGGTCTGCTGTTCACCGCGGTCGGATCGATCATCGGGTCCGGGTGGCTGTTCGGTGCGTTCCACGCGTCGGCCATCGCCGGCCCCGCCGCGATCTTCTCCTGGCTGATCGCCGGGGTCATGATCATCCTGATCGGCCTGTGCTACGCCGAGCTCGGACCGATGTTCCCGATCTCGGGCGGTGTCGTGCGCTACCCGCACCTGGTGTGGGGCTCGTTCGGCAGCTACTCGCTGGGCTTCATCACCTGGATCGCGTCGGCCGCCGTGCCGGCCATCGAGGTCACCGGCGCCCTGACGTACGCGACGAAGTTCGCGCCGTTCACGGTGCAGCAGACGGATGCCGGGGCCACTGCGCAGGTGCTGACTCCGCTGGGCATGGTGGTCGCGATCGCGCTGCTGGCCCTGTTCGTCGTGCTGAACTACTACGGCGTGCGGCTGTTCGCGCAGATCAACAACGTGCTGGTGTGGTGGAAGCTCGGCGTCATCGTCCTTGTGATCGCCGTGTTCCTGATCACGGCGCTGGGCACGACCCAGATGGGCACGCCCGCGAACTTCGGTTCGTACGGGTTCGCGCCGAACGGCTTCGCCGCGGTGTTCGTGTGCATCGCCACCGCCGGCATCACGTTCTCGTACCTCGGCTTCCGCCAGGGCATCGAGCTGGCCGGCGAGACGACGAACCCGAAGCGCAACATCCCGCTGGCGCTGATCGGCTCGGTCGTGATCTGCGCGATCCTGTACGCGCTGCTGCAGATCGCGTTCACCCTGGCCGTGCCGGCCGCGGTGCTGCACAAGTCCGGCGGCTGGGCCGGGCTGACGTTCCAGAACGACTTCGGACCGTTGGCCGCTCTGGCGTCCCTCGCGGGGCTGGCCTGGCTCGCGTACATCCTCTACTTCGACGCGGTCATCTCGCCCGCCGACACCGGCCTGATCTACACGGCGATCGCGTCCCGGGTCTCGTACGCCATGGGCCGCAACCAGAACGCGCCGCGCTGGCTGGCCTCCAACAACCGCCACGGGGTACCGCACTGGAGCCTGATCGTGACGTTCTGCGTCGGGGTCGTGCTGCTGCTGCCGTTCCCCAGCTGGCAGTCCCTGGTCGGCTTCATCACGAGCGCCACCGTGATGTCGTTCGGATCGGGCCCGCTCGTGCTGGCGGTCATGCGGCGCAAGTTCCCCGACATGCACCGCCCGTTCCGGCTGCCCGGCGGTGACATCATCCCGTTCCTCGCGTTCTACAGCGCGAACATGATCATGTTCTGGGCCGGATGGGATACGAACTGGAAGCTGCTGGTCACGATCCTGATCGGCTACGTCGTGCTCGTGCTGTTCCAGATCTTCGGGCACAAGGGCGCCCAGCCGCCGCTGTTCTTCAAGACCGGAGCGGTGTGGATCCTGCCGTGGTTCGTGCTGTACGGGCTGACGAGCTTCGTGTTCAGCTCAGGCGTGTTCGGCCAGGCGTTCGACCAGGCCGCGTTCTTCTGGGTGTTCCTGGTCAACCTGGTGGTCACGGCGGTGATCTACTTCCTCGCGATCCGGTCCACGCTGCCCGACGAGAAGGTTCAGGAGTACATCGCCGATGCGGCGCACGAGTCGGACGTCGAAGTGGAGGAGATGGGCGGCACCCTCGCCTAGGCTGGAGGCATGCAGTATTCCGCGGCTGTGATCACGGTGTCGGACCGCTCCTCACGGGGCGAGAGTGAGGACGTCAGCGGGCCTCTGGCAGTGGCCGCCCTCCGCGAGGCCGGCTTCGCGTGCGACGACCCGGTCGTGATCCCCGACGGCGCCGACATCGTCGAGCACACGCTGCGCGCGGCGCTGACCGACGGCATCCGCGTGATCGTGACCACCGGCGGCACCGGCGTCGGCCCCCGCGACGAGACCCCTGAGGGCACCCGGCGGGTGCTCACCCGCACGATCCCCGGCATCGCCGAAGAGCTGCGACGACGGGCGACGGCCGAGCGGCCCGCGGGCATGCTCTCGCGCGGGGTGTCGGGCGTCGCCGAGGCCGCGCTGATCGTGAACCTGCCCGGCAGCCCGGCCGCCGTCGAGTCGGGCATGCCCGTCGTGCTGTCGGTCGCGCCGCACCTGCTCGGGCAGCTGCGCGGGGACGACCACCGATGACCCTGCAGTGGGCGCGCATCAGCGCCGAGCCCCTCGACGAGGCCGCTCATACCGCCGCCGTCGACGACCCGCGCATGGGCGCCGAGATCACGTTCGTGGGGCGGGTGCGGGATCACGATCCGGATGCCGCGACCCCTGTGGTCGCGCTCGAGTACAGCGCCCACCCCGATGCCGAGAAGACGCTCGCGGCCCTGGCGGCCGAGGCGATCGGCGAGACCGAGGCCGTCGTCGCTGTCAGCCATCGGGTCGGCCGGCTCGCCGTGGGCGACGCTGCCGTCGTGGTGGCGGTGGCCGCCGCCCATCGCGGCGTGGCGTACGACGTGAGCCGCACTCTGATCGAGGCGATCAAGCACAGCCTGCCGGTCTGGAAGCGGCAGGTCGAGTCCGACGGCACGACGGCCTGGAAGGGCCTCGGCGGCTGACGCCGGCTCAGCCGCCCGCGAACGGGGGCAGCACGTCGACGACGGCGTCGTCGGCCAGCGGCTCGTCGTCGTCGGTCCGCGCGCCGTCCACGAGCACCGAGCAGCGGGGCAGGATCGCCGCCAGCGCTGGATGATCCGCGTTCAGCGCGGCCCTCAGCGCCGACAGGTCGGGAGCGGCCAGTCGCAGCTCGGCGGCGCCCACGGCCTCTTCGGCCGCGGCGAAGAAGCGGACGAGGGTCACGACGTCTCTCCGGCGTGCACGTCCCACGTCGAGGCGAGCTCGGACACCGCCGCGACCGCCTCCTGCACCCGCTCGGGCGAGCCGCCCGCCCGGCCTGCGACGAGTCCCGCCACGAACGCGCTGAACGGAGCCGCGGGACGGGCCACGCCGTTCGCGACATCCTTCGCGAGGTCGAGGATCAGCCCGATCGGCACGTCCTCCTGCGCCAGCGCGAAACGCTCGCGCAGGGCGTCCGCCCAGTGATCCAGGGCTTCGGGGGGCAGGTGCTCGCTCATGGGGCCTCCTTCGTGAACCTCTCGTAATCCTCCCACGTGTCGATGTCATCGGCTCCGCCCGCACGGTCCGGGAGCGCGGCGATCGCGAGGTCGGCCAGCAGCGCGCGCATCGAGGCGTCGCGGCCGGCGTCGGCGAGGGATGCCGCGGCCCGCCGCAGCGCGTGCGTGCGGTACGCCCCGGTGAGCCACTGCGGGCGGCTGGACGCGTCGGCCAGGCACGCACCATCGGTGTCGGAGGGCAGGAGCACGATGTCGTCCACGAGCTGCCGTACGGCGGCGTCGACCCGGGGGAGGTCGCATGCGAGCACGAACGTCCACTGCGCGTCGTCGGCGGGCGCAGGCTGGGCGAGCGCCGCCACGATCGCGGCGGCGGGTCCCGTGAAGGGCGGGTCCTCGCGGATCCAGCGCACGGCGGTGCCGGGCTGGTCGGGGGAGGGATCGGGCGCAGGGCCGACGACCGTGATCGGGTCGGCGCCGATGCTGCGCACCGCGCCGATCGCGCGGTTGCGCAGGCTCACGCCGTCGACGCGCAGACCCGGCTTGTCGATGCCGCCCATGCGCGAGGCGCGGCCGCCGGCCAGCAGGATCGCGCCGAACCGGCCCGGCGCGGCAGCGGCGGTCATCGCGGACCGGACTCGCCCGGGCGCCGCCAGGCGCCGGACTTGCCGCCGGTCTTGGCGACGAGGCGCACGTCGGTGAACGAGGTGCCCTTGTCCATGCCCTTGACCATGTCGACGACCGCGAGGGCTGCGACCGAGACGGCGGTGAGCGCCTCCATCTCGACCCCGGTGCGGTCGGCGGTGCGCACGGTCGCCTCGATCTCGACGCCGCCGTCGACGATCTGCAGGTCGACGCCTGCGCCGTGCACGCCGATCACGTGCGCGAGCGGCAGCAGCTCGGCGGTGCGCTTGGCGCCGGCGATCCCCGCGACGCGGGCCACCGCCAGCACATCGCCCTTGGGTACGGTGCCGTCCCGGAGGGCGGCGACCACTTCGGGCGCGCAGCGCACGAATCCGCGGGCGGTGGCGGAGCGCACGGTCGGCTGCTTCTCGGTGACGTCGACCATGCGCGCGTGGCCCGCGGCATCCAGGTGTGTGAAGCTCATGGCACCAGCATGACATCCACGACGTCGCCGACCGAGACGCTGTCGACGTCGGTCGGGACGATGGCATAGGCCTGCGCGCGCCCGAGGCTGGCGGCCAGGTGCGAGCCGCCCGACGAGGCCGGTCGCACGCCGTCGCGGTCGACGACCACGGGGCGGTACTGCCGGCGCCCCGCCGGGGTGCGCCATGCCTCGGTCACCCGCATCGGCAGCACGAGCCGGTCGTGACCGGCGGCGCCCTGCAGCGCCATCAGCGCCGGCCGCACGAACACCTCGAACGACACCGCGACGCTGACGGGGTTTCCGGGCAGCCCGAACATCAGCGGCGTGCCGTCGCCGAAGCCCTGCGGCTTGCCGGGCTGCATCGCCACCTGCTCGAACGCCATCGGAGCGACGTTGCGCACCACCTCGTATGCCCCCGCACTGACCCCGCCGGATGTGATCACGACGTCCGCGCCCCGGGCCGCGGCATCCTCCAGCGCCCGGCGCAGCCCGTCGCCGTCGTCGTCGACCTGCTCGCGCAGCACCACTTCGGCGCCGTTCTCGCGACACAGCCCGTCCAGCAGCGTGCTGTTGGACTCGGGGATCTGCCCCCGGCGCAGCGGCACGCCCGGCTGTGCCAGCTCGTCGCCGGTCGAGATCACCGCGACGCGCGGCAGCCGCGACACCGTGACCTCGGCGACGCCGGCCGCGGCAGCCGCGGCCAGCTGCCGGGCGCCCAGCAGCTCGCCGGCGCTCAGGATCACGTCGCCGGCCCGGTGCTCCTCGGCCCGTGGCCGGATGTGCGCGCCGCGCGCGCGGGGGGCTGCGATGACCTGGACGCGATCCAGCGAGTCGGCCAGGCCCCCTGTGGTGTCTTCGAACGGCACGATCGTGTCGGCGTCGGTCGGCACCGGAGCGCCGGTCATGATCCGCGCCGCCTGGCCAGGCTTCAGCGCCGGGTCGTCCGCCGTGCCCGCCGGCAGGTCGGCCACTACCTGCAGCACCGCGGGCGCGTCGGAGCTTGCCGCCGCGACGTCGGCGAACAGCACGGCGAAGCCGTCCATTGCCGAGTTGTCGAACAGCGGCAGGTCGACGGCCGAGAGCACGGGCTCGCGCAGCACGCGACCGAGCGCCGCCGCCGCCGGCATCGTGACGGACTCGACCGGCCGCACCGCCTCGAGGATCCGCGCGAGGTGCTCTTCGACCGTGATCATGCGCTCTGCTCCCGCTCGTGCTCGTGCTCGTGCTCGTGCTCCCGCACGTGCTCCCGCTCCCGCTCCTGCTCGGTGGCGGCGTGGCGCCGCGTCCATCCGTCCATGCCGCCGCGCAGCACCGCGACGTCGGCGCCGGCGTCCCGCAGCGCCGCCGCAGCGACCCGAGCCCGCGCGCCGACCTGGCACACCACCACGATCGGGCGCCCCTCGAACTCGTCGGCCAGGGCGTCGGCCTCGGCGACCGCGGTCTTCAGCGGCATGTGCACGATCCCGGGCAGCGCACCGCGGGCGAGCTCGTCCGCTTCGCGCACGTCGATCACGACCGCGTCCCCGGGCTCGTCGACCTCGGCGATCGCGACGTGCGCGGGCACGGCATCCGTCGCCCGCGACGTGCGCAACGGCACCTCGCGCTGCGTGCCGGCCAGGGCGTCCAGCAGGGCCACGCGACCGAGCAGGGGCTGCCCGATGCCGGTGACGAGCTTGAGCGCCTCACCCGCCATGAGGGCACCCACCTGCAGGCACAGCGGGCCGAACACTCCGACCGCGGAGCACGCCGGCGCCTCGCTGCCGGACGGGTACAAGTCGTGCAGCCGCACCGGGGCGAGGCCCGCCGGCGGACGCGACCAGAAGACCGTGACCTGACCGGCGAACTCCTGCACAGTGCCCCAGACGAGGGGCAGGCCGAGCCGTTCGCACGCGGCGGCGACGACCTCGCGGCTGTCGAACGCGTCGGTGCCGTCGAGCACCAGGTCGACGTCGGCGAGCAGGCCGGCCGCGTTCGCGGGGGTGAGGCGGGTGCGCTCGGGGTGCACGCGCGTCTCGGAGAGCTCGGATGCCACGCGTACGGCGCTGTCGACCTTCGGGGCCCCCACGTCCTGCCGGCGGTGCATCACCTGGCGCTGCAGATTCGACAGGTCGACGTCGTCGTCGTCGAACACGACGAGCTCGCCGACTCCGGCCGCGGCCAGGGCCAGCACGACAGGGGAGCCCAAGCCTCCTGCGCCGATCACGGCGACGCGTGCGGCGGCGATGCGGCGCTGGCCCTCGGGACCGAGGCCGGCCAGCCGCTGATGGCGCGCGGTGCGCAGATTCTCGGCGTCGCCGAGCGCGCCGACGGGATCGACCAGAGGGGGCAGGGTCATGGTCTCAGCGTAGCCACGCTGCGAAGGGGCAGGCTCTGATCCGCAGACGCGGAGGAGAATGGATGCTGTCTCCGCAACTGCGGTGATAATCTGACCGCATGGCCGCAAGCTACAAGATCGCGCAGGCGGCGCGGCTGCTCGGGGTGAGCGACGACACGGTGCGGCGCTGGGTCGAGCACGGCGTGCTGCCCGTGACCGATGCGAGCCCCGCCGAGATCCCGGGCGACGCGCTCGCGCGGCGCGCCGTCGAGCTGGCCGGGGCCGCCGACGATCCGACCGACGTGCTCTCCAGCGCCCGCAACCGCTTCACCGGCCTGGTCACGAACGTCGTCGCCGACGGCGTGATGGCGCAGGTCGACATCCAGGCGGGCCCCCATCGGGTGGTCTCGCTCATGTCGGCCGAGGCCGTGCGCGACCTCGGGCTCGAGGTCGGATCGCTCGCGGTGGCCGTGGTCAAGGCCACCACGGTGATCGTCGAGATGCCGCGCGGCTGAACCCCGATTCCGAGAAGAGCATCATGCGCCGACCGTCCCTGCTGGCCGCGGCCGCGGCATCCCTCGCCCTCGTCCTTTCGGGATGCGCCGCATCGTCCGCGCCCGCGTCGGATCCGACCGCCCCGGGCATCACTGGGAACGTGTCGGTGGCGGCGGCCGCATCGCTGCAGGATGCCTTCGCGAAGGCCATCGCCGAGTTCGAGACGGCCCACCCCGGCGTGCACGTCACCGCGAGCTACGACGGCTCGAGCACCCTGGCCACGCAGATCCTCGGCGGGGCGAGGGTCGATGTGTTCGCCTCGGCGGACCAGAAGAACATGGCGAAGGTCACGGGTCCCGGGCTGGCGAGCGACCCCGTCGTCTTCGCGCGCAACACCCTGGTGATCGCGGTGCCCCGGGGCGACCCCGCCGGCGTGCACACGCTCGCCGACCTCGCGGACCCGAAGCGGAAGGTCGTGCTGTGCGCGCCCCAGGTGCCGTGCGGCACGGCGTCGCAGACCCTGCTGCACAACGCGGGGGTCGCGGTCACCCCCGCCAGCGAAGAGCAGAACGTCACCGCCGTGCTCACGAAGGTGCGCACCGGCGAGGCCGACGCGGGCCTGGTGTACAAGACCGACGCGGCCACGACCGACGAGGTCGAGGCGATCGTGCCCGCCGGCGCCGACAAGGTCGTGAACTCGTACCCGATCGCCGTGCTGAAGGACGCGCCCAACCCGGCCGCCGCCCATGCGTTCGTCGACTTCGTGACCGGCGCCCGGGGGCAGGCGATCCTCGCCTCGTTCGGATTCGACAGACCGTGAGACGCCGTACCGGGTATGCGCCGCCGATCCTCATGGTCCCGGCGGTGATCGGGCTGGCATTCCTCGTGCTGCCGCTGGCCGCGCTCGTCGCACGGGTGCAGTGGCCGACCCTGTGGGCCGACATCACCTCGCCCGCGGCCCTGGACGCGCTGCGCCTGTCGGTGCTCACCGGGCTTGCCGCGACCGCCGTGTGCCTTGTGCTGGGCGTGCCGATGGCGCTGTTCATCGCCCGCGCCCCGGCGCGCACCGCCTCGGTGCTGCGCGCGACCGTGACCGTGCCGCTCGTGCTGCCGCCGATGGTCGGGGGACTGGCCCTGCTGTTCCTGTTCGGCCGCAACGGCTGGCTCGGCGGCACCGGGCTGCAGCTGCCGTTCACCACCGCGGCGGTCGTGCTCGCCCAGACGTTCGTCGCGCTGCCGTTCCTCGTGCTCGCCCTCGAGGGGGCGCTGCGCACATCGGGCGTCGGCTACGAGCAGGCCGCCGCGGGCCTGGGCGCCGGACGCTGGACGACCCTGTGGCGCGTGACGCTGCCGCTGGCTGGTCCCGGGCTGCTGTCGGGGGTCATCCTGTGCTTCGCCCGCGCGGTCGGCGAGTTCGGTGCGACCGCCCTGTTCGCCGGCAACGCCCCGGGGGTCACACAGACGATGCCGCTGGCGATCTACACGGCCTTCAACGGCGCCGGAGTGACCCAGGGCGCGGCCGTGGCCCTCTCGCTGCTGCTGCTGGTCACGGCGGTCGCGGTGCTGTTGCTCGTGCGGGCATGGCGTCCGGCCCCTGGCTCCGCCGCCGCCGTCGGGGCAGGCGTGCGATGACCGGCGCCGGACTCGACGCCGCGGTCCTGGTCGAGCGCGGCGGGTACCGCCTCGACGTGTCGCTACTGGCGCTGCCGGGCGAGGTCGTCGCCGTGATGGGGCCGTCGGGCGCCGGCAAGTCGACGCTGTTCGGCGCGATCGCCGGCTTCGCGCCGCTGTCGGGTGGGCACGTGCGTCTGGACGGTCGGCTGCTGGATGCCGCGGCCGGCCACCGCGTGCCCCCGCACCGGCGGGGAGTCGTGCTGCTGGGGCAGGAGCCGCGGCTGTTCCCGCACCTGTCGGCGCGGGAGAACGTGGCTTTCGGGCCGCGGGCGCGCGGGACCGCGCGGCATCGGGCGCGGGCCGATGCCGACGCCTGGCTGGAGCGCGTCGGGCTGGGCGCGTCGGGGGACCGCCGCCCGGCGCAGCTGTCGGGGGGCCAGCAGCAGCGGGTGGCGCTGGCCAGGGCCCTGGCCACGTCTCCGCTGCTGCTGCTGCTGGACGAGCCGTTGACCTCGCTGGACCCCGCCACGGCCGCCGGCATCCGGGCGGTGCTGCACGACCAGCTCGCCGACACCGGAACGACCGCGCTCATCGCGACGCACGATGCCCGGGACGCGGCATCCCTCGCCGACCGCCTCGTGGTGCTCGAGGACGGGCGGATCACGCAGGCGGGGCGCCCCGCCGACGTACTGGACGCTCCGGCCACCCCGTTCGTCAGGGCGCTGGCCGCGACGCGCCCCGCAGGCGCCAGTGACACGTGGCAGGCGCAGATCGTCGCCGTCGAGCCCGAGGGCGCAGGTGCGGTGACGGCCCGGGCCCGCACCGCCGCCGGCGACGAGGTCGTGATCCGCGTGCCCGCGCAGGCCGGCGTGGTGCCGGGCGCGACGTTCCTCGTGCGCCTGCCGCCCCGGGAATGACCTCCGCCCGGTGCGGGACGAGTACCGTGGGAGCTGCAACGTCGCGCATCCGGGAGGTCGGAATGGGCAGGATCACCACCCGTCACAAGGTCGTCCGCATCACCGCGGCCGACGGCACGGACATCGAGGTCGTGCGCCGGCTGGACACGCTGGCGGCCGAGGAGCCGCTGGAGATCCGGGTGGGCGGCGCGCCGCTGACCGTGACGATGCGCACGCCCGGGCACGACGTGGAGCTGGCCGCCGGGTTCCTGGTCTCGGAGGGTGTGATCACGCACCACGACCAGTTCGCCTCAGCGATCCACTGCGGCGGTCCGGGCACCGGCGGCACGATCCGCACGACCGGGTCGACGAGCGTGCCGCTCGGGATCTATGCGCTGGGCGCCTCCGCCGCTGACGGCGGGAACACGTACAACGTGCTGGACGTCACGCTCGCGCCGGGCACTGCGCTGCCAGACCCCGCTCGCGCCCGGCACTCCTACACGACCAGCGCATGCGGCGTGTGCGGGGCGGCGTCGATCGAGCAGGTGGCCACGACCTCGGCGTTCGACGTGTCGCAGGACCCGGTCCAGGTCTCTCCGGCGATGCTCGCGGGCCTGCCCGACGCGCTGCGGGACCGGCAAGAGGTGTTCGAGAAGACCGGCGGGCTGCACGCGGCCGCGCTGTGCGACGCCGCCACCGGTGAGCTGCTGGTCGTGCGCGAGGACGTGGGCCGGCACAACGCCGTCGACAAGGTCGTCGGCTGGGCGGTGCTCAACGGCAGGCTGCCGCTGACCGGCACCGTGCTGCAGGTGTCGGGACGCGCGAGCTTCGAACTCGTGCAGAAGGCCGTCATGGCCGGCATCCCGATGCTGTCGGCGGTGTCGGCGCCGTCGTCGCTGGCCGTCGAGATGGCCGAGAAGTCGGGGCTGACGCTGGTGGGCTTCGTCCGCGGCGCATCCATGAACGTGTACTCCCGGGCGGATCGCATCCGCGCGGGGGTGCTGGAACCCGCGTGATACGACACGCGGATGTGCAGAAGCCCTTGCAAACCTGTGCATTCGCTGATAAGCCAGGGAGAGAGGGTGCGGTCGGCTGCTCGACGACGGCGCCCTTCGAGTGAGCGAGCGAAGGAGCGTGCTTCACGATGACGGGTAAGGCGCCGGTTCAAGACGTCGATGAGGATGCCACGGCCATGGAAGTGGCCGAACCCAAGCAGTGGGCGGCCGGCGTTCCCGGCGTGCTCCATGCGATGGTGCCGGCCATCAAGGACATGGGCCTCGGGCGAGCGCTCAAGCTCGTCACCGAGATGAACCAGAAGGACGGCTTCGACTGCATGAGCTGTGCCTGGGCCGATCCGGACGAGCGCAAGACGTTCGAGTTCTGCGAGAACGGCGCGAAGGCCGTCACGTGGGAGGCGACGCCCGTCACGATCCCCACGTCGTTCTGGGCCGAGAACTCGATCCCGAGTCTCGAGGACAAGTCGGAGTACTGGCTCGGCATGCAGGGGCGCCTGATCGAGCCCGTGTACAAGCCGAAGGGCAGCGACCACTACGAACCGATCACGTGGGACGCCGCATTCAGGCTGATCGCCGATCGGCTGAAGGCCATGGACTCGCCGAACGAGGCGACGTTCTACACGAGCGGGCGCACGGCCAACGAGACGGCGTTCGCGTACCAGCTGCTGGCGCGTTCGTTCGGCACCAACAACCTGCCCGACTGCTCGAACATGTGCCACGAGTCGACCGGCAAGGCGCTGGGCGAGGTGATCGGCATCGGCAAGAACACGATCGCCTACAAAGACTTCGCGAAGGCCGATCTGATCATCATCATGGGTCAGAACCCGGGCACGAACCACCCCCGGATGCTGACCGCGCTCGAAGAGGCCAAGCAGGCCGGCGCCGAGATCGTCGCGATCAATCCGCTGCTGGAGGCGGGGCTGATCCGCTACAAGAACCCGCAGAAGGTGAGCGGCATCATCGGCAAGGGCATGGGTCTGGCCGACCAGTACCTGCAGATCCGTGCCGGCGGCGACGGCTGGCTGATGAAGGCGATCTCGCAGCGGGTGTTCCAGGCCGAGGATGCGCGCCCCGGCACGGTGCTCGACCATGCGTTCCTCGACGAGCACTGCTCGGGCCTGGACGAGTTCCGCGAGCACGTGAAGGACCTCGACGCCGAGATGGTGCTGCGGGCCACCGGCCTGACCACGGCCCAGATCGACGAACTGGCGGACCGCTACCTGCGCGCCGACAACGTCATCATCACGTGGGCGATGGGCCTGACCCAGCATCGGGATGCGGTGCGCATCCTGAAGGAGGTCATCAACCTGCTGCTCCTGCGCGGCAACATGGGCAAGCCCGGCGCGGGGGCATCGCCGATCCGCGGGCACAGCAACGTGCAGGGCGACCGGACGATGGGCATCTGGGAGCAGATGCCCGAGAAGTTCCTCGCCGCGCTCGACAAGGAGTTCGGGACCACCGTTCCGCGCGAGCACGGCTACGACGTCGTCCAGGCGGTCGAGGCGATGCTGGCCGGCAAGACGAAGGTGTGGATCTCGATGGGCGGCAACCTCGTGTCGGCCGTGTCGGACACGCACGCCGCCGAAGAGGGGTTCCGCAAGGTCGGGCTGAACGTCCAGATCTCCACGAAGCTCAACCGCAACCACCTGACGGTCGGCGACGAGGCGATCATCCTGCCGGTGCTCGGCCGTACCGAGATCGACATGCAGGCCACCGGTCCGCAGATGCTGACGGTCGAGGATTCGGTATGCGCGATCCACTCGACCCGGGGCAAGGTGAAGCCCATCTCGGACCAGTTGCGCAGCGAGATGTCGGTCGTGGTGGGCATCGCCCGGGCACTGCTGGGCGACGACGGACCGGTCGACTGGGCGTCGTTCGAGCGGGACTACGACGTCGTGCGCGACCACATCGAGCGCGTCGTGCCCGGATTCGACGACTTCAACGCACGACTGAAGAAGGACAACGGTTTCATCCTGCCGCACGGACCGCGTGACTCGCGGACGTTCCCGACGGCGACCGGCAAGGCCATGATCACGGTCAACGACCTCGAATACCTCGAGTGCCCGCCCGGACGCCTGCTGCTGCAGTCGATGCGCGCGCACGACCAGTTCAACACGACGATCTACAGCCTCGACGACCGCTACCGCGGCATCAAGAAGAGCCGTCGCGTGATCTTCGTGCACCCCGACGACCTCGCCGAGCTCGGCTTCGCCGACGGGTCGATCGTCGACGTGCACAGCGAGTACAGCGATGGCGTGGACCGGGCGGTGCACGGGTTCAAGGTCGTGGCGTTCCCGACCTCGCGAGGGTGCGCGGCCACCTACTTCCCCGAAGGCAATCCGCTCGTGCCGCTGGGGCTGACGGCGCTGGGCAGCAACACTCCGGCATCGAAGGGCGTGGTCATCCGGCTGGAGCCGGCGGCGACGGCGGGCGGATCGGACGCCGAGAAGGCGCCGGGGACGCTGGCCACGGCGGGGCGCTGACGACGACGCAGCACTGAGACGGCCGCCGACGGGCGCGCGGGGGGCGACCCCGGCGCTGGATCGGCGTGCCCACATGAAGACCGGCGACAGAGAGGATGGACAATGATGTCATCAGCCACACGGAGCTCGGGAGCGGTGCGAAAACCGACTGCGGGCAGATGGTGGATCGTCGTGGCGGCGCTGCTGCTGCAGTTCGCGATCGGCGCGGTCTACGCATGGAGCGTGTTCGGCAAGGCTCTGGCGGAGCCGACCGCGATGAACCTGACCACGTCGGAGGCGTCGCTGACGTTCACGGTCACCATCGGCATGATCTTCATCGGCAGCTACGTCGGCGGCAAGGTGCAGGATCGTACCGGCCCGCGCCCGGTGGCGCTGACCGGCGGCATCATCTACGGCCTCGGGTGCGTCCTGGCGTCGTTCGCGGTGTCGCATGACGCCAGCCTGCTGTGGCTGCTCGTGCTCGGGTACGGCGTGATCAGCGGCTTCGGGCTCGGCTACGCCTACATCGTGCCGATCGCGATGCTGCAGAAGTGGTTCCCCGACAAGCGCGGTCTCATCACCGGGCTGGCGGTGGCCGGCTTCGGCTTCGGCGCGGTGGTCACCGCCCCGGTGGCGCAGTGGCTGATCGCGATGACCCCGACCGAGCCCAACCGCGCGTTCCTGCCCCTCGGGATCGGGTACCTGGTGCTGGCCGTCGTGGGCGCCTCGTTCTTCCGCAACCCGCCCGCCGGCTACACGGTTCCCGGATGGGCGCCGGCGGTGAGCGGTCGCACCCGCGACGCCTACAAGCAGTTCACCGAGAAGGAGGCTCTGCGCACGCCGCAGTGGTACCTGCTGACGGCGATCCTGACGCTGAACGTGACGGTCGGCATCGCGCTGATCGCCCAGGCGGCGGCGACCGCGAAGGACGTCGCCGGGTACTCCGTCGCGGGGGCCGCGGCCCTGGTGGGCGTGCTCGCCCTGTTCAACGGCGGCGGCCGCATCTTCTGGGCGTGGGTGTCGGGCTTCACCGGCCGGATGGTCGCGTTCGCGCTGATGCTGGGCCTGCAGGGCGTGTGCCTGCTGATCGTCCCGCACGCGAGCAACGCGGTGCTGTTCTTCATCCTCGCCGCGGTGATCTACCTCTGCTACGGCGGCGGGTTCGGCACGATGCCGGCGACGGCGGGCGACTTCTTCGGAGTCAAGCACGCCGGAGCCATCTACGGTCTGATGATCATCGGCTGGAGCCTGGGCGGCATCATCGGCCCGCCGATCATCGCTGCGCTCATCGGCGACGGCGTCGTGAAGAACTACACGCTGGGCTACACCGTGATCGGCATCATCGCGCTGGTGTCGCTGATCATCCCGGCGATCACCCGCATGCCCAAGCCCGAGGCGGCGGTCCCGTCGGGCGGCGACCTCGCACCCGGCGTGGTGGGCGAGGCGGAGTAGGCCCCACCGACCAGAGACGGCACCCGGCACGAAGCCGGGTGCCGTCTCTCGTCGTCACGGGCGGCGCAGCCGCTCCGGGTTCGGCGCTGCGACCGGGTCCCAGCCACGGCGGGTCGGGCGGGCGCCGCTGCGGTGCTCTTCGCGGGAGCGGTACACGATGTAGGGCCGGAACAGGTACTGCACCGGCGCCGAGAACACGTGCACGAGCCGCGTGAACGGCCACAGGATGAACAGGAGCGTCGCCGTCAGGGCGTGCAGCTGGAACATGAGGGGCGCGCCGTCCATGAGCTCGGGCTGCGGCTGGAACAGCAGGATGCTGCGCACCCACGGTCCGATCGTCGCGCGGTACTCGTACCCGGGGCCGAACAGCTGGTAGATGAACGTGGCGAGCGTCCCGAACACGAGCGTGAGCGCGAGGAGCACGTACATGACCTTGTCCATCGTGGTCGTGGCCAGGAACACCGGTCCGACCGTGCGACGGCGGTAGATCAGGATCGCGAGCCCGATCAGGGTGAGCACGGCCGCCGCCGTGCCGAGGATCGTCGCGCCCAGATGGTACATGTGCTCGTCGATGCCGATCGCGTACAGCCATTCGCGGGGGACGAGCAGGCCGACCGCGTGGCCCACCAGCACGCACAGGATGCCGAAGTGGAACATCGGCGAGCCCCACCGCAGCAGGCGGTTCTCGTACGACTGGCTCGAGCGGGTGGTCCAGCCGAACTTGTCGTAGCGGTAGCGCCAGATGTGGCCCACGACGAACACCGCGATGCCCGCGTACGGCAGGGCCACCCACAGCAGCATGGACAGGGGGTTCATGCGTCCTCCCTCGCATTCGGAGCCGAGCCGGAGCGCGCCGAGTACGGCGGCAGATTGCCCAAGAAGCTCAGGCCCACCGTCTCGGTCGGCGGTCCTTCGCTGATGAGGTCGAGGTAGCGTTCACGCGTGGCCTCGTCGATCGGCGGCAGCGACAGCGTCACCGCGCGGGCGACGTCCGCCCACGGGCTGTCCATGCCCTCGAGCGCCGCGCGCAGCACCTCGATGCCCTCGCGGTGGCTCGACAGCAGCGCGCCGGCGATCTCGGAATCGCTCATCGCTGAGAACTCCAGCACGGCGGGCAGATAGTCCGGCAGCTCGGCGGCGTCGAACTCCCATCCCGCGGCGCGGTACGCCTCGAGGATCGTCACCAGCGCCGTCCCGCGCTTGCGGGTGTCGCCGGTGGCGAAGTACGTCAGGTACAGGCTGCACTTGCGCTTCAGGTCGAACGTCGTGACGTACAGCCGCTCCCAGGCGCGGGACGTCGGATCGGCCGCAGCGGCCCGGGCTGCGGCATCCATGAACCGCCCCAGG
The DNA here is from genome assembly GCF_058349885.2 of Microbacterium sp. W1-4-2. Taxonomy (NCBI): domain Bacteria; kingdom Bacillati; phylum Actinomycetota; class Actinomycetes; order Micrococcales; family Microbacteriaceae; genus Microbacterium; species Microbacterium sp. W1-4-2. Next base: position 230,432 of record NZ_JBYRJC020000003.1, on the reverse strand, counting down.
GGCGTGCGCAGCTCGTCCGGCAGCGGGGCGACCAGGGCCCGCACGGTCGGCAGCTTCGCGAACCACGCCGCGTCGGGGTAGTCCAGCAGAACGGCCGCGGCCATGTGCACGCGTTGCCGCTGCTCGCGGCCGAGCGTCAGGGCATCGAGCCGCGGCGGCAGCGTACGGCGTGCGGTGGCGCGAAGGCGGGCGGCGAGCAGCATCAGGCGTCCTCGTCCTTCGGTGGGAACAGTCCCTCGGGAGCCCCGTTGCCGTCCCAGTTCAGCAGGTTCACCCGGCCGGGGCTCGGCCTCGACGCCCGATCGGAGGTCTGCCGGGTCGACAGGGCGTGGAAGTTCTCCACCGCGACCGGCAGCGGGTGCCCGCTGGACGTGCCGAACGGACCGGCACCGCCCATGCCCGGCCCGCCCTCGTAGTCCAGCGAGCACGCGAGCTCCTCGAGCTCCCGCGCCTGTTCGGCGTGGGCGGCCGGGATCACGTAGCGGTCGTTGTACTTGGCGATCGCCAGCAGCCGGTACATCTGCTCGATCTCGGCACCGGTCATGCCCACCGCCGTCGCGATCGACTCGTCGCGCTCGTCGGCCAGGTTGATCCCCCTCATGTACGAGCGCATCGCGGCGAGCTTGCGCAGCGACTCGTCGACCGGCTTGACATCGCCGGCCGTGAACAGCTCGGCCAGGTACGAGATCGGGATGCGCAGCTTGTCGATCGCGGCGAACAGGGTGCGCGCGTCCTCGCCGTCGTTGCCCGACCCGGTGACCACATCGACCACCGGCGACAGCGGCGGGATGTACCAGACCATCGGCATCGTGCGGTACTCGGGGTGCAGCGGCAACGCGACCTTGTACTGCGAGATGAGCTTGTGGATCGGGCTGTTCTGCGCCGCCTCGATCCAGTCCTCGGGGATGCCGTCGCGGCGGGCCGCCTCGACGACGGCGGGGTCGAACGGGTCGAGGATGACGCTGCGCTGCGCGTCCAGCAGCTCGTGCTCGTCTTCGACGCTCGCGGCCTCCGCGACCCGGTCCACGTCGTACAGCACCAGACCGAGGTAGCGCAGGCGTCCGACGCAGGTCTCGGAGCACACGGTCGGCAGGCCCACCTCGATGCGCGGGTAGCACAGCGTGCACTTCTCGGCCTTGCCGGTCTTGTGGTTGAAGTAGACCTTCTTATAGGGGCAGCCCGACACGCACATGCGCCAGCCGCGGCACTTGTCCTGGTCGACGAGCACGATGCCGTCCTCGGCGCGCTTGTACATCGCGCCGGAAGGGCACGACGCCACGCACGACGGGTTGAGGCAGTGCTCGCAGATGCGCGGCAGGTAGAACATGAACGCCTGCTCGAACTCGGCGTGCACCTGCTCGCTCATCTTGCGCAGGATCGGGTCGTCCTGCATGGTCTCGGCGGAGCCGCCGAGGTCGTCGTCCCAGTTCGCCGACCACGAGATCTTCATGTCCTTGCCGGTGAGCAGGCTCTTGGGCCGCGCGACCGGCGTGTGCTCCCCGGCGGGGGAGTTCAGCAGCATGTCGTAGTCGTACGTCCACGGCTCGTAGTAGTCGTCGATCTCGGGCAGGTACGGGTTCGAGAAGATGTGCGCGAGCTTGCTCAGGCGCCCGCCGCTGCGCAGCTTCAGGCGGCCGCGCTTGGTGCGCACCCAGCCGCCGCCCCACTTCTCCTGGTCCTCGTACGTGCGCGGGTAGCCGACGCCCGGACGGGTCTCGACGTTGTTGAACCACACGTATTCGACGCCGGTCCGGTTCGTCCAGGCCTGCTTGCACGTCACCGAGCAGGTGTGGCATCCGATGCACTTGTCGAGGTTCATCACCATCGACATCTGCGCCATGACCTTCATCGGTACTGCACCTCCTGGCTGCGCCGGCGGATCGTGGTGACCTCATCGCGCTGATTGCCGGTGGGGCCGAGATAGTTGAACGCCCACGCCAGCTGCGCGTAGCCGCCGATGAGGTGGCTCGGCTTGAGCAGGATGCGGGTCAGCGAGTTGTGGATGCCCCCGCGGCGGCCGCTGGTCTCGCTCAACGGGACGTCGACCGTGCGGTCCTTCGCGTGGTACATGTACACGGTGCCCTCGGGCATGCGGTGCGACACGATCGCGCGGGCGACCACGACGCCGTTGCGGTTGTATGACTCGATCCACTCGTTGTCGCGCACCCCGATCTTGGCCGCGTCCTCGACGCTCATCCAGATCGTGGGTCCGCCGCGCGACAGCGACAGCATGAACAGGTTGTCCTGGTACTCGGAGTGGATCGACCACTTCGAGTGCGGCGTCAGGTACCGCACGTTGACCTCGGCTCCCGATGCCGTCCCCGGCACCGCGTCGCCGAACAGGCGGTGCATGTCCAGCGGCGGCCGGTAGATCGGCATGTTCTCGCCGAGCTCCTCCATCCAGTCGTGGTCGAGGAAGAAGTGCTGCCGGCCGGTCAGGGTGTGCCAGGGCTTGAGCTGCTCGACGTTCACGGCGAACGCGGTGTAGCGCCGGCCGCCGTGCTCGGACCCCGACCACTCCGGCGACGTGATGACGCTGCGCGGCTGTATCTGCACGTCGCTGAACGTGATCCGCGAGCCCGCGTGCTCCTCGGCGAGGAACGCCATCTTCTGCCCGGTCTGAGCCTCGAGCTGCTCGAAGCCCTGCACCGCGAGGCGTCCGTTCGTCGTGCCCGAGAACGCGAGCACCATCTCGCAGGCGCGCTTGTCGGTGTCCAGGCGCACGCGTCCGACCATGGGGCCGGCGTCGACCACGCCGTTGAGCTGCTTGAGCGTGGCGATCTCGCGGTCGGGCCGGTACGTGATGCCCTTCGTGGTCATGCCGGCCTTCTCGGTCAGCGGGCCCAGCGACTTCCACTGCTCGGCCAGCGCGGGGTAGTCGCGCTCGACGACGATGAGCTTGGCCATCGTGACGCCGGGCTTGAGCGGCAGATCCTGGACGGCGCCGTGCGGAGTGGCCAGCGCATCCGGCGTGTCGTGCTGCAGCGGCGCCGCCACGATGTCGCGCCGCACGCCCAGGTGCGTGCGCGCCATCTGACTGAAGCGCTCGGCCAGCATCTTGAAGGTCTCGAAGTCGGTGCGCGTCTGCCACGGCGGGTCGATCGCCGGGGTGAACGAGTGCACGAACGGGTGCATGTCGGTCGACGACAGGTCGTACTTCTCGTACCAGGTGGCCGTCGGCAGCACGATGTCGCTGAACAGGGTCGTCGAGGTCATGCGGAAGTCGCTGGTCACCAGCAGGTCGAGCTTGCCGATCGGGGCGTCCTCGCGCCACCGGATGTCGCGCGGGCGCGATCCCTCGGCCGCCTCGCCCACGCGGATCGAGGCATCCGTGCCCAGCAGGTGCTTCAGGAAGTACTCGTTGCCCTTGCCCGACGAGCCCAGCACATTCGCGCGCCACATCGTGATGACGCGGGGGAAGTTCTCGGGCGCGTCCGGGTCCTCGCACGCGTAGTGCAGCGAACCGTCGTTCAGGCTGTCCACGACGTGCTGCGCGGGCTCTTTGCCGAGCGCCTCGGCCTCGTCGCACAGATCCAGCGGGTTGCGTGCGAACGTCGGATAGCTCGGCATCCACCCGCGCTTGACCGACTCGACGAGGCAGTCGGCCGTGGTGCGTCCGTCGAACGTGCCGCGTGCCAGTGCCGAGGCCAGCTGGTTCGCCGGCAGCCCGTCGTAGCGCCACTGATCGGTGGCCAGGTACCAGAACGCGGTGCCGATCGCCTGTCGCGGCGGGCGCACCCAGTCGGCCGCGCCCGCGTACTGGTTGTAGCCGGTGAGGGGGCGCACCTTCTCCTGCCCGACGTAGTGCGCCCAGCCGCCGCCGTTGACCCCCTGGCAGCCGGTCATCATCGTGAGGGCCAGGAACGTGCGATAGATCGTGTCGGAGTGGAACCAGTGGTTCGTGCCCGCGCCCATGAGGATCATCGACCGGCCGCCGCTGCGTTCGGCGTTGTCGGCGAACTCGCGGCCCATGCGGGTGGCCTGCTCGGCCGGCACCGACGTGATCTCCTCCTGCCAGGCGGGAGTGCCCGGCGTCGAGGCGTCGTCGTAGCCGGCGGGCCATTCGCCGGGCAGCCCGTCGCGGCCGACGCCGTACCGGGCGAGCATCAGGTCGAACACGGTCGTGACGGTGTGACCCGCGACCTCGCGCACCGGCACCCCGCGGGCGACAACGCCCGCGCCGCCGGCGTGCTCGTGCCCGGCCTCGGGCGCGACGTCGAACCGGGGCAGCGCGATCTCGGCGCTCGCCCCGTCCCAATCGGCGAGGTCGGCGATCGACAGCGGCGGCACGACGTCGCCGAGGTCGAGGTTCCACCGGCCTTGGTCCTCGGGCGAGAAGCGGTGCCCGAGCGAGCCGTTCGGCACGACGACCTCTCCGGCCGCGTCGAGCACAACAGGTTTGAACGCGGCGTGGGCGGCTGCGGCATCCTGTCCCGAATCCGATGGGCCGAGGTCCGATGCCGTGACGAACTTGCCGGGCACCAGCCGGTCGCCGTTGCGCTCGAGCGTCACGAGATACGGGGCGTCGGTGTAGCGGCGCATGTAGTCCTCGAACCGTGCCGTGCGCCCCTGCACGAAGTGCTCGGTCAGGATGACGTGCCCCATCGCGATCGCGAGGGCGGCGTCCGTGCCGGGGTGCGGCGAGGCCCACTCGTCGGCGAACTTCGTGTTGTCGGTGTAGTCGGGCGAGACGACGATGACCTTCTGCCCGCGATAGCGCGCCTCGGTCATGAAGTGGGCGTCGGGGGTGCGGGTGATGGGGACGTTCGACCCCCACATGATGAGGTACGCGGCGTTCCACCAGTCGGCGGACTCGGGCACGTCGGTCTGGTCGCCGAACACCTGGGGGCTGGCGACCGGCAGGTCGGCGTACCAGTCGTAGAACGACAGCATCGTGCCGCCCAGCAGGTTCATGAACCGCGAGCCGGAGCCGTGCGAGATCATCGACATCGCCGGGATGGGCGAGAAGCCGGCGACGCGGTCGGGTCCGTACTTCTTCACCGTGTACACGTGTGCGGCCGCGGTGATCTCGACGGCCTCGTCCCACGTCGCGCGCACGAGTCCGCCTTTGCCGCGCGCGCTCTTGTACGCGGTGGATGCCTCGGGGCTTTCGACGATCGCCTCCCACGCTTCGACGGGGTCGGGGAACTGCTGCTTCGCCTGGCGGTACAGCTGCAGGAGGGTGTCGCGGATGTAGGGGTATCGCACGCGCGTCGGCGAGTACGTGTACCAGCTGAAGGCGGCGCCGCGGGGGCAGCCGCGCGGCTCGTACTCGGGGGAGTCCGGCCCCACCGACGGGTAATCGGTCTGCTGGGTCTCCCAGGTGATGATGCCGTCCTTGACGTACACCTTCCATGAGCACGATCCCGTGCAGTTCACGCCGTGCGTGGAGCGCACCACCTTGTCGTGCGACCACCGGTCGCGGTAGAACACGTCGCCGTCGCGGCCGCCCTCGAGGAAGAGCGTGCGCAGATCGGCCGAGACCTCACCCGGACGGATGAACTTGCTCAGCTCCAGCAGCGTGTCGGCAAGCGGCCCGTCGGTGGCGGGCGTCGCGGTGCGGATGTCGGGGGTCATTCCATCTCCTCCAGCCTCACGAGTACCCCCAGTATGTGCCGGGCCCGCAGAGGATGCCAGAGGCCGAGCCGTGTTTAATCGGTTGCTCTCCCGTGGAAAATCACGCGACGTCGACGGCCGTGACGCCAAGGCGGCGAACGAATAAAAACGGTGCGATCGGGTGACTTCGCCCGGTGTCCTGGCTACTGTGGGCGCCATATGAGAGGAGTCGTCATGACCCCCACGCAGGGATCCGCTCCGGCCACGGCGACCTCGGTGCAGCTGCGCGGCGCCCTCGGCCAGGTGATCCTCGCGACCCTCGCCTCGACGGTCGGGTTCTGGGCGTGGATGGTGATCGCCCCGCTGCAGAACCTGTACACGCAGCAGATGGCCCTCAACCAGGGGCAGGTCTCGCTGCTGCTGGCCATGCCGGTGCTCGTCGGCGCCCTCGGGCGCATCGTGGTCGGGGCGCTGGCCGATCGCCTCGGCGGGCGCAGGGTGTTCGCCCTGGTGCTGCTGGCGGGCGTTCCCGCAGTACTGCTGGTCGCGCTGGCCGGCTCGATCGGCAGTTACCCGCTGCTGCTGGTGGCGGCGTTCCTGCTCGGAGTGCCGGGCACGATCTTCGCCGCCGGCGTGCCGTTCGCCAGCGCCTGGTTCGCACCCGCGCGCCGGGGCTTCGCGAACGGCGTGTTCGGCATGGGGATGATCGGCACGGCCGTGGCCGCGTTCTTCACCCCGCGGCTGCTGCGATGGATCGGCTACCTGCCGACGCACCTGCTGGTGGCGGGGCTCATGGTCCTGACGGCGCTCGTGGTCTGGGTCGTGATGCGCGACTCGCCGGTGTGGACGCCGAGCCGCCAGCCCCTCGTGCCGAAGGTCGTCGGCGCGCTGAAGCTGCCCGTGACCTGGCAGATGGCCTTCCTCTATGCGATCGTCTTCGGCGGGTTCGTCGCCTTCTCGACGTATCTGCCGAAGTATCTGATGACGATCTATCCGCACGAGGTCGACCCGGTCGGGGCGGGCACCCGTACGGCCATGTTCGCGGTGGCGGCCGTCATCGCGCGGCCGATCGGCGGCATGCTGGCCGACCGGCTCGGGCCCAAGCTCGTCTCGCTGGTGTCGCTGGCGGGCATCGTCGGAACCGCCTACATCGTCGGGCAGCAGCCGCCGGAGGGGATCGTCACCGGCGTCGTGTTCCTGTTCATGGCGGCGGCGATGGGACTCGGCATGGGCGGGGTCTTCGCGTGGGTCGGCCCTTCTACGCCTCCCGACAAGGTCGGAGCGGTCACCGGGGTCGTCGCGGCGGCAGGGGGCCTCGGCGGATACTTCCCACCGCTCGTGATGGGTGCCACGTATCACGCCGAGACGAATTCGTACTGGCTCGGGCTGTGGCTGCTGGTGCTCGTCGGCGCCGGCGCGCTCGTGGTCGCCGGCATGCTGCGCGATGCCCGTGCCGCGAAATGACCCGTCACCCCCGCGCGATGACTACGGTGGGGGTATGGCAGCAGAGCGGTTGCAGGCGATAGGGGATGCGCACGGACGCGCGCTGCACGATCTGCGGATCTCGGTGACCGATCGGTGCAACTTCCGCTGCGTGTACTGCATGCCCAAGGAGATCTTCGGCCGCGACCACGAGTTCCTGCCCCGTGGGCTGCTGCTCTCGTTCGAAGAGATCACACGCGTGGCCCGCGCGGGCATCGCCCTGGGCGTGCGCAAGCTGCGCCTCACCGGCGGCGAACCGCTGCTGCGCCGCGACATCGAAGAGCTGGTCCGCATGCTGGCGGCTCTGCCGACACCGGACGGCACCCCGCTCGACATCGCCCTGACCACGAACGGGTCTGCGCTCGCGCACAAGGCCGCCGCTCTGCGCGAGGCCGGCCTGAATCGCGTCACGGTCTCGCTCGACTCGCTCGACGACGCGACGTTCCGGGCCATGAACGACATCGACTTCCCCGTCGCGCGGGTGCTCGAGGGCATTCGCGCCGCCCGCGACGAGGGCTTCCCCGTCAAGGTCAACACCGTCGTCAAGCGCGGTGTGAACGACCACGACATCGTGTCGGTCGCCGAGCACTTCCGCGGCACCGGCGTGACGGTGCGGTTCATCGAGTTCATGGACGTCGGCACCACCAACGGCTGGAACCTCGCCGAGGTCGTGCCCTCGGCCGAGGTGATCGAACGCATCTCGGCCGTGCACCCCCTGGAGCCTGTGCCGCCCGCGTATGCGAGCGAGACGGCGACCCGCTGGCGGTACGTCGACGGCGCCGGCGAGATCGGCGCGATCTCGAGCGTGACCGCGCCGTTCTGCGGCGCCTGCACACGGGCGCGGATCTCGGCCGACGGCAAGCTGTTCACCTGTCTGTTCGCCGCGCGCGGCCATGACCTGCGCGCGCTGCTGCGCTCGGTGCCCGACGACGGGTCCGACGACGCGGCTGTGCGCGACGCGCTCGCCGGCATCTGGGCGGTGCGGGACGACCGGTACTCCGAGCTGCGCTCGCAGGCGACCGCGCCCCGCGATCACGTCGAGATGTCGTACATCGGCGGCTGAGCCCTCGCGCGCCTGGCTAGGCTCGCTCACGTGACCCGCATCCGTCCCTTCCGTCCGGGAGACGAACCCGCGCTCGGTGAGATCTGCGTGCGCACGGCCGATGCCGGGGCGGATGCGACCGGCCTGCTCTCCGACGACGACATCTGGGCCGCGATCTTCGCGTGGCCGTACGCGCAGCACCACCCCGATACCGCGTTCGTCGTCGAAACGGACGACGCACGCGTGGCCGGCTACATCGTGTGCGCACCCGATACCGACGCGTTCGAGCGGTGGTTCGCCGACCAATGGTGGCCGTCGTATGCAGCCCGCTGGCCCGTGCCCGCGGCCGCCTCGGCCCGCGAGGCCGACATCCTCGGCTATGCCGCGGGGCGCGGGCGCGAACCGAGCGGCTTTCAGGCGCAGGGCTACCCGGCGCACCTGCACATCGATCTGCTGCCCGAGCTGCAGGGGCAGGGATGGGGTCGTCGCCTGATCGCGGCGCTCGCCGAGCGGCTGCGCGAGCTCGGCGTCGAAGGCGTCCACCTGTCGGCCTCGGTCGACAACGCCGGCGCGGCGGCGTTCTATCCGCGGGTCGGGTTCGATCGGCTGCCGTCGGACGACGGCGGGCGGTCGTTCGGCATGCGTCTGAGCAGTGACTGACTGATCAGTGACTGACTGATCAGTGACTGATCGCCTCGGCCAGGTCGCGCAGCCGCCGTCGCTCGCGCAGCGGTGGCGCTCCGGTGGTGCCCACGATCCGCTCGTCGTCCTTCACGACGCCGTCCTCACGCCAGCCGTGCCGCTCGTAGAAACCGGCGGCGCGAGCGTTGCCGTCCAGCACCCACAGCGACGCGTCGGCGAACCGCGCGTCGCGCAGGGCCTGCTCGGCGGCGCCCATGAGCGCGTGACCGACACCGGTCGACCAGCGGTCGGGCAGCGCGTACAGCGCGTACAGCTCGCCGCGGTGCGGCCCGTCGTCGTCGCGACAGGGGCCGACGGCCGCCCAGCCGACCGGATGGTCGCCGTCATATGCCACGAAGTCGGTCGTGCGCGGGTCGGCGTGGCGCTCGTCCCAGTGCAGCGCGCGCAGCTGCGCCTCGTGTTCGATGTCGAGGCGCTCCAGCAGCACCGGCGGGATGAGGCCGAGATAGGCCGTGCGCCACGAGGTCACCCGGATCGTGGCGATCGCGCGGGCGTCGGCCGCCGTCGCACGCCTGACCGTCACCGTCATGCCTCGACGCTACCCGAGACACGCCCGGTGCACGGAGCCTGCATCAGGACGGCATGGTCAGCTGCACGTGGCACTGCGCGGGGTCGCACGTCGGCAGCAGCCCCTCGACCTCGAGCGGCCCGCCCGCCTCGGCGAGCACGCCCTGCATGAGGCCCACGTGCACGCCGCACAGCACGTCGCGGTGCCGGCCCTGCGACTGCGCATACGCGCACGGCGTGAGGTCGACGGTCAGCTGCTCCTCGTCGACGACCGGGTCGAACCCGGCCTCCTGCAGGTCCTCGACCAGGGCGTCGAGCTGGTGCTGGGCGTCGTCGGGCAGTCCCGACTCGGTCCACGGCATGACCCGCCGCATCAGGTCGCCGCGGGCCGCGGCGTCCCGCACCTTGCGCTGCGCGACGGGACTGGGCGGCGCGCCGGGTCCGGCTACCGCGCTGTAGAGCATGCGCGGACGCCCGCGCGTGGCCCGATGCTCGGTCTCGGGCACGACGTACCCCGACTCGATGAGCCGCTGCAGATGCTCGCGGACGGTGTTCGCGTGCAATCCCGTCGCCGCGCTCAGCTCGGCGATCGTGCGGGCGGGTCTGGTCTGCAGCAGATGCAGGATCTGCACTCGCGAGTAGCTCGAGATCGCGCTGTAGCCCGTGGCCATGGCTCCATTATGACCGGCCCGGATCTGTGCGCGGGACGCGTTGCGCTCAGCCGTCGAGGCGGGCGAGCAGCTCGACCGCCGCGCGGGTGTAGCCGTCGATCCACCGGTCGTGGATGCGCTTGATCGGCAGGGGCGCGAGCGCCAGATGACGTTCGCGCCCGACCTTGCGTCCGGTGACGAGCTCGGCCGATTCGAGCACCCGCAGATGCTGCAGCACCGTCGTGCGATCGAGGTCGCCGAACAGATCGCACAGCGCGCCGGTCGTGCGCGGCGACTCCTTCAGCGCATCGAGGATGCGGCGGCGCACGGGCGAGGCGAGTGCCTTGAAGACGAGGTCGTCGTCCGACGGCTTGTGCGAGGCATCCATCATGTTGTAAAAATACAACATGTCTAGCGAACTGAAGGAACTGGCGTTCACCGTGTCGGGACGCGTCGCGCGGCCCCCGGCCGAGGTCTACGAGGCCGTGGCCGATCCCGAGCAGCTGTCGCACTACTTCACGACCGGGGGAGCGCGGGGGCGGATCGAGGCGGGTGCGGACGTCACGTGGGACTTCCACGACTTTCCGGGCCGGTTCCCGATCGACGTCATCGAGGCCGAGCCCTCGCGGCGCATCGTGATCCGCTGGGGCGGCGACGCGGTCACCGCGGCCGACGGGCGCACCACCACGACGTTCGAGTTCGAACCCGTCGACGACGGCGCGCGCACCCTCGTGACGATCACCGAGTCGTCATGGCGGGTCACGCCCGAAGGGGCGCGCAGCGCGTTCGGCAACTGCGAGGGCTGGACCGGGATGCTCGCCGCGCTCAAGGCGTGGGTCGAGCACGGCGTCAACCTGCGCGAGGGATTCTACGCGTGAAGCGGGGCCGCCCTACGGCAGGTAATACGTCGGGTTCGGCAGCTTCACGATCTGGTCGGCGTGCTTGCCGATGAGGTCGCTGTACTGGTCGCCGACGTTCGCGACGATCCGGTAGCCGCCGCCGGCCGGCGTCTCGACGTACGCCCGCGTCTGCGACTTGTACTCGATCGTGGTGCACTTGGCGGTCGCGCACGTGATGTACGACGGCTGCTGGCCGGCCGCCCACTTCGTGTAGTAGTTCTCGGGAGTGAAGCCCGTGTAGTACTTCGCGAGATTGCCGAGGGTGGCCTGCTTCTGGTCGGCGCCGCGGCCGGTGAGACCGATCATCGTGCACCCGGCATCCCGGATCGTGTTCGTCGCCGCGACCATGCCCGGGGTCGCCGGGAACCGCTCGGGCTGCACCCAGTCGTCGTTCTGCGTCTGCGGATTGAACACGAAGTGCATGTCGGCGACCTCCATGTCGTACGTCCACAGCGTCGTGTCGTCGGCGTCGAGCACGATCGCCGGCTTCTCGCCCCTGGCCGAGAGCTTCTGGCACTCGGCGGCGATCGCCGGCACGCGACGGTTCAGCAGCGCCGTCATCTCGGAGATGTACGGCGAGGAGTCGGTGTTCGCCAGGCCCGTCCCGGAGTCGCCGTAGTAGGTCGCGATGGTCTTCTTGACGATGTCGATGTTCGGGATGCCTTCACCGCCCTGCGTGAGGCCGCTCGAGCCGTCCGCCTTCAGCTGGAACTGCGTACGCGGGGTCAGCTTCGGTTCGTCCACGCCCGGCAGATCGGGCGAGGGCAGGTAGTAGGTCGGGTTCGGCAGCTTCACGTCGTGGTCGGCGAAACCGCCCTGCAGGTCGGACCACTGGTCGCCGATGTTCACGGCGATGTCGTAGCCCAAGTCGTTCTCGAGGTGCTTTCGGGTCAGAGCCTTGAACTCGACCGTGCTGCACTTCGCGGTCGCGCACGTGATGTACGACGGCTGGGCGCCCGCCGCCCACTTCGTGTAATAGTTGTCGGCCGTGAAGCCCGTGTAGCCGACCTTGGTCACATTCGCGATCGGGGCGGGCTTCTGGTCGGCACTGCGGCCGGTGATGCCGATCACGGCGAAGCCCAGCTTGCGGGCGGTGTTCACGAGGCCGACCATGCCCGGGGTCGCCGGGAACTTCTCGCCTTTGACCCAGACGTCCTGTTCGGCGGGGTCGAACACGAAGTGCATGTCGGCGACTTCCATGTCGTACGTCATGAGCATGGTGTCGTCGGTATCGACGACGATCGCCGGCGTCTTGCCGGTGCGCGCCGAGGCCTTGTAGTACGACGCCAGCTTCGCCTTCACCCGCGCCGTGATCTTCGTCATCTCGGAGATGTACGGCGAGGACGTCTCGTTCGCCAGGCCCGTTCCGGGGTCGCCGTAGTACGTCGCGATGGTCTTCTTCACGACGTCGATGTTCGGGATGCCTTCGCCACCCTGGGTCAGGCCGCTCGAGCCGTCGGCGGCCATCGTGAAGTGCGTGCGCGGCGACAGGTCGCCGGGACTGCCCCCCTGTGGATGGGCCTGGGCCGTGGTCGCCCCGGCGACGGACAGCGCCGCGGTGAGGGCGGCGGTGAGACAGACGGCGGCCAGGCGGCGTGTACGGATCATCGTTGACTCGCTTTCGGGCGGATGGACGTTCAGCCGTCCGTCACCCTAGACCCGTGCGCGACTCCCGCGAAAGGCCGCTCGCGGCACGCCTGGATGAGGATTCTCTCCTCTGCCGGCTCAGGCCTTCGCCGTCGTCGGCCGCCATCCGAGCGCCGGCGCCACGTGCGTCGCGAACGCCTCGATGATGTGCAGGTTGAAGGCGACGCCCAACTGGCTGGGGATCGTCAGCATGAGGGTGTCGGCCGCCTGGACCGCGGCATCCTGCCTCAACTGCTCGACGAGCTCGTCGGGCTCGGCCGCGTACGTCTTGCCGAAGGTGGAACGCAGGCCGTCGATGTAGCCGACGCCCTCGCCTTCGCGACTGTGCCCGAAGTACATGTGGTCCTGCGCCGTGATCAGCGGGAAGATCGAGCGGCTCACCGACGTGCGCGGCTCGCCGGGGTGGCCGGCTTCGCGCCAGGCGGTGCGGAACGCGTCGAGCTGCTCGGCCTGCAGCAGGTCGAACGGGATGCCGCGATCCTCGGTGAGCAGGGTCGACGACATCAGGTTCACCCCGATGCGGCCGGCCCATTCGGCGCTGTCGCGGTTGCCCGCGCCCCACCAGATGCGCGAGCGCAGTCCCTCGGAGTGCGGTTCGACGCGCTGCAGGCCGGTGCCGCCGCCGAACGGCGAGCTCGGGTCGCGTTCGGCCAGGCCCTCGCCCTCGATCGCGCGCAGGAACGTCGCGAAGTGCTCGCGGGCGATGTCGGCGCCGCGCGGGTCCTCCGACCCCGTGTAGCCGAACGTCTCGTAGCCGCGCACGACGGACTCGGGTGAGCCGCGGCTCACGCCCAGGGCGAGTCGGCCATCGCTGATCAGGTCGAGCGCGGCGGCCTCCTCGGCCAGGTACAGCGGGTTCTCGTAGCGCATGTCGATGACGCCGGTGCCGACCTCGATGCGCTCGGTCTTCGCGGCGATCGCGGCCAGCAGCGGGATGGGGGAGGACTGCTGGCGGGCGAAATGGTGGACGCGGAAGTACGTGCCGTCCACCCCCAGCTCGTCCATCCCCTGGGCGAGGTCGATGGCCTGGTGCATCGAGTCGCGGGCGGTGAGCTCGCGCCCGCCGCCGAGGGGTCCGTAGTGGCCGAACGAGAGAGTCCCGAAGCGCTGCATGGTGTCTGCAACCGTACTCGCGCCGGGCCTATTCCGGTGAATGGACTAGCGCGGCAATCGGCGGCGTCGCCGCACCAGGCGCGCGATCAGGCGCCAGCCGACGAGAGTGATCAGCAGAAAGACCGCGGCGACGATGATGAACGGCACGGCGGTGCCCTGGCCGCTCACGACGCGCAGCAGCATGCCGGCCACGAGAGTGACGATCCACACCGGCACGCCGGTGCGCACCGGCCGCAGCGGTGCCCGCCAGGCACGCGAGACGATCCAGCCGATCGCCAGACCCGCCAGGAACGGCCACACCGTCGTCGCGATCCCGGCCGGGGAGAGGGCCTCGTGATGGCTGGCACGGCCGACGACGGCGAACACGATGACGACCACGACATCGAGCACGATCGACCAGGTGACACGGCGTGTGGACGACACGGGGCTCCTTTCGACCGTTCCATCCTGGCAGGCATACAGAAAGCGGTATTCAAGGCCCGTTAGAATCGCAGGTGATCCCTCACTTTCGGTGCGCCTCGGCGCGCCTTCCCCGTCATCCGCAGGTCTCGAGCCCGTACGCGAAGGAGCGCTGTGAACAGTCCGGTCGACAACGAACGCCGTGCATGGATAGCCCGTGAGGAGCAGGCAGAGCGCCTGATTCCGCTGGTGGGCGGTCTGTACCGCAACCGCGGGGTGGTGACCTCCATCCACGGTCGCCGGCTCATCGGCCTCAGCTCGATCGACCTGATCAAGGCGCACAAGTTCGCGCGTCAGGCGGGGGCGGACGAGATGAGCCTGGATGCCTCGACCGCCGTGCTCGACGCCCTCACGGTGCTGCGACCCGGCCCCGCGTCGCTCGACATCGCGCGCCTGTCGGACGCGTATATGCAGCGCGGCGACGGACTGAGCCTGGTGGAGTTCCTGCGCGGCGAGCTGGCCGACATCCTCACGTCCGACGACTCGGCCGAGCCCACGCCGAAGGACGTCGTGCTGTACGGCTTCGGACGCATCGGGCGCCTGCTCGCCCGCCTGCTCATCTCGCACGCCGGCAGCGAGTCCGGCCTGCGCCTGCGCGCGATCGTCGTGCGCCAGGGCAGCGAGGACGACCTCGAGAAGCGCGCGAGCCTGCTGCGACGCGACTCCGTGCACGGCCCCTTCGCCGGCACGCTCACGGTCGACACCGACAACAACACGATCCTCGCCAACGGCACACTCATCCAGGTCATCTACTCGAACGACCCGGCCACGGTCGACTACGAGGCCTATGGCATCCACGACGCGATCGTCGTCGACAACACCGGGCGCTGGCGCGACCGCGAGGGGCTCGAGCAGCACCTGAAGGCGAAGGGCGTGTCGCGCGTGCTGCTGACCGCCCCGGGCAAGGGGGACGTCAAGAACATCGTGCACGGCATCAACCACGGCGACATCGAGCCGTCCGATCGCGTGCTGTCCGCGGCATCCTGCACCACCAACGCGATCACCCCGGTGCTCGCCGCCCTCGACGAGGCGTACGGGATCGTCCGCGGCCACGTCGAGACCGTGCACTCGTACACGAACGACCAGAACCTGATCGACAACTTCCACAAGGGCAGCCGCCGCGGCCGTTCGGCGGCGCTGAACATGGTGATCACCGAGACCGGGGCCGCCAAGGCCGTCGCGAAGGCCCTGCCGGAGCTGGCGGGCAAGCTCACCGGCAGTGCGATCCGCGTGCCCACCCCCGACGTGTCGCTGGCGATCCTGAACCTCACGTTCGAGCGCCCGGCCGCGCGCGACGAGCTCAACGGCTACCTGCGTGCGGTCTCGCTGCACTCGAAGCTGCGCCAGCAGATCGACTACATCGAGTCGCCCGAGGTCGTCTCGACCGACTTCGTCGGCTCGCACCGTGCCGGCATCGTGGACGGCCTGGCGACGATCGCCGACGGTGAGAACGCCGTCGTCTATGTCTGGTACGACAACGAGTTCGGCTACAGCTGCCAGGTGGTGCGCGTCATCGAGCAGATGGCGGGCACGCACCCGACCGTGCTTCCCCAGCGCCTGGACGTGACGCTCGAGACCGTCCGCGGGGGTGTGACGCTCGAACCCGTCCAGGCCTGACGGGCCCGGTGGTCGGGACGCGGGGGAGAATGGGACGTGACGTCACCAGACCGAGGAGCATCATGACCGACGACGGCAGCATCACCCGCACCCCCGGCACCGAGACCGCGGTCCTGGCCGGCGGCTGCTTCTGGGGGATGGAAGACCTCATCCGCCGCCAGCCCGGCGTGCTCGACACGCGCGTCGGCTACACCGGGGGCACGAACGACCACGCCACCTACCGCAACCACCCCGGCCACGCCGAGGCGGTGGAGATCGTGTTCGACCCGGCGCAGACGACGTACCGCGACATCCTGGCCTTCTTCTTCCAGATCCACGACCCGTCCACGCTGAACCGTCAGGGCAACGACATCGGCACGAGCTACCGGTCGGCGATCTTCCCGCTCACCTCCGAGCAGGAAGAGGTCGCCCGCGACACCATCGCCGACGTCGACGCGTCGGGCCTGTGGCCGGGCAAGGCCGTCACGACGATCGAACCGGCAGGGCCGTTCTGGGAGGCCGAGCCCGAGCACCAGGACTACCTCGTGCGCTACCCCGACGGCTACACCTGCCACTTCCCCCGCGCCGGCTGGGTGCTGCCCAAGCGCGCGGCCACCGCGTGAGCACGATCCCCGCTCAGCAGTCCGTGCGGGTCCTCGCCGACGGGGCGATCCTGCGCCCGGCCCGCGCCGGCGACGAGCCCGGCATCCTCGCGTGCATCCAGGCGCTCGCCGTGTACGAGCGCGAGCCGGACGCCGTGGCGAACACCCCCGAGATGCTCGCCGAGACGCTGTTCGGCGACGACCCGCACGCGTTCGCGCACATCGTCGAGCGCGACGGGCGCATCGTCGGGATCGCGCTGTGGTTCCTGACCTATTCGACGTGGACCGGTCGGCACGGCATCTGGCTCGAGGACCTCTTCGTCTATGAGTCCGAGCGCGGCGGCGGGTACGGCACGGCGCTCATCGCGCAGCTCGCCGCCCTGTGCGTCGACCGCGGCTACACGCGGCTGGAATGGACGGTGCTGGACTGGAACGCGCCGTCGATCGGGTTCTATCGCTCGATCGGAGCTGCGCCCATGGACGAGTGGACGACGCAGCGCCTGGTCGGCGCGCAGCTGGATGCCATGGCCGCTCGCCTTCAGTAGGTCCGCGGCATCCTCTTCCCGCCGTCGTCTTCCGGATGTCGGACCCTGCCGCTACCGTCGTGCAGGTGGTGCATGAACTGAGCCGCGACCAGGCCTGTCGCATCGTCGTGCGCGCTCAGCTGCTCGACGCCGATCGTCCCGGAGACGTCGTCGAGGTGGCCGAGCAGCTCGGCACGATCAAGATCGACCCCACCGCGGTGATCGCCCCGTGCGAGCACACGACGCTGTGGTCGCGCATCGGCTGGTCATACGAGACCGGCCAGCTGCGCAAAGCGGTCGAGGACGACCGGCTGCTGTTCGAATTCGACGGCACGTACCGGCCGATGAGCCTCCTGCCGCTGCTGCGCCCGGCGATGCGACGGTACCCGCAGTACGACAAGCAGCGGCAGTGGCTCGAGGCGAACGACGCGTTCCGCAAGGACGTGATCGCACGGCTGCGCGCCGAAGGACCGATGCTCGCCGACCAGATCCCCGACACGGCGACGGCAGTGCGCGACTCGTCCGACGGCTGGTACGGGCCGAACCAGGTGCCGCGCATGCTCGAGGCGCTCTCGCGTCAGGGCGTCGTGGCGGTCTCGGGACGACAGGGACGGCGCCGGGTGTGGGATGTCGCGGAGCGCGTGTTCCCGCAGGACCTGCCCGAATACCCCGACGACGAGGCGGAGCGGTTGCTTGCGGAGCGGCGCCTGCAGGCAGCCGGCATCACCAAGCAGAACTCGCCGTGGTCGCGCGTCGGCGACGCCGGCGAACCGGCGCGCGTCGAGGGCTCGAAGTGGAAGTGGCGTGTCGATCCCGAGGCGCTGGCCCGGGCGGACGACGAGATCGACGGCCGGGTCGCGATCCTCAATCCGTACGATGCCATGCTCTTCGATCGACCGCGGCTGCGGGAGCTCTTCGAATTCGACTACGTGCTCGAGCAGTTCAAGCCAAAGGCCGAGCGTGTGCACGGCTACTTCGCCCACCCGATCCTGATGGGCGACCGGTTCATGGGGCAGCTCGACGCCGAGTTCGACAAGAAGGAGGGCGTGCTGCGGGTCAACGCCGTGCACGAGCAGCTGCCGTTCGAGCTCGAGGAGTACGACATGCTGCGCGCCGAGCTCGACGAGCTGGGGGAGTGGCTCGGGGCGCCCGTGGTCGGGCTGCGCTGACCGGCCTAGACTCCGAAGGGCCGGCGATCGCGGGCGGGGAGGAACGGATATGCAACTGGGAATGATCGGCCTCGGCCGGATGGGCGCGAACATCGTGCGGCGGTTGCAGCGCGACGGCCATGAGTGCGTCGTGTTCGACACGAACACCGACGCCGTCGCCGCCCTCGTCGCGGAAGGCGCGACGGGTGCCGAGAGTCTCGAGGATCTCGCGGCCAAGCTCCAGGCGCCGCGTGCCGCGTGGGTCATGGTCCCGGCATCCATCACCGGAAAGGTGGTCGATCAGCTGGCCGACGTCTTCGAGACGGGCGATGCGATCATCGACGGCGGCAACTCGAACTACCGCGACGACGTTCGCCGGGCCGCCGCCCTCGCCGATCACGGCATCGACTACATCGACGCCGGCACCAGCGGTGGTGTGTTCGGTCTCGAGCGCGGCTACTGCCTGATGGTCGGGGGACCGGATGCCGCGGTGCAGCGCCTGGAGCCCATCTTCCGCACGATCGCGCCCGGCGCGGGCGAGATCGAGCGCACGCCCGGCCGCACCGGCGACTACGCGCCCGAAGAGCTCGGGTATCTGCACTGCGGACCAAGCGGCGCCGGTCACTTCGTGAAGATGGTGCACAACGGCATCGAGTACGGCATCATGGCGGCGCTGGCCGAAGGGCTCAACATCCTGCACAACGCGGATGCCGGTGCCCGCGAGGCCGAGCACTCCGCCGAGATCGCCCCTCTGGAAGAGCCCGAGTACTACAAGTTCACGATCGACACGCCCAAGGTCGCCGAGCTGTGGCGCCGCGGATCGGTCATCTCGTCGTGGCTGCTGGATCTGACCGCGGCCGCGCTGGAGGACAACCACGACCTGGAGGGCCTGGCTGGCCGGGTCTCGGACTCGGGCGAGGGTCGCTGGACGGTCAAGGCCGCCGTCGACGTGGGCGTTCCCGCGCCGGTGCTGGCCTCGGCCCTGTTCGAGCGCTTTGCCTCGCGCGACGAAGATCACTATGCGAACCAGCTGCTGTCGGCGATGCGCCTGCAGTTCGGTGGACACAAGGAACTGCCCGCCGGCGACGTGCTCGAAGCCGGCGGACGCAAGGCCGACGCCCGGGAGTAGGGCGGCGGCTAGACCTTCGCCTTGCGGTAATGCGCTGCCACGGCGGCGGCCTCGGTACGGAAGCATTCCTCGGGCTGCGTCCTGGTGTAGTAGCGCTGGCCTGGCATGTGGTAGATCATCGAGCTCGCGTTGCCCTTGATCGGCGCCCACGAGGGGCAGTTCCACAGTGAGACGGGTGCGGTGCGGCTCGGATACGGCACAGCCGCCGTGGCGGGCGACGTGCGCGCCACCGTCGGGTACCCGGCCTTCTTGCCGGTGACCTTGACGGTGAGCTTCTTGGCAACGAGGCCGGTGGGCACCCGGTACGACGACTTCGTGGCTCCGCTCAATGCCTTGCCATTGGCGTACCACTGGTAGGTGAAGACCGTGCTGGTGCTCCAGATTCCTCGGCGGACGCCAAGCGTACTGCCGACCCGGATCGTTCCCGAGACCGAAGGGCGCGGCGCCACGGCGACCTTGAGGGTCGCGCGCGACAGGGCGGACTTCGTCGTGTAGCCCGCCTTCGTGCCGGTCACCCGCAGCGTGATCCGCTTGTCGCGCTGTGCGGTCGTGAGCGTGATCGTCGCACGTGTGGCCCCCTTGATGGCGGCGCCGTTCGCATACCACTGGTAGCGGAATGTCGTCCCCGTCGTCCAGCGGCCGGGCTTCGCGGTGAGGACTCCTCCGGCGACCGGCGCGCCCGAGATCCACGGAGCGCCCACAGTGGGGGTCCGGGCCGCGATGACCACCGTGGTGGCAGGAGCCGCGCGGGCGGCGGTGGGCAGGGCGGATCCGATCGCGAAGGCGGGCGCCGCTGCGAGCGCGCCGCCGGCGAGCACGGCCGCCAATGCGATGCCGGCGCCAGCGAGGAGGCGTGATCTGGCCATGTCGATGTGTTCCCCGATTCTCGTCGTCCGACGCTGTGCTGCGCCGTGGCGTGCGCGAGTGTGCTGCATTCGCTGAAGAGCCGGATGCAGCGGCGCCGACTGCGGCCCAGCCCGCTGTCGGCACGCGTACCCCCGTGCGCGCGTTGGCCAAAGCTAGCACGGATGCCGCTGTGCGAGGCGCCCGCGCTTCAGTACCCGGTGGCCTGGTGGCCTGCACGCGCGAGATCGCTGAACGTGTTCGTGCCCTCGTCCAGGAACGCGCGCGCCGCCGCGGCGGCCGCGCCGTAGGCGGCGAACGCGAACGCGCCCCCGATCGAGATGCGGGCGACGCCGAGGTCGGCGAGCTCGGCCACGGTGAGCCCGCTGGGGCCGAACAGCACGTTGACGGGGCGGTCGACGCTGGTGACGACCGACAGGATCTCGGCGGCGTCGCTCAGCCCGGGTGCGTACAGCACGTCGGCGCCCGCCTCTTGATACGCCTGCAGCCGCGCGATGACGTCGGCGAGGTCCCGCCGGCCGTGCAGGTAGTTCTCGGCGCGGCCGGTGAGCACGAACGCCGCATCCCGACCGTGCGCGGCTTCGGCCGCCACTCGCACCCGGTCGGCCGCCTCGGCGATCTCGAACAGCGGAGAGTCCGGCATGCCGGTGGAGTCCTCGATGGATGCCCCGGCGAGGCCCGACGAGACCGCCGCACGGTACGCATCCGCGAGGGCCGCGGCATCCTGCCCGAATCCGTTCTCGAGATCGGCGCTCACCGGCAGCGTCGTGGCCTGCACGATCGATTCGACGCCGTGGAACACCGCTTCGCGCGCCACGCCTCCGTCGGCCAGCCCGAGCGACAGGGCGTATCCGCTGCTGGTCGTGGCCAGCGCCCGGAATCCGAGCCGCTCGAACATGCGGGCCGAGCCCGCATCCCACGGATTGGGCAGCAGCAGGGGGCCCGGCCCGTCGTGCAGGGCACGGAATCGTTCGGCGCGCTCGTGGGTCATCTCGGTGCTCCCATCGTGGAGGTGTGGGCGTTCTCACGCTAGTCGGGTGTCGAGTGCGTAGGCTCGGGATCAGCGCCGGAAGGAGAATCCCATGGCTCGCATCCTCATCATCGGCGGTCACGGCAAGGTGGCTCTGCGCCTGGCGCCGCTGCTGATCGCCTCCGGCGACACCGTCACTGCCGTGATCCGCAACCCCGAACACGAGACCGACGTGGTCGCCACCGGCGCCCAGGCACTGGTCGCCGATGTCGAGCTGCTCGACGTCGACCAGCTCACGAACATCATCGCCGGCAACGACGCGGTGGTCTGGTCGGCCGGCGCGGGCGGCGGCGACCCGGCCCGCACGCGCGCGGTCGATCAGGACGCGGCGATCCGGTCGATGGATGCCGCGGCCGCCGCCGACGTGAAGCGCTATGTGATGGTCTCGTACTTCGGCGCTCGCCGCGATCACGGCGTCAGCCCCGGCAACTCGTTCTTCGCCTACGCCGAGGCGAAGGCCGCGGCCGATGAGCACCTTCGGCACAGCGGCCTGGACTACACGATCGTCGCGCCCGGCAGCCTGACCCTGGACGAGCCGACCGGACGCATCGACGCCCGGGCCGAGGCATCCGGATCCGTGCCGCGGGGGGACGTCGCCGCAGTGGTGGCCGCCGTCCTCGCCGACGATTCGACGATCGGGCAGACCATCCGGTTCAACGGCGGCGACGTGCCCATCGCCGAGGCCGTCCGCGGCTGATCGGTCACTCTCGGCCGCTGGTGCGCTCCACCTCTCTGCGACGTCAGAAGGGTGGGAAGCGGGTGTGTCCGAGGCATGCGAGAAGTTCACGATCGGGTGGTTCTCGGGTGGTGCGGTGCCCGGTGGGGTATTCGCGTTGCACCGTGCCGTCGCGGCGGCGACGGTGTCTGACCTTGGTGCGGTCTTTGATGATGTGGTCGGGGGTGCAGAACGGGCCGAGGTTGCGGATGTCGGTGGGTCCGCGTTCGGGGCCGTGGTATTGGCACCAGTGGTCGGTGTCGGTGTCGATCGCGAGGCGCTGACAGCCGTCTTGCCGGCAGGTGCCGTGGACGAGGGCGAGCCAGGTCTTCTGCGCCTCGGTGGCGTGCCGGGACCGGCGGTCCATGTCGAGGATGACGCCAGTGAGGGGGTCGGTGATCACCCGGGTGAACGAGGACGCGGTCCGGAAGATCTCCCGGGCGGTGGCGTCGTCGACCGGGCCCTGCCCGGGGATCAGCGCCTGCTCGTTGAGGTCGAGGCCGGGCAGGCCCGCTCGGTCGGTGCGGACGGTGGACTGGGCGGCGGGAGTGAGCCGGTTCAGGGGGATCGTGACGAACACCTTCGTGACGATCGCGGGTGTGGTCTTGCGGCCGGGGTCGATGACCACGGCGCCGGGCCCGGTGCCGGGCGAGGTGGTGCGGGGGTTGCGACCCAGGAGCAGGTCGCGGGCCAGGTCCGCGCGCAGCTGGTGCCGGGTGCGGCCCTCCCGCCGGTCTTTGCTCATGTGTCTGGCCTGAGAGGTCAGAGACCGGAAGACTGCGTGCACGTCTTCGGTCGCGGCGTGCAGGATCAGGTCGCTGACCCCGTCGGGCAGGTCCTGGTACGTCACGGCCCGGTTCTTCAACGCCTGCGCGTGCGTTCTGCTCTCGTTCTGCGGGGTGAGCCGGCGGGCCAGGTCCCGGGCGCGGCGGCGGAAGACCCCGAGGCTGGTGTGCGGGGCGAGTTCGGCCAGGGCCCGGTCGAACGTGTCCCGGGTGGGTGCGTCGGCGGTGGCGCGCAGGTGCACGGACTCGTTCAGTGCGGCCAGGGCGTATGCGACCGGGGCGAAGCCCTCCCGGACCCGGTGCCACAGGTGGGGGAGGTCGGCCCGGCCCGCGTCGGCCGCGTACGCGTGTTCCCGGACCTGGTTCTGGGTCAGCTGCAGCCGGGACGCGGCCTCGGCGACCGCGCAGCGCTCGGCCATGCCCGCCGGGTCCAGGTCGGCGGGGATCACGTAGATCTCCGGGTTCGCGCGGGCGAACCCGATCGCGTCGGCGAGGGCCTCGGCCCGGGCGGCCCCGCGCCGGTTCTGCTCGTACTGCTGGGCCTCGACGTGTTCGAACAGGTCGCGCAGCACCACCGCCCCGGCCTGTTCGGGCGTGGGCTCGAACGCGTGCTCGATCTCGAAGATCGCCGCCTCCCACTCCGGGCTGCCCGGCACGACCGGGACGCGATCCCGGGGCACCGGTGTTCCCGACAGCGACGCCGCGACCGTCGCTGCGACGACCCCGGCCCTATCGGGACCCCGGTCGAGGGTGCCTGCAGTGTCGTCTGCCATACCCGAACCATAGAACACACCTCCGACACTCGATTTCGACCGGGCATGTCCTTCGGTGACCCGCGCGCGTGTGAATCTGCTCATGATCAGCCTCCTGGGCGCGGCACCGCCGCATGATGATCCAATGAGCGATGCATCCCATCGTCCTGCGGTCCAGCGCAGATTCGCGCCGGTCGCGCAGAGTCTCGCAGGCAAGCGATGGTTTCCGCTGTGGGCGCTCGTGCATCATCGCGGGCGACGCAGCGGCACCGAGTACGCCACCCCGATCGCGGTCGTGCCCACGCGCGACAAGGGCATCGTGCTGATCGGTCTGCCCTGGGGCAAGGGGACGAACTGGGCGCGCAACGTCCTCGCGGCAGGCGGGGCCGACCTGATCTGGAAGGGCGGGATCGTGCACACGACCGCACCGCGCATCGTCGAGGCCGACGAGGCGGCGGCGCTCACGCGCAGCTGGCTGCGCCCGATCGTGCGGCGGATGCCCGCGGCGATCGTGCTCACCCGTCGATAGCGCTCGGATTCGGTGGGGGAGGTGACGGCTATCGTCGGGACATGACCAGATACGCCGTCGATGCCGACGTCGCGCTGACGCTGGCGTTCGACGAGAGGTCGATCGATCCCGCTCACACGCTGGTGGCCGCCGCAAGCGTCAGATCGCTCATGATGACGCAGCTGTATCGCAGGATGCGCAGCGGTGGGCTCGAGCCCAGGAACGCACGCGCGCTGCTCGAGCGCGTGGCCGAACTGAAGATGCGCGTGCTCGGCGACCGCGGCTCGCGCGCGATGGCATGGCGGCTCGCGATCGATCTCGATCGCGACGACATCGGCCCGCTCGAGACGCTCGCCGTTGCGGTTCTGCAGGCCGACGCGCTGGTCACCGTCGATCCCGTGCTCGTGGCCGCCGCCGACGGGCGCGTGCCGGTCGCTGCATACGAGGATCTGTTCCTCGCTCATCGACGAGCCGAGGGCGGGGGCGACACACTGGACTCATGACCGATCCCGCGCGCTCGTGGGTGCTGCACGTCGACCTCGACCAGTTCATCGCGGCCGTCGAAGTGCTGCGCAGACCCGAACTCGCCGGCAAGCAGGTGATCGTCGGCGGCAGGGGCGACCCGACTGAGAGAGCCGTCGTCTCGACCGCGTCATACGAGGCGCGCGCGCTCGGGGTGGGGTCGGGGATGCCGCTGCGCATCGCTGCGCGCAAGGCGCCGGATGCCGTCATCCTGCCCGTCGACGCGCCCGCGTACACGGCCGCTTCGGAGGAGGTCATGTCCACGCTCCGTGCGCAGCCCGGCGCCATCGTGCAGGTTCTCGGATGGGACGAGGCCTTTCTCGGCGTGACGACCGACGATCCCGAGGGCTACGCGCGGCAGGTGCAGCAGGCGGTGCTCGAGCGGACGCGGCTGCACTGCAGCGTCGGCATCGGCGACACGCTCGTCCGCGCCAAGAACGCGACGGACTTCGGCAAACCGCGCGGGACCTTTCGCCTCACCGCGCAGAACTGGCGCGAGGTCATGGGCGACCGGCCGACCATCGCCCTGTGGGGAGTGGGCGCGAAGATCTCCAGGCGACTCGCGGCACACGGCATCCAGTCCGTCGCGCAGCTCGCGGATGCCGACGAAGCCGTCTTGGTCGCTGAGTTCGGACCGAAGATGGGCCTGTGGTTCCGCCAGCTCGGCCGCGGAGACGGCTCGTCGGTCGTCGACGACACACCGTGGGTGGCGCGTGGCCACGGGCGCGAGACGACGTTCCAGCAGGACATCGTCGATCGTGCCGACGTCGAACGCGCCGCGCGCGATCTCGTCGCGCAGGTGCTGGCGGATGTTGTCGCCGAAGGCCGGCCGGTCATCGGCGTCGGCCTCAAGGTGCGCTACGCGCCGTTCCTCACCAAGACCCTGGTGCACAAGATCGCGGCGACCTTCGACCGGGACGTCGTCCTGGCCGAGACGCTGAAGCTCGTGGACAGGATCGAGCCCGGCCGTCCGCTGCGCCTTCTCGGCGTGCGTGCGGAGTTGGCGATGCCGGGCGACGCCCGTGAGGGCCACACGCCGACTCGCAGCGGATGGTGACCGGGAGGAATGAAATCCCTGGTCAGTGTGAAGAAAATGTGGCGGAGGATGGGGGATTCGAACTCTCGTTGGACTAATTCCGTTTGGCCCGTTTTGCCGCGTAATTCCGCGGTTTTCGGGTGCCGAGTTGGTGGCATACCTGCGTCAAAATACGTCGATCTGCACGGCGTGTCGCGCTTAACTGTGCCAGTAGATGTGCCACGCGCAGCAGGGCGAACGACCCCGCGAGGATCGCGGCGTCTTCCGGTTTTCCCGTAATTGTGGTTACATGTATTCCTGTAATCAAGATTCCAGGAAAACCTGATCGGGGATGTGCGGATGAAGGGCAACGAACTGGTTTGGCGCGCTCTCGCCGATCGCGCGCTCGAGGGTCGGCGCACGTGGAGCAGTGTCGCCGACCTTGCGTATGAAGCCGGCGTACCCGGCACGACGGCGTATCTCGCACTCGAGCGACTCGAGAGCAACGGCACGATCGACCGGTACCGTCGTGGCGGACTTGCCGTGGTGAGCATCGACAAACTGTTGACGATGCTCTGCGCATGGCGGAACCTCGGCAACGACACACTCGCATGGACGACGCGAGATGCGATCAACCATCTTCTCGACTCCGCGGAAGATCCCTATGCCCTTGGCGGTCCGGATGCCGCGACGGCTCATCTGCAGGGTCGCACAGTCGCAGACTTCCACCAGCATCTTGTTTACCTGCCTGTGACTGTCGACCTCGCAGGGCTGCCAGCTGGTGACGAGGTTCGGGTGCTGTCGATGGACAAACGCGCCATGAAGATCTGGGACGGCTACTCAAGCCTTGCGCAGACCTACGCCGACCTCTTCGCCACGCCGGGGTGGCAGGCATCCGAGTTCCGGAACGCTCTTCGCGCGAGCTTCGTTCCGGAGCGTGAGTGGGATCAGGAAGGTGATCGGTGATGACAGTCCTCGGTGCTGACGACGAAGGCAGGCTCCGTGCATTGCTCGACTCGCTCGGCTACGATCTCGAGCCTTCGATTCTCATCGGCGGCTGGGCGACCAACGCGCGCGTCGGTGGTGAGATCAGCCACGACATCGACCTCATCATCACTGATCAGACTCTCCGGCAGAAGCTTCCACAGAGGCTGAACGAGTACAGCGAAAACACTCTGCACAGCGGTGGACGCAAGGCGCGAGGCGAGGCCGACGGCGTCCACATCGATGCCTACTTTCCGTATGAGTCCAAGCTTGGTTCGAAGCTCCTGCTGGATGTCGCCGTGCTCACGCGATATGTAGATCCTGACTTCAAGGTCGAGGGGTGGCTCATGCTGACACTCGACGCGCACATCGCCACCAAGATTGCGGCGCTGATCGATCGACATGCGACGGAGAAGGGCAGGAAGGATGCGCGGGAGTTGGTCGCCCTGATCGACAAGGGCGGTGAGGCCTCCAAGACGATCGAGGTCCTCATGGCTGCGACCGGTGGTCCGGGGGAGGACATCCCGGGTTACGTCGCGACCACCTTCGAACTGCTCCCGAAACTCGCGGGCCTGAATCAGAAGGATCGCCGCCGATACGCCACGCTCGCCCGCGAGTGGAACGAAGAAGCTCAGAGGCAGAGCCGTGGATCCGGGGTGAGGCGGGCGCCCTGACTGTGAGGCGCCGGCTCGCCCATCGTCCGGAGCGTGCGTCGCTCTCACGGGGTGTCTTGGGGCGACGACCGCTGTCTCTTGCTGAGCGCTTGTCGGCTCAGGCCTGACCACATCGACAGTGTGTTCCACGATACTTCGCTTGTCCGAAGCGCTGTGATCAGGTGATCGCGGTCGCGGCCGCTTCTATCGCCGCGCGCTGGCGGCGATACGCGTCGTCGCGACGGGCCTTTGCCTTCGAATACCTGCCTCGAGCCATGCAACCCGATCTACACGGGATCCTTGAGATTGCAAGGGGCCGCGGCAGTGTCACTTGAAAGTGCCTGCGTGCATTACTTCTCGGATATCCAACCTCCTCGTCTTTGACTGCGTGAGCCGTCCCGTCGTCGACACGTCCAACGTCACTCCGCTCTTTTTGGCCAGCGGGGCTCGGGAGGCCCTGATCGTGCCCTTGATCCTTCGGCGGAGTTCCTTCCCGCGCGCTCCACACCTTGGGCACCACCCCGACCGGGCGCGAAGAGCCCACGCCGCAGAATCCGCTTCACCGAGTGGGGCCAACTATGGAAGCTTTAGCTCATGCAGATTGGTTCCGACGATGGGCATGTGTGCCGTCCGGGGTGGTGCCGCGAGCTGACCGACGAGTTCGAGGAAGACCGCCTCAACGCCCGCGGTCTGGACTGGACATGAGCCGGCGACGAGGCCGTTCCGAGGCGAAGTCCCGGGCTTGGAGTACCTCATCGTGACCGAGGGGACCACCACGTCAGGCGATCGCCCCATGAGGCTGCGTTACAAGGGGCGGTGCCGTGTGTGCGGCGCGCCACTCAGCGCGGGGACCCAGGCGATCTACGAGTCGAACACTCGGACCGTGCGGTGCCTCGAGTGCTCGCCCGCGGTTGCAGTCCGGCCAAGCAGCGAGCCGGCTTCGATGTCAGCGTCGGCCGATTCGATAGGCGAAAGTCTGCGTATGCGCGCACCGGCATCCGCCGTGATCGCCGAGACCCTGCGCCTGCAGGCGGACGTGCCGCGCCGCTCTGCTGTTGCTCGATTCTTCGGTCGCAGTCCGCTCACCCCGGAGAGTTGGCCGTGGTACCGCGGGGCGCTCGGCGAGCTCGACGTAGCTCGCACTCTGGACGAGCTGGGACCGGAATGGCTGGTGCTCCATGCGATTCCCGTCGGGACAGCCGGAAGCGATATCGACCACGTCGTGATCGGGCCCGCGGGCGTCTTCATCATCAACACGAAGAACCACGCCGGTATGAAAGTGTGGGTCGGAAGCTGGCGTCTTCTCGTGAACGGTCGCCCGACCGATCATCTGCGCAATGCGGAGTATGAAGCGCGACGGGTCACTCGAATCCTCACGCGAGCGGCGAAGCGGACCGTGGATGCCACAGCGATCGTCGCGATCGTTGGCGCACGCAGCATCACGGTGAAGCAGCGGCCTGGCGCCGTTGAAGTGCTCACCTCGACGCGGCTGGTGCACTGGTTGCAGCATCGATCGGTGGTCTTGGCTGGCGATGATCTTGCTGATCTGCAGCGCACCGCTGGTGACTTGGCGACATGGGGCATGCCGCCGCTCCCCGAGCCCGACTTGGAGGGGTTCGCCGCACTGCGTCAGGTTGTCGAGCAAGCGAGACGGCGACGGATCGCTTGGAGCTTGCCGCTCCTTTTCAGCCCACTTGCCGTGGTCGTCGTGGGCTGGCTGGTCATCCTCCACTGACAGACCGTGAGCTGATGCCAGTGCCCTGCATCCTTCCGACAATCAGCCGTTCCAGCGATCGGGCGCGGCGTAGCGCCGCGTCGTGGAATAGCGCAGGCCCAGAGCTCCAGCGGAGGGGCGAGGATATGCCGCGAAAGCGCGGAACGGAGTCGTGTCCGATCGCTACACTCTCGGCCTCGGAGGGCGCAGGTCGCGGCGACTGGCCGACCGATCCGGTGATCGCTGGGTAACACAGGTTCCGCACGGCGTGCGGTGTCCGCATAGAGTGCTGACATGACGGACGAGTTTGAGTCGGAGACCCAATGGAGCACCGCGGCGCGCGAGGCCTACGCCGCGCGGGGCGAGGAGCTGATGGATGCGCTTCGGGACCACATTGCGGTCACCCTCGCTCGCGGTGGGCGTCAGGCCGAACACGCGGAGTACTTCCCGTCGGCCGAGCGGCTACACAAGGCCGCAGCGGCATTCGACGACGCGGAGTTCGATTGGTGTGGCTCGTTTCCCTTGGGGCTCGACTATGACGAAGAAGACGAGGATGACGAAGAAGACGACGACGAGGACTTTGATGAGGAGGGCGGCAGCACGCTTACCGTCGTCGGCCGGTGGGACTACATGGTCGTCGACGAAGAGGCCCTGATCCGAGCGGGACGAGCGGCATACGCGCGAGCGTGGGCGGACGACACCGACGAGGACGCGTCTATTGCTGTCGCTGACGCAGCAGGGGCGGCGCGGGAGATTGCGCACGTCGATGGATGGGGTGCGCTCGAGGACGCGGACGGTCTTGAGTCCCTCGCAAGCACGCAGACCGTCATCGTTCACGAGACAGACGGTGAATCGTGGTTCGAGAACGACGAGGACCCGTTCGCCATCGTGCGAGAAGATTGACGGCTTGTTCCGATAGCGGGAAGGGCGTTCGGATTCAGGACTCGACGCCGAAGGCGCGGAGGAGTCCGGCGCGGGGGATCATCCTGCGCGGTCCGAGCTGGATGCTCGGGATGGTGCAGCGTTCGACGCCGGCCTTGATGGTCCGGTACTCGATCCCGACCAGGTCTGCCGCGTCCTTGTATGTCAGGGCGAGTGAGGTCGTTACTCATAGTGGCGGACATCGCACCCGGGGCAGCGATGGCTGTATTCGAGCTGGCTTGATTCCTACTCAAATGTGCCAGTACGCGTGTCACGCGTTCTCGACAGGGGTCGCGATCCCAGTGTTCTCTAGGCAAAACGTGTGGCGGAGGATGGGGGATTCGAACCCCCGAGGGCTTGCACCCAACACGCTTTCCAAGCGTGCGCCATAGGCCACTAGGCGAATCCTCCGGGTGGCCCCGGAGGGCCGCAGACCATCCTACCGGGTCGTGGTGGATGCTCCAGCCCGCGCATAGACGCTCCCCGGGCGGACGATCAGCGAACGCGGGAACAGCAGTGCGCGGGTGCGCCGGCCGCCCGACACCGACAGATACAGTCCGTTGCGCACGGCAGATGCGGCGCGGCCCAGAGATCCATCGCCGGATGGAGCACCGTCCGAGGCATAGGCAGCCTCCTCGACCGCGTGCACGAGCGAGACGGTCTCGTCATGCGGTGCCCCGTTCTGGCGCACCAGACGTGCCGCGAAAGCTCGCGGCGACTCGGTCACCGGCACGGGGATGCCGAGATCGATCGCGGTATCGCGCACGCTCGCCCACGCCGCCAGCGCGTCGCCGTGCCGGGCCGCGGCATCCAGTCGGCGACGTCGCAGATCGCCCAGCAGCAGCGGCACCAGCAGCAGCACCACGACGACGCCGGTGCCCACCGCCCAGGGCAGCAGGTTCACACCTGCGTGGACGCCCGGCTGCCCGTTGTCGGCCTTCGTGGCGCCCGGGTCGCGTTGGTTCTCGGGGCGCTGCGTGGTCGACGGCGCCGTCGATGGTGCGGTGCTCGGGGTCACGTCGTGGCCGACACCGGTCGTCTCGGGCAGGTACGCGGTCGGATCGCCGAGGCTCTTGGTCGGCTCGAAGGGAACCCACCCGATGCCGGAGAAGTACACCTCGGGCCACGAGTGCAGCTGCGTGCTCGAGACCGTGTAGACCGGCGACGAGGCATCGGCCGCCGTCGAGGCGTCCGTCGTTCCGGGCAGATACCCGACGACGACGCGGGACGACATCCCGAGCACGCGCGCCATGATCGCGAACGCCGAGGCGAAGTGGATGCAGTAGCCCTTGCGCACGCGCAGGAACTCGGCGACGCTCGCCACGCCGGACGCATCGAAGCCCTGCTGGGCCGGCGCCTGCAGCGAGTACTCGAACGACGGCCCGCGGAACCACGACTGCAGCGCGGTGAGCGCGTCGTAGTCGTTCGTCGTGCCCGCGGTGACCTTGTGGGCGTCCTCGCTGATGATCGGCGGGATCTTCACCGGCAGCCCGATCGTGTCGGCGTCGCCGACGTGCGCGGTCGACGCGCGGATCTGCTCCAGCGTGGGCTCGGGCACCTCGCTGGTGACGGTGTACTCCTCGCCCGACGACGTCGACCGCGTGCCGTCGCTGACGACCGTGCGGTTGGCGCTCATCACCTCCCAGCCGTCGGGAGCGCCCGCCACCGACACGGCGGGGAACGGCACCGGCAGGTACCGGGCGTCGAGGTCGTCGATGCGGATGCGCGTGGTGACCTTCTTGACGTCCACGTCGGGTGCGGCGCTGAGGCGGCCGAATCCGGCGGGGTCCGAGACCGGCAGGCTCGGGCGCACGTCGGGCTGCCACACCGCGTCGTCGAACGACGAGAGGGTAGCCACCCGCAGATACGGCGCCGATGGCGCCGACGTGCGCAGCGTGAGCACGGTGACCGGATCGGGACGCCGCAGGTCCCTGCCGAGGTCCAGCGAGGCGTTGATCGTGCTGCCACCGGGACCGAACCCTGCCCGTGCGGCCGGTGCGGGCAGCAGCGGGGTCGCCGCCACCGCGACCAGCACGGCGACCAGGCCGATCGAGACCGCGATGGCCGATGTGCTGCTGGGGGCGACGGGGGCCGCATGCGGCGGTTGATAGCGCGTGCGCGTCTCCACGCGCAGCAGGAACAGGATCGCGACGGCGAGCACCACGAACGCGAGCACGTCGAACGGGGCGGGCACGGCCAACGACGGGATCAGCGACACCGCGACCAGCGCGATCGCGGCGGCCAGCGGCATCCGTGCGGTGATCGCGATGTGATCGACGACGATCGCCACGACCCCGGCAGCCGTGACGAGGCAGAACGCGAGTTCGGGGGTCGCCTGCAGCGGAGCGACGCCGGTGCGGATCTGCTGCATCGCGGTGGCGATCCTGTCGGGAACCGCAGTGAACGCGTGCAGGGTGGGCACCACGAACACGATCGCGAGGTCGCGAAGGAAGGTCGCCGTGATCATGGCGATCCACAGTGCGAGCTCGACCAGGGCGACGACGGCCGCCGGCAGCCGGTACCAGCGGGCGACGAAACCCGCAGCGAAGACGGCGCCGGTGACGAGCGTCACCCCCGCCATCCACCCGCCGGGGACGATGACGCCCACGAGCGGCACCATCGCCGCGAGGACGCCGATCCAGGCGGCCAGCGACAGCGAGAGCTGCGCTGTGCTGCCCCGCCGGGCTCCACGCTGAGAAGGCGTGCGCTCAGAAGGCGCCATGGTCGGCTCCCGTCATCAGGTCGGCGTGCGAGACGCGGGCCCACGCGTCGCGCAGGTCGGAGCCGGCGGGAATGGATGCCGCGTACCAGCC
Organism: Microbacterium sp. W1-4-2; assembly: GCF_058349885.2. NCBI lineage: Bacteria > Bacillati > Actinomycetota > Actinomycetes > Micrococcales > Microbacteriaceae > Microbacterium > Microbacterium sp. W1-4-2. The sequence continues at coordinate 198,100 of NZ_JBYRJC020000003.1, read as the reverse complement.
GGTCGCGGTCGCCCGCTCGATCGCGTCGTCGACCGGGTGCGTCGCCAGCAGCACCGGGTGCACGCTGTGGGCGGGAAGGGCCGCCATCGCGTCGACGTCGGCCGGTCCGACACCACCGGTGATGACCACGAGCGGGCCGGTCGTCGACCCCGCCCACAGACGGGCGAGCGTGCCGAGGTCGGCGCCGCCCTGCGCCGTGACGGTCGCGAATCGTGCGACCAGGGTCGTGACCGCGGCCTGTTCGCCGCCGGGCAGCACGTCGCTCAGCGGCGCACCGTCGGTGTCGACGACCTGCACCGCGTAGCCGTCGCGCACCAGCGTGTTCACCGCCGACACGCACGCGTCGACGGCCGCCTCGAACTGGGCGTCCGCACCCGGCGCGGTCGCGGCATCCTCACTCCAGCGCGCCTTCCCGCGGTCGAGCACCACCGTCGCCTCGGGCGTGGACTCCTGCTCCTCCTGGCGCACCATGAGCGTGTCGCGGTGCGCGGTGGCCCGCCAATGGATGCGACGCATCGAGTCGCCCGGTTCGTACGGGCGGGCGATGAGGTTGTCGGCGCCCTGGCCGAGCCGGGTGGTCGTGGCCTGCAGCATGCCGCCCGTCGCGCCGGCGAACGCGGTCAGCGGCGGCAGATCGGTGCATTCGGGGGTGACGATCACTCGCGTCGTGTCGCCGATCTCGGCCGGGCGGCGCGCGATGCCGAACGGGTCGCGGATGGTCAGCTCCAACGGACCGATCCAATGCACGCCGCGCCGCGTGGCCCGCAGGTCGTAGATCAGATCGACCGCGCGGTCGCCGCCGCGAAGGCCCGAGCCGACGGCCGGGAAACGCCCGTCCGAGCGCCCTTCCAGTCCGTCCGGCACGACGTCCTCCCACGTGCCGGGCGTGGTCGGCAGCGCGGTGCGCACGCTCACGTGGACCGTGACCCGCATGGTCGATCCGGTCGCGGCGACGCCCGGCGACGTGGCGCGGGTGACGGTGACGTCGCGCCGCGTGATGTGCAGCGCCATGAGGCTCACCGCAACGAGGGCCAGCAGGAACACGCCGAAGCCGAGCAGCTGCACGGATCCCAGCTGCGCGGACGCGACGAACGAGGCCAGGGCGAGGATCGTCGCGGCTGTCCCACGGACGGTGAGCGGCCAGGCGCGTCTCATGTCAGGTCCGGGGCAAGGGCACCGGGACGGTGCCGATCAGCCGTTCGAGGATCGCCGTCACGGTGTCGGCGCCGCTTCGCCCGCGCGCGTTGGTGACCCGCGTGGGGATGAGACGGTGGGCGAACACCGGCAGCAGCAATGCCGAGATGTCGTCGGGGATCACGAACGCGCGGCCGTCCAGGGCCGCCCACACCTTCGCCGCGCGCACGAGTTGCAGGGTGGCGCGGGGGCTGGCGCCCAGGCGCAGGTCCGGGTGGGCGCGCGTGGCCTGCGCGAGCGAGACCGCGTACTGCTCGATCGGCGGCGATACGTGCACGCGGCGCGACCAGGCGATGAGCTCGCGCACCTGCGTGGCGTCGACGACGGGGCTGATCGAGGTCAGCGGGTTGGCGACATCGCGCTCACGGAGCATCTGCGCCTCTGCTGCGGCATCCGGGTACCCCATCGAGATGCGCATCATGAACCGGTCCCGCTGCGCCTCGGGCAGCGCATAGGTGCCCTCCATCTCGAGCGGATTCTGCGTGGCGACCACCAGGAACGGGTCGGGCAGCACATGCGTCTGGCCGTCTGCGGTGACCTGGCCCTCTTCCATCGCCTCGAGCAGCGCCGACTGGGTCTTGGGGGAGGAGCGGTTGATCTCGTCGGCGATCACGATGTTCGCGAACACGGCGCCCGGCTTGAAGTCGAACTCGCGCTCGGCGGGGTTGAAGACGCTCACCCCGGTCACGTCTCCCGGCAGCAGGTCGGGCGTGAACTGGATGCGGTGCACCGTGGCATCCACCGTCGCCGCCAGCGCCCGGGCCAGCATCGTCTTGCCGACGCCGGGGACATCCTCGATCAGCAGATGCCCTTCGGCCAGCAGCACCACCAGCGCGCTGCGCACCGCCTCGGGCTTGCCGTCGATCACGCGCGACACCTCGGCGAGGATGGCAGCCGTCTTCTCGGCGAACCCGGAGGGGCTCATCGGTGCCGCTTCATCGCGAAGCGATGTGGATGTCGTTGTCTGCTCCATCGGCAGTCCTTCGGTAATCCGGGGTGGGCATCGTCGCCCCTGTCATCTGATCGTAACCCGGTCGGTTAGACTGGAGACAGCTCTCCGCGAGGCGGCATCCAGGCCAACTCCCCCAGGACGGAAACGTAGCAAGGGTAACCGGGCTCTGCCGGGTTCGCGGAGAGTCTTTACTTTCCGGGGCGGATGTGATCTCAGCGCCCGCGATTGCGTCGCCGCGCGTGCTTGGGCGCCCGCCCCCCGGCGAACGAACGGCCCGAATCGACGATGAATCCCTGCCGCAGGGCCTGGCGTCCGATCAGCATGCGGAAGCCCATCTCGTCACGGTTCGACAGGGTCACCTCGGCGGTGACGGTGCGGCCGAGCAGCACGATCGGCAGCAGGACCACGTAGCGCTCGTCCTCGTGCCCTGACGAGCTGCGGATGCGGCGCCGGTCGTGCACGTCGCACTCGTACGCGACCTCGTCGTCGTCGGACTCCTGCCACGGCCGCACACGGAACCGCACCCGGTCGGGGGCGGCGCCGGGCCCACCGGGGATCAGATGGACGTCGTAGGCGTGCAGCGACGACGTCCGGGCACCGGTGTCGAGCTTCGCCTTGATCCACGCGATGCCGAGGTCGGGCAGGCTCACCCATTCACGCCACCCGGCGATGATGCTTGGATGGGAACTCTGAGCCACGCCCCCCATCTTGGCAGGACCCATCCCATGAAACTCGCCATTCTCTCCCGCGCGCCGCAGGCGTACTCCACGCAGCGCCTTCGGGCCGCCGCCGTCCAGCGCGGCCATCAGGTCAAGGTGCTGAACACGCTGCGGTTCGCCATCGACCTGTCCAGCGACGAGCCCGACCTGCAGTTCCGCGGTCGCCCGCTCAGCGACTACGACGCGATCCTGCCGCGCATCGGCAACTCGATCACCTACTTCGGCACGGCCGTGGTGCGTCAGTTCGAGCAGATGGACGTGTACACCCCCAACACCGCCAACGGCATCTCGAACGCCCGCGACAAGCTGCGTGCGAACCAGATCCTGTCGCGGCACAACATCGCTCTGCCCCCGACCGCCTTCGTGCGCAATCGCGCCGATGTACGCCCGGCGATCGAACGGGTCGGCGGCGCGCCCGTGGTCATCAAGCTGCTCGAGGGCACGCAGGGGATCGGGGTCATCCTCGCTCCGCAGGTCAAGGTCGCCGAGGCGATCATCGAGACTCTGCACTCGACCAAGCAGAACGTGCTGATCCAGAAGTTCATCGCCGAGAGCCGGGGCCGCGACATCCGCGCCCTCGTCGTCGGAGACCGGGTGGTCGCCGCGATGCGCCGCGTCGCGAACGGCGACGAGTTCCGCTCCAACGTGCACCGTGGCGGAACGGTCGAGCCTGTCGTCCTGGACGCCGCCTACGAGCAGGCCGCAGTGCGCAGCGCCCAGATCATGGGGTTGCGGGTGGCCGGCGTCGACATGCTCGAGGGCGACGAGGGTCCGCTCGTGATGGAGGTCAACTCCTCGCCCGGCCTGCAGGGCATCGAGACGGCAACCAAGCTGGACGTCGCCGGCGCCATCATCGACTACATAGCCAACCAGGTGGGCTTCCCCGAGATCGACGTGCGCCAGCGCCTCACGGTCTCGACCGGCTACGGCGTGGCGGAGCTGCTCGTGCACGGCGACGCGGGCCTGGTCGGCCAGAGCCTGGGCGAGGCGGGGCTGTGGGAGCGCGACATCACCGTGCTCACGCTGCACCGCGGGTCGACGGTGATCCCGAACCCTCGCAAGGGAGTCGTGCTGGAGGCGGGGGACCGGCTGCTGTGCTTCGGCAAGCTCGAGGAGATGCGCTCGATGATCCCCGAGCGTCGCCGGCGGCGCCAGAAGGTGCGGCGGCTGCCCAAGGAGGCCCTGCCCGCCGAGTGAGTGCGCGCCCAGGCGGAGGTCCCTAGGCTGAAGTCGTGGCGCAGAGCATCTTCATCACATCCGCGGAGGGCCACTCCGGCAAGTCCACGATCGCTCTGGGTGTGCTCGACGCGCTCAGCCACGCCACCCCTCGCGTCGGTGTGTTCCGCTCGATCGCCCGGTCGACGGCCGAGCGCGACTACGTCCTCGAGATGCTGCTCGAGCATGACGGCGTCGACCTCGACTACGACGAGTGCATCGGCGTCACCTATGACGACGTGCACACCGACCCCGAGGCCGCGCTGGCGACGATCGTCGAGCGCTACAAGGCCGTCGAGGCCCAGTGCGACGCCGTCGTCATCCTCGGCAGCGACTTCACCGACGTCGGGGGCCCCGCCGAACTCGGCTACAACGCCCGCATCGCCGCGAACCTCGGCGCCCCGGTGCTGCTCGTGCTCGGCGGACGCTCGCAGCAGGGGCTCGGCGAGCAGCTGGGCAAGACGCAGGCGCGCACGCCCGAGCAGATGGGGCAGTTCGCCTCGCTCGCGCTCGCCGAGCTCGCGCACGGCCGCGCCGCCCTGTTCGCCGTCGTCGCCAACCGCACCGATCCGGAGACGCTGGGTGCGACGATCGCGGCCGTCGCGAAAGCGGTGGATGCCGCATCCCCGCCGACCGGGTCCGTTCCCGTGTGGGCGCTGCCCGAAGACAGGTTCCTGGTCGCGCCGTCGGTGCGCGGCGTGATGCGCTCGCTGGATGCGACTCTGCTCAAGGGCGATCCCGACCTGCTCACCCGCGAGGTGCTGGGCGTGGTGGTGGCCGGCATGTCGATGGACAACGTGCTGCCCCGCCTCGAGGCGAGTGCGATCGTCGTCGTCGCCGCGGACCGCACCGACGTGCTGCTGGCGACGCTGTTGGCCAACGCGTCGGGCACATTCCCGTCCCTGGCAGGCATCGTGCTGAACGGGCCCTTCCCTCTGCCGGACGCGATCGATCGGCTGATCGACGGCCTGGACTCGTCGCTGCCGATCATCACGACCGAGTACGGCACGTATGAGACCGCGCTGCGCGTGATGCGCACCCGGGGCCGCCTGGCGGCCGATTCGCGGCGGCGCTACGACACCGCGCTCGCCCTGTTCGAGAAGCACGTGGACGTCGACCGGCTCACCCACGCGCTGGGGCTGGTGCGTTCGAGCATCGTCACCCCGCTGATGTTCGGCTATCAGCTCATCGAGCGTGCACGCGCCGACCGCAAGCGCATCGTGCTGCCCGAGGGCGGCGACGACCGCGTGCTGCGGGCGGCGGCCACGGTGCTGGCCCGCGAGATCGCCGATGTGACGATCCTCGGCGACCCCGGCGAGGTGCGCGGCCGTGCCGTCGAGCTCGGCGTGGACATCTCGGCCGCGCAGCTGGTGAGCCCGTTCGATCCCGTGCTCGTCGACCGGTTCGCGCGCGAATACGAGCGGCTGCGCGTGCACAAGGGCATGACCTACGCGCGGGCCGCCGACACCGTGACCGACGTGTCGTATTTCGGTACCCTCATGGTGCACCTGGGCCTGGCCGACGGCATGGTGTCGGGTGCCGCGCACACCACGGCGCACACGATCCGGCCGGCGTTCGAGATCATCAAGACCGCGCCCGGCGTCTCGGTCGTCTCGAGCGTGTTCCTGATGGCGCTCGCCGACCGCGTGCTCGTGTACGGCGACTGCGCCGTGATCCCCGATCCCACCGCGACGCAGCTGGCCGACATCGCGATCTCATCGGCGGCCACCGCCGAGCAGTTCGGCATCGAGCCGCGGGTGGCGATGCTGTCGTACTCGACGGGCGAATCGGGGGCGGGCGAGGACGTCGAGAAGGTGCGGGCCGCCACGGCCTATGTGCGCGAGCGTGCACCGCAGCTGCCGGTCGAGGGTCCGATCCAGTACGACGCTGCGGCCGATGCCGCCGTGGCCGCGGCCAAGATGCCCGAATCGGATGTCGCGGGCCGGGCGACCGTGTTCGTCTTCCCCGATCTGAACACCGGCAACAACACGTACAAGGCCGTGCAGCGATCGGCCGGAGCGGTCGCGATCGGCCCGGTGCTGCAGGGGCTGAACAAGCCGATCAACGACCTATCGCGCGGCGCGCTGGTCGAAGACATCGTGAACACGATCGCGATCACCGCGATCCAGGCCCAGGGAGCGGCATGAGCATCGTCCTGGTCGTCAACAGCGGTTCCAGCTCGTTCAAGTACCAGCTGCTGGACATGCGCAGGCAGGCGGTGCTCGCCTCGGGGCTGGTGGAGCGGATCGGCCAGGCGATGGGCGTGTGCACGCACACCGTGATCTTTCCGCCCACCCCGCCCGGTGAACCGGCTCCGACCGTGCTGGATGCCACGTACGAGCGCGAATTGCCGATCCCCGACCACTTCGCCGGCTTCGACGTCATGCTGCAGGCGTTCACCGAGCACGGACCGAACCTCGACGAGAATGTGCCGGTCGCCGTCGGACACCGGGTCGTGCACGGGGGAGCGCGCTTCTTCGAGCCGACCCTGATCACCCCGCTGGTCGAGATCAACATCGAAGAGCTCGCGGTGCTCGCCCCGCTGCACAACCCCGCGAACCTCGCCGGCATCGTGGCGGCCAAGCGCGCGTTCCCCGACGTGCCGCACGTCGCAGTGTTCGACACGGCTTTCCACCAGACCCTCGCCCCGCCCGCCTACACGTACGCGATCGACGCCGAGCTGGCCGCCCACCACCGCATCCGCCGCTACGGCTTCCACGGCACGTCGCACAAGTTCGTCAGCGAGGCGGCCGCCGCCTTCGTCGGCCGTCCGCTGGCCGAGCTCAAGCAGATCGTGTTCCACCTGGGCAACGGGGCGTCGGTCACCGCGATCGACGGCGGGCGCTCGGTCGAGACCTCGATGGGGTTCACCCCGCTCGAGGGCCTGGTCATGGGTACGCGCTCGGGCGACGTAGACCCCGCGGCGCTGTTCCAGCTCGGCCGCCGCGCCGGGTTCACCGTCGACGAGCTCGACGAGCTGCTGAACAAGCGCAGCGGCCTGAAGGGGCTGAGCGGCTACTCCGACATGCGCGATGTGCTCACCGGCCGCGAACGCGGCGATGCGGCCTGCACACTGGCGTTCGACGTCTACGTGCACCGCTTGCGGGCCTACGCCGGCGCGTATCTCGCCCAGCTCGGCGGCGCCGACGTCATCTCCTTCACGGCCGGCGTGGGAGAGAACGCCGCCGACGTGCGCGCCGAGGCGCTGGCGACGCTGGGGTTCGCCGGGGTGCGCATCGACCCCGACCGCAACGCCGCGCGCGGCCGCGGCATCCGGATCATCTCGACCGACGACTCGACCGTCACGGTCCTCGTGGTGCCGACGAACGAAGAGCTCGAGATCGCCCGCCAGACCCTGCAGGTGACCGGCGGCTGAGGGACGCGGGCTCCCCGCGGCGGGCCGTCGCTCGTTACGCTGGAACCACGGCGACGAAAGGAATGCGGTGACCGACCTTCGGGAGTACGACGCCGTCCTGTTCGACCTCGACGGCGTGCTCACGCCCACGGCGCAGGTGCACATGCACGCGTGGCAGCACCTGTTCGACGAACTGTTCGCGGCATGGGAGGTGGGTCCGCCCTACACCGACCGCGACTACTACGAGTACGTGGACGGCAAGAAGCGGTACGACGGCGTGGCCGCCGTGCTGCGCAGCCGCTCGATCGAGGTGCACTGGGGCGACCCGTCCGATCCGCCCACGGCCGACACCGTCTGCGGCATCGGCAATCGCAAGAACGCAGTGTTCGCGCGAACCCTGCGCGCAGAGGGCATCACGCCGTACCCCGGCTCGCTGGCGCTTCTGGATCAGCTGCGGGATGCCGCGATCCCCGTCGCCGTGGTCTCGAGCTCGAAGAACGCCGACGAGGTGCTGCGCAGCGCCGGCATCCGCGACCGCTTCGGCGTCGTGGTCGACGGCGTCGTCGCCGAACGCGACGGCCTCGGCTCGAAGCCGGCCCCCGACATGTTCCTCGCGGCCGCCCGTGCGCTCGATGTCGAACCGGCCCGCACCGCCGCCGTCGAAGACGCGCTGAGCGGTGTGCGCTCCGCCGCCGCCGGCGGCTTCGGCCTCGTCGTCGGCGTCGATCGCGGCGTCGGCGCGAAGGTGCTGCGCGACGCGGGCGCCCATCTCGTCATCGCCGACCTCGCCGACCTGGTCGCATAAGACTGCCGGGCTTCCTAGACTCTCTTGATAATGATCGATCGCGACCGCTTCCCCGTGGACCCCTGGCGTCTGGTCGAGACGAGCTTCGACCTCGACGACGCGGGGGTCACCGAAACCCTCTTCGCCGTCGGCAACGGCTATCTCGGCATGCGTGGCAACCACCCCGAGGGCCGCCACGCCCACGAGCAGGGCACGTTCATCAACGGCTTCCACGAGACGTTCCCGATCCGGCACGCCGAGCAGGCGTTCGGCTTCGCCGAGGTCGGGCAGACCATCATCAACGCGCCCGACGCGAAGGTGATGCGCATCTACGTCGACGACGAGCCGCTCACGTTCGACCTCGCCGACGTGCGCGAGTACCAGCGCGAGCTCGATCTGCGCGACGGCGTCCTGCGCCGGCGCCTGCTGTGGGTCACGCCCAGCGGCAAGCACGTGCGGGTCGACTTCGAGCGCATGGTCTCGTTCGAGGAGCGGCACCTCGGGATCATGAGCGTGGACGTGACGGTGCTGGATGCCGATGCCCCCGTCACGGTCAGCTGCCAGATCGTCAACCGACAGGACGGCGAGAACATCTACGGCGGCACGCCGATGGCGCACCGCAAGCATGCGTTCGACCCGCGCAAGTCCGAACGGTTCGCCCAGCGCGTGCTCGAGCCGCAGGACTTCTGGCAGGACAAGCTGCGCGCGGCGCTGAGCTACCGCGTCGCCCAGTCGAACATGACGATCGCGGTGGCGGCCGATCACGTCGTCACCACCGAGAACACCTATTCGTCGCGCACGCTGGTCGAGCCCGACATCGCCAAGAACGTGTTCCGCTTCCAGGCGAAGGCAGGCGTCCCGATCCGGGTCGAGAAGTTCGTCAGCTACCACACGAGCGGCAGCGGCGTGCCGGCGCGAGAGCTCGTCGACCGGTGCCGCCGCACCCTCGACCGTGCGATGGCGGCGGGGTTCCCGGCCCATCTGCGCGCACAGCGCGCGTGGCTGGACGCGTTCTGGGACCGTTCCGACGTGCGCATCGGCGGCCGCGACGATCTGCAGCAGGCCGTGCGCTGGTGCCTGTTCCAGCTGGCCCAGGCCGCCGCGCGCGCGGACGGGCAGGGCATCGCGGCCAAGGGCATCACCGGGTCGGGCTACAGCGGGCACTACTTCTGGGACACCGAGATCTACGTGCTGCCGTTCCTGGCGTACACGACGCCGCAGTGGGCGCTGAACGCCCTGCGCATGCGCGTGCTGATGCTGCCGGCCGCGCGCAAGCGCGCGCACCAGCTCACCGAGGCCGGCGCGCTCTACCCGTGGCGCACGATCAACGGAGAAGAGGCATCCGCCTACTACGCGGCCGGCACCGCGCAGTACCACATCAACGCCGACATCTGCTTCGCCCTCGCGAAGTACGTGCGGGCCACCGGCGACCTCGACTTCCTGTACCGCGACGGCGTCGACATCGCCGTCGAGACGGCACGGTTGTGGGCCACGCTCGGATTCTGGCGCCGGCACGACGGTGTCGAGGAGTTCCACATCCACGGCGTCACCGGCCCCGACGAGTACACGACCGTCGTCAACGACAACCTGTTCACGAACGTGATGGCACGGTTCAACCTGCGCTTCGCCGCCCGCACGGTGCGCGAGATGGCCGAGCGCGACGGCGAGGTCTACCGCCGCATGGTCGCCCGGCTGAACCTCGACGCCGCCGAGCCGGACGCCTGGGAGCGGGCCGCCGAGGCCCTGCACATCCCGTACAGCCCGCAGCTGGGCATCCACCCGCAGGACGAGGTCTTCCTCGAGAAGGAGGTCTGGGACCTCGAGCACACGCCGCCGGGTCTGCGGCCGCTGCTGCTGCACTTCCACCCGCTGGTGATCTACCGGTACCAGGTGCTCAAGCAGGCCGACGTCGTGCTCGCGCTGTACCTGCAGGGCAATCAGTTCACGCCCGAAGAGAAGCTGGCCGACTTCGAGTACTACGACCCGCTGACCACCGGCGACTCGACGCTGTCGGCCGTGGTGCAGTCGATCCTCGCGGCCGAGGTGGGCTATCAGGAGCTGGCGCAGGACTACTTCGAGCGCTCGCTGTTCGTCGACCTCGCCGATCTGCACCACAACGCCGCCGACGGCGTGCACGTCGCCTCGGCCGGTGGCGTCTGGACCGCCCTGATCGCGGGCTTCGGCGGCCTGCGCGACGACGACGGGCTGAGCTTCGACCCGCGGCTGCCGGCGGGCTGGGACGAGCTGGCCTATGTCGTGCACTGGCACGGCACGCGGCTGGACGTGACGTTGCGCGCCGCCGCGATGACGGTGGTCGCCGGCCCCCAGGGCGACGTCGCGTTCACCGTCCGGGGGGTGCCGCACACGGTGTCCGCGGGTCAGACGCTGGTCGTGCCGCTGGCCGATCAGGGGCCGCTGATCTCGGGCCGTCCTACGCTGCGCGAGCTGATCGGCGAGCGCCGCGAGGACGGCACGCTGCTGGCGGCATCCGTCCCGACGACCGAGACCACGACGATCCCGGTGATCGCCGCCGACGACTGAACCGGCGGCGGGTTCAGGATGCCGCGGCTCACGCCGTGATGAGCTCCAGGCCGGCGTCCCGCACGGCGCGGGCGTCGGCATCCGAGACCTGACCGTCCGTGAGCAGCGCGTCCACCGCGTCCATCGTGCAGATGCGTGCGAACGCGGTTGCGGCGAACTTCGTGGAGTCGGCGACCACGACGGTGCGCCGTGCGGCGGCGACGAGGGCGGCGTTGACGGATGCCTCGCCCTCGTCGGGCGTGAACAGTCCGCGGGCGGGGTCGACGGCGGTCACGCCGAGGAACAGCGTATCGATGGAGATCTCGGGCAGGATGAGCCCGGTCAGCGGGCCGATCAGCTCATAGGAGCGGGCGCGGGCGACGCCGCCGATCACGACGATGCGCAGCTGGGGGCGCACGATGAGGTCGTTGGCGATGTTCACGGCGTTCGTGACGACGGTGGTCTCGGTGGCAGCGAACGCGGGGTCGGCCGCGGCGCGCACGCCCACCTCATAGGCGGCGGCGGTCGTCGTCGTGCCGCCGTTGAACGCGATCACCGATCCGGGACAGACGAGGCCGGCCACGGCCCGCGCGATCGCGCTCTTCTCGCGCCCGCGCCGCGCCGTGCGGTAGCGCAGCGGCAGGTCCCCGGTGGTGGAGTTCGACCGGGCGCCGCCGCGCGTGCGCTCCACGAGCTGCTGCTCGGCCAGCGCGTCCAGGTCGCGCCGGGCGGTCGGGCCCGACACGCCGAACTGTGCGATGACCTCTTCGACCCGCACCGCGCCCTTCTCGACGATGTAGTCGACCAGGCGCGACAGTCTCTCCTCGCGCTCCACCGGCACTCCTTTTCAGGCCTCGACGGCCGTGGGCCGGTCCGAGATCAGGCGGATGAGGCGCGCCGCCTCGACGGTCATCGCGGCACGGCCTTCGCGCAGATACCGTCGCGGATCCACGAGAGCGGCATCGGCATCCAGCACCGCGCGCACGGCGCGCGTGAAGAACCCGTTGAGGTGCGTCGAGACGTTGACCTTCACAATGCCGGCGGCGATCGCCTCGCGCAGATGATCGTCGGCCACGCCCGACGAGCCGTGCAGCACGAGCGGCACGGTCAGCGCGTCGCGCAGGTGCCCGATGAGCCCGAGGTCGAGCCGGGTGGTGCGGTCGGTGCGGGCGTGCGTGGACCCGACCGCCACGGCCAGCGCGTCCACGCCGGTGTCGGCGGTGAACGCGGCCGCCTCGGCGGGATCGGTGCGCACCCCGGGCGCATGGGCGCCGTTCTTGCCGCCGATCTCGCCGAGCTCGGCCTCGACGAACACGCCCGCCGCGTGCGCATGGGCGACGATCTCGCGTGTGCGGCGCACGTTCTCGTCGAAGTCGAGCTTCGCGCCGTCGAACATCACCGATCCAAAGCCCAGATCGACGGCGCGGTGGGCGAGGGCGGGGTCCTCGGCGTGGTCCAGATGCAGGGCGAGGCCGGCGGTCGATGCCTCGGCCAGCGCGCGCGTCGCCGCCGCGATCGGCTCGAGTCCGCCGTGGTACGCGACGCAGTTCTCGGAGATCTGCAGGACGAGGGGGTGGCCGGCCCGTTCCGCGGCGGCCACGAGCGCCTCGGCCGTCTCGAGGTTCACGACGTTGAACGCGGCCAGGCCGCGGCCCTGCCGGGCGGCGTCGCCGACGAGCGCGGCGGTGGGGACGAGGGGCATCACGACTCCGTTTCAGGGACGATCACGACGTGCGCGGCGAGTTCGGTGCGGCTCGCATGCAGCGTGCCGGCCAGCGGCGCGAGGACGGCGGCGGCCGACCACGCGACCGCGCGGCGGACGATCTCGGCGAGGTCGCGCTCGAGCTGCAGGCCGTCGTCGAGGGCGGCGGCGACGGCGGCGACGGCGGCGTCGCCGGCCCCGGTCGCGTTGCCGTGCAGCGGCTCGGGAAGGCGGCCGCGCAGCGCGGCGCCTTCGCGCGGGATGGCGACCAGGCCCTGCTCGCCGAGCGAGACGAGCACGAGGCCCGCGCCGTCCCGGTGCAGTGCCCGGGCGCCGGCGAGCGGATCGGCGGTGCCGACCGTCGCGCGCAGCTCGTCGGCGTTGGGCTTGACGACGTCGGCGCGCGATGCCGCCGCGGTCAGCAGCGCCGGACCGGTGAGGTCGGCGATGATCGAGATGCCGCGATCCCGGGCGGGCTGCAGCATCCTGCCCACGATGTCGTCGGGGGTGTCAGTGGGCAGCGAGCCCGACACCGTGAGCGCCGCCGCGCCGTCGCAGGCCGCCGCGATGGCCGCCAGGACGGCCGTCCATTCGGCGGCGCTGCGGGCCGGACCGCGCTCGTTCAGCTGCGTCGTGCGGCCCGGTTCGGTCTCGACCAGGGCGAACGTGCGGCGGGTGGGGGCGGCGCACGCCGTCAGGCGCACGTCGATGCCGTCGAGGTCGCGGGCGAACCAGTCCGCGTCGGCGGCGCCCACCGGGCCCAGCGCGATCGCGTCGTGGCCGGTCTGGGCGAGCACGCGGGCGACGTTCAGGCCTTTGCCGCCGGCGCGGCGACGCGACGCCGGGATCACCTGGCTCGCACCGGCCGCGAACAGGGGAGCTGTGATCGTGACGTCGACGGCGGGGTTCGGGGTGACCGTGACGATCATGTCGGCATCCCCGTGCGAGTGCGGGTGCGTGCGCGCAGAGCGGCGCCGACCACGCCGGCGTCGCCGCCGAGGCGGGCGCGCAGGATCGGGGTGTGACGGATCGGGAAGTACGCGTCCAGCCGCCGCTGCAGCGGGGCCAGCAGGGCGTCTTCGGCCTCGGACAGGCCGCCGGCGATCACGATCGCCTCGGGTGCGAGCACGGCGGCCGCGTGCGAGAGCCCGAAGGCGAGGGCGTCGACCGCGTCGTCCCAGATCTCGCGGGCGAGGGGGTCGGAGTCGATGCGGGCGAGCACGTCGCGCGCGCCGGCGACCGCGTGCCCGCTCGCGCGGGCGTAGCGGCGGGCGATGGCGGCGGCCGAAGCGGTGGCCTCGAGACATCCGCGGTTGCCGCACACGCACTGCTCGCCGCCGGGACGGACGACGGCGTGCCCGATCTCGCCGGCGTACCCGCCGCGCACGACCACCTCGCCGCCGACGATCACGCCCGCGGCGATACCGGTGCCGACGGTGAGCACGAGCGCGTCGGTCAGTCCCGCGGCAGAGCCCAGCTGCGCCTCGGCGGTCGCGGCCGCGCGTACGTCGTGGACCACGACGACCGGCAGCCCGAGGCACCGGGCCGCCAGGTCGCCGAACGGCACGTCGCGCCACTGCAGGTTCTCGGAGAACACGGCGATCCCCGCGTCGTCGTCGACGATCCCGGGCAGCGCCAGGCCCACCGCGGCCGGCCGCGGACCGTCGCCGATCAGGGTCGCGGCGGTGCCGGCCAGCACGTCCAGCAGCTCGTCCACGATGCGCGGCGAAGGCGAGGGGGTGCGGGCGCGGACGGCGGCGGCAACCGTGCCGTCCTCGCCGACCACGGTGGCTTTGACGTCGGTGCCGCCGACGTCGAACGCCAGCACCCGGGGACCGGGCTCGAGCCGCCGCATTTCGGGCTCACCCGCCGAGGATGACCGAGCGCGCCAGCGAACGGGGGCGGTCGGGGTCCAGTCCTCGCGCCTTGGCCAGTCCCACCGCGAAGCGCTGTGCGACCACGAGGGCGGCGAGCGGGTCGAGGTCGTGATGCACGAAGGTCGCGCCGGTGGCCGCGACATCCTGCTCCAATCCGGCCGGCACGGACCCGAACGCCCATACGTTGCGGCCGGGCTGTGCGATCGCGAGCGGACCGTGGCGGTAGTCCATCGCGGGGTAGGACTCGGACCAGTACTGGGCGGCCTCGCGCGTCTTCAATGCGGCCTCGGCGGCCAGCCCCACGGTCCAGCCGCGCCCGACGAACGTGGTCTGGTCCGCGCCCAGCAGCGGGTCGATGTCGATCTGCAGGGCGCGCTCGGCGTCGGCGGCGGCCGCCGCGACATCGTCGCCCAGGTGGGCGCGCAGCAGCGCCAGCACGCTCGTCGCGAACCGCGTCTGCACGACGGACTGCTCGTCGGCGAACTCCAGTGCCACCGTCGCGGTCGCCAGGTCGACCGCCGGCGCGTCGGGCACGGCGGTGATCAGCAGCGTCGGCGCCGACGTCGTGCGCAGCAGATCGATGATCTCGGTCGTGGTGCCCGAGCGCGAGATCGCCACGACGAGGTCGTAAGGGCGGTCGAAGGGGAACTCCGACCCCGCGAACGCGTCCGTCTCGCCGGAGCCGCCCTGCTCGCGCAGCACGGCGTAAGACTGCGCGATGAACCAGCTCGTGCCGCAGCCGACCACGGCGATGCGCGAGCCCGCGGTGGGCAGTCGATCGGCGACGGCCGGCAGCAGGGCCGCTGCCCGGCGCCAGGCGTCAGGCTGGCTGGAGATCTCAACGTCGACGAAGGTTCCGGTCATCGCACACTTCTCTCGTGATCCGTCGGGCATGACTGAGAGTGATCATAACGCGTTATAACGATCATTAAAAGTCATCTGTGCAGGAGGCCGTGAGCGTGTCCGAACCACACCGTAGGCTGGACGCGTGACCACCGCACTGTACCGCCGCTACCGGCCCGAGACGTTTGCGGAGATGATCGGGCAAGCGCAGGTCACCGAGCCGCTGATGACGGCCCTGCGCAGCGACCGGGTCGGCCATGCCTACCTGTTCTCGGGGCCGCGCGGCTGCGGCAAGACGACCTCCGCGCGCATCCTCGCGCGCTGCCTGAACTGCGCCCAGGGGCCGACCGACACCCCGTGCGGCACGTGCGACAGCTGTGTCGAGCTGGGGCGCGGAGGCGGGGGATCGCTCGACGTCGTCGAGATCGACGCCGCCAGCCACAACGGCGTCGACGACGCGCGCGACCTGCGCGAGCGGGCCGTGTTCGCCCCCGCGCGCGATCGGTTCAAGATCTTCATCCTCGACGAGGCGCACATGGTGACGCCGCAGGGGTTCAACGCGCTGCTCAAGCTCGTCGAAGAGCCGCCGGAGCACGTCAAGTTCATCTTCGCGACCACCGAGCCTGAGAAGGTCATCGGCACGATCCGCTCGCGCACCCACCATTACCCCTTCCGGCTGGTGGCGCCGGCGGCCATGCTCGAGTACGTCGATCAGCTGTGCACGCAAGAGGGTGTGACCGTCGAGCCGGGCGTGCTGCCGCTGGTCGTGCGCGCCGGCGGCGGTTCGCCGCGCGACACCCTCTCGGTGCTCGACCAGCTGATCGCCGGGTCTGACAAGGCGATCGTCACCTACGCGCGCGCCGTGGCCCTGCTCGGCTACACGCCGGCGGAGCTTCTGGACGAGGTGGTCGACGCGTTCGCGGGGCAGGATGCCGCGGCCGCCTTCGGTGCGGTCGACCGCGTCGTGCAGACCGGCCAGGATCCACGCCGGTTCGTCGACGACCTGCTCGAGCGGCTGCGCGATCTGATCGTGGTGGCCGCGACCGGCGACGGCGCCGCGGCCGTGCTGCGCGGCGTCCCGGCCGACGAACTCGCCCGGATGGCCGCGCAGGCGACGCGCTTCGGCGCCGAGCGCCTGTCGCGCATCGCCGACATCGTCGTCTCTGCGCTCGACGAGATGACCGGTGCGACCTCGCCGCGCCTGCAGCTGGAGCTCATGGTCGCACGGGTGCTCGCCCACGGCGCCCCCGCCGGCGCGAGCCCCGTCGTCCCGCGAGCACCGCGAGTCGAAGCGACGATCCCTGCCCCGCCGGCTCCCACACCGATGCCGACCCCGGCGCCCGAGCCCATGCCGACCCCGGCGCCCGAGCCCATGCCGACCCCGGAGCCGGCCCCGGCGCCGGGGCCGCAGCCCGCACCGTCGCCGGTTCCGCAGCCCGAGCCCATGCCGCCCGAGCCGCAGCCCGAGCCCTCGATCCCGCCGCCGGTCACCCTCGCGCGCATCGAGGCGGCGTGGCCGACGATCCTGCAGCGGCTCGAGGCCGTCGACCGCGGCTCGTGGCTGGTGGCCACCTCGGCGACCGTGCAGGGCTTCCACGACGACGTGCTCACCTTGAGCTTCGCGAGCGCGGCCGACGTCACGAAGTTCAAGAAGCTCCAGGCCGGCAACGGGCCCAGCGAGGATCTGCGCCAGGCGATCCAGGCCGAGCTCGGCGTGCGCGTGAAGTACATCGCCCGGCACGGCGGGGGCGATCCTGGTCGCGGCCCGGGCGGGGACGGTGGCCCCGGCCTTCCGGACGCACCGTCGGGCCCCGCGCCCTCGCACGAGCAGGCGCCGTCACGCGAGCAGGCGCCGCCCCGCGAACAGGCGCCGCCCCGCCAACGCGCGTCCGCGCCGGCCGAGCGGGCGCCGGCCCCTCGTGCGCAGTCTGTCCCCGCCGCATCGCCCGTGACCGACTGGGCGGTCGCGCCCATCCCTTCCGACCCCGCCGCGGCCCCCGGCCAGTTCGCCGTCGACGACGAACCCGAAGATGCGGCATCCGCGCGCATCGCGACCCTGGCACCGCCGCGCGAGGGTGACGTGCTGCCCGCCCGCGACATCGAGACGTCGCTGCCCGCCGACGACGACGAGCGCGAGGCCGACGACGAGATGACCGCACCCGAGCCGCCCGTGCAGGTCGTCGCACCGCGGCTGTCCACATCGACCGTGCGCGACGACGGCGTCGAGCGCGTCGGCGAGGCGGTCGTCCGACAGGTGCTGGGCGCCACGTTCGTGCGCGAAGAGCCCTACGAGACGGCGACGAGGTTCCAGTAATCCATGTATGACGGCATCGTCCAGGACCTGATCGACGAGTTCGGCCGCCTTCCCGGCATCGGACCGAAGTCGGCCCAGCGCATCGCGTTCCACATCCTGCAGACCCCGGGCTTCGACGTGTCACGGTTGTCGCAGCTGCTCGGCGAGGTGCGCGAGAAGGTGCGCTTCTGCGAGATCTGCGGCAACGTGTCCGAGCACGAGCGCTGCGCGATCTGCCGTGACCCGCGGCGCAACCCGGCTCTCATCTGCGTCGTCGAAGACGCGAAGGATGTCGCGGCCATCGAGCGCACGCGCGAGTTCCGCGGGCTCTACCATGTGCTCGGCGGTGCCATCAGCCCGATCGCCGGCATCGGCCCCGACGACCTGCGCATCGCCCAGCTCATGCAGCGCCTGGCCGACGGAACCGTGCAGGAGGTGATCCTCGCGACGAACCCGAACCTCGAGGGCGAGGCCACCGCAACCTACCTCGGCCGGCTGCTGCACACGCTGCAGATCACCGTCACCCGGCTCGCGTCGGGCCTGCCGGTCGGCGGCGACCTCGAGTACGCGGACGAGGTGACCCTGGGCCGCGCGTTCGAGGGTCGCAGGTCCGTGTGACAATTCACGGATGAGTGCAACACGGTTCAGCGCCAAGGGCTGGTGGCTGTTCGCCACGATGTCGGTGCTGTGGGGGATCACGTATCTCTTCATCAGCGAAGCGGTCGCGGCCTTCTCACCCGCGGCCGTCGTGAGCGGCCGCACTCTGATCGGCGCGCTCGTGCTGCTGCCGATCGCGATCCACCGCAGGGCCCTGCGACCCGCTCTGCGCGTCTGGCCCTGGGTGCTCGCGTTCGGGGCGCTCGAGATGGGCGGGCCGTTCTTCCTGCTCTCCAGCGCCGAGCAGACGATCCCGTCGGGTCTGACCGGACTGCTGGTGTCGACCGTGCCGCTGTGGGCGGCGATCATCGGGTTCATCGTCGGCGACCGCAAGCTGCTCACGCCGGTGCGCATCGCGGGACTGCTCGTCGGCTTCGGCGGGGTCGCGGTGATCGTCGTCGGCCAGGGCATGACGGTGTCCGACCCGGCAGCGGCGCTGATCGCCGTCACGAAGGTGCTGCTGACCGCGGTGCTGTACGCGATCGTGCCGTTCATCATCGCGACCAAGCTGCGCGACGTGCCCTCGCTCGGATCCGTCACGCTCGCCCTGGCAGTGGTCGGCCTGGCATATCTGCCGGTCGCCGTCATGACCCAGCACGCGGTGCCGTCGGTGCGCGGCACGGTGTCGCTGGTGCTGCTGGGCGTGCTGTGCACGGCCGTCGCCTTCATCGCCTTCTTCGCCCTGATCGACGAGGTCGGCCCGGTACGCGCGCCCCTGTTCACGTACCTCAACCCGGTGGTCGCGATCGCACTGGGGGCGATCGTGCTGGCCGAGCCGTTGACGCTCGGGCTGCTGCTCGGATTCCCCCTCGTGCTGCTCGGCTGCTGGCTGGCGGCCACCGGCGGGTGGCGTCGTCGGCAGACGGATGCCGCGGCGGCGGCTGACGCGGTCGCCGAGGCCGTGCCCGGAGCGATCGTCGAATCCGTGCCCGATCCGGTCGTCGAGGCCGATCCGGGCGACCGGCAGGTCCCCGAGCCCTGTCACATGGCCGGACCGGAATCCGCTGATCCGTAAAATGGAGTGCGGGCTGCGGCATCCTCGACCGCACGCGGCCCGGGGAGTTCGAACGTGGCGCTGATCGTCCAGAAGTACGGCGGGTCGTCCGTTGCCGATGCCGAGAGCATCAAGCGGGTCGCCAAGCGCATCGTCGACACCCGGCGCGCCGGGCACGACGTCGTCGTCGCCGTCAGCGCGATGGGCGACACCACCGACGAGCTGATGGACCTGGCAGCCCAGGTCGCCCCCATTCCGGCACCCCGTGAGCTCGACATGCTGCTCTCCAGCGGCGAGCGGATCTCGATGGCCCTGCTGGCGATGGCGATCCATTCGATGGGTTTCGAGGCGCGCTCGTTCACCGGCAGCCAGGCCGGCATGATCACCGACTCCCGTCATGGTGCCGCCCGCATCGTCGACGTCACTCCGATCCGCCTGCGCGAGGCGCTCGACGAGGGCGCGATCGTCATCGTCGCGGGCTTCCAGGGCTTCAACCGTGACACCCGCGACATCACGACACTCGGCCGCGGCGGCTCCGACACCACCGCGGTGGCGCTGGCGGCGGCTCTCGACGCCGATGTGTGCGAGATCTACAGCGACGTCGACGGCATCTTCACCGCCGACCCGAGGGTCGTGCCCCGGGCGCGCAAGCTCGACGTCATCTCGAGCGAAGAGATGCTCGAGCTCGCCGCCAACGGGGCCAAGGTCCTGTATATCCGCGCAGTGGAATACGCCCGCCGGCACGGCGTGCTGATCCATGCGCGCTCGACGTTCAGCTCGGGGGAGGGCACGCTCGTCGTCGACGAGGCGCGCCGCGCGCCCCTGGTCACGACATTCCCGCAGCTCAAGGGAGAACACATGGAAGAGCCCGTCGTCGCCGGTGTCGCCACCGACCTGAGCCAGGCGAAGATCACGGTCGTGGGGGTGCCGGACGTGCCCGGCAAGGCCGCCGAGATCTTCAAGATCGTCGCCAAATCCGGCGCGAACGTCGACATGATCGTGCAGAACATCTCCGCCGCCACGACGGGGCGCACCGACATCTCGTTCACGCTGCCCAAGGCCGATGCCGGGGCGGCCCTGCGCGCCCTCGCCGCCGAGCAGCACGACGTCGGGTACGAGAGCCTCGTGCACGACGACCAGATCGGCAAGCTGTCGGTCGTCGGCGCCGGCATGCGCACGAACTCGGGCGTCTCGGCCACGCTGTTCGAGGCGCTGAGCGCCGGCGGCATCAACATCGAGATGATCTCGACCTCCGAGATCCGCATCTCGGTCGTGCTGCGCGGCGACGACCTCGCCGAGGCCGCGCGCGCCGTGCACACCGCGTTCGGACTCGACGGCGAGGTCGACGCCACCGTCTACGCCGGCACCGGCCGCTGATTGGAGCCAAGGACATGACCCGTATCTCGGATTCCGGCGTGAACGTCGCCGTCGTCGGCGCCACCGGGCAGGTGGGCGCCGTCATGCGCGAGATCCTCGCCGAGCGCTCGTTCCCCATCCGCGAGCTGCGTCTGTTCTCCACCGCCCGCTCGGCGGGCACCGCCGTGGAGTTCGCCGGCGAGACCGTCGTCGTCGAAGACATCGCGACTGCCGACCCCACCGGCATCGAGATCGCCCTGTTCTCGGCCGGTGCGACCGGAAGCCGCGCGCACGCGCCGCGCTTCGCCGAGGCCGGCGCCGTCGTCATCGACAACTCGAGCGCCTGGCGCATGGATCCCGAGGTGCCGCTCGTGGTCAGCGAGGTCAACCCGCACGCGATCGACGACGCCCCGAAGGGCATCATCGCCAACCCGAACTGCACGACGATGGCCGCGATGCCGGTGCTGAAGGTGCTGGATGCCGCGGCCGGCCTGGAGCGTCTGATCGTCAGCACGTACCAGGCGGTGTCGGGCTCGGGCCTCGCCGGCGCGCAGGAGCTGCTCGGCCAGGTCGAGGCCGCCGTCGCGCAGGACGGCGTGATCGGACTCGTGCACGACGGGGGAGCGGTCGACTTTCCCGCGCCGGAGAAGTACGTCGCCCCGATCGCGTTCGACGTGATCCCCTTCGCGGGCAACCTCGTCGATGACGGCGACAACGAGACCGACGAAGAGAAGAAGCTGCGCAACGAGAGCCGCAAGATCCTCGAGCTGCCCGACCTGCGCGTGGCCGGCACGTGCGTACGCGTGCCGGTGTTCACCGGGCACTCGCTGTCGATCCACGCCGAGTTCGCCCGCGAGATCACCCCCGACCGCGCCCGCGAGGTGCTCAGCGCCGCACCGGGGGTCGTGCTCGACGAGGTGCCCACGCCGCTGCAGGCCGCCGGAAAGGACCCGAGCTTCGTCGGACGCATCCGCGCCGACCAGTCCGCGCCCGACGGCAAGGGGCTCGTGCTGTTCATCAGCAACGACAACCTGCGCAAGGGCGCCGCACTGAACGCGGTGCAGATCGCCGAGCTCGTCGCCGCCCGCCTGACCGCGGCCGCCTGACGCGGCATCCCACCGCCCTTTCGCCGTCGCGCACGGCCGGGCGGGGCACGGTCCGCGGCGGTGAAGACGCTCGGCTTCGCCCGGTAGACTGAAGAATTGTGACTGAAACCGTCGACGTCGTCCTGATCGGTGGGGGCATCATGAGTGCCACCCTGGGAACCTTTCTCCACGAGCTGCAGCCGGAGTGGAAGATCACGGCGATCGAACGACTGAGCCAGGTGGCCGAAGAGAGCTCGAACGCGTGGAACAACGCGGGCACGGGCCACTCGGCCCTGTGCGAGCTGAACTACATGCCGCAGGGGCCCGACGGCTCGCTCGACCCGTCCAAGGCGATCAGCATCAACGAGCAGTACCAGCAGAGCCGCCAGTTCTGGGCTTCACTCGTGGAGCGCGGCATCCTCGACGGCCCGAAGACCTTCATCAACGCCACCCCGCACATGACGTTCGTGCGCGGCGAGCACGACGTCGCCTATCTCAAGGACCGCTACGAGGTGCTCAAGCAGCAGCCGCTGTTCGAGGGCATCGAGTACAGCGAGGACTCTCGCGTCATCAACAAGTGGGCGCCGCTGCTGATGCAGAAGCGGGTCAAGGGCGAGCCGTTCGCCGCGACCCGCGTGCCCGCCGGCACCGACGTCGACTTCGGTTCGCTCACCCGCCAGCTGTTCGGGCACCTGGCCTCCGACGGCGTCGACGTGCGCACCAACACCGAGGTGCGCAGCCTCAAGCGGCAGAGCGACGGCACGTGGCTCGTGAAGTACCGCCGCGCGATCGGGCGCGCGCCGGGGCGCATCAAGGCGCGCTTCGTGTTCGTCGGCGCGGGCGGGTGGGCGCTCAAGCTCCTGCAGAAGTCCGGGATCGACGAGATCAAGGGCTACGGATGCTTCCCGATCGGCGGACAGTGGCTGATGACCAGCGACCCGGCGATCGTGTCGCAGCACCACGCCAAGGTGTACTCGCAGGCGTCGGTCGGCGCACCGCCCATGTCGGTGCCGCACCTCGACACCCGCGTCGTCGACGGCACGACTTCGGTGCTGTTCGGCCCGTTCGCCACGTTCAGCCCCAAGTTCCTCAAGAACGGGTCGATGTGGGACATCGTGACCCAAGTGCGTCCCGCGAACCTGTTCAGCATGCTGAAGGTCGCGTTCACGAACTTCGCCCTGATCAAGTACCTCGTGAGCGAACTCCTCAAGAACCACCACGCCAAGGTCGAGAGCCTGCGCACCTTCGTGCCGACCGCGAAGGACGACGACTGGAGGCTGCTGCAGGCGGGCCAGCGTGCACAGGTGATGAAGAACGGCAAACTGCAGTTCGGCACCGAGGTGGTCGCCGCCTCGGACGGCACGATCGCCGGCCTGCTGGGCGCCTCTCCGGGCGCGTCGACGGCGGTGCCGATCATGCTCGACCTGATGAAGCAGTGCTTCCCCGAGCAGTACGCGTCGTGGGAGCCGAAGCTGCGCGAGCTGATTCCGACGTACGGGCAGCGCCTGAACGGGCAGCCCGCGCTCGCCGACGAGACGATGACCGAGACCGCGCAGGCGCTCGAGATCAACCGCTGACCCGGGGCCGGCAGGTGGCCAAGCTCTACTTCCGCTACGGAGCGATGAACTCCGGCAAGTCCACGGCGCTGCTGCAGGCGGCCTACAACTACGAAGAGCGCGGTCAGCGCGTGCTGCTGGCCAAGCCTGAGATCGACACGAAGGACGCCGACCGCATCTCGAGCCGGCTGGGCGTGAGCCGCCCAGTCGACTTCCTCATCCGCCCGGGCGACGACCTGCGAGCGCTGTTCGCCCAGAACCGGGCGCGCGTACGGCGCGACGCCGAGGCGCTGATTCCGGCGCAGACGGATGCCTCGGCCGACGTCGCGTGCCTGCTGATCGACGAGGCGCAGTTCCTGACCCGCGAGCAGGTCGACGACCTCTTGCGGATCGTCGTGCTCGACGGCGTCCCGGTGCTGGCGTACGGCATCCGCACCGACTTCCAGACGCAGGCGTTCCCCGGCTCGCGGCGGCTGATGGAGCTCTCGCACAGCCTCGAAGAGCTCAAGACCATCTGCCGGTGCGGGCGCAAGGCGCTGTTCAACGCCCGGCTCGTCGGCGGGCGGTTCGTCTTCGACGGCGACCAGGTCGCGATCGACGAGCTCAGCGCCGAGCGCGTCACGTACGAGTCGATGTGCGCGGAGTGCTACCTGCGGGAGTCGGGCGGCCGCCTCAGCTGAGCTTCGGCGCGCTTCGCGCCCGCAGCCGGTTCACAACTCATCCAATCTGGGCCGTTCGGGCCCCGCAGAGGCCGAATCGGTGCCGAACGGGCCGACCTTGACGGAGTTATGAACGATGCGCCGTGCCGACCGGGGGAGCCCGGCGATCTTGTGTGGCCTGACCACAAGGCTCTATAGTGGTCAGACCACAGAAGGAGTCCGTGTGGCAGACAGCCCCGCCCGCGCTTGGCGCGTCGTGCTCGAGAAGATCGAGACCGATCTGCTCGACGGCGCCCTGCGCCCCGGCGACCACCTGCCGCCCGAGCGCGAGCTCGCCGCAGCCCTCGGCGTCGGCCGCTCGAGCGTGCGCGAGGCGCTGCGCGTGCTCGACGTGCTGGGCCTGATCCGCACGGCGACCGGGTCGGGCCCCAGCGCCGGCGCGATCGTGATCGCCACGCCCCAGGGCGGCATGTCGGCGCTGCTGCGGCTGCAGGTCGCCGCGCAGGGCTTCCCGATCGACGACGTCGTGCGCACGCGCGTCATCCTCGAGTCCGCGGTGGCCGAGACCCTCGCCGCCGGGCAGGCGCCGCTGGCCGAGGCGACCACGGTGCTCGAAGCGATGGATGCCGCAGACCTCGCGCCCGGGGAGTTCCTGGCGCTGGACGCCCAGTTCCATCTCGCGCTGGCCGAGGCATCCGGCAACACCGTGGTGGCCGCGACCATGGCGGGGCTGCGGATGGCGATCGAGTCGTACGTCGTCGCCGGGGCCGAGCGCATCGACGACTGGGATGCCACGGCCGCCCGCCTGCGGGTGGAGCACCGTGGCATCGTCCAGGCCATCGGCGACGGCGACGCGGCCCGCGCCCGCGCCGCCGTCGCCGACCACATCACCGGCTACTACGCGCATGCCGGCCTCACCCGCGACGGAAAGGACCCCTGATGGTCACCCGACAGCTGCCGAACCCCAAGGAGCTCCTCGAGCTCATGCAGTTCAAGAAGCCCGAGTTCAACGCGCGCAAGCGCCGGCTGGACGCCGCACTGACGATCTACGACCTGCGCACCATCGCCAAGCGCCGCACCCCGGCGGCCGCGTTCGACTACACCGATGGTGCCGCCGAGGGCGAGCTGTCGATCGCCCGGGCCCGGCAGGCGTTCGAAGACGTCGAGTTCCACCCCGGCATCCTCAAGCCCGCACCCACGGTCGACATGTCGTGCGAGATCCTCGGCGGTCGCTCGGCACTGCCGTTCGGCATCGCGCCCACCGGGTTCACCCGCCTGATGCAGACCGAGGGCGAGGTCGCCGGGGCAGGGGCGGCGGGAGCGGCCGGCATCCCCTTCACGCTGTCGACGCTGGGCACCACGTCGATCGAGGGGGTCAAGGCGGCGAACCCGCACGGGCGCAACTGGTTCCAGCTGTACGTCATGCGCGACCGCGAGATCTCATACGGCCTGACCCGCCGTGCCGCCGAGGCCGGCTTCGACACACTGTTCTTCACGGTCGACACCCCGGTCGCGGGCGCCCGTCTGCGCGACAAGCGCAACGGGTTCTCGATCCCGCCGCAGCTGACGCTCGGCACGATCGTGAACGCGATCCCGCGGCCGTGGTGGTGGATCGACTTCCTCACCACGCCCAAGCTCGAGTTCGCGTCGCTGTCGACGACCGGGGGCACGGTCGGCGAGCTGCTGGACGCGGCGATGGACCCGACCATCTCGTACGACGACCTCGAGGTGATCCGCGGCATGTGGCCCGGCAAGATCGTCATCAAGGGCGTGCAGAACGTCGAGGACTCGAAGAGGCTCATCGACCTGGGCGTCGACGGCATCGTGCTCTCCAACCACGGTGGGCGCCAGCTCGACCGGGCGCCGATCCCGTTCCGGCTGCTGCCCGAGGTCGTCCGCGAGGTCGGCAAGGATGCCACCGTGATGGTCGACACCGGGATCATGAACGGCGCCGATGTCGTGGCATCCATCGCCCTCGGCGCGAAGTTCACGCTCATCGGGCGCGCGTACCTGTACGGGCTGATGGCCGGCGGCCGCGCCGGCGTCGACCGCACCATCGCGATCCTGCGCACCGAGATCGAGCGCACGATGAAGCTGCTCGGCGTCTCGTCGCTCGCTGAGCTCGAGCCCAAGCACGTCACGCAGCTCACGCGCCTGGTCCCCGTCGGGCAGCCCGCGTCGGTCGTCACGCGCTGAGCGCCCCGCAGCCCGGGCGCCGGGCTACAGGGTGGGGATGATGCCGTCGAGGTAGTCGGCGGTGTCCTCCCAGCCCGTGACGGCCTGGCAGCGCACACCGAGCGCGAGCACCGGATAGTCGTTGCCGTCGGGGTCGAGCCGGTCGCCGACGAACAGCATGTCGTCGAGGGGGATGCCGGTCTGCTCGGCCAGCTGCCGCATGCCGTAGGCCTTGTCGATGCCGCGGTGGGTGATGTCGACGCTCGTCGAGCCGCCGCTGCGCACCTCGAGATCGGGCAGGGCCGCGGCCACCGCCGCGCGCAGGGTGTTCTTCTTCTCGCCGGTGGGGTCCCACGCGGCCTTGGCCGCGAGGGGCGCGCGCTGCCCCAGCGCCGAGAACGTGATCTGCGATCCGCGGTCCTCGAGGATCGGGCCCCAGATCTGCGACTCCCAATAGCCGAGCCGGCGCGCTTCGCGCTCCACGGCGGCCAGGGCCCGCGCCTTCTCGTCGTCGGCGAGCGAATGCGCGTACACCGTGCGCACCCCGTCGCCGTCGAGGCGGTAGTACTGGGTGCCGCAGGTAGGCAGGAGGTGGATGCGGTGACGCACGGTCTCGGACGCATCCGGCAGCCGGTCCACGACCTGCGTCGTGAACTGCGTGAGCTGCCCGCCCGAGATGATCGCCACCTCGACCCGCTCGGCGAGGGCGATCAGCAGATCGGCGATGCGCGGGTCGATCGCGGCCTTGGACGGCGCGAGCGTGTCGTCGAGGTCGAACGCGATCAGGCGGGGAGCGGGCATGTCGGTCCTCTCTATGACAAAGGCCCCACCGAAGTGGAGCCTTTGATTGTCGGGGTGACAGGATTTGAACCTGCGGCCTCTTCGTCCCGAACGAAGCGCGCTACCAAGCTGCGCCACACCCCGTGGCAACCGTTCAAGTCTACCTGATCGGAACCGATGCTCCGAACCGCTGCGGCGCCGCGCTCATCCGTGGGAGTGCTTCCCCGGCTTGGACGGCGTGGGTTTCGGTGACGGCGCCGGGGCAGTGCTCGTGGTCGGCGACGGCGAGGGCGTAGGTGACGGCGAGCCGCCCTTGCCGCCCTTGTTCCCCTGGTGGCCGCCCGAGCCGGAGTAGCCTCCGGAGCGGACGACCAGCTTCGGATCGGGCGCCGGCAGGGCCGAGCCCGGATAGTACTTGTCGGCCGCGCTCTGGATGGCCATCGACATCGGATACCGGATGTCACCGAGGTCGTTGCCGCGGTAGTAGTGATGGAACAGGTCGAGGTTCGCGTTGCCGCGGTCGTCGGTCGTGCCCGACCAGACCAGCGACGTCATCGCCGTGCTCGAGGTGATCAGCCAGGTCTGCTCGCCGTTGTGGGTGCCCGTCTTGGCGAACAGCGGCGTGCCGTCGTGCGGGTTCGCCGTGACGGCCGTGCCCAACGGCGGCTTCACCACGCCCTGCAGGGCGTAGGCGGCGGTCGCTGCGATCTTCGGGGCGATGACCTGCTTGCACGTGCGCTTGGGAACGGGAAGGTCTTTGCCGTTCGCGTCCGTCACCCGTGCGATCACCCGTGGCTGGCAGAACACGCCCTTGTTGGCGATCGCGGCGTACGCCCCGGCCATCGCGATCGGCGACACGGCGTTCGATCCGATCACCGAGCCCAGCGTGTTCATCAGCACGGGGCCGCTGCCGTCGGCCAGCGTCACGCCGAGCTTCGTGGCATCCTTCATCACATCGCACAGGTCCAGCTTGCTGGCCATCGACAAGTAGCCCGAGTTCAGCGACTGCGCGGTGAACTGCATCGGCGTCCCGAAATACCCCGCCTCGTTGCGGTAGTTCGGGATGATGACGTCACCGAGGTTGTTCCAGTCGCCCTGGCACGAATTGGTGATGTGCGGGATGACGCGCGGGTAGCCGTTGACCACCTGGTTGAGCGAATGGCCCTTCTGCAGCCAGTCCAGCAGCGTGAACAGCTTGAACGACGATCCCGCCGGAAAGCCGGTCGAGCCCTGTCGTGCGTCGCCCGCGTACACGATCGAGGTCGAGGGGGAGTCCGGTGACGACGAGATCGCGCTGTAGTCCGTGTTCTGCGCGAGCGACATGATGTCGCCGGTCGACGGCTGGATGTTCACGATCGTCGAGCCGTATCCGAACCCCTTCTGCGACTTCGGTGCGTACTTCGACTCCGTCGCCTGCGCGACCTTCTGAAGCCGCCAGTCGAGCGTCGTGTAGATCTTGAGGCCGCCCTGTCGCAGCGCCTGATCCCGAGCCGCGGCGGTCGCGCCGAAAGCCGGATCGTTGCGGATGATCGAGGTGACGTACGCGCAGAAGTACTGCACTGTGGTGGCCGCGCACCCGGTCTTGGGCGGCGTGATGTGCGGGACGATCGGAGCCTTCACGGCCGCGTCGTACTGCGCGTGTGAGATCTTGCCGCCGGCGAGCATGCGCCCCAGCACATACTCCTGGCGCTGCTTGGTCTCGGCGTAGTGGTTCGCGGCCCCGTTGGCCTTGTTGTTCTTCTCGTCGATGCGATACGTGTTCGGGTTCTGCACCATGCCGGCGAGGGTGGCCGCTTGCTCGAGGGTCAGCTTGCTCGCGTGCACCCCGAAGTAGTACTCGGATGCCGCTTCGATGCCGTAGGTGACGCCGCCGAAGTTCGCGATGTTGAGGTAGGCCAGCAGCACGTCGTTCTTCGAGTACTTCTGGGCGATGGCGATGGCGTACCGCATCTCCTGCAGCTTGCGGGCATAGCCGTCGGGGCCGCTGGCGTTCGTCGCCTGGTCATAGCAGGTCTGGATTGCGGCATCCCTCTGCGGCTGCGTGAGCTTCTTGTCGTTGACCGACGCATAGCAGTCCTGCACCAGCACGTTCTTGACGTACTGCTGGCTGATCGACGAGCCGCCCTGGATGCTGCTGTCGCCGCGCAGGTTGGACAGGAGGGCGCGCGTCGTCCCGAGCAGGTCGATGCCGCCCTCGTCGTAGAAGCGCGGGTCCTCGCTGGAGAGGATCGCGTCGAACATCACCGGCGCGACCTGGTCCCACTTCACCGGGACGCGGTTCTGGTCGTAGAACTCGGTCAGCTCCTGGTAGGTGCCGGTCTTCGGGTTCTTCGCATACAGAGTGGTCGGAAGCTGGAGCGGATTGATCTGCAGGTCGCTGGGCAGGCTGTCGAACGTGTTGATCGCGGTCGTCGCCGCAGCGCTGGCCATCGCCACGGCCGGAGTCATCGCCGCCGCGATTAGGATGCCCGCGACGGCGCTGAGCGCGAGCAGACCCAGCACGCCGCCGATCACGCCGGACGCGTGCCGCCTCTGGTCGGGGGACGTATCGCGGGACACCCTGACCACGCTATGCCTTGACTCTGTGGGCTGGGTGGATGTTCTGAATGCCGCGGCTCGGCGTACGGCCCGGCACCCCCGAAGTCGAACATCGTGTTTTGACTTACGACCAGCCGACCCTGAGCATTGGCTGTATGCGGACAGACTCCCGGCCCGGTTGGATACGTCGTCTCGTCGGGGCGGCCTCCGTGTGCGCGCTCGCGTTCTCGCTCTGCGCGTGCAGCGCCATCGATCAGCCCGACACGAAGGCGCTCGGCAACGCGCTGGTCTCCGGCGACTTCAGCAAGGTGCGCCTGAGCGGTACCACGGCGGCACAGGTGGACGAGCAGTATTCGGACATCGTGGCGGGCCTGGGCAAGATCACGCCGGCTGTGAAGATCGACGCACCGAAGGTCGAGGACGACCACGGCAGCGCCCGCGTGCATTGGAGCTGGCCGGTGGGGGCCGGCGACTGGACCTATGCGTCCACGGTCAAGCTCACGAAGAAGTCCGGAAAGTGGTACGTCGACTGGACGCCGTCCGTCATCCAACCGGACCTTGCCGCCGGTGACGTGCTGCGTCGCACGACCGAGGCGCCGCCCCGCGCCGACATCCTGAGCGGTTCCGGCCAGGCGCTGATCACCGGTCGCCCGGTCGTGATCTTCGGCATCGACAAGAGCCAGGTGACGCCGGAGCAGGCGGTGACGTCCGCCGCGGCGCTGGCCCGGGTGGTCGGCGTCGACGGCAAGGACTTCGCCGCGCGCGTGTCCGGCGGAGGCGCGAAGCAGTTCGTGCAGGCGATCACCTACCGCAAGCAGGAGGCGCCCTCGACCGCCGAGCTGCGCGGCATTCCCGGCGCGCTCGCGATGCCGAGCACGTTGCAGCTCGGCCCCTACCGCGGCTTCGCCGGCCCGGTGCTCGGGTCGGTCGGCCCGGTCACCGCCGAGATCATGGAGAAGAACCCGGGCACGTACCAGGCCACCGACACGGTCGGGCTCAGCGGACTGGAGCAGCGCTACGACAGTCGGCTGCGTGGAACCCTCGGGGTGCAGATCAGCCGGGTGCCGCAGAGCGGAGACGCGACCAAGCTGTTCACGGCCGAGCCGAAGCCCGGGGCACCGCTGCAGACGACCCTGGACGAACGCCTGCAGCGCATCGCAGAGACGGCGTTGCGCGACATCGGTCCGGCCAGCGCTCTGGTGGCGATCCGCCCCAGCGACGGTGCGATCCTGGCGGCGGCGAACGGCCCCGGGACCGGCTCGTTCGACGCGGCCCTGAAGGGACAGGTGCCCCCGGGGTCGACGTTCAAGATGTTCGACACGCTGGCGCTTCTGCGTGCCGGTCTGACCGCCGACTCGAAGGTCGACTGCACGGCCGATGCCGTCGTCGACGGGTATCGCTTCGTGAACGACACGTGGTACCCCTCTTCGGCGCTCGGCCGGATCTCGCTCAAGACGGCCATCGGCCACTCCTGCAACACCGCGATGATCAACGCCCGCAGCACGATCGGCGAGGTCGCCGCGACCGCGCAGAGCCTCGGGTTCGGCGTCGGCGAGATCCCGGGCACGGACAGCTTTCCGGGACGGATCCCGCAGGCTTCGTCGAACACCGAGGCCGCCGCCGACGTGATCGGGCAAGGCAAGGTGCTCGCCTCACCGGTGGTGATGGCGGCCGGGATCGCCTCGATCCAGGCCGGTCGCACCGTCGTGCCGATGCTCTTCCCGTCTCAGCCTGGCAAGCTGCCTGACGGCGTGAAGCCGCTGACCGCCGACGAGGCGAAGCAGCTCAAGGACATCTTCCGGCAGCCGGTCGTGGACGGCACCGCCACCATCCTGAAGGACGTGCCCGGAGCGCCCGTCATCGCGAAGACCGGCACTGCCGAGTTCGAGCGGGACGGCAAGACGATGGTGCACGCCTGGATGGTCGCAGCGCAGGGCGACCTCGCGGTGGCCGTCTTCGTCGACACGGGCAGCAGCGGCGCCGATACGGCGGGGCCGATCGCGAAGAGGTTCCTCAGCGGGGCAGCAGGGTGATCAGGGTCGCCTCGGGCCGGCACGCGAAGCGCACGGGGGCGTAGATCGAATGGCCGATGCCGGCGCTGACGTTCAATGGCACGGTGCGGCCGTCGTGGGTCCACGAGCTGAGGCCCCGGGCCTGGTCGAGCGGGATGTCGCAGTTGGCGACCAGCGCGTTCGGCGAGAAGGGGATGCGCACCTGGCCGCCGTGCGTGTGGCCGGCGAACAGGGCGTCGGCGCCGAGGTCGATGAACGCGTCGAGCACGCGGCGGTAGGGGGCGTGCGTGACACCCCAGACGAGGTCTGCGCCGTCGCCGAGCCGTGAGACGGCGCCGGGCAGCACGTCGAGGCGGTCCCAGTCGCGGTGCGCGTCGCTGACGCCGAACGCGTCGATGCGCAACCCGTTCACGGTCAGCCTCGCGGCGGCGTTGTTCAGGTCGGTCCAGCCGAGATCGTCGTCCAGAAAGGCGTCGAGGGCCGCGGCATCCAGTGCGGGCGTCTCGACGACATGCCGAGACGGCCCCAGGAAATATTTGAACGGGTTGCGCGGCGCCGGTGCGGAGTGGTCGTTCGACCCGTGGACATACACGCCGGGGATGCCGCGGAACGGTGCGAATGCGCGCTTGACGCCCTCGAGCCCGGTCGCGTGGCCGAGGTTGTCGCCGGTGTTGACGATGACGTCGGGGCGTTCGGCGGCGAGCGATGCGATCCAGCGCTGCTTGCGATGCTGCCACGGCGCCATGTGCGCATCGGAGAGGTGCAGGATGCGGATCGGCTCGGCGCCGGGCGGAAGCAGGCGCAGCGTGTGCCGACGCACGGTGTACAGGTGCCGCTCGATGCCGATGCCCCACACGGCCGCGCCTGCGCCGACCGCCCCCACCGTGCCGAGCACGGTGAGGGCGGCGCGGGCGGGCGAGCCGCGACGGTCAGCTGCTGTCATCGCGTCCCGTTCAGTGGCCCTTGCCGGGCGGCGGGATGATCCCGCCGCCGCCGGAGCCGCCGCCGCCCTTGCAGTCGGGCGACTGGTAGGTCACGGTGATCTTCTTCGACGGCCCGGCGATCGTCCCGGCGGCGGGATCCGTCGAGGTCACCCGACCGTCCCCACCTGGGTTCGTCTCGCACTTCAGACTCGTGTTCGAGAAGCCCGCGGCGCCGAGGATCGCGACCGCCTCGGCCGGCATGCGGCCGGTCACATCGGGAATGGCCTTGCCCTTGCCGGTGCTGGGACTGAGCGTCACGTTCGTGCCCGCCGCGACGCGACCGGCGCCCGGACTCTGCTCGGCGATCATGCCCTCGGTCTGGTCGGAGTCCACCGGCTTGCCGATCGTCACCTGGAAGCCCTTGCTCTTCAGCAGCTTCTGTGCGTCGTCCTGCGACATGCCCACCACGTTCGGCAGCGTGACCTTGACGGTGCGGAGCAGGTTCTTGTCGGGCTGCGGGAAGGCGCCGCCCTTGTAGTACTGGTCGACGGCGGCCTGAATGCTGCGGCCGAGGCTGAAGCGCGCATTGTTGAGCGAGACGCCTCTGAAGTAGTTGTGGTACAGGTCGACGTGACCCGTCACACTCCCGACCCAGTTGGCGGTCGTCACCTCGGTGTTCGAGGTCATCAGCCAGGTCTGGTACTCCTCGTGCGTACCGGTCTTGCCGATCACCGGGGTGCCGTCGTGAGGGTTGCCCGGCGCGCCGGAGCCGCCGGGCTGCAACGGTCCCTTCAGCGCGTACGCAGCCGTGGCCGCGACCTTGGGGTCGATCACCTGCGTGCAGGTGCGGTCCGGCAGCTTCATGTCGTTGCCCTCGGAGTCGACGATCTTGTCGATCACACGCGGCTGGCAGAAGATGCCCTTGTTCGCGACGGCGGCGTACGCGCCGGCCATGGCCATGGGCGAAACATTGTCGGATCCGATGATCTGGGCCGGTGCCGGCCTGTCCGCGGGCTTGCCCGTGCCGTCGGTGGTGAGCGGCAGCGGAGTGCCGTCGCCGCGGGTGATGCCCAGGCTCTTGGCCACGTTGCCGATGTCGCAGAGGTCGAGCTGTCGGGCCATCTCCATGAACCCGGTGTTCAGCGAGTCCTTCGTGAACCGCATCGGCGTGCCGTAGTAGCCGCGGTTCTTGTTGTAGTTCGGGATGTCGGCCACGGTGTTCCAGGTGCCGCCGGCGACGCACCGGTCCGTCCACGGTCCCCGGTCGTGTCTGACGCCGTCGAGCATCTGGTTCAGGGAGTGCCCCTTGTCGAGCCAGTCGAGCAGGGTGAACAGCTTGAAGGTCGATCCGGCGTTGAACCCGCCCGAGCCGCCGAAGGTCGTCGTGCCGGCGTAGACCATGCTCGTCTTGCCCTTGGCCTCGGCCGCGGGCGTGTAGTCGGTGTTCTGCGCGATCGCCAGCACGCGGCCGGTGGAGGCCTCGACGCTCACCGAGGTCGAGCCGAACGTCTTCGACTTGCTCGTGGTCGAGGCGCCCTTCAGGTCCTTCGGCACGTACTCGTCCTGCGCCTTCTGCGCGGCCTTCTGGATGCGCGGGTCGAGCGTCGTGTAGATCTTCAGCCCGCCCTTGTACAGCAGCTGGCGACGGTCCTCCGTCGTCTTGCCGAACGCCGGGTCGTTCATCATGGTGTCGGTCACGTACTTGCAGAAGAACGGCGCGCTGCTCGTGCCGCAGCCGGTGGTCGGGTTCGTGATCTTCGGCGTGATCGGCGCCTTGACCGTGTCGTCATACTGCTTCTGGGTGATCTTGCCGTCGTGCAGCATGCGGCCGAGCACATACTCCTGCCGCTGCTTGGTCAGCTTGAACCCGTCCTTCGTCGTGTTGACGGGTTTGCCGGCGCGGTCGGTCGTCGTGCCGTTGTCGCCCCGGTCGATCCGGTACGTGTTGGGGTTCTGCACCATGCCGGCCAGGGTCGCGGCCTGAGCGAGATTGAGCTTGCTCGCGTGCACGCCGAAGTAGTGCATGGCCGCGGCGTCGATGCCGTAGGTCGTGCCGCCGAAGTTGGCGATGTTCATGTAGCCGAGCAGGATGTCGTTCTTCGAGTACTTCTGCTCGAGCGCGATCGCATACCGCATCTCCTGCAGCTTGCGCTGATACCCCTCGGCGCCGCTGGAGTCCGTGGCCTTCAGCCAGCACTTGTTGAGATCCTGGTCGCTCTTCGCCTCCCAGTCGCACTGCTGCACGAGCACGTTCTTGACATACTGCTGGCTGATCGACGATCCGCCCTGGGTGTCCGAGCCGCCCTTGACGTTCGACAGGATCGCGCGCGTGGTGCCCATGATGTCGATGCCGCCGTGCTCGTAGAAGCGCGGGTCCTCACTCGACAGCAGCGCGTCGTACATGACCGGGGCGATCTGCTTGAACGACACCGGCGACCGGTTCTGGTCGTAGTACGTCGCCATCTTGACGGTCTTCTTGCCGTCCTTGTAATAGATCGTCGACGGCAGGATCTGCTTGCCGATGTTCAGCACGCTCGGCAGGTTGTTGAACATGTCGATGGCGCTCGTGGCGGCGGCACTGGTGACGGCGACGGCGGGGGTGACCGTGGCGGTGATCAGAACACCGGCGACCGTGCTCAGCCCGATGAGGCCCAGCAGTCCTCCGGCCACGCCGGTGGCCGTGCGTTTCGAGTGGGGCATAGGGTTGATGCTAGGGGAGATTGCTGGGCGAAGCCTCCAGGCGGTTCCCAAGAAAAACCCGTGACAGAAACCTCTGCGAAGGAGCGCTGCGCCGCGATGACCACCTGGGAGTACCTCACCACGCCGCTGGTGATCCACAACACCGCAGCCATCCTCAACAACTGGGGCAAGCAGGGCTGGGAGCTCGTGCAGGTCGTGCAGGGTCCCGAGGGTGGGCTCGTCGCGTACTTCAAGCGCCCCGTCGGCGGTGGTTCCGACAACGCCGGGTTGGATGCCGCAGCCCAGGCGGCCAAGCAGTTCGAAGGGAACTGACATGACCGTTTCGCAGACGCTCGCCGACCTGCAGATCACGCTTCCCGAGGTCGTGCCGCCGGTGGCGGCCTACGTTCCGGCGAAGGTGCACGGCGACCTCGTGTACACCGCGGGCCAACTGCCGATGGTGCAGGGTGCGCTCCCTGCCACCGGCAAGGTGGGCGCCGAGGTCTCGGCCGACGACGCCAAGGCGTACGCGCGGCAGTCGGCCCTGAACGCGATCGCCGCGGCGGCCGCCGCCGTCGGCGGAGTCGATCGCCTCACCGGCGTCGTCAAGGTCGTCGGGTTCGTGGCATCCACCCCCGACTTCACGGGGCAGCCCGGTGTCATCAACGGCGCCAGCGAGCTGTTCGGCGAGGTCTTCGGCGAGGCCGGCCGGCACGCGCGCAGCGCCGTTGCCGCACCCGTCCTTCCCCTGGATTCCCCCGTCGAGGTCGAGGTCGTCTTCAGCTTCAGGGCCTGACCCGCGCCTCACGCGGCATGCTCGCGCTGGGCGCGCCCGCCCTTCGGCACGCCCGCCCTTCGGCACGCGCGCGTCGGCGCGATCCTCGCGCGGAGCGAGGGGATCTCACGAAGCGAGGATCGATTCCATGCTCTTGATCCTCGTTTCGTGAGATGTCCTCGCCTCGAGCGAGGGCCCCGGACCCCGGCACCCGTGGCGTCGCCTGACTCGGCGTCATCGCAGCGCCGCCGCTCAGGGATGCGGGGGAGCGACGCGGGCCATCAGGGCGACGAGCGGGCGTGGCATCCGATCCAGAGGTGCGGCCTCGACGAGGATCTGCGCGTAGCGCAGCTTGCGGCGTGCCC
Organism: Microbacterium sp. W1-4-2; assembly: GCF_058349885.2. NCBI lineage: Bacteria > Bacillati > Actinomycetota > Actinomycetes > Micrococcales > Microbacteriaceae > Microbacterium > Microbacterium sp. W1-4-2. The sequence goes on along the minus strand of NZ_JBYRJC020000003.1, from coordinate 162,092 downwards.
CCGAGGCGATCCAGCGGCGCAGCTGCGCCTCGATCGGGCGCGACCGCCATGCGTGCTGGCCCTGCAGCCGGCGGAAGGCGTGCAGGTCATGATGCCGTTGCAGACACGCCTCGACGCGCTCGGCCCCGCAGGCGCGGATGAGCTCGTCCTCGAGATCGGCGGAGCACGCGAAGAACCCCGCGCGCTCGGGCGGATCGGCCGACGTGCCGAGCGCTTCGGCGATCAGCGCCCGGCGCACGACCGCTTCTTCGGCGATGTCGTACAGACCGCAGAACGAGACGACGGGATGCCGCGACCGCGCGGTGCGGATCGACGCGGCGAGCCCGTGCACGCCGCCGGTGGGCACGACGACGGCGTGCTGCGACGCCAGGTCGACGCCCTGCCGGCGGGCGAGCGTCTCGACGGCGATCTGGTCGCTCACGCCCTCGACGAGGACGACGACGCGCGGGTCGTCGAGCAGGTCGAGCGCCGCGTGGGATGCGACGGCGGCGGCAGGCCCGTGAGGGCAGTCCTCGGGAGCCCGCCGCCGCTCGTCCACGGCTGTGCGCTCTGCCCTACTTCACCTGCGCCGAGATGATGCTCATCACGGCGGTGTCGGCGAGGGTCGTCGTGTCGCCGACCTCGTGGCCGTCGGCGACGTCGCGCAGCAGACGGCGCATGATCTTGCCCGAGCGGGTCTTGGGCAGTTCGCTGACGATGTAGATGTCGCGCGGGCGGGCGATCGGGCCGATCTGCTCGCCGACCCACGATCGCAGCTGCCCGGCAAGGCCTTCGGGGGAGTGCTGCGAGAGGTAGCTCTCCTTGATGATCACGAACGCCACCACGGCCTTGCCGGTGGTCTCGTCGGCGGCGCCGACGACGGCGGCCTCGGCGACCGACTCGTGCGCGACCAGCGCCGACTCGATCTCAGTGGTCGACAGGCGATGGCCCGACACGTTCATCACGTCGTCGACGCGGCCGAGCAGCCAGACGTCGCCGTCCTCGTCCTTGCGGGCGCCGTCGCCCGCGAAGTAGTAGCCCTGGTCGGCGAACTTCGCCCAGTACGTCTCCTTGAACCGTTCCGGGTCGCCCCACACGCCGCGCAGCATGCCCGGCCAGGGCCGGGTGATCACCAGCAGGCCGCCGTTGCCGTTGTCGACCGGCCTGCCCTCCTCATCGACGACGTCGACCGAGATACCCGGGACCGGCACCTGCGCAGAGCCGGGCTTGGTGGCCGTGACCCCCGGCATGGGCGCCACCATCGCCGCCCCGGTCTCGGTCTGCCACCACGTGTCGACGATCGGCGTCGCGTCGGCGCCGATGACCTCGCGGTACCACATCCACGCCTCGGGATTGATCGGCTCGCCCACCGAGCCGAGCAGCCGCAGGCTCGACAGGTCGAACCTCTGCGGGATCTGGCGCCCGCTCTTCATGAACGAGCGGATCGCGGTCGGCGCGGTGTAGAGGATCGTGACACCGTGCTTCTGGATCAGCTCCCACCAGCGGCCGGGATGCGGCGTGTCGGGCGTGCCCTCGTACATCAGCACCGTCGCGCCCAGCGCGAGCGGGCCGTACACGACGTAGGTGTGCCCGGTCACCCATCCGATGTCGGCGGTGCACCAGAAGACGTCGGAGTCGGGGTGGATGTCGAGGGTGTACTTGTTCGTGAAGACGGCCTGGGTCAGGTATCCGCCCGAGCTGTGCACGACGCCCTTGGGCTTGCCGGTCGTGCCGGACGTGTAGAGGATGTACAGCGGGTTCTCGGCCGGGAACGCCTTCGCCTCGTGCTCGGTGGGGGCGGCGTCGACCACGTCGTGCCACCACAGGTCGCGGTCCTCGGTCCAGTCGATGTCGTTGCCGCCGCGCTTGACGACCAGCACGTGCTCGACGGTCTCCTGGGCGCCGTGGCCGCGGTCGGCCAGTGCCATGTCGACGGCGGGCTTGAGCGCCGACACCTTGCCCTTGCGGTACCCGCCGTCGGCGGTGATCACCAGGCGCGCGGCCGCGTCATCCACCCGCGAACGCAGGCTGTCGGCCGAGAAGCCGCCGAACACGACCGAGTGGATCGCGCCGACGCGGGCGCAGGCCAGCATCGCGATGGCGGCCTCGGGGATCATCGGCATGTAGATGGCCACGCGGTCGCCGTGCCCGATGCCCAGCGACTCGAGGGCGTTCGCCGCCTTCTTCACCTCGGCGGTCAGCTCGGCGTAGGTGATGCGGCGCTCGTCGCCCGGCTCGCCTTCGAAGATGATCGCCACCCGGTCGCCGTTGCCGGCCTCGATGTGCCGGTCGAGGCAGTTGTACGCGACCGAGAGCTCGCCGTCGTCGAACCACTTCGCGAACGGCGGGTTCGACCAGTCGAGGGTCTGTGTGAACGGGGTCTGCCAGTGCAGCAGATCGCGCGCCTGCTCGGCCCAGAAGCCCTCGCGGTCGGCCGCGGCGCGCTCGTACAGCTCGGCCGTGCCGTTGGCCTCGGACGAGAACCCGGATGACGGGGGGAACTCGCGGTTCTCGTCCAGCAGGTGATCGATCTGACTGCTCATGTTGCGCTCCTTCGCGGTGGGCGTGAGGTCGGGCGACTCCGCACCGAGGCCGGGGTCAATCTACTCCCGGGGTCAGGATGCCACTACCGCCGATAGTGGGTGCCGGATATGACACGTGTCATGCCCCAGCCCGCATGATTCCGGGCTTTTCATGAGGAAATCATCACTCGATATATCACTCGATGGCGAGGGAATGTGTTTGGTGCTAAACCCCAAAAGTGCGTAAGCTCAGCAACGGCCGAACATTCGATTCTGGCGTTGCAGCACCCGACCACCCCCCGACTGTGGTGCTGCGTGTGGCGGCATCCCATTCCCCCCATGGGATGCCGCCCTCTTCTGTTCTGCGGACCGCGCGTCTCGACTCTCCCGCATCGCCTCCTCCCCAGTGCCGCGCGCGCGGCGAGCTGTCCACGGATGTCTCGTGCCGGCCCCGCCGGCCCCCTTCGGCTCCCTAGATTCGGGGCATGCCCGAAGCGTTCGTCGTCCGCCCGAGACCCGGCCATGCCGTCGCACAGCCGGTCGACCCGGTCGCCGAGCGCGCCGCAGCCGCACCGGCGGAGGCCGGGCCGCGGCATCCCACCCTCGCGGTGCTCGCGCCCTTTCTCGACGACCCCGACGTCACTGACGTGTTCGTCAACGGCGACGACGGCCTGTTCGTCGACCGCGGTGACGGGGCCGAGCGCATCGCACGATGGCGCGCCGGCGAGGCCGAGGTGCGCGAGCTGGCGGTCGCGCTGATCGGCCTGGGCGGACGGCACGTCGACGACGCCCATCCCTGCGTCGATGTGCGGATCGAGGGCGGCATCCGCGTGCACGTCGTGCTGCCGCCCGTCGCGCGCGGCGGCACGCTGATCTCGATCCGCGTGCCCCGTGCGCAGGCGTTCGACCTGGCCGCGCTCGAGCGCCGCGGCGCGATCGACGCCACCGGGCGCGTCCGGCTCGAAGGGCTCATCGCCGCGCGCGAGAACATCCTGATCACGGGGGCCGCCGGCACCGGCAAGACGACGCTGCTGGGCGCGCTGCTGTCGCAGGTGCCGGCGACCGAGCGGATCGTGACGATCGAAGACGTCGCCGAACTGCGCATCGCCCATCCGCACCACGTCGCGCTCGAGGCGCGGCAGGCGAACCTCGAGGGCGTCGGCGGCGTCGGGCTCGCGCAGCTCGTGCGCGAAGCCCTGCGCATGCGGCCCGACCGGATCGTGGTGGGCGAATGCCGGGGAGAAGAGGTGCGCGAGCTGCTGAGCGCGCTGAACACCGGCCACGACGGCGGCGCCGGATCGCTGCACGCGAACGGCCTCGCCGACGTGCCCGCGCGCCTCGAGGCGCTGGGGGCTCTCGCGGGGATGGGCGACACGGCGCTGGCGCGGCAGGTCGCCAGCGCCATCGGCGCCGTCGTCCACCTCGAGCGCGGCGTCGACCGGGTGCGCCGGGTCGCGGGCCTGGGCCGACCCATCGTGCGTGACGGGCGGCTCGCGATCGAGGAGCAGAGATGGGACTGAGACGACACCCGCCGAGCCCGAGTTGTCCCGACGCGGGCACCGTCCTGCGCCTGGCGGTGCTGCTGCAGGCCGGCATCGCCCCGTCCGCGGCGTGGCGCCATCTGGCGGCGGCCGGCGACGCCGCGGCGGGCAGCGTGTCGGCGCGGATCGAGGCGGGCGCCGACGTGGCCGCCGCGATCGGCGCGCAGGGCGCGGGCTGGGCGGATGTCGCAGCCGCCTGGCGCATCGCCGAGGGGGTCGGCGCCCCGTTGGCCGGCAGTCTGCGCGGGATCGCCGCCGCGCTCGACGACAGCGACCGATCGCGCGCCGAGGTGCGCGTGGCGCTGGCCGAGCCGGCCGGCACCGCCAAGCTCATGTCGTGGCTGCCGCTGGTGGGCGTCGCCCTGGGCGCCGCTCTCGGGTTCGACACGCTGCGCACGCTGGTTGCGACCCCGGCCGGCGTCGCCTGCGCGGTCACCGGGCTGGCGCTGATCCTCATCGCGCGCCGGTGGAGCGCAGCGCTCGTCCGCCGTGCGGAGCCCGACGGTTCGGTCGCCGGCATCGCCGCCGACCTCTTGGCGATCGCGCTGTCGGGCGGCGTCTCGATCGACCACGCGCAGCGCATCGTCGGCGAGGCGGGCGCGGGAGACGTGGATGCCGAGACCCGCGGCATCCTGTCCCTTTCGCGATCGGCCGGCGTCCCCGCCGCCGAGCTGCTGCGGGCGGGCGCGGCCCTGGCCCGTCACCGCGCCCGCACCGACGGGCGCCTGCGCGCGGCCCGGCTGTCGTCGCGCCTGCTCGTGCCGCTGGGCGCGTGCACCCTGCCCGCGTTCCTGCTGCTGGGCGTCGCCCCCATGCTGCTGAGCGTCCTGAGCGCGACGCCGCTGTCGCTCTAGGCCGTGCCCCGTAGAGACCGTGCCCATGAAGACCGTGCCCATCGTTTCGAACACACAAGGAGTTGAGCATGTCCCTTCCCACATCCCCGCCGCAGTCCCTGCCCGCCCTGACCCGTCGCCAGGCGGCGCGGCTGTTCCTCACCGATCCCGACGACACCGGCGCCGCCACCGCGGAGTATGCCATCGCCACGATGGCGGCCGTGGCATTCGCGGGGCTGCTGGTGGTCATCATGCGCAGCGACGAGGTGCGCGGCATCCTCACCGATCTCGTGCGACGCGCGCTGACGGTGTCATGATCGCCCGGTCGGGCGACCGCGGCTCGGTCACGGCCGAGTTCGCGGTCGTCCTGCCGGCGGTCGTGCTGGTGCTCGCGCTCGGCGCGGCGACCCTGGGCGTGTGCGGACGGCAGGTGCGGCTGCAGGATGCCGCGGCCGACGCCGCCCGTCTGGTCGCCCGCGGCGAACCGGTGGCACGCGCCCAGGCGGTGCTCGCCGCGGCCGTCGACGGCGCACACGCCGCGATCGCGCCGCGCGATGACCTCGTCTGCGTGACAGCGAGCGCACCGGCGGCTCTTCCGGTGCCCGTGCCGCCCCTGCGCGTGCAGTCCTGTGCGCTGGCGGGCGGACTCTGAGAGGAGGCGACATGGCCGGCACAGTGCTGGCGATCGGCGCGATCGGCGCGGCGGCCGCCCTCACGCTGGGCATGGCCGCGGTCGGCTCGGCGGCGGTGCAGGCCCAGCGCGCGGCGGCCGCCGCCGATGCCGCCGCCCTCGCCGCGGCCGACGCGGCATCGGGCGCGGTCAGCGGCATCCCGTGCGAGCGTGCGGACGCCCTCGCGGCCGTCGGCGGCGCGCATGTCACCTCGTGCGTTGTCGACGGCCTCGTGGTGACCGTCGCCGTCGCCGTCCCGCTCGGCGTGCTGGCCGCCGCGGCGTCGGCGCGCGCCGGCCCGGATCCCGCGGCTGCGCCGACGTCGGACCCGTGAGCTGTACTGTCGTTTTCTGGGTCCGTCACCTGAGATCAGCACAATGCCGTGCACAGGCGCGGGTGTGTATGGTGTGCTTCGAAGAAAGGACCACCCCCTTGGCACAAGGCAAGAAGCTCGTCATCGTCGAGTCACCGACGAAGATGAAGTCGATCCAGGGCTACCTGGGCGACGGCTACGAGGTGCTCAGCTCGGTGGGTCACATCCGCGACCTCGCCGACCGCAAGGCGATTCCGGCCGAACTCAAGAAGACCTCGGTCGGGCGCTACTCGGTCGACATCGAGAACGGTTTCGCTCCTTACTATGTGGAGTCCGAGCGCGGCAAGAAGACTGTCACCGAGCTCAAGCGTGCCCTCAAGACGAGCGACGAACTGCTGCTGGCCACCGATGAAGACCGCGAGGGCGAGGCGATCGCCTGGCACCTGCTCGAGACACTCAAGCCCAAGGTTCCGGTCAAGCGCATGGTGTTCCACGAGATCACGAAGGACGCGATCCAGGCCGCCGTGCAGAACACGCGCGAGCTCGATCTCGACCTCGTCGACGCACAGGAGACCCGCCGCATCCTCGACCGGCTCTACGGCTGGGACATCTCGCCAGTGCTGTGGCTGAAGGTGCAGCAGGGCCTGTCCGCCGGCCGTGTGCAGTCGGCGGCGACCCGGCTGGTCGTCGACCGCGAGCGCGATCGGATCGCCTTCGTCTCGGCTTCGTACTGGGACGTCGTGGCGACCGCGGCGAAAGAGACCGACGCTTTCGGCATCCAGCTCGTGCGCGTGGGCGGCGCGCCGATCGCCCGCGGCAGCGACTTCGACGACACCGGCGCGCTGAAGAGGGCCGTCGTCGTCATCGACGAGGCCCGCGCTCGCGCGCTCGCCGACCAGATCGCCGCCGCCGGTTCCGCGTCCGTCACCTCCGTCGAGTCCAAGCCCGGCACCCGCCGCCCCTATGCGCCGTTCACGACCTCGACCATGCAGCAAGAGGCCGGCCGCAAGCTCTCGATGAGCGCGAAGCACGCGATGAGCGTCGCCCAGCGCCTCTACGAGAAGGGGTACATCACCTATATGCGCACCGACTCGACCGCCCTGTCGACCCAGGCGATCGAGGCGGCGCGCGAGCAGGCCGTGCAGCTGTACGGGCCCAAGGCTGTGCCGCTGAACCCGCGCGTCTACAAGAGCAAGAGCAAGAACGCGCAAGAGGCGCACGAGGCGATCCGTCCCTCCGGCGAGCACTTCCGGACGCCGTCGCAGGTCTCCGGTTCCCTCGATCGCGACGAGGTGCGCCTGTACGACCTGATCTGGAAGCGCACGGTCGCCAGCCAGATGTCCGACGCGACCTACGAGACGACCACCGTGACCCTCGCCGTCGCGCTGGCCGACGAGACCGTCGAGTTCACGGCATCCGGAACCGTCTACACGTTCAAGGGGTTCCTCGAGGCATACGAAGAGGGCAAGGACGAGAAGCGCAGCGACCGCGACAAGCAGGACGACCAGTCGCTGCCGCAGCTGGCGGTCGGCGACACGCTCGCGGTGCGCGACGTCGAGCCCAAGGGCCACGCGACCACGCCGAAGCCGCGCTACACCGAGGCGTCGCTGGTGAAGGCGCTGGAGGAGAAGGGCATCGGCCGTCCCTCGACGTTCGCCAGCATCATCGACACGATCATCGCGCGCGGGTACGTCACCAAGCGCGGCCAGGCGCTCGTGCCCAGCTGGGTCGCCTTCAGCGTCGTGCGACTGCTCGAGCAGCACTTCACCGAGCTGATCGACTACGACTTCACCGCGGGACTCGAAGACGACCTCGACGCGATCGCGCGCGGCGAGCAGAAGCGCGTCGACTGGCTGAAGGACTTCTACTACGGCGCCGACGACCACCCGGGCCTGCGCAAGATCGTCGACAACCTCGGCGAGATCGACGCGCGTGAGCTCAACTCGACCCGCATCACCGACAACGCGGTGCTGCGCATCGGCCGGTACGGCCCGTACCTCGAGGTCACCGACCCCGCCCAGCCCGACGCCGACCCGCGTCGCGTCAACATCCCCGAGGACCTCGCACCCGACGAGCTGACGGCGGCCAAGGCCGTCGAGCTCATCGAGGCGCCGGTCGCCGGCGACCGCGTGCTGGGCGAGAACCCCGACAACGGCAAGCTGATCGTCGTCAAGGACGGGCGCTACGGCCCGTACGTGCAAGAGGTCGAACCGGCGGCCGAAGAGCAGGTGGATGCCGAGACCGGCGAGGTAACCGATGCGGCGGCCGCGAAGAAGAAGAGCACGAAGAAGGCCGCCGCCAAGAGCGCCGAGCCGAAGCCGCGCACCGCGTCGCTGTTCAAGTCGATGTCGGTGGACACCGTCGACCTCGACATGGCGCTGAAGCTGCTCTCGCTGCCGCGCGTGGTGGGCGCCGACCCCGAGTCGGGCGAGCAGATCACCGCGCAGAACGGCCGGTACGGGCCGTACCTGAAGAAGGGGACGGATTCGCGGACGCTCGAGAGCGAACAGCAGCTGTTCGACATCACCCTCGAGGAGGCACTGGAGCGCTACAAGCAGCCGAAGTACGGCGCCCGGCGCGCGTCGAGCGCACTGAAGGAGTTCGAGGCCGACCCGGTGTCGGGCAAGCCGATCCGCATCCGCGACGGCCGCTTCGGCCCGTACGTCACCGACGGCGAGACGAACGTGACGATCCCGCGCGGCGAAGACCCGCTCGCGATCGAGTTCGACCGCGCCGTCCAGATGCTCGCCGACAAGCGCGCGAAGGGTCCCGCCCCCAAGCGCAAGCCCGCGGCGAAGAATGCGACCGGCACCCGCAAGACGGCGACGAAGAAGAAGTGACCGGTCTGTTCGTCACGTTCGAGGGCGGCGACGGCGTCGGCAAGACGACTCAGGCGGCTCTGCTGCAGGAGTGGCTCGAGCAGCAGGGACGCACCGTCGTGCGCACGCGCGAGCCGGGCGGCACCGAGGTGGGGGAGCGCATCCGTGCGCTTGTGCTGCATCACCGTGGACACGTCGACCCGCGGGCCGAAGCGCTGCTGTACGCCGCGGACCGGGCGCATCACGTCGCGACCGTCGTGCGCCCGGCGCTGGCTCGGGGTGAGGTCGTCATCCAGGACCGTTACCTCGACTCGTCGGTCGCCTATCAGGGGGCGGGTCGCGTGCTGGACTCGCAGGAGATCCGCGATCTGTCGCTGTGGGCCACCGAGCGGCTGCTGCCCGATGTGACGGTGCTGCTCGATCTGGACGAGGCATCCGCCCGCACCCGTCTGGACGCGGCGGACAAGCCCTTCGACCGGCTCGAGGCGGAGAAGGACGAATTCCACGCCCGGGTGCGTCAGGCGTATCTCGCACTCGCCGTCGCCGAACCCGAGCGGTTCCTCGTGGTGGACGCCGCCCGCGCCATCGACGAGATCGCGACCCTCGTGCGGGCGCGGGTCGCCGACCGGCTCGGGTGAGCGCAGCGTCGGCGGCGATGGTTAGGCTTGACGCCATGGCCGCCGACTCGCTCACCGTGACGCCGGTGTCCGGCGCGACCGACGCGGCGGCCCTGCCGTGGGGCGAGGTGTGGGGGCAGGACGACGCCGTGCGCACCCTGCGGGCCGCGGCCACCGACCCGGCGGGTCTCACGCACGCGTGGCTGATCACCGGCCCGCCCGGGTCGGGGCGCTCCACGCTCGCGCGCGCCTTCGCCGCGGCGCTGATCGCCGAACCCGGTGACGAGAACGCGATGCGCCAGGTGCTCGCCGGCACCCATCCCGATTACACGGCGCTGCGCACCGAGGGCGTGATCATCTCGATCAAGGACGCCCGCGCGCTCGTCGAACGGTCGTACTTCGCACCCTCTCTGGGCCGGTATCGGGTGATCGTGATGGAAGACGCCGACCGCATGGCCGAGCGCACGTCGAACGTGCTGTTGAAGGCCCTCGAAGAGCCACCGGAGCGCACCGTGTGGGTGCTGTGCGCGCCGAGCGAGGCCGACCTGCTGCCGACGATCCGCTCCCGGGTGCGCACGCTGCGGCTGCGCGATCCCGAGGTCGCCGACGTGGCGCGCCTGATCGCGCTGCGCACAGGCGTGGACGCGCAGATCGCCGAGCAGTCCGCACGGCACGCGCAGCGGCACATCGGCATGGCCCAGCGGCTGGCGACGGATGCCACGGCCCGTGATCGCCGCGATGACATGCTGCGTGCCGTGCTGCGGGTGCGCGGCGTCTCCAGTGCTGTCGAGGCGGCCGCCGAGATCGTCGCCGGAGCGACCGACGACGCGAAGGCGCTGACGGCCGAGCGCGACGAGGCCGAGCGGTCGCAGCTGCTCTCGACGCTCGGGATCGCCCCGGGCGCGGCGGTGCCGCCCGCGGTGCGATCGCAGCTGAAGGCGCTCGAGGACGAGCAGAAGCGCCGCGCGACGCGCAGCCTGCGCGACGGCATCGACCGGGTGCTCACCGACCTGCAGTCGCTGTACCGCGATGTGCTGATGCTGCAGTTCGGCCGCGACGACGACCTGATCAACCTCGAGCTCGCCGCCGACCTGCGCGGTCTCGCCGGCGCGTGGGACCCCGCGCGCACGCTCGTCGTGCTCGACGAGATCGCCGAGACCCGTCGCCGCATGGAGCAGAACGTCTCACCCGTGCTCGCGCTGGAGAGCATGCTCATCACCGTGGCCCACGGAAGGATCCTGTGAACGCCAAGACCCGCCTCGTCACCGTCCTCGCCGGGCTGGCCGCGGCATCCCTCGCCTTGACCGGGTGTCTGTTCTCGTTCGTCCCCGATCGCGGTTCGAGCGCCCCCGCGGCCTCGTCCAGTGCCGCGCCCGACACCGCGGGCGTCGCCGCCGACCTGATGCCGTTCTACGGGCAGAAGATCGACTGGAGCCCGTGCAACGGCCAGTTCGAGTGCGCCACGATCAAGGCCCCCCTCGACTGGAACGACCCGGGCACCGGCAGCGTCGATCTCGCGATCATCCGCCACCGAGCCACCGGCGGCCGACCGCTCGGCTCGCTGCTGGTCAATCCGGGCGGGCCCGGCGCCAGCGGCATCGAGCTCGTGCGTGACTCCCTGCAGTTCGCCGTCGGCGACCGGCTCGAGAAGTCGTACGACGTGATCGGCTTCGACCCGCGCGGGGTCGGCGAGTCGACCGCGGTCAAGTGCTACGGCGCGAAGCAGATGGACGCGTTCCTGTTCGACATCCCGTCGGCGCCGCGCAACACCCCGGCGTGGCGGAGCGAGATGCTGTCGTCGTTCAAATCGTTCGCCGACGCGTGCCGGCGCAACAGCGGCGGCATCCTCCCCGACGTGAACACCGTGTTCGCGGCGCGCGACATGGATCTCATGCGCGCCGTGCTCGGCGACAAGAAGCTCGACTATCTGGGCTATTCGTACGGGACGTTCCTCGGGGCGACCTACGCCAAGCTGTACCCGCAGAAAGTGGGGCGGTTCGTGCTCGACGGCGCCATCGACCCGTCGGTGTCGGGGCTGGACGTCAGCCTCACGCAGGCGATCGGGTTCGAGTCCGCGCTGAAGGCGTACATGGCCTCGTGCCTGAAATCGCGGGGGTGCCCGTTCACGGGCACGGTCGCCGACGGCATGGCCGACCTCGGGTCGCTGCTGGCTCGCGTCGACCGGCGCCCGATCCCCGACAGCGACGGGCGGCGGCTCGGCGCCGACAGCCTCATGACCGCGATCGTGGCGGCGCTGTACTCGCAGGACAGCTGGCAGTACCTGACGCAGGCGCTCGCCGCCACGGCGAAGGGCGACGCGGGGCCGGCGTTCCAGCTCGCCGACTTCTACTACAACCGGGTGGACGGCAGGTATCAGGACAACTCGTACGAGGCGTTCAACGCGTACAACTGCGTGGACTATCCCGACGACGCCACCGCCGCGCAGAAGGCCGCCGCGGTCGCCGAGCTGCAGCAGAAGGCGCCCACGATCGCACGGTACTGGAGCGTCGATCTGGACACCTGCGACGAGTGGCCGGTCAAGGCGACCGGCGTGCGCGAGCCGATCCACGCCCCGGGGGCGGGTCCGATCCTCGTGATCGGGACGACGAACGACCCGGCCACGCCATACACGTGGGCGCAGTCGCTCGCCAAGCAGCTGGATTCCGGCATCCTCATCACCCGCGTGGGGCAGGGGCACACCGGCTTCAACAAGGGCAACAGCTGTGTGGATGCCGCGGTCAACGACTACTTCGTCGACGGCACCGTGCCCGACGGCGACATCCGCTGCGCGCAGTGACCGCCTGGTTCGCAAGCACCCTGACGACCATGTAAGATCGATCATCGTGCGCGGTGCGCCGCGCACGCGCCACCTTAGCTCAGACGGCAGAGCGATTCACTCGTAATGAATAGGTCGAGGGTTCGATTCCCTCAGGTGGCTCCACTTCCCGATCTGCTCACGCCGGGCGCATGACCCCGTTACGGTGAGAGCATGCCTCCGGCCCGCGCAGTCGACCGTTCCGCTCCGAGTCGGTGGATCCGCATCGGCGTCCCGGTTCTGCTCGTGGTCATCTGGCTCGTCGGGGGTGCGATCGGCGGACCCTATTTCGGCAAGGTCAGCGAGGTCTCGACGAACAACCAGTCGGCGTATCTGCCGAGTTCGGCGGAATCGACGACGGTGCAGAACCGGCTCGCCGACTTCACCGGCAGCGACAGCATCCCCGCTGTCGTCGTCGTGCGCGCCGACGACGGGTCGCGGCTCACCGACGCCCAGATCTCGGCGCTGCGAGACCTCGAGACCGGCCTCGGCGCGGTCGCCGGGGTGAACGGCACGGTGTCGCCGCCGATCATGGCGAAAGACGGCGCGGCCGCCCAGCTCTTCGTGCCGATGGCCAGCGGGCAGATCACCGACGCGACGGCTGCCGTGCGGACCGAGCTCGACACCGATCTGCCGGACGGCACGACGGCCTGGATCACCGGGCCCGCCGGGTTCACGGCCGATCTCGTGCACGGCTTCCTGGGCATCGACGGCCTGCTCCTGGGCGTCGCACTGATCGCCGTCTTCCTCATCCTCGTGGTGGTGTATCGCTCGCCGCTACTGCCGATCCTGGTGCTGGCCACGGCATCCTTCGCGCTCTGCGTCGCTCTGCTCGTGGTGTGGTGGCTGGCCAAGACCGGGGTCGTGCTGCTGAACGGCCAGGTGCAGGGGATTCTCTTCATCCTCGTGATCGGCGCGGCCACGGACTACGCCCTGCTCTACGTCGCACGATTCCGCGAGGCGGTCGGCGAGGGGAGGCGCCGGTGGAATGCCGCGACCCGCGCCTGGCGCGGCGCGTTCGAGCCGATCCTGGCGTCGGGGAGCACCGTGATCGCGGGGCTTCTGTGTCTGCTGCTGAGCGACCTGGCGACCAACCGCGCGCTCGGCCCGATCGCCGCGATCGGCATCGCGTTCGCGATGTTGTCGGCGCTCACGTTCCTTCCGGCGCTGCTGGCGCTGTTCGGACGTGCCGCGTTCTGGCCGTTCATCCCGCGCCACCCGCTCGCGATGATCCCCGACGACCTGACCCAGCCCGTGACGGGCTTCTGGCCGCGGCAGGCGCGGTTGGTCGCCCGTCGGGCGCGACCGGTGTGGATCGTGTGCCTGGTCGTGCTGCTGGCGGCGGGCACCGGCATCGTGCAGTTGAAGGCCGACGGTGTGCCCTCGAGCGATCTCGTGCTCGGGCATTCCGAGGCGCGCGACGGCCAACAGGTGCTCGGCGAGCATTTCGACGCGGGTTCGGGGTCGCCCGTGTACGTGCTGGCAGCCGAGGCCGACGTCGCCGCCGCAGCCACCGTGATGAGCCGCGTCGATGGAATCGAGTCGCTGGCAGCGGCATCCACGGATTCGGTGTCGGGCCAGGTGGGCGTGACGGTCACGGACGGTCGGCCCGAGTACACGGCTCCCGGCCCGCCCGCAACCCCGCCCGCCCAGCCGACGGTCTCGGACGGCGAGGTGCTGCTGCTGGGCACGCTGACGGCGCCGGCGGACTCGGGCGCGGCCGAAGACACGGTGCGCACGCTGCGGGCGGAGCTGGCAGACGATGTGCCGTCCGCCCGCGTCGGCGGCGTCACCGCGACCGACCTCGATGCGAACGACACGTCGATCCGGGATCGCACGCTGATCATCCCGATCGTCCTGGCCGTGATCCTCGTCATCCTCATGCTGCTGCTGCGCGCGATCCTCGCCCCGGTCGTGCTGATCGGCTCGGTGATCGTGTCGTTCATCGCGGCCCTCGGCGTCTCTGCGCTGGTCTTCGACCACGCCTTCGGCTTCCCCGGCGCCGATCCCGCCGTTCCTCTCTATGGATTCGTGTTCCTGGTGGCCCTCGGCGTGGACTACAACATCTTCCTGATGACCCGCGTGCGCGAGGAGTCCCGCGAGCACGGCACCCGACCCGGGGTCCTGCGCGGCCTCGTCGCCACCGGCGGGGTCATCACCTCGGCGGGACTCGTGCTCGCGGCGACCTTCGCTGCGCTCGGGGTGATCCCGATCCTGTTCCTCGCGCAGATCGCGTTCATCGTCGCGTTCGGTGTGCTGCTCGACACGTTCGTCGTGCGCTCCCTGCTCGTGCCCGCCGTCGCCTTCGACATCGGGCGGGCGATCTGGTGGCCGTCGAAACTGTGGCGGCCGGGCGTCGGCACCGAGGTGGATGCCGCGACCCGCCAACGGATTCCATGAGAACGGCCCCGACCGCCCGGGCGGCGAATATCATCCGGTCATGGAGACCGTGATCGACCTCGGCGAGGTGCGTGCAGAGGTCCAGCAGGTGGGACGCTTCGACTACCGCATCTGCATCCAGGGCGGACCGCTGGAGCCGCCCTCCGAGCGCTGGTATCGGTTCGGACGGGCGCGTGCGGAGCGCAAGGCGAGTCTGGAGCTTCTTCGCTACATCCGCAGGCGCCGGTGGGAGGCCGGCCCCGTCGTCGTGTACCGCGCGGCCGTGTGACGCCCCGCCCGGGTACCCTCGAGCTATGGGCAAGGCACTGTTCATCGTCGACGTGCAGAACGACTTCACCGAGGGCGGAGCACTCGGGGTGCAGGGCGGGGATGCCGTGGCCGCCGGCATCTCGCAGTACCTCGCCGAGCACGCCGGCGAGTATGCGATCGTCGTCGCCTCGCGTGACTGGCACGACGGCGACAACGACAACGGCGGTCATTTCGCGGCCGGTGAGCCGGACTTCGTCGACACGTGGCCGGTGCACTGCGTCGCCGGCACGGAGGGTGCGCAGTACGATCCCGGCCTGGTGACGGCATCCATCACCCACCACGTGAAGAAGGGCCAGGGCAGGCCCGCGTACTCGCTGTTCGAGGGCGTCACCGACGACGGCCAGACCGTCGAGCAGCTGCTCGACGCGAACGGCATCGTCGATGTCGACATCACCGGCATCGCGACCGACTACTGTGTGCGCGCATCCGCGCTGGACGCGATCTCGCACGGGCGCCACGTGCGGGTGCTCACGAGACTGGTCGCCGGTGTCGCGCGTGAGTCGAGCGACGCAGCGCTCGCCGAGCTCGCACACGCGGGTGCGGAGCTCGCCTGACCGCGCAGCGGCTGCAGCCGCCGTCACCGTCAGTGCACGTGCCCCGTTGAGCGCACCTCGGTCATGCCGTGGGGGCCGGCGCTCGTGCCGAACCGGAAGTCGACGACGCCCCCGTGGTCCACGCTCGCCTCGAGCACGGTATCGGCCAGCGCCTCGGCGACATCGGGTGCGAGGAAGACCCGCGCACCCGCCTGGTCGACGATCACGTCGCCAACCTCCGGCCCGCCCACGGGCTCGAGCGCATAGTCCGTGCCCCGATCGGCGCCGTCGCTGATGCGCAGGCCGCCCGACTCCCGGCCGCCCGGCGTCTTGGCGGCGATCGCGCGGACGATGATGCACGCGTCGTCGGCGATGGCGAACATGGCGACCTCCCGTCTGCGCACGGTTCGACAGTGCGCTCGCCGACAAGCCTAGAACCTGCGGCCCGGGCGCCTGCCGGCAGCGCGAGCCCCGGCATCCCATCCCCTTCCGGTATACCATGTGAAGGTTGTTCGAGAGAGTGAGGTCGTGGCGCGTGGCAGCCGAATCCGCATCGCAGGGCGCTCCCGCCCCCGTTTCCGCCCCTGATCGACAGCGGATCGGACTCGGCACGGCGCTCGCCTCCCTGCGCGGCAACCGCCCGTTCCAGCAGCTGTGGCTGTCGAACCTGTTCTTCTTCGGCGGATCGTGGACCCAGACGCTGGTCCTCGGCTGGATGGCGTTCGAGATGACCCGCTCCGAGTTCCTCGTCGCCGTGTTCACCGCTATGCGACTCGCCCCGATGCTGCTCGGTCCGGTGGCCGGTGCGATCGCCGACCGGCACAACCGGGTGTCGCTGCTGCTGCTGGCCAGCGGCTGGGTCACCGTCGGCATGGCGGTCGTCGCCACGTTCGCGTCGTTCGGGAAGCTGCCGTATTGGGGTCTGCTGGCCGGGGGGCTGGCGATCGGACTTGCGCAGTCGCCGTCGCAGCCGGCGCGCGCGTCCCTGGTCGTCGACCTCGTCGGGGCGCAGAACGTGTCGAACGCCAATGCGCTGAACGCGATGGCCATGAACATGACGCAGGTGATCGGGCCCGCCCTCGGCGGCGCGATGATCGCCGTGTTCGGGGCGCCCGCGGCGCTGTGGGTCTCGACCGGCTGGTACGCGCTGTCGTTCGCGCTGATCCTGCCGCTGCGACGCATCCGCATCGCCGTGCACCCGGCGACCGAATCGGTGATCGGCATGGTCGTCAGCGGCGTGCGCATCATCGGCCGCAACCGGCGCGCGGTGGCCGTGCTGATGGTGACGCTGGCCGCCAACACGTTCCTGTGGCCGGTGTACCAGTCGTTCATGCCGGTGTTCGCCGACGAGAGCTTCGGCCTGGACGCCGCGGGCCTGGGCATGCTGCTCACGTGCGCGGGCACCGGCGGTCTGGTCGGCTCGCTCGTGATCGCGGCGCTCGGCGACTTCCGCCGTAAGGGCGCGCTGTTCGTGTTCGGCACGCTGGTCTGGAGCATTCTCTGGGTCGTGTTCTCGCAGCTGCACATCGTGTCCGCCGGGTTCGCCCTCATGGCGATGGTCGGACTGGCCAGCGCCGCGTTCGGCGTGCTGCAGACGACGCTCTTGCTCGTGGTCACCCGCCCCGCGCTGCACGGTCGTGTGCTCGGTCTGCAAGAGCTCGCCATCGGCATCATGCCGATCGCGACGCTCGGGCTCGGTGCGATCGCCGAACAGATCGGGGTCGCCGCGACGACCACGTTCTCGGCGCTCGCCATGGGCGTCGTGCTCGTCGTGCTCATGATGTGCGTCCCCGATGTGCTGCGCATCGGGCGCGCCGACGAGATCGAGTTGACAGACGGAACCACTGCAGGGAGTGTGACGGCATGACCGTGTCGACGACGAATCCGACTCCGGCGGATCGCGCGCATCTGCGCCGCTGCGTGGACCTGGCCCGCGAGGCGCTAGATGCCGGCGACGAGCCGTTCGGCTCGCTGATCGTGGATGCCGCGGGCACGGTGCTGTTCGAAGACCGCAACCGCGTCGCCGGGGGCGACAAGACCCGGCATCCGGAGTTCGAGATCGCGCGGTGGGCGGCGGCGAACATGGATGCCGCGGCCCGACGCACGAGCGTCGTCTACACGTCCGGCGAGCACTGCCCGATGTGCAGCGCCGCGCACGCCTGGGGGGGCCTCGGCCGCATCGTCTACGCCACCAGCACGGCGCAGCTGGTCGCCTGGCACCAGGAGTGGGGGATCGCCCCCGGCCCGGTCGCACCGCTGCCGATCACCGAGATCGCGCCGGGCATCGAGGTCGCGGGGCCCGACCCCGACCTCGCCGTCGAGGTGCGCGACCTGCATCGCAGGCTGCTCGGGCTGCAGGAGTAGCATCGTCGGCGCTCGGCGACCCCGAGCGGACGGAGGTCTGCCGTGGACGATCGCACCGCGGTGCCCGAGCGGATCGCGCAGTCGCATCGCGCTCGCGAACTGCCGACCTCGGGCACTCTCACCCGTACTCCGCCCGATGAACTGCGCGTCATCCTCGATGCCGTCGGCGCCGCGGTGCGCACGGCGTGACGAGTGTCGGACACCGGCGGTAGAACCAATGCATGGTGCCCCCGGAGAATTACGATATCTCGACCCACCGGTTAAAAGCCGGTTGCTCTGCCTCTGAGCTACGGGGGCGTGCGTAGGTGCCGTACAACACGTGCGGCACCTTTCGGCAGTCTAAACCATCGCCGGATTGCACCCCTGCGATGCGGGCGCACCGCAGGGGCGGATCAGTTCGGCGTCGGGATCGTCGCCACCGTGCGGAACGCGCCGTCCTCCTGCGCGTCGACCGTGGTCGCCCCGCCCAGCCGCCGCACCTCACCACGGCTGCGGTCGAGCCCCACCGCCTGACGACCCTGCGGCGTGAGCGCAGCGGGCCCGTGCGAGACCTCGACCTCGACGGCGGCGGGCAGATAGCGCACGACGGCTGCGGCATCCACCCCCCGTGTGCGGGTGAGCACGAGCGCCGCGCCCTCCTGCAGCGCGCGGAAGGCGGTCGCGTCGATCTCCGGAGCGACAGGACGCGGATCGCCTTCGATCGTGAGCGTGATCGGCATGCCCGCCCGCTGCAGCCCCGCGATCAGCGCCCGCGCGTTCGACAGGCTGGGCTCGGGCGGCGTGGGCAGGGGTTCGCGGATGATCGGGATGCCGGCGATCCGGTGCGCCTGCGAGCCCTGCGCGATCCCGTCCGACCCGGTCTCGTCGATCAGCCAGTCGGTGAAGTCGGGTCCGATCAGCTGCGCGTCGACGCCGGCCAGCAGGCTGCCGTCCCGCATCTGCGCTCCGCCGCTGCCGGGGATGGAGAGCTCGACCACATGGCCCGACAGGCCCGCGGCCCGCCCGTACCGTCGCGCGAGCTCGGCCATGCGCTCCACGTGAGGCCCGGCGATGTCGGCGACACGGCCGGCGGGAGCGCCCTCGGCCAGCTCGACGAGCCGCGCGGCGACCTCGCGCGCGGCGATCGGCTGCGACCGCATGCCCGGGATGAGCACGAACGGGCCGAATTTCATCCGCTCGAACATCTGCTTGGCGAACTCGTGGAACTGCGTCGCCCGCAGGATCGTCCACGGCACCGCTCCGGCCTCGACGAGGCGCTCCTGCGCGCGCTTGCCCTGGTAGTAGCCGTAGCCCTTCTCGCTGCGATCGATGCCGACGATCGAGAGGGCGACGTGGTGCCCGACGCCGACCGCCTGCTCGGCGTGGAGCAGGTTGCCGGTCATCGCCTCGAATCCGCGGATGGATGCCGCAGCCGACATCGTCGTGGGCCCGCTGACGTCGATCACGGTGTCCACGCCGCGCAGCATCGTCGGCAGTCCGTCGCCGGTGGACAGGTCCACTCCGGTGGAACGCGACAGCACGATCGGCTCGTGCCCGTGCGCGCGGACGATCTCGGTGACCAGACGCCCGACGGTGCCGGTGCCGCCGGCGATCGCGATCCTCTGCGGCCTGCTCTGCGCCATGCTCTGAGCGTACTGCGCGGACTGCCGGTAGGGTCGGGACGTGGCATCCACCCCCCAGTCGCCGCAGACTCTCGCCCACCTGCGCCGCGCCCGCGACCTCATGGACCGTGCGTATGCCGAACCGCTGGACGTGCCGACCATGGCCGCACGGGCGTTCATGTCGCCGGCGCACTTCTCGCGCGAGTTCAAGACCGCCTACGGCGAGACGCCGTACGCGTACCTGATGACCCGGCGCATCGAGCGGGCGATGGCGCTGCTGCGCGGCGGAATGTCGGTCACGGATGCCTGCACCGCCGTGGGGGCGACGTCGCTCGGCTCGTTCAGCTCGACGTTCAGCGAGATCGTCGGCGAGACCCCGAGCGCGTACCGCGCCCGCTCGCACGACGACGCCGAGGCGCTGCCGGAGTGCTTCGCCCGGGTGCTCACCCGACCGACCCGCTACGGGTGAGCGATCGAGCAGGATCCGAGAAGCGCCCGGGATGCCGCGCCCCTAGCGTTGTGGTCATGACAGACATCAGGTTCGGATTCTTCCCGCTGACCGTCGACGACGTCGACGCCGCGCTCGCGTTCTACCGCGACGCTCTCGGGCTGACGGTGCTCAACGACGTGTCGGGCAACGGATGGCGGTGGCTGAGCATGGGCGTGCCCGAGCAGCCCGGCGTCGTGCTCGTGCTGTCGGCGCCCGGCGCGGGGCGCTCGCCCGACGACGGCGAGGCGCTCGCACGCCTGGTCGCCAAGGGCTCCGGCCCCGGTCCCCTCGTGTTCCTGACCGGCGACCTGGACGCGACGTTCGAGCGGGTGCGCGCCACCGGGGCCGAAGTGCTGCAGGAGCCGATGGACCAGCAGTGGGGCCCGCGCGACTGCGCGTTCCGCGACCCGGCCGGCAACCACGTGCGGATCAACGGCACGGCGCCGCGCGCATAGCGGCGGATGGCGGGCCCGCGCCCCCGGCGGGAGGGGGCGCGGGTAGCCTTGTCGAGTGACGGACGCAGGACGGGACTTCCACAAGCCTGTGCGCCGACCCACCGGTGAGCTCGACCGGCTGTTCGGTGCGCACGACCCCGCCGAGAAGACGCGGGTCGCGCATTCGACCGCGGCGGCGCTGCTCTCGCGCGTGCGCGCCGACCCCGACCGCGAGACGGTCGACAGGCTCGTCTCATTCACGCGCATGCACGGCATCGACGACATCGCCGAGCTGTGGTCGCAGGCACCGGCCCGGTCGCTGCCGGGTGCGCTGTGGCGGCTGTACCTGCTGCAGCTGATGATCCACGACGACCCGCACACGGCGGCCCTGCTGTACGAGCGCGGGCGCGTCGAGATCGCCTCCGCCGACCCGGTGGTCGCGGGCGCCCCGGTGCCGGCAGCCCCGGACGAGCTGGTCGAGCTCGTCGATCGCATCATGCGTGGGGCGTTCGCCGGCGATTTCGCGGTGGCGCTCGAGCGTGCGGCGGCGTTCTGCCGGGTCGAGGCATCCGGCGCCACCCACGTCGCCGACGACTACGAGCCGACCGAGCCCGAGCGGGCGAGTGCCCTGACGACGCGGGCCCTGCGCCTGTCGACGTACGCGGGCGACCTCGCGGCCAGCGCGGGGCTGTGGCGCCGCGAGTCGCTGACCTGACCGTCGCTCAGCGACCGATGGGCACAGAAGTGCCGGGCCGCAGAACGCCCGCAGTGCGCATGCCCGCTTCGCGGGGAGAGGCGTCCAGCGCCCCGGCACAGAAGTGCCGGGCCGCAGAACGCCTCTCGGCGCAAGGCCGCTCGCAGCGGCAGAAGATGGAGCCCGGGGTTACTGCGGCCCGGCCGCTCAAGTGTAACCGACCCTGCGCTGGGCGTATTCCCCACCCGACTACGCTCGGATCATGGCCGCCCGCTTCGCGCTGATGATCGCCCCCGTGCCCGCCGATGCCCAGGACGGCGACTTCGCCGACACGTTCCAGGTGGTCGACCCGTCGGCGCCGGCGCTGAGTGTCGGCGAGCTGAGCACGCAGCGCGGCGACGGCATCTTCGAGACGATCGGGGTCGTCGACGGCCACCCGCAAGAGGCGACCGCCCATCTCGAGCGGCTCGCGCACTCGGCCGCGCTGTGCGATCTGCCTGCCCCGCACCTCGGGCAGTGGCGCCAGGCCGTCGCCCGCGCCGCCGCCGAGGCCGGGCCGGGGGAGGGATCGATCAAGCTCATCCTCAGCCGGGGGGTCGAACAGGGCCCCGCGCCCACCGCGTGGGCCACGGCATCCCTCGCCCCCGACAACACCGTGCCCCGCACGCGCGGCATCCGCGTCGTGACGCTCGATCGCGGCATCGACAGCGGCGCCGCCGAGCGCGCACCCTGGCTGCTGCTGGGCGCCAAGACCCTGTCGTACGCGGTGAACATGGCCGCGCTGCGCGAAGCGCATCGGCGCGGCGCCGACGATGCCATCTTCGTGACCAGCGACGGTCTCGTCCTCGAGGGGCCGACCTCGTCGGTCGTGCTGCGGATCGCCGACCGGTTCGTCACGCCCGCGACCGGCACCGGCATCCTGCACGGCACGACCCAGATGAGCCTGTTCGAGCATCTGCGGGCGCATGGCCGCGACGTCGCGTACGAGTCCGTGCCGGCCGAGGCGCTGACGCGGGTGGATGCCGCGTGGCTGGTCTCGAGCGTCCGCCTGGCCGCCCCCATCACCGCGATCGACGACGTGGCGATCCCGGTCGACGCCGAAGCGACGGCATCCTTCAACCGCTACCTGCTCGGCCCGCGCGACTGACCCCGCGCGCGGGGCTCACCCGAAGCGGCCCGAGACGTAGTCCTCGGTGGCCTGCTCGGTCGGGGTCGTGAACAGCGTGGCGGTGTCGTTGTACTCGATGAGCTTGCCGGGCTTGCCGGTGCCGGCGATGTTGAAGAACGCCGTACGCTCGCTCACGCGCGAGGCCTGCTGCATGTTGTGCGTGACGATCACGATCGTGTAGTCGCTCTTGAGCTCGCCGATCAGCTCCTCGATCGCGTAGGTCGAGATCGGGTCGAGGGCCGAGCAGGGCTCGTCCATCAGCAGCACCTCGGGCTCCACCGCGATCGCGCGGGCGATGCACAGACGCTGCTGCTGGCCGCCCGACAGTCCCGAGCCCGGCTTGTCGAGGCGGTCCTTGACCTCGTTCCACAGGTTCGCGCCGCGCAGCGACCGTTCCACGAGGGCATCGGCATCCGACTTCGAGATGCGCTTGTTGTTCAGCCGCACGCCCGCGAGCACGTTCTCCTTGATCGACATCGTCGGGAACGGGTTCGGGCGCTGGAACACCATGCCGACGTTGCGGCGCACCGCCACCGGGTCGACCCCCGGGGCGTAGAGGTCGTCGCCGTCCAGCAGCACCTTGCCCTGCACGCGCGCCCCCGGGATCACCTCGTGCATGCGGTTGAGCGTGCGCAGGAACGTGGACTTGCCGCAGCCGGAGGGGCCGATGAACGCGGTGACGCTGCGGGGCTCGATGTGCAGCGAGACGCCCTCCACGGCGAGGAAGTCGCCGTAGTAGACGTTGAGGTCGGTGACGTCGATGCTCTTGGACACTTCGTTTCCTTCGGAGTCGATTCTAGAAGCCGCGCTTGGGCGCGAAGATCTTGGCGATGAGCCGGCCGATGAGGTTCAGGGCCATCACGATGAGGATGAGGGTCAGCGCCGCCGTCCAGGCGCGGTCGATCGAGGCCTGCGCGCTGACGCCGGCGGCCTGCGTGTACTGCGTGTACACGAACACCGGCAGGGTCATCATGCGGTCCGAGAACAGGTTGTAGTTCATGCTGAACGTGAATCCGGTCACCAGCAGCAGCGGCGCGGTCTCGCCGATCACGCGGGCGATCGCGAGCATGATCCCGGTGACGATGCCGGCCAGCGACGTGGGCAGCACGATCCGCAGGATGGTCAGCCACTTGGGCACGCCGAGCGCGTACGACGCCTCGCGCAGCTCGTTCGGCACGAGGCGCAGGATCTCTTCGCTCGAGCGCACGACGACGGGGATCATCAGCACCGACAGCGCGACCGCGCCCATGAAGCCGTTGCGCACGGCCGGGCCGAGGATCAGCGAGAACAGTGCGAATGTGAACAGGCCCGCGACGATCGAGGGGATGCCGGTCATCACGTCGACGAGGAACGTGATCGAGCGGGCCAGCAGGCCGCGGCCGTACTCGACGAGATAGATCGAGGTCAGCAGGCCGATCGGCACCGAGATCAGCGCCGCCATGAGCGTGATCAGCAGGGTGCCCATGATCGCGTGCAGGGCGCCGCCCCCGTCGCCGATGATGTTGCGCATCGACTGCGTGAAGAACGCGGCGTCGAAGCGCGCCAGACCGTTGACGAGCACCGTCCAGACCAGCGAGATCAGGGGCAGCAGCGCGATGATGAACGCGGTCGAGACCAGCGAGGTGATGAGCCGGTCCTTCGCCCGGCGCGCGCCTTCGACGATGCGCGAGATCGCGTACAGCACGATGTCGAACAGGATCGTGCCGAAGAAGATCGCGCCCACGATGTTGAAGCCCTTCGTGGCGCCGGCCGTGGCCAGCAGCGCGAAGAAGGCGGCGCTGAACACCCAGCCGCCGGCCAGCACCATCCAGGCGGTGCCGCGGGGCAGCTTGCCGGAGGTGAGCGTGTTGTGGGGATGGATACCGCGGCTCGCGCTGCGATCGGCGGTCGCGGTGGTCATCAGTTGGCTCCCGAGAAGGCGGCGCGACGGCTGATGATCCAGCGTGCGAGGACGTTCACCAGCAGCGTCACGGCGAACAGGATCAGACCCGAGGCGACCAGGGCGTTCACCGACACGCCGGTGGCCTCGGGGAACTGCAGGGCGATGTTCGCGGCGATCGTGTTGGGGTTCTGCGCCTGCAGCACCGCGAACTTGACGACGAAGGCGGGCGAGAGCACCATCGCGACGGCGAACGTCTCGCCCAGCGCCCGGCCGAGCCCCAGCATGATCGCCGAGATGATGCCGCTGCGTGCGAACGGCAGCACGGCCATGCGGATCATCTCCCAGCGCGTGGCGCCGAGGGCGAGCGCGGCCTCTTCGTGCAGGCGGGGCGCCTGCAGGAACACCTCGCGGCAGATCGCGGTCATGATCGGGATCACCATGACGGCCAGCACGACCGATGCGGTGAGGATCGTGCGACCGGTGCCCGAGACGGGCGGGGCGAACAGCGGGATCCAGCCCAGGTTCGCACCGAGCCACTGGTAGAACGGCTGCACGAACGGGGCGAGTGTGACGATGCCCCACAGGCCGAACACGACCGAGGGCACCGCGGCGAGCAGGTCGATGATGTAGCCGAGCGTCTGCGAGACCCGCCGCGGCGCGTAGTGCGTGATGAACAGCGCGATGCCGATCGACAGAGGAGTGGCGAACACGAGCGCCAGGAACGCGGCCCAGACCGTGCCGAACACGAGCGGCCACACGTACTGCCAGAAGTTGGTCGCATCGTTCGGCAGCTCGCCCTTGCCTGCGACCAGGGCAGGGATGCTCTGGATGACCAGGAAGATCGCGACCGCGGCGAGGGTCGCCAGGATCAGCGAGCCGGCGACGATCGTGGTGGTCGCGAACACGCGGTCGCCGATGCGGACCTTCGCGCGGGCACGGGCGGCCCGGGCCGGTGGCGCGGGCGGCGCGGCGGTGGGAGCGGTCATCCTGCTCTTTCTCTTCCTCTGCTCGGACGGTGAACCGTGCGGGTCCGGTCGGGGGTCGGCCCGACCGGACCCGCGGTGGCGTCACTTGATCGACTGGGCTGCGGCGATCACCTTCGCGGCGAGGTCGGGCGACAGCGGCGCGGAGCCCGCTTGCTGTGCCGCGGCCTGCTGCGCGGCAGCGCTCGCCACGTACTGCACGTAGCCGCTGACCAGAGCGGCCTTGGCGGCGTCCTGGTACTGCTGGCACGCGATCACGTACGACACCAGCACGAGCGGCCAGGCGTTCGCCTGCGTGTCGGTGCGGTTGATGTCGATCGCCAGGTCGTTCTGGGCGCGTCCCTTGACCAGCGGCGAGTCGGCGACCACCGCGGCGGCGCCCTCGGCCGAGATCTTCACGAACGCGTCGCCCACCTTCAGCTCGGCGATCGAAAGGCCCGCGGCCCCCGACTCGTCGATGTAGGTGATCGAGTTCTTCGCGTTCTTGGTGGCCTCGGCGACGCCCGAGGTGCCCTTGGCTGCGTCGCCGACCTGGTACGGGAAGGTCTGCGACGCGGGCTCCGTCCAGACGTCTTTCGCATTCGCGGCCAGGTACTCGGTGAAGTTCTGCGTCGTGCCCGAGTCGTCCGAGCGGTGGACCACCACGATCGAGGCGTCCGGCAGCGACGCGCCACTGTTCAGCGCCGCGATCTTCGGGTCGTTCCACCGGGTGATCTTGCCCGAGAAGATGCCGGCGATGGTCGCGGCATCCAGCTTCAGGTCCTTGACCCCCTGAACGTTGTACGCGATCGCGATCGGCGAGACGTAGACGGGCAGGTCGATGGCCTTGGTGCCCGGCGCGCACAGCGCGAACGTGCCGGCCAGCTCCTCGTCCTTCAGTGCGGCGTCGGAGCCGGCGAAGTCGGCTGCGCCCGAGATGAAGCTCTTGCGGCCGGCGCCGGAGCCCTGCGGGTCGTAGTTCACGTTGAGGTCGGGGTTGGCGGTCTGGATGCCGGCGATCCAGCTCTGCTGGGCGGTGCCCTGGGCCGACGAGCCGATGCCGTTGAGGGTGCCCTTCAATGCGGTGGACGACGCGGCGCCCGAGGGGCCGGTGGCGCCGGCGCTCTCGTTCGAGGCGCAGCCGGCGAGGACGAGCGCGCCGGCGACGACCAGGGCGCCCAGCGGGGCGATACGGGTGAGCTTCACTGTGTGAATCCTTCACGTGTCAGGGATGTCGGCCCTCGGGTGCGGGGCTCGCATGCACGGTAGAGCGCGACGGTGACCAGAGTGCGCTGTCCGGGTGAACGGAAGGTGAACGGTGCGGCGATGGGGTGGATGCCGCGGACCGGGGTCGGTTCAGATCTTGGGCTCGTGCGTCTCGATGGCGATGATCCCCGAGCCGGGGTTGTCGAGCGACACGTGCGCGACGGAGAATCCACCGACCGGAAGAGCGGCCGCGGCATCCAGATAGGTGCCGTGCAGCGTGCCCGTGGCCAAGGCCAGTTCGCGCAGGATGTCGGGCAGCACGGGTCCGTGGCTGCACAGGACGGCGGGCTTGCGCGAGCGCACCCGATGGCCGACCACCGAGCGCACGTCGGCGGTGCCCTCTTCCCACGCGTCCTGGCTGATCTCGGGCGTGCGCCGGATCTTGTGCCCGACCAGGGCCGCAAGGGGCGTGACGGTGGTGACGCAGCGCACCGCGTCGGAGCTGACGATCTTGCGCACGCCGAACGAGCGCAGGGGGCCGGCGACGGCCTTGGCCTGCTTGGTGCCGCGACCGGTCAGCGGGCGCAGCGCGTCCTCGCCGTCCCAGTTCTCGCGCGCGACGGCCTTCGCGTGTCGCAGCACGACGATCGGGAACGTGTGCAGCACGCCGTCCTGGACCAGGCGACAGAAGTTGTCGAGGATCTCGACGTCGACGGGGTAGCTGAGCCGGGAGCGCGCCTTCTTGGGAGTGAGCCACTCGATGGCCGCGATCTCTTTGTTCGGCACGAACTGCGAGGCCCGGATCGCGTCGTCGGTGGCGTGCGCGGCCCAGTAGTGCACGATCTTGGTGCGCTTGCTGGGCAGCGCGTAGCGCGAGACGCCGACCGGCACGCCCAGGTGGGTGCGGATGCCGGTCTCTTCGAGGATCTCGCGGACGGCCGTCTCGGCCAGGGTCTCGCCTGGGTCGACCTTGCCCTTGGGCAGCGTGACGTCCGCGTAGGCCGTGCGGTGGATCACCAGGATCGTGGGGCGGCCCTCGACCAGGCGCCAGACGACTCCGCCGGCGGCGTAGACGGCGGTCTCGCTCATCGCACCGCCCGCGCCCGGCGGCGGCGCGTGATCGTGGCCATCGTGCGATCCTGCAGATCGACCAGGCGCTTGCCGGACTCGCTGACGCTGTGCCGTATCCATTCGCCGTCGCTGCGCAGGTGCCAGGAGCTGGTGCCGTCGCTCATCGCCAGCGTGAACAGGTCTTCGAGCGCCTTGATGTGCGCCGGCGCGGCGACCCGCACCAGCGCCTCGATGCGGCGATCGAGGTTGCGGTGCATCATGTCGGCGCTGCCGATGTAGACCTGCGGGTCGCCGCCGTTGGCGAACGAGAAGATGCGCGAATGCTCGAGATACCGGCCGAGGATGCTGCGCACCGTGATCGTCTCGCTCATGCCGGGCACGCCCGGCTTGATGCTGCAGATGCCGCGCACCCAGATGTCGACGGGGACGCCGGCCTGGCTGGCGCGGTACAGCGCGTCGATGATCTGCTCGTCGACCATCGAGTTGACCTTGATGCGGATGCGGGCGGGCTTGCCGTTCTGGGCGTTGTGGCGCTCGCGATCGATGAGCCGCAGCAGCCCCTTGCGCAAGTGGCGCGGGGCGACCAGGAGCCGCTTGAACTTCTTCTCGATCGCATACCCGCTCAGCTCGTTGAACAGGCGGATGAGGTCGCGGCCGACCTGCTCGTCGATCGTGAACAGGCCGAAGTCCTCGTAGATGCGGCTCGTCTTCGGGTTGTAGTTGCCGGTGCCGATGTGCGCATAGCTGCGCAGCGTTCCCTCTTCTTCGCGGATCACGAGGGCCAGCTTCGCGTGCGTCTTCAGCCCGACCAGGCCGTACACGACGTGCACGCCCGCCTTCTCGAGCTTGCGCGCCCAGGCGATGTTGTTCGACTCGTCGAACCGTGCCTTCACTTCGACGAGGGCGAGCACCTGCTTGCCGGCCTCGGCCGCGTCGATCAGCGCCGCCACGATGGGGCTGTCGCCCGACGTGCGGTACAGGGTCTGCTTGATCGCCAGCACGTGCGGGTCCTTCGCCGCCTGCTCGAGGAACGCCTGCACGCTCGTGGCGAACGGCTCGTACGGGTGATGCACGAGCACGTCGCCCTTGCGGATCGCGGCGAACAGGTCAGCGCGCCCGTTCTGCTCGGCGGGCTGGAACGCCAGCGCCGTCGTCGGCACGTGCGGCGTGTAGCGCAGGTCGGGACGGTCGATGCGGCCGAGGTCGAACAGGCCGCGCAGATCCAGGGGACCGGGCAGCCGGTGCACCTGCTGCTCGGTGATGTCGAGCTCGTCGATGAGCAGGTCGAGGGTCAGCTCGTCCATGTCGTCGGTGACCTCGAGACGGATCGGCGGCCCGAACCGGCGGCGCAGCAGCTCGGCCTCGAGCGCCTGGATGAGGTTCTCGGTCTCGTCCTCCTCGATCTCGACGTCTTCGTTGCGGGTCAGGCGGAACGTGTGGTGGTCGAGGATCTCCATCCCCGGGAACAGATCGGCGAGGTTGTTGGCGATCAGGTCCTCGAGGGGGAGGAAGCGGATGCGGTCGGACTCGTCTCCGACGCGCACGAACCGCGGCAGCATCGGCGGCACCTTGATGCGGGCGAACTCCTGGCGTCCGGTGCGCGCGTTGCGGATGCGGATCGCGAGGTTCAGCGACAGCCCCGAGATATAGGGGAACGGGTGGGCGGGATCCACCGCGAGCGGGGTGAGCACCGGGAACACCTGCTCCTGGAAGTAGCGGTACAGGTCGGCGCGCTCGTCGTCGCCGAGATCTGCCCAGCTCACGAAGTCGATGCCGGCGGCGGCCAGCGCGGGCTTGACCTCTGCCGTCCACACGTCCGCGTGTCGCAGCTGCAGACGGTGCGCCTCGCCGGAGATGTCGGCGAGCACGTCCTGCGGCGCGCGTCCGACGTTGGTCGGCACGGCCAGCCCGGTCATGATCCGGCGGCGCAGGCCCGCCACGCGCACCATGAAGAACTCGTCCAGGTTGCTGGCGAAGATCGCGAGGAAGTTCGCCCGCTCGAGCACCGGCAGTTCAGGATCCTCGGCCAGCTCGAGCACGCGCTGGTTGAAGGCGAGCCAGCTCAACTCGCGATCGAGATATCGCCCCTCGGGCAGTTCGGAATCGAAGACCTCGGTGAGTTCGAAGTCATCGTCCTCTCCGTCGTCCAGGCCGGTGTCCAGGACTTCGTGTTCGATCATGTCCTCATCATTGCAGGGGCATCCGGCACATGCGACGGCGGATGGATGAAATTGAACGAGCCGCGATCGCCGGGTGGCCCGCGCGCCGCGGTTCAGGCGGGAGCGGGGTGCGTGGCCCCGGCGTCGTCGTCGGCGACGATGAAGCGGTACCCGACGTTGCGCACGGTGCCGATCAGCTGTTCGAACTCGCCGAGCTTGGCCCGCAGCCGTCGCACGTGCACATCGACCGTGCGGGTGCCGCCGAAATAGTCGTACCCCCACACCTCGCTGAGCAGCTGCTCGCGGGTGAACACGCGCGACGGATGCATCGCCAGGAAGTGCAGCAGCTGGAACTCCTTGTAGGTCAGGTCCAGCGGCCGGCCGTGCAGTTTGGCCGAATACGATGCCTCGTCGATCGTGAGGCCGGATGCCTGGACCCGGGCCGGAGTGTCGTGCTCGCGCGCGTCGCGGCCGAGCACCAGGCGGATGCGTGCGTCCACCTCGGCCGGTCCAGCCGTGGTGAGGACCACATCGGCGATGCCCCAGTCGTCGTTCACGGCGGCCATGCCGCCCTCGGTGACCACGAGCACGAGCGGGGCGTCCAGCCCCGTGGCGGTCAGGATGCGGCACAGCGATTTGGCGGCGACCAGGTCGGTGCGCGCATCCAGCAGGATCGCATCGGCGCGGGGTGCGGCCACCAGATGCGCGGGGTCGGCGGGGATCGTCTCGAGACGGTGCGCGAGCAGCTCGAGGGCGGGCAGCGCCGGATCGTCTGCCGAGCTGAGAACGAGAAGCTGTGCCACAGGGCCCTCCCCGACGCCGAAGTACGGGACCGGGCGCCGACAGCTCATTTTATGCGGGGCGGTGCTCGGATGACATCGACGACGCCCGCACATGACACAGCGAGGCGCATGCGACAATGGCGGCATGTCGACCCTCGAGCCGTCTGCACGCGGCACCCTGGCCGGTGCGATCGCCGTGTGGGTGGCCGCCGCGCTCATGGGCGTCGCCGTCGGCCTGTTCGCGCCGATCGGACTGCGCGCGGGCTGGCTGTCGCTGGCGCTGGGCGGATGCCTCATCCTCACGTTCGCGCTGCAGCTGTGGATCGGCCGCGCCGAGGGCTTCATCGCACGGATCGCGCTCTCGATGCTCGGGGCGTTCGTGATCCTCGCCGTCGCCGGCGCGGTGTTCGGCCTGATCGCGATCGGGGCGGTGTAGGTCGGGATAGAGTGGAGCCATGGACCTGATGGCGCTGGAACTCTTCTTCGTGGGGCTGCTCGGGCTCGCCTCGCTGGCGATCCTCTTCGTCTCGGTCGTGGTGGTCAAGAACCTGTACCGCGGCCAGCGCTGACGAGGCGCGTCGTGATCGAGATCCCGATCGACCTGCCCGCCGAGCTCGCGCCGCTGTCGTGGCTCATCGGCGTCTGGGAGGGCACGGGCGTCATCGACTACGCCGCCGCCGAGCACCACTACTCGGGTGAGTTCGTCCACCGCGTGAGCTTCAGCCACGACGGCGGACCGTACCTGAACTACTCCGCCGACGCCTGGATGGGCACCGGCGACGATCGCACTCCTCTCGTGGCGGAGCTCGGCTACTGGCGGATCGCACGGCCGCAGAGCGACGCCGACCCCGGTCCCGGGCTGCTGCCGGCGCGCGTCTCCGCACCCGCTCCGACCGTCGACGACGTCGAGCGGCTGCGCAACGCCGAGGGCGGCTTCGACATCGAAGCCGCCCTCGTGCACGCCGACGGCATGAGCGAGCTGTACCTGGGCCAGATCCGCGGGCCTCGCATCGACATCGCGACCGATGCCGTCGTGCGCCCGGCGACCGCCAAGGCCTACACGGCGGCCACGCGCATGTACGGGCTGGTCGAAGGCCACCTGCTGTGGGCATGGGATGTCGCGGCTCTGGGCGGCGAGCTCGCCTCGCACGCGTCCGCCCGCCTCGCGAAGGTGCAGTGAAATGGACGCCTTCGACACCCTGCTGGCCGCAGCCCCCGGCGCGATCGTGACCGACGGCGTGCTGCAGCATGCCGCGAACCCGCTCGGCGAGCAGCGCGCCCTCGCCTCCGGCGCGGCGATCGCGCCGCTCGGGGACCGCACGGTGCTGGCCGTGCCGGGCGAGGACCGGCTCACCTGGCTCGAGTCCTTCTCGACACAGCGCGTCAGCGTCCTCGCGCCCGGCGAGAGCGCCGAGCTGCTGATCCTGGACCCCGCGGGCCACGTCGAGCACGCGGCATCCATCGTCGACGACGGCGCGGTTGCGTGGCTCATCGTCGACAGAGCGGATGCCGCGGGCCTGCTCGATTTTCTCAAGAAGATGCGCTTCCGCCTGCGCGTGGACCCGCGCGACGCGGGCGACGAGTTCGCGGTGGTGGGCGGCGCGACCGCCGCCGTGGCGGGCGTGCACGCGGCCGCGCCGGGCGGGGTGCCGCTGGTCTGGCGCGATCCGTGGCCGGGTGTCACTCTCGGTGGCTGGGCCTACAGCGCCGCCGACCCGCACCCCGGTGCCGAGCGCGATTGGGCCGAAGCCCTGGTCGACACCGCAGAGGCGGAGCGCCTGGCCGGGCTCGTGGCATCCCGCGCCCTGCCGGTGGCCGGTGCGCTCGCGGTCGAGGCCCTGCGCATCGCCGCGTGGCGGCCGCGCATCGCCGACGCCGACGAGCGGCTGCTGCCGCACGAGGCGGACTGGCTGCGCAGCGCCGTGCACCTGGACAAGGGGTGCTACCGCGGGCAGGAGACCGTGGCCAAGGTGCACAACCTCGGCCA
Source organism: Microbacterium sp. W1-4-2 (assembly GCF_058349885.2). Classification (NCBI taxonomy): domain Bacteria; kingdom Bacillati; phylum Actinomycetota; class Actinomycetes; order Micrococcales; family Microbacteriaceae; genus Microbacterium; species Microbacterium sp. W1-4-2. The sequence continues at coordinate 129,940 of NZ_JBYRJC020000003.1, read as the reverse complement.
TCCGCCGCGGCGGATGGTGGCGCTGCAGCTCGACGGCAGCGAGTCGGCGCTGCCCGCCCGCGGCGACGCCGTACGCGCGGGGGAGAAGGACGCCGGCACGATCGTGGCGGCCGCCGTGCACTACGAGCAGGGCCCGATCGCGCTGGCGCTCGTGCGCCGCAGCACGCCCGTGGATGCGGACCTCGTGGTCGACACCGCCGAGGGTCCCGTCGCCGCCGCGCAGGAGGTCATCGTGCCGCCCGAGGCCGGGGCCACCGCCTCGGTGCCCCGCATCCCCAAGCTCGGCCGCCGCCGCGCCTGATCTGGTCAGCCGACCGGGGCCACGGCCTCCCAGGGGACGGTGATCTCGCCCAGCCGCCATCGGGAGCGCTGCCGCAGCGGCCAGCCGGTGTCGACCATGCCCTGCATCGCGGCGCGCCAGCGCTGGGCGGGGCCGAACGAGGCCATGCCCGCTGCGTGGTCCCAGGCGCGGTCGAGCGCCGCGAAGAACGCGTGCACCCGCTCGCCGGGCACGTTTCGGTGGATCAGGGCCTTGGGCAGCCGCTCGGCAGCGATCGAGGGATGTTCGAGCCCCGTCAATCTGAGTGAGACGGTCAAGGTGATCGGCACGGCGTCGGGTCCGAACGCGACCCACGACGAGACGCGGCCGAGCTCGTCGCACGTCCCCTCCACGACGAGTCCGTCCGGCGCGAGGCGCACGGCCATGCGGGTCCAGGCATCCCGCACATCCGCCTCGTCGTACTGCCGCAGCACGTTGAAGGCGCGGATCACGGCGGGGCGCCGCCCGCCCGCCACCGGAACCTCGAAGCCGCCGCGCGCGAACGACACCCGCGCAGAGGCGTCGAACGTCGTTCGCCGGGCGCGCACCTCGGCCAGCTGCTCCCGCGCCCGGGCCACCCGGTCGGGATCGAGCTCGAGCCCCAGCACCCGCACGTCGGGCCGCGTGCGGCGCAGCCGTGCCTCGAGCTCGAAGGCCGTCACGCCGCTGGCGCCGTAGCCGAGGTCGACCACCAGGGGATCCGCGGCCCGGCGCAGCGCCGGGTGCCGCGCGATCCAGCGGTCCACGCGTCGCAGCCGGTTCATGCCGGTGGTGCCGCGGGTGGGACGGCCGACCACAGACACACGCATGGGGTCCATGATCTCATCCCGATAAACTGACACGCATGACCGCGCCCTACACGCTGATCCTGCTGCGCCATGGCCAGAGCGAATGGAACAAGTCAAACCAGTTCACCGGATGGGTGGACGTGCGTCTGACCGAGCAGGGCGAGGCCGAAGCCCAGCGCGGCGGCGAGCTGCTGGCCGAGTCCGGCCTGCTGCCCGACATCGTGCACACGTCGGTGCTCAGCCGGGCGATCCAGACGGCGGACATCGCATTGGATGCCGCGGACCGGCTGTGGATCCCCGTCACGCGCTCCTGGCGCCTGAATGAGCGCCACTACGGGGCGCTGCAGGGCAAGGACAAGGCCCAGACCCTCGCCGAGTTCGGCGAGGAGCAGTTCATGCTCTGGCGCCGCTCGTTCGACGTGCCGCCGCCCGAGCTCGCGGACGACGACCCGTACAGCCAGGCGAACGACCCGCGCTACGCCGGCATCGACGGCGAGATCCCGCGCACCGAGTCGCTCAAGCTCGTGATCGACCGCCTGCTGCCGTACTGGCACAGCGCGATCGTGCCCGACCTGCAGGCCGGCAAGACGGTGCTCGTGACCGCCCACGGCAATTCGCTGCGCGCGCTCGTCAAGCACCTCGACGGCATCAGCGACGCCGACATCGCGGGGCTGAACATCCCCACCGGCATCCCGCTCGTCTACCGCCTGGGCGAGAACCTCTCTCCGCTGCAGCCGGGGGAGTACCTCGACCCCGAGGCGGCCGCCGCGGGCGCCGCCGCAGTGGCCAACCAGGGCAAGTAGCCGGACTCAGTCCAGGTCGTCGACGTCGGCGGCCCAGTCGCCGGTGGCCAGGTACACGACCTTCTTGGCCACCGACACGGCGTGGTCGGCGAACCGCTCGTGGTAGCGGCTGGCCAGTGTCGCGTCGACCGTGGCGCCGGCTTCGCCCTGCCAGCTGTCGCTGAGCACCTTCTCGAACACCGCGATATGCAGCTCGTCGACCGCGTCGTCCGCATTGCGGATCTGCTCGGCGAGCTCGAGGTCCTGCGTGCGCAGCAGCTCGGTGAGGGTGCGGGCGACCTCGACGTCGAGCTCGCCCATCTTGGTGAACGTCGACTTCAGGCCCTTGGGGATCGCGCGCTCGGGAAAGCGCATGCGGGTCAGTTGCGCGATGTGCTCGGCGATGTCGCCCATCCGCTCCAGCGACGCGCTCACCCGCAGGCTCATCACCACGATGCGCAGATCGCGCGCCACCGGCTGCTGCCGCGCGAGGATCTCGATGGCCAGCTCGTCGAGGGCGACGGCCTTCTCGTCGATGATGCTGTCGGCGTCGATCACCTCTTCGGCCAGGGTCACGTCGCTCGTGCCGAACGCCCTGGTGGCCTTCTCGATGGCGACGGCGACCAGGTCGGCGATCTCGACGAGCCGCGACTGCACCTCTTCGAGGGTCTGATGGAACACTTCGCGCATGCGATGGCACCGTTTCTTCGGATCGGGGTTCCTCGGAGCGGGGTCGTCGGAACGGGATGACTCGGGTCGCGGGACACGTACAGTGGCGCGTCCACGACGAAGCGATCTTCGCCATCGAAGGTTAACGGATGGTGCTGCCCGGGTGAACACTGCGCGGCGCATGTCCTCGGAGCACGGATCCGGTGAGGCCGCCGATGGCGCGCACTCTACGCTGTTCACATGGACACACCGCAGCTGGCGCTGCTCGCGCTGCTCATCGGGGTGATCCTGGGCGGCTCGATCGCCCTGGTGGTGGGGGCCGCGTACCGCGCCCGCGACCGCGCCATGGTGCACGCGTCGGAAGAAGTGCCCGACGGCGCCCGCGATGTGCTGGCGGGTCTGGACGATCCCGCGGTGATCGTCGATCCGTCGGGCACGGTGGTCGCGGCATCCATTCCCGCCGACGCATATGGACTCACCGAGGGAGTCACCCTACCGGCCGAGGAGCTCGCGCTGCTGGCGCGGGCGGCCCGCGCGGGCACCGCCTCGGCGCCCGTGACCATGCGCCTGCGGCGCCGGCCCGCCGAGCAGCGCGTCGTGTCGGTGCGCGTGCGGGCGATCACGCAGCGACTCGTGCTGATGGTGCTGCGCGACGTGACCGAGCAGGAGCGTGTCGAGCAGATGCGCCGCGACTTCGTGGCCAACACGAGCCACGAGCTGAAGACGCCGGTGGGCGCCGTCGGCCTGCTGGCCGAAGCCGTCGAGTCGGCCGCCGACGATCCCGAGCAGGTGCGCACGTTCGCCCGGCGGCTGCAGGCCGAAGCCACGCGGCTGGGCACCCTGACCACCCGCATCATGAGCCTGTCGCGGCTGCAGGCCGAGGAGCCGGCCGCGATGCGCGACATCGCCGTCGACGAGCTCGTCGTCTCGGCCCTCGAAGCCCATGCCACGCAGGCCGACTCCGCCGGCGTCGAGCTGCGGCGCGGCGGCGAGCGGGGCGCGCACGTGCACGGCGATGTGCAGGTGCTCGGCGAAGCCGTGGGCAACCTCGTCGCCAACGCGATCGCCTATTCGCCGCGCGGCTCGCACGTCGGCATCGGCGTACGCAGCCAGGACGGCGTGGTCGAGATCTCTGTCGCCGACCAGGGCATCGGGATCGCCGAGACCGATCAGGAGCGCATTTTCGAGCGCTTCTATCGCGCCGATCAGGCGCGGTCGCGCCGCACCGGCGGCACGGGACTGGGCCTGTCGATCGTCAAGCACGCCGTGCAGCGGCACGGCGGCGAGGTGCGGCTGTGGTCGCGCCCCGGCCAGGGCTCGACCTTCACGATCCGCCTGCCCCTGGCCGTGCCGTCCCCATCGGATGAGACCGGCAAGGGCCGCAAGAAGAAGCGCAAGAAGAAGGCCACACGGAAGGACACCCCCGCATGACCCGCGTCTTGATCGTCGAGGACGAACCGGACCTGGCCGACCCGCTGGCCTATCTGCTGCGCCGCGAGGGATTCGACGTCGACATCGCCGAGGACGGCCCCACCGCGCTGGAGAAGTTCCATGCCGTCGGCGCCGACATCGTCCTGCTCGACCTCATGCTGCCGGGCATGCCGGGCACCGAGGTGTGCCGGCAGATCCGCACCACCAGCGCGGTGCCGGTCATCATGCTCACCGCCAAGGACAGCGAGGTCGACATCGTCGTGGGGCTCGAGCTCGGAGCCGACGACTACATCACCAAGCCCTACTCGACGCGGGAGCTGCTCGCGCGCATGCGCGCCGTGCTGCGGCGGACGTCCGCTGCCGACGACGACCTCGACGAGCGGGTGCTCCGCGGGGGTCGGGTGACCCTCGACATCGACCGGCACACCGTCACGGTCGACGGCGAAGAGATCAGCATGCCGCTGAAGGAATTCGAGCTGCTCGAGGTGCTCATGCGCAACGAGGGCCGCGTGCTCACGCGTGGGCAGCTGATCGATCGCGTGTGGGGCAGCGACTACTTCGGCGACACCAAGACGCTCGACGTGCACATCAAGCGTATTCGGTCTCGGATCGAGGCGAACCCCAAGGATCCCGTGATGCTGGTGACGATCCGCGGACTCGGCTACCGCTTCGAGGGGTAGCCGGCCGGGCCCGGGGAACGGTCTGTCAGGACGCGGGTGTCGCGCTCGGCGTCGCGCTGGGCGTCGGCGCCGGCGCGGGCACGTAGCTGCTCAGGTACTGGTCGTCGCCGCCGAGGACCGGCACGTTCGCGATCGCGCCGTTCACGCTGCCGGACTGGAAGTAGACCTTCACGGTCGCGCCGGGCTTCACGTCGAGGCCGTCGAGGCGGATCGGGTCGATGTTCTCGCCGAGGCTCGACACCGCGTCGGCGGGCACCTGCACCTGGTGCGTGGTCTTGGCGGCGCCCTCGCCGACCTGGATGGTGAGGGTCTGCGCGTCGGCGGTCATGTTGACCACGCCCGCGATCAGGTTGCCGGTCGTCCCGTCGGGGGTGGCCACCACGAGGGCGTTGCGCACCTGGAGCGGCGCGCCGGGCACGTTCGCGACGTTGATGCCGTCACCGGGCGAATAGGGGATCGTCGTACCCTGAGGGGCGATCATGGAGCAGCCGGTGGCTCCGAGGATGACGGCGGCGCAGACGGCCACGGACGCGATCAGGCGCGATTTCACGGTTCCTCCCACAGGCAGACGATGTGCCCTTGCAGTCTAATGTGCACCGAGCCGATCCGTGTGACTGCCCCACCCCGGGGGCCGTGCTTGGCGAACCTTAGTACATACCGGCTGTGGTATCCTTGAGGTTGCCGAAAGGATATAACTGCATGCTTTTTGAGGTTGGCGAAACGGTCGTTTATCCCCACCACGGTGCGGCGACGATCGCTGAAGTTAAGACCCGCGTCATCAAGGGCGAAGAAAAGGTCTATCTCAAGCTCCGCGTCACCCAAGGCGACCTTGTGATCGAGGTGCCCGCAGACAACGTCGACCTGGTCGGCGTCCGCGACGTCATCGGCAAAGAGGGCCTTGAGCGGGTGTTCGAGGTGCTGCGCGCACCCTTCACCGAAGAGCCCACGAACTGGTCGCGCCGGTACAAGGCGAACCTGGAGAAGCTCGCGTCGGGTGACGTCATCAAGGTGAGCGAGGTCGTGCGCGACCTGTGGCGCCGTGACCAGGACCGCGGGCTGTCGGCGGGTGAGAAGCGGATGCTGGCCAAGGCCCGGCAGATCCTCATCTCCGAGCTTGCCCTGGCCGAGAAGACCGATGAGGAGCAGGCCAGCGGTCTTCTCGACGAGGTCCTCGCGTCCTGAACCGTCAGCCGCTGCCGCGTGTCGGCGTGGGCACCGACGTGCACCGCTTCGGCGGCGACGGCACGCTGTGGCTGGCCGGTCTGGAATGGTCGGGCGAGCAGGGGCTCGTCGGGCATTCCGACGGGGATGCCGCGGCCCACGCGATCGTGGACGCGCTGCTGTCGGCATCCGGTCTCGGCGACATCGGAACGCACTTCGGCACAGCGCACTCCGAATACGCGGGGGCGCACGCCGAAGTGTTCCTGCGCCGCACGCACGCGCTCGTGCGCGACGCGGGGTTCGAGATCGGCAACGTCGCGGTGCAGCTGCAGGCGCAGCGCCCGCGGTTCGCGCCGCGGCGTGCCGAGGCCGAAGCCGTGCTGTCGGCCGCCCTCGGCGGTGCGCCGGTGACCGTCTCGGCCACCACGACCGACGGTCTCGGTTTCACCGGCCGTGGCGAAGGGGTCGCCGCGCACGCGGTGGCGCTCGTCATCCCGGTCTGACCGGCGCTCGTCAGCACTGCCTGTCATCGGCACTGCCTGTCATCAGCACTGTCACATCCACCGCCCGGGCGGCGTCGTATGTGCACAGGAGCTGAGGAGGCACCGTGGACAAGCCAGTGGTCGTCGTCGTCATCGGCGGAGGGTATGCGGGAGTCATGGCGGCGAACCGTCTGACACGGGACGACCGGGTCGCGGTGACCCTGGTCAACCCGCGGCCCGTGTTCGTGGAGCGCATCCGTCTGCACCAGCGCGTGGGCGGCTCGCACGACGCCGTCGACGATTTCCGTGACGTTCTGGCGGATCGGGTCCGCCTGGTGGTGGGCACCGCCGAGCGGATCGATGCGGACGGGCGTCGTGTGATGCTCGAAGACGGCACCGCCCTGGACTACGACCACCTGGTGTACGCGGTGGGCAGCAGCACGCGCAGTCCTGATGTTCCGGGCGCTGCCGAGTTCGCGTTGCCGATCTCGAGCCTGGACCAGGCCGACCGCCTGCGCGATGTGCTCAGGCGTGCGCCCGACGCACGGGTCGTCGTGGTGGGCGGCGGCCTGAGCGGCGTCGAGACCGCGGCCGAACTGGGCGAAGCCGGTCGCGCGGTCCGGTTGGTCGCCGGCGGTGCGCTCGCTCCCAGTGTGCGCCCGGGCACCCGCCGGTTCATCGCGCGGCGTCTGCAGAAGCTGGGCGTGGCCGTCTGGGCCGGGCCCGGCGCCCGCGTCGCCCGGGTGACAGCGGACGGCGTGCGGCTGACCGACGGCCGCACCGTGGCGGGCGAGATCGTCGTGTGGGCCGCGGGGTTCGCCGTGCCGCAGCTGGCGGCCGACAGTGGGCTGTCCACCGACGCCGTGGGGCGCCTGCGCACCGACGAGACGCTCACGAGCGTCGATGACGAGCGGATCGTGGCGGCCGGTGACGCCATGGTCGCCTCGGGCCTGCCCCGCCGGATGAGCTGCCAGCTCGCCGAGCCCCTGGGCGCGAGCGCGGCCGAGACCGTGCTCGCCCGCATCCACGGCGCAGAGCCGCGTCAGGTCTCGCCCGGCTTCGCCGGGCAATGCGTGAGCCTCGGACGGTCCGCCGGGGTGTTCCAGGTCGCCCACGCCGACGACACGGTCGCTCCGATGCGCCTCAGCGGCTGGTCCGGCGCGAGAATCAAGGAGACGATCTGCCGGGGCACGGTCACGACCCTCGCGCGCGAGGCGCGCAGGCCCGGATCGACGCACTGGGCGATCCGCGACCGCGCCCGCGGACGGCGCGTGGGGCACAGCCCCGCCGCAGCGATCGAGACGGTGCGTTAGGAGGACCGATGAGTGCATCCGCCTCGGACCCCGCGACCCGCGCGTTCGTCACCCACCGCAATCTGCTCTTCACGATTGCCTACGAGATGCTCGGATCGGCCGCCGACGCCGAGGACGTGCTGCAGGAGACCTGGCTGCGCTGGTCGGAGGTCGAGCTGGCGCAGGTGCGCGACCGGCGGGCATACCTCGTGCGGATCGCGTCACGGCTCGCGCTCACGCGTCTGCGCACGCTCGGGCGGCGGAAAGAGACCTACGTCGGCACCTGGCTGCCGGAGCCGGTGCTCACGACCGCGGATGTCGCAGAACACGCCGAACTGGCCGAGAGCGTGTCGATGGCGATGATGGTCGTGCTCGAGACGCTGTCTCCGCTGGAGCGGGCCGTCTTCATCCTGCGCGAGGTGTTCGACGTGGGATTCGGCGAGCTCGCCGAGATCTTCGACAAGAACCCGGCCGCGGTGCGCCAGATCGCGCACCGCGCCCGGCAGCGGGTCGCCGAGCGGCGCCCGCGCGAGCGGGTGCCGGCTGCCGAGGTGCGGTCGATCATGGCGTCGTTCCAGCACGCGGTCGACACCGGTGACATCGAGTCGCTCGTGGGCGTGCTCGATCCCGACATCGTGCTGCTCACGGACGGCGGAGGTGTGCGGCGTGCGGCGCTGCGCCCGATCGTCGGTGCAGAGAAGGTCGTCCGCTGGCTGGCCGGGGTCGCGTACCGCGACGGCGAGCCGGCGGTCACGTCGGCTCTGGTCAACGGTCAGCCCGCCCTCGTGGTCTCGGTGGGCGACGAGGTCGACGGCATCCTGACGGCCCGGGTCGAGGCATCCCGCGTCACCGGCCTGTATTACGTGCGCAACCCGCACAAGCTGTCATACGTGGATGCCGCGGTTCCGCTCGCGCTGTCGTGACGCGCATCCTCGGCCGGCGCGTGCGCGCCGGTACGCTTGACGGGTGACTCTCCGCCTCTACGACACGCGCGCCCAGGCGCTGCGCGACTTCGTCCCGCTCGACCCGCGGAATGTCACGATCTACGTGTGCGGCCCCACCGTGCAGTCCGGGCCCCACATCGGGCATCTGCGCGGGGCGCTGAGCTTCGACATCCTGGCCCGCTGGCTGGAGCACCGCTTCACCGGTGTGACCCTCGTGCGCAACGTCACCGACATCGACGACAAGGTGCTGGCCAACGCGACCGAGTGCGAACCGTGGTGGGCGCTGGCGTACCGGATGGAGCGCGCCTTCACCGACGCGTACGCGGCGATCGGCATCCGTCCGCCGACGTACGAGCCGCGCGCGACCGGGCACATCCCGCAGATGATCGAGCTCATCGAGCGCCTGATCGAACGCGGGCGCGCGTATCCCGCCCCCGACGGATCGGGCGACGTCTACTTCGACGTGCGCTCTTGGCCCGAGTACGGCGGGCTCACCCACCAGAGCCTGGACGCCATGGAGCCGGCGACCGACGCCGACCCCCGGGCCAAGCGCAATCCGCACGACTTCGCACTGTGGAAGGGCGCGAAACCCGATGAGCCGCGGTCGGCGGTGTGGGCATCGCCGTGGGGCGACGGGCGCCCCGGCTGGCACATCGAGTGCTCGGCCATGTCGGAACGCTATCTGGGGTCCGAGTTCGACATCCACGGCGGCGGGCTCGACCTGCGCTTTCCGCACCACGAGAACGAGCTGGCCCAGTCGACGGCGGCCGGCGACGGTTTCGCCCGGTACTGGGTGCACAACGGACTGGTCACGGTCGACGGGCAGAAGATGTCGAAGTCGCTCGGCAACTTCGTGCTCGCCGACGACCTGCTGGCCGAGCGCGACCCGCTCGTCGTGCGATACGCCCTGGCCGCGGCGCACTACCGGTCGAGCCTCGACGTGTCGGGCAAGACCCTCGACGAGGCCGAGGCCGCGCTCGATCGCATCCACACGTTCCTCAAGCGCGTGCTGCGCTCGCGCGGCGAGAACGGCTGGTTCGTCTACGGGCCGTCGCTGCCCGAGGCGTTCGCCGCGGCGATGGACGACGATCTGGGCGTGCCGCAGGCGCTGGCCGTGCTGCACGAGACGGTGCGCACGGGCAACGCCGCGCTGGACGGCGGTGACCCGGATGCCGCGAAGGCGGCGTTCGACGCGGTGATCCTCATGACCGGGGTCCTGGGGATCAACCCGCTGGACCCTCGGTGGCAGCGCGGGGGAGCGGGGCCGGATGCCGCAGCCCTCGACGCACTCGTGCGGACCATGATCGACCAGCGCGCCGTCGCGCGCGCCGACAAGGACTGGGCGGCGGCCGACCGCATCCGCGACGCGATCGCGGCGGCCGGCATCGCCCTCGAAGACGGTCCCGACGGGACACATTGGAGCGTGCAGAATGACTAAGCCGGGACGCCCGGGAGCGGGCAAGAGCAAGAAGAAGGGACCCACCAAGGGCACCGGCGGCCACGGCCGCAAGTCGCTCGAGGGCAAGGGCCCGACGCCGAAGGCCGAGGACCGCAGCTGGCACGTCGCCGGCAAGCGCAAGGCCGCCCAGGAGCGGTACGTCGCCGCCGGCGGCAAGCCGAAGCCGAAGCAGCAGAACGTCAACCGTCAGGGCCGGTCGAAGCAGAACGACGACACCGAGACGGTCACCGGCCGCAACTCGGTGCTCGAGGCGCTGCGCGCGCGCATCCCCGCGACCGCGCTGTACATCGCGCAGCGCGTGGAGATGGACGACCGGGTGAAGGAGATGCTGTCGATCGCGACGCATCGCGAGATCCCGATGCTCGAGGTCACCCGCCCCGAGCTGGACCGCATGGCCGGTTTCGACGGCGTGCACCAGGGCGTCGCGCTGAAGGTGCCGCCGTATGAGTACGCGCACCCGCAGGACCTGCTCGAAGAGGTCTTCGCCGACGGCGGCACGCCGCTCTTGGTCGCCCTCGACGGCGTCACCGATCCGCGCAACCTCGGCGCGATCATCCGGTCGACCGCCGCGTTCGGCGGGCAGGGCGTCATCGTGCCGCAGCGCCGCTCGGCCGGAGTGAACTCCGCCGCGTGGAAGACGAGCGCGGGCGCGGCGGCCCGCGTGCCGGTGGCCCTGGCGGCCAACCTCACCGCCACGCTCAAGGAGTTCAAGAAGCAGGGTGTGTTCGTGCTCGGCCTGGACGGCGACGGCGACGTGTCGCTGCCCTCGCTCGAACTCGCCGACCGCCCGGTCGTGATCGTGTGCGGATCCGAGGGCAAGGGCCTGTCTCGCCTGGTCACCGAGACCTGTGACCAGATCGTGTCGATTCCGATCTCGCAGGCGACCGAGTCGCTGAACGCCGGCATCGCCACGTCGGTCGCGCTGTACCAGATCGCGACCATGCGCGCAGCGCAGACCGCGTGACGTCGCGGCCAGACGCCGGAATACCTCGGGCCGACGACGCGGTTGCACTTCTCGGACGCCGCGCCCGCGGCGCAGAGAGGAACGTCATGGCCCGCATCGTCGTCATCGGAGGCACCGGCTACGCCGGGAGCAACATCGTCGCAGAGGCCGTCGCACGCGGTCACGACGTCGTCTCGGTCGCGCGCAACGCACCCGAGGCGCCGATCGACGACGCCGCTTACGTCCAGGGATCGATCCTCGACCTCGACGGCATCGCCGACGCGCTCGACGGCGCCGACGTCGTCGTCTCGGCGGTCGCGCCGCGCGGCGACATGACCGACGAGGTGATCGGCGCGCTGCAGCAGTTGGCGACGCGCCTTTCCGGCACCTCCACGCGCCTGGGCGTCGTGGGCGGCGCGATGGGGAGCCTGTCGGCGCCCGGCGGGCCGCGCCTGTTCGACCTGGGCGTGCCCGAGCAGTACGCCCACGAGGCCAAGGTCGGCGTCGATTCGCTCGCCCTGCTCGAGGCATCCGGCGACGACCTCGACTGGTTCCTCGTGCACCCGCCGAAGGAGTTCGGCGCGTGGGTGCCGGGCGAGCGCACCGGCGCCTACCGCAGCGGCGGCGACGTGGTGGTCGAAGCCGCCGACGGCACCTCGTTCATCTCGGGCGCCGACTTCGCGATCGCGGTCGTCGACGAGGTCGAGAACCGCGCCCACCGCCGCGCCCGCTTCACCGTCGGGTACTGAGACCGCGTCCGCCTCTGCCGTCGCGGCGCGGCGAATCAGACCAGATCGCGCCAGTCCACGGCATCCTCGTCCCCGTCGTCGGGGGAGGATGCCGCCACCTGCGGAATCGGCACCGTGAACGTCGACGTGGTCGGGCCCATGAACGTGGCCTCGTCGCGGCGATGGCGCAGCACGTCGTCGATGTAGTCGGAGAGCACTTCGGCCAGCGGCACCGACGCGCCCCGCGCCTGGGACATGTACCAGCGGTGCTCGAGCACCTGGTGGAACACCTCGGCCGGCTCGAGCTTGGCGCGCAGCTCGAACGGGATGGCCCGCACGATCGGCTCGAACACCCGGGTGAGCCACTCGTGCGCGAGCATCTCTTCGTCCTCGTCGCCCCGACCGGTGCGCGCCCGGTACTCGTCGAGGTCGTTGAGCAGGCGCCGGGCCTGGTTCTCCTCGACGTCCAGCCCGGTCAGCCGCAGCAGACGCCGCTGGTGGTGTCCGGCGTCGACGACCTTGGGCTGGATCGAGACCCGCGCGCCGTCGGGCGTGGCCTGGATCGTCATCTCGTCGATGTCGAAGCCGAGCGCGTTCAGCCGCTGCACCCGCTCGGTGATGCGCCACGACTCGCGTGCCGAGAACGTCTCGGCATCGGTGAGGGTCGCCCACAGCGACCGGTACGACGAGATGATCCCGTCGGCGACCTCGACGGCGTCCATGCCGCCCTCGAGGCGCCCGCCGGCGGCGAGGTCCAAGATCTCGCCGGCGATGTTCGTGTGGGCGATGTCGAGGTCGTGCTCGCGCTGGCCGGCCGTCAACCCGCCCTCGTGCAGCTCGCCGGTCTCGGCGTCGACGAGATACGCGGCGAACGCGCCGGCGTCGCGGCGGAACAGCGCGTTCGACAGCGACACGTCGCCCCAGAAGAACCCCACGTTGTGCAGCCGCACCAGCAGCACGGCCAGCGCGTCGACGAGCCGCGAGGCGGTGTCGGGGCGCAGCACCTGGGTGAACAGGGCCCGGTAGGGGAGCGAGAACTTCAGGTGCGCGGTGACCAGGACCGCACGCAGCGGGTGACCCTCGGCATCCGCCCGCCCGCCGATCACCGCGACACGCTCGACGCACGGCACGTCCAGGCGCGCGAGGTTGCCGAGGATGTCGTACTCCCGGCGAGCCATCTCGTCGGTGGTCTCCTTCACCGCGATCACGCGGCCCGACAGGCTCGCGAACCGCACGAGGTGGCGCGAGATGCCCTTCGGCAGCGACACGATGTCGCGGCTCGTCCAATCCGCCAGCGGCGTCGCCCACGGCAGTGCGAGCAGCGCCGGGTCGATGGCGCTCGCGGTGATGGTCAGCGCGTCACCCATGGCATCCTTCCCCTCTCCGCCGGCGTCTTGCAGCGTGCGCCCCAGACGACGACGGCGCGGGTCCGGCAGACCGAACCCGCGCCGTCGTGCTGAGCCTCTTACGCCGAGGCGATCGCCTTGTCGGTGAGGCGCTCGCCGCTTTCGATGTCGAACACGTGCACGTGGTCCTGCACGGGGGTGAGCACGACGGTCTCGCCGGCGTTGGGGTGACGGCGCCCGTCCACGCGCGCGACGACGTCGGTGCGCTTGCCCTCGATCTCGGAGTGGCCGTACAGGTAGCCATCGGCACCGAGCTCTTCGACCAGGTCGACGGTCACCGACAGCCCCTGGCTGCCGGCAGAGCCGAGCTGGATGTCTTCGGGGCGCACGCCGATGGTGACGTTCGAGCCGTTGACCTTCGAGAGGGTGGACGCCTCGACCGGCACGATCGAGTTGCCGAAGCGCACGCCGCCGTCGGCGACGTCGACGGGGAACAGGTTCATGGCCGGCGAGCCGATGAAGCCCGCGACGAACACGTTGTTCGGCTGCTCGTACAGGTCGCGCGGCGTGCCGACCTGCTGCAGGACGCCGTCCTTGAGCACCGCGATGCGATCGCCCATGGTCAGCGCCTCGGTCTGGTCATGCGTGACGTACACGGTGGTGACGCCCAGGCGCCGCTGCAGCGACGCGATCTGGGTGCGGGTCTGCACGCGCAGCTTGGCGTCGAGGTTCGACAGCGGCTCGTCCATGAGGAACACCTGCGGCTGGCGCACGATCGCGCGGCCCATGGCGACACGCTGACGCTGACCGCCCGACAGGGCCTTCGGCTTGCGGCCGAGGTACTCCTCGAGGTCGAGCAGCTTCGCGGCCTCGAGCACGCGCGCGGCGCGCTCTTCCTTCTTCACGCCTGCGATCTTCAGGGCGAAGCCCATGTTCTCGGCGACCGTCATGTGGGGGTAGAGCGCGTAGTTCTGGAACACCATCGCGATGTCGCGGTCCTTCGGCGGGACGTCGGTGACGTCGCGGTCGCCGATGAGGATGCGGCCCGAGTTGACCTCTTCGAGGCCGGCCAGCATGCGCAGCGTGGTGGACTTTCCGCAACCGGACGGGCCGACCAGGACCAGGAACTCGCCGTCGGCGACCTCGAGGTTGATCTTGTCGACGGCCGGGCGGGTGCCGCCCGGGTAGACACGGGTTGCGTTGTCGAAGGTGACGGACGCCATCGATTCTTCTCCTTCACCGGCAGGTACGTGCCGGACGATCCGTAGTGAATGGAAGCGGACCTCGCGACCCGCGCGCCCCTCATCGGGCGCATGCTCAGTATGCCAGACGTTGCTCTGTGGGTTTTTCTCAGGGTGCCTCGTTAGCATCGGATGGTCCGCGGGACCCACGCGGCGCACCGGGGAAAGCCCGGTGAGAGGTCTGTCAAGAGGTGCGATGTCGAACGACGAGCCATCGAACGTTCCCGAGCCGAACGGCCGGCGCGAAGCGGTGCGCGAGAAGGCGCAGCAGGTGCAGGCGCAGCAGAAGCGAGCGCGTGCACTGCGGCGCACGCTGCTGACCGTCGGCGCCGTGGCGGTTGTGGGCCTCGCGGCCGGCGGGGTCGCCATGGCCCTGACGTCGCAGACCAACCGTCCTGACCTGTCGCCGTCGAACGTCGTCGACGACGGCTTCGCCGTGACCAGCGTCAACGGCGTCGCCGGGGACCCTGCCGCCCCGTCGGTGGACGCCACGCCGACGCCGACCCCTTCGGGGTCGCCCACACCGGCCGGCAAGAGCGCCACCCCGACGCCCGCGCCGAGCGCGACGACGGCGGGCGCGGTCGACATCCGCATCTACGTCGACTACTACGCTCCGGGCGCCAAGCAGTTCCAGATCGCCAACGCGCAGCAGCTCACACGCTGGGTGAGCCAGGATGCCGCGACCCTGAGCTATTACCCCGTCGCGATCCTCTCGGCCAAGTCGAACGGCACCAAGTACTCGCTGCGTGCCGCCAGCGCCGCGGCGTGCGTCGCCACGCATTCGTCGGACGCGTTCTACGCCTACAACAACGCGCTGCTGAACAAGCAGCCCGACCAGGGCGGCGACGGCTTCACCGACGCTCAGCTGGCCGACCTCGCCATCGCGTCGGGCGCGCAGGACCCGAAGGTCGTGCGCGACTGCATCGAGAACGAGGACTACGTCTCGTGGGTGAAGGATGCCACGGAACGGGCCGTCGAGTCGATTCCCGACACCAAGGGCGTCGCCCTCACCGGCACCCCGATGATCATCGTCAACGGCGTGCCGTACGCCGGCGCCCTGGACGACCCGAAGGAGTTCGCGCAGTTCGTGCTGACGCTCTCCAGCGACGCCTACTACCGCACCGAGTCGCCGACCCCCACGGCCACACCGCCGGCATCCTCGCCCGCACCGTCGTCGACGACGGGCAAGTGACCGCGTCCCCGGTAGACTGATCAGTCTGCCGGCTTGGCGCAATTGGTAGCGCACCGTACTTGTAATACGGGGGTTGCAGGTTCGAGTCCTGTAGCCGGCACCGTGTCGTCGATTGCCTGACCGTTGAGGGCGCGGCGGCGCAGGCTCACGCCAACCTGGGAGATTCGCATCCAGAAGTGCCTGACGGTGCGGCGTCATCCAACACTGCCTGCTCAGCGCCGCGGAGCGTTGCACGCCGATCCACGGGCCAGAGCCGTGGCTGCCGCGTGGGACAACGCCGCTCGCTCGGAACTCTGCAACGGCGTCGCCCAGGTACTGGCCAAGGACCTCGACATCCAGGGTGGAGAGATCCAGGTGTGCAGCATTGCAAGGACAGGGGATCCCGTCCCAAGGAGATGACTCGCCGCGCCTCCTGCGTCGCGCCTGCCGCGCCGATATGGAGATGCCCGTGAACGTGTAGCCGGGGTCGTGCCGCTCGCCACACACGTTCGACTTGCGCCCGAGACCTGGCGGAGTACGCGAGCGCCTCCGGTGGGAAGTGGTGAGGACTCGCCGCCGGCAGATCACGAGCCTCAGAGACCGGCGTTGACTCCGGCGTTTCATGCGTGATCATCATGTCGGCGGGGCCGGTGGCAATCGCTAGGCACGGATCAATCGATGACGGCGGACCGTGCCACCGGGTGAGCATACCGTTCACCTTCGATTCCGACTGCGTGCACGCAATGATCGAGTCCCCGGGCGTGGATCTCTTCGTCGCCCGCGACGCGGGACGGTTCGTCGGCGTCTTCGCACGCTGGATCTCACCTCTCGCCCGTCGCGTGAGCCGGCACTGACGCTCTATGAGTCCGTAGCTTTTGAGCGTCGGTCAACAAACGTTCTGAGGTACGTGCCCGTGCCGCAATGAGTATCGGGCGTCGGCATCCGGGGAGTCGAATACGGAGGAAGCGGATAACGTGATTCCGCGTCAGATATCTGCCTCAGGCAGAGACGGAACAGTAGCGCGGAACCAGCGTTACTCGAACACGAGTTCGACGTCCGCACAGCAACCCATGCATCGGCGGAACATTCAACCGGCAGTTCGGTCGCCACGTCGCTGATGTCCTGCGTGGTCGGCAACGCGTTGGAGTCGTGGTGCTCGAAGTATGCGCACCGTCACCACATCGCACGCAGGACGCGCACGGCGTCTTCGACGTCGAGGCCCTCTGCGCGCGCGGCCTGTGTGAGTAAGCGTGCGGCTTCGGCCACACGCTTCGATACGGCGGACGCTGAGCTGCTCACGCGTGTGCCGGCGCCGATCCGCGTGGCGACCTGCCCCTCCTCCTCGAGGCGCCGGTAGACCTTGGCGATCGTGCCAGGCGCCACCCCCAGGTCCGACGCCAGTTGTCGCACCGACGGTAACCGCTCGTCGGCAGCAAGCTGACCCGTGCTGATCATGCCCTGTAGCTGGTCATATACCTGCTCGGCGGGTGTTCCGCCGTCGGGTGTGATCGTGATTTTCATCGGGCCAACAACACCTGCCCGCGCCGTGCCGGAATCGCGGTGAATACCACTGTCAGCCACAGCGCAAACGCCGCCACGAACGCGATCAGACCGCCCCAGTGCAGAGCCGGGCCCAGCGCGGCGAGCGGCGATCCCCATGAAATCGTGCCCAACTCGCCGGCGTCGAACGACCCGCGCAGGCCCGCCGGCGCAGCAAGCGAGCTGAGGATGTACCCGAGGTGGAACACGATCGCACCCGTCGCAACCCGACCGATATTGCCGCATCGGAGTCGGCGCACCGCGAGGTCGTGTGCGTGGTCGTCCGACCATGCCGGCCGTGCCACCAGCATCCACCCCGCCCACGTCACGACCAACAGGACAGCGAGCACGACCATCGCCGGGATCGAGAAGTACCAGCCATAGATCCTCGTGGCAACGGCACTGGGACCAAGGTCGACCCAGAACCGCACGTAGCGGCCATCTTCATCAGAAAGGGACGCTGTGCCCGCCGCGATCGAGACCGCCACGACGACTGCAGCTATGACGAGCACCGTGACGATCCAGCCCCGCGGCACGAACGAAAGCACTGTGCGCCGGACGACCTCTGCCGTTCCGCTGCGGCGTCCGTGCGCGATCGGGAAGCCGAGGATCGCGACCCCGACGATGCCCCACACGAGAGGCAGGATCCACAGCACGCGCTGCCCTGCGACGTCGTACCCGATCCCCCCGGCCGGCCACCAGCTTCGTGTGGTCTCGAGGGCGAGGGTCAGGAGAGTCGGTAGCGCCCCGCTGACGACGGTCAATGCGAGCAGCCACCCGACAGCCTCGGTGAATGCCGCATCGCGGTGAGACGAAGCACTGCCGCGGTGACGGCTCCTAGGAGCACGGGCACGAGCGCGACGAGCCAGATAATCCACATGAGCCCCTCCGGTGTATCACTCAACTGATACGCAATGTATCGGTCATAAAGTACATTTGGAGGCGCCGAGGCGAGGTTGGACATCATCGGGTTCCATCTGACACCGCGTGAATTTCCAGGGTGAGCACGCATGTGAGAACCATGTTCATACCACGGGTGAGCTTTACACGGGAGCACTCTTGTGTGAAGCGGCTACTCGCGAAGAGCCGTCGAGAGGCACAATTGATTCCACTACTCGCGGGCGATCTCATCCCGGAGAATCGGCATCATGACCGTCGTCTATGCCTCCTGCGTGAATGGCGCGACCGAGTGCAATGACGCTATCGGTGTCTCGGTCGTGGGCTGGCCGGTGCGGGTCGCGTTGGCAGTTGCATCGATTCTCATCGTCGTTGTCTACTTCGCGGCGAAGCGACGGAGGCGCTGAACGTCACGCATGCTGAGCGATACGCTTGCGTTCGATCACGGAACTGAGTATTCGTCCCCGAACGCGCCGGTGCGCGCATGCGGATCGAGGCGGGGACGAAGGCTCAGCTAGCAGCGTGTGCGTACGAAGCGTCTCTTCGCGCGCAATCCGCACCTCGCGGCCAGCGAACGGATCACCGATCGTGCCCGCCGGCCCGACGAGTGTCACCCACCCAAACGCCGAGCCGAGGGAATCGGTCTCGAGCACCATCGTGTCAGACGGGTCCGTAATCGCTGAACCGGACAACTTCGATACCTTCGCGCCCAAGTAACATCTCGAGGAGACTGTGGTCGTCCTCTGGCACGTCGTCGCGATCTAGCAGCACGCGGAGTTGGCGTACTGGTTTGCACACGGTCTCCCAGGCCTTGTCTGGGTGATGCACCACGAGCCGACCGTCCCACGTAGTTCCACTCTTGCGCACGACCCCGGCCTCGAACGCGCCGGATCATCGGGCCCTGTTATTCATGTGGGTTCCGATCGGGTCCGCCCGGAGGAGGCGAGCCTATTTGCTGGGAGCGCGCGCGTGACTGCCTCGCCGGTGGCGGGTTGCTCCGCCACGGCCACCGGTACAGAGTGTGCTCTCGGGTCTTCTCCCATGACGCGGGCCTCCCCGGAAGGAGCCGTCGCCGGCGGGCTCGCCATCACGCCGGGTGGCCAGGTGCTGGGAATACCGCCATCTGGCGTCGCAGGGATGACGCCCTGCCCGGGCGTCAATGACCACCAGACATCACTGTCGGGGTTCGAGAACAGGAACACGATCGATAGGTCGTATGCCATGGCGGCTTCGAAGGGGTCACCTTCGAGATATGGCTCCTGCCCTGGGCAGCCGTCTGGCACCGACACGACGCGTATGGTGTCACCACCCGAGCCCTTCGCCCACTGCTCGACCTGTACGGTCCATGCATTGACCTCCATGTCGTTGAATCTGCCCGTGCCATCACGTTGCGTCACGTGTCCGATCACCACAGCACTGGCCGCTTTCACGGCGTCCGCGGGTGTGTCGAAAGATGGCCAGCTCGGGCATCCTTCCGAATGGTCGAGCGGCCACCCAGAGCAGCCGACCAGGCTCAGAGCGCTTGTGAGGAGCAACCCCGCGACGAATCCGAGCGATTTTCGCATGGTCGAAGCATTCCCAGTCTTCGCGGAACTACGCCTGATCGTTACCGCACCGATACGTGCCACGCGCCCAAGACGGTCGCGAGGATTCGAAATGTCGATGATGCTGGGCGGTCAGCCACAGGGCCGGGATGCCGCGCCGCGGCACGACATGCGGCCTCGACGTCTTCGGGACATGTCGCCGCCGTGCCCGGCCGGCGCGCGATGAGGGACCGCCTTCAGCAGTGTGACTTGAACGTGTAGGTGGTTGTGCTCTCTGCCTGGGAGTCGTGCCCGTTCGCCTTGTAGAAGATTCTCATCGACTGGGCCGACCCGACTGAAGCGGACGACTCAAGAACCACCAGAACCGTGTAGTCGGTGCCCTTGCTCAGCGCAGCGCCGTGTGCTGTTTTACGCGCATCCCACATCTCGGCGAAGTCCTTCTCGACCTCCGGAAGCGGAAGCGCACCGATGGTCGACGCCCCGTGCGCCAGCTCGATGACCACTGCGGGTTGGGACTGGCGCAAGCTGTCGGCTCTTGTGAGTTCGACCCTGTCGATCACGATGTCCGCACCAGGCGTTACCACCTCGCCAATGACATGGGGCTGGTTCGGTGCCGTGCTCACACAGAGCGCGCCGGGATCTCCGCCGAGGGACAGCGGGTTGGCGGCGGACGATCCGCTGCATCCGCAGAGCGCGCTGCTGACCGCAACTGCGATCAGGATGCTAAGCGCTACGTGTCTCACCGCCCTGCTTTCGTCTCATGAGCCGCGCGAGTCGTCGCTCGTCTTACCCCCTGCCTCAATGGGTGGTCGGAGCATATCGGCCGTGGTCGTTCTGATGCAACGATGGAATCGCGGGTAGGAGACGGGACCCGACCGCATCTGGAAACGCACGGTCACCCCGATCTCGGCATGGTCCGGCAGTTGACTCCGTAATACGGGGTTGCAGGTTCGAGTCCTGTAGCCGGCACAACGCGTGGTCCATGGTCGGGTGCAGGTCCCGGTCGGGTATATGCTGTCGACGGATCGGTGAGGATCCCCTCGTCACGACACGAATCTCCCGGTCTCATTGGGGAAGTTGGCGGGCACCGCCGCACGACCCGCGCGCTGTCGCTCGGCCACGCGCGGCGGTGTCCGCTGCTCTCGCTCTCAGCGGCCGGGGCTCTGCGTCCGCGCGTCGGGCGCGTCAGGTCAGGATGTCCTTCGTCGTGAACCGGGTGATCGCGAACGCCCCGAAGATCACGGCGTACGCGATCTGCAGCACCGCGTTCTGGCCGAACGAGTCGAACAGGATCGGGCTGCGCAGCAGATCTGCGAAGCCCAGCCAGTAGTGCGTCGGCAGGTACGCGTGGATCGCGTCGAACTGCGGCAGCTGGTCGAGCACCTGCGAGACGCCGGCGATGACGACGGTCGCCGCCATCGCCCCGACCGGCATCGACGTCAGCGTCGAGATGAACAGGCCGATCGCGCACAGCCCGAGCAGCGACAGCGCGGCGTAGCCGGCCAGCAGCAGCACCCGGCCGAACGCGTCGGCGAGGCTCACCGTCGTCCCCGACAGCAGGGTGACCGGGCCGATCGGGAACAGCACCGCCCCGGTGATCGTGCCGCCGATCGCGATCGCCAGAACGGACGCGGCGATGAACGCACAGCAGGAGAAGAGCTTCACGGCGAGCAGCCGCACACGCCCGATCGGGGCGATCAGCAGGTAGCGCAGGGTCCCGAGGTTCGCCTCGCCGGCGATCGCATCGCCCGAGACGACCGAGACCACGAGCGGCAGGAACAGCGGGATCGACACGGTCAGGGCCGTGAAGATCACGAACACGCCGTTGTCGGTGATCTCGCCGAGGAAGGCGGGGCCGCGCCCGCCGGAGCCCGCCCTCGTGAGCTTGACGGCGATGCCGATCAGCACCGGGACGAGCGCCAGCGCGACGAGCATCACGATCGTGCGGCGCCGCCGGAACAGGGTCGCAAGCTCCGACCCGACCAGGGCGAACGGGCGACCTGCGGCGCGTGTCGGTGCACGGCCTGCCGGACGGTGCGGAATGGATGCCTCAGCCTGCGACATCGAATCCCTCCCCGGTCAGCTCCACGAAGCGCTCCTCCAGCGTGGCTCCGGTCAGGGCGATGCCGCGCACCCGCACGTCCTCGCGCACCAGCGCGGCGGTGACCGCCTCGATCGGCACGCCGTCGCCGAGCGCGGCATCCAGCTCGTCGGTCCCCACCCGCTGCACGGCGAGGCCCAGGCGCCGCATCGCGGCGGCCGCGGCATCCACATCCGGAGTGCGCACGTGCACCCGGGGCGCCGACACGGCGCGCAGCTCGTCGAGTGTGCCGCTGGTGACCAGACGCCCCGCGCGCATGACCGCGACGTGCGTGCACACCTGCTCGATCTCGCCGAGCAGATGGCTCGACAGGAACACCGTCGTGCCGTCGTCGGCGAGTGAGCGGATCAGCGAACGCACCTCGCGGGTGCCCTGCGGGTCGAGGCCGTTGGTCGGCTCGTCCAGGACGAGCAGATCACGGGGACCGAGCAGCGCGGCCGCCAGTCCCAGCCGCTGCTTCATGCCCAGGGAGTACGCGCCCGCGCGCTTGTTCGCGGCCGCCGTGAGACCCACCCGGTCGATCGCCTCGCGCACGCGGGAACGGCGCGTGGCCGACGCGGACCGCGGGTTCGCGGCGTCGAAGCGTGAAAGGTTGGCCGCGCCGGTGAGGAACGGGGCGAACGCGGGTCCTTCCACGAGCGCACCGACACGCGGCAGCACGGACGACAGCGCCTGGGGGAGCGACCCGCCCAGGACGTGGATGTCGCCGGAGCTGGGCGCGGCGAGGCCCAGCAGCATGCGGATCGTGGTGGTCTTGCCCGAGCCGTTCGGACCGAGGAACCCGAACACCGACCCGTGCGGCACATCGAGGTCGAGACCGTCGACGGCGGGCCGACCGCGGAACCGTTTCGTCAGCCCGCGGGTGACGATCGCGGCGTCGGCGGGACTCACTTCGCGGCGGACAGCAGAGCGGAAGAGGGGACGGCACCGGCGAACACCGTGCCGTCGCCGCGCAGGTAGACCGTGATCAGCGAGGTCTGCAGCATCCTGCCCCCGGCGACCGGCCGGGTCAGCTCGTCCAGCAGCGCGGCGTCGCCGCCGAGCGCCGCCATGGCGCCGTGCGCGGGCACCTCGATCACCGAGGTCCAGCCGCTGCCGAGCACCGTCGGCCTCGGCAGCGACGCCTTCGGGCCGCGCTGATGATCGGCGTTGCCCTTGTGCTGCCCGTTGCCTTTGTGCGCCCCGTTGCCCTTGTGCTCACCCGGTGCGGGCACGGTGTGGTCGGTGACCGTGGTGCCCTTCGGCGGTGTGAACGAGAACACGTCGGCGGCGGGCTTGGTGAAATCGATCGACGAGAACGCGACTTCGATGGCGGGCGTCGACTGACCGCGTGCGTCGACGCGGGCGGCCAGCGGCACGCCGGTCTGCGCGTCGACCGTGATCACCGCATCGGCCACCAGTGTCGCGGACGTCTTCGGCGCCAGCCGCAACTCGTACACGCCGCGACCGAGATCGGTGGAGGTCGAGACCGACACCGACGTCGTCGGGGTGATCGCCGCGATCAGCCGGTCGGCGGCGTCGGCAGGCGTGGTCGGCATGGGCTTCGCGTTCGCGCCGGCGCCGATCGTGTACCGCGTCGCGGTGCGCTTGTGCGCGTCGTAGGTCCACACCGTCGAACCGTTGTGGACGACGTCGCGCTCGCTGAGCGTGTCGAGCACCTGGACGCGCTGACGCGAGGGGCCGTCGACGTAGACCTGCGCGGAGTGCGACCCGGTGATCAGGTCGAGCAGGCTCGCGGCGCTCGATCCGCCGGGAGCGGCAGAAGACATCGAACTCGGCAGCTGCGGAAGGCCGAGGTCGGACGACTGCTGGACGGTGCCGGAGTAGTGCGCGTCGTGGCTGGTCGCGATCAGGTCGAGGACCTGTGCGGCGGTCTTCTGCGGCGGCGGCGATGCCGCGTTCGCGATCGCCGGAACGACCACGGCGCCGGCGGCCACCACCACCGGTGCGACGATGGCGGGAATCCAACGGCGAGTGAACCTGACCGTGCCCATACGGCCGAGTCTAAGCACGCCATGCGTGGGGTGGGCTGAGTGTTCCCTCCCGGTTGCGTCTGCACGTCGAAGATGCCGTGCGGGTGCTGCGCGCGATGTGCTGAAGGCAGGGTCCGCGCGTGATCGCGCGGCGGGCAGTGGCAGGCTGGGGGCCATGACCTCCTCGCGGCCGCGCACCCCCTACGGACGACTCATCCACGAAGTCACCGAGACCGTCGCGATCCCGCACACCTACACGCTGCTCATCTGGTGCACGACCATGGTGACGGTGGAGCATCACGGACTTCCGGACGTGCTGTCGGTCATGCTGATGCTCGCCGGGGCGTGCGGCGCGTACGTCGTGGTGGGCCGGATCGCCCACCACCGGCACGGCAACCGTCCGGCGGTGGAGCGCCGCGTGATCGCCCACCCCTATCTGGTCGCGACCGGCAACCTCGCGACGCTGTTCCTGGCGACCGGGGTGTGCTGGCTCGTGTCGGCCGTGCCGCTGGTGCCGCTCGCCTGGCTGCTCACCGGTATCGCCGGGACGACGACCTTCCTCGTCGGGGTGGCCGTGCAGGCATATGTCGTCGCACGCGCCGTCACCGTCGAGGAATGACCGACGTACGTCGGCACCCGGTCACGGATGCGCGCCGGGCAGCGATGCGTCCAGGCCGTGGAGCACGTAGTCGAGCTCGTCCGCGGTGAACAGTCCGGGATGCCGCAGCAGCACCTTCCCGGTCGGTGACAGCACGATCGTGTAGGGCAGTTCGCTGACGCGGAAGCGAGCGGCCTGCAGCCCCCGCGGATCGCGCAGGGTGGGAAGGGCCAGATGTGCGCGTGCGGTCGCGGCGCGCCCCGCGGCGGCGTCGTCGCCGACGTCGACCCCGAGGAAGGCGACGGCATCGCCGACGCGGCGCGCCTCTGCCTGGTCGCCCTGCAGCTGAACGGCGCAGGCCGCGCACGTCGACGACCAGAAGTCGACGACCGCGTATCGTCCCCGCGCGTCGGCGCTGCTGAGCTGCGCGGTGCCTGCGAGGGCCGGGCCGGTCACCGCGGCCGGGGTGTCGCCGATGCCCGTGCCGCCCGCGATGGCGCCGGCCAGATTCGCGCCCGCGACATCGCCGCGCTGCGAGGTGGGCAGCGCGTCGTCGGCGAGTGTCGCGAGCCCGTGCGCGAACGGTGCGGTGTCGGCGGATTCGGTGCCGAACGCGGCCTGCTCGACGATCCGCCCCTTCGGCCCGATGACGAAGATCTGGCTGCCGTGCGAGACCGTGCGGGTGGCCGGATCGCGCTCGATCGGCACACCGTACGCGCGGGCGGCGGCCGCCAGCTGTGCGGACGTGCCGGTCAGGTACTCCCAGTTCGGCAGCGCGTCCAGTCCGTGTTGCTGCGACCACGCCTTCACATCGGACGGCTTCGGGTAATACGGGTTCGCGTTGATCGAGACGAACGCGATCCTCGCCCGGGCCGGGGCCGAGAGGTCGTGGTCGGCGGCGACGATGTCCGACGCGAGCATCGCGCACAGGTCGGTGCATTTGTCGTCGTTGAAGGTGAGCACGACCACTTTTCCGCTCAGCGCCGACGAATCGACGACGTGCCCGTCCTGGTCCGTGAGCCGGTACGGCGGGGCCGCGACGGGTGCGCTGGCGACGGGTGCGACCCCGAGAAGGTCGGCGGTCGCCTGGTTCATCCCCGCCGGCAGCGCGTCCGCCGCCGGCGGCGGCGCGGCGCCGCCAATGCCCCCGACGCCCACGACGATGAGCGCGGCGACCACCACGAGCAGCGCCGCAGACGAGACCCACAGCACCCAGGTCCGCTCCCAGGGGCGCTGCGGCTGCTTCTGCTCGCGCGGCATCAGGTGTCCTCTCGTCGATGGCTGTGGGGGGATGCCGGGGCCACGACGGTGCGGCCCCGGCGGGCCGCCGCGACCAGCACGACGAGCACGGTCAGCGCGAGGCCTGCGCCGATCGGCAGCCACGCGTCCTCGATCGCCGTCACGAGGAGCGCCTGGACGGTGTCGAGAGCACGCGTGACGGGTGCGACGAGGTCCGGGCCGCCGATCTGGCCGATCCAGTACCCCACGAGATACGCGCCGATCGCGATGCATACGGCTCCGGCGATACGCGGCATTGCCGCCGCGAACCGGCGCAGGCGGCCGACCGAGAGCGAGCCGGTGAAGGACACGATCAGGGCGAGCACCGTCGCGAGCAGTCCCATGCCCAACCCGTACGCGACCACCACGGCGGCGGTGATCACGCCCGATCCCGTCGCCAGCGCGCCGCTGATCGCCGCGACGAAGACGGGCAGCGAGCAGCTGAGCGAGCCCACCGCATACGCCACGCCGAATCCGGCCATCGGCACGAAGCCGGGGCCGCCCCGGAAACCCGGTGCCGCGTGCAGCGAGACGGAGCGGCCGCCCACCGCCAGGGCGCCCAGACCGATGATCGCGACCGCGACGACGATCATCAGCCATGGGGCGACCGACAGCATGACGGCATGGAGCGAGCCCGCGAGGACCGCGGCGGCCGAGAACACCGTCATGAACCCGGCCGTGAGCGCGAGTCCGGCGCGCACGCCCGCGCCGACGCGCGCGACCCCGCGGGTACGGCCGCCGTCCACGAAAGCGGCGAGATAGACGGGAAGCAGCGGGAATCCGCAGGGATTGAGCAGCGCGACCATGCCGAGCACGAACGCGAAGGCGACGGTGCCTCCGGTCATCGCCGCACCCCGGTCTTCTGCGCCTCACGCGTGCGCCGCGGCGCACGGCCGGCAGTCCGCCGGTCGCCGAACGCGGGGTCGTGCAGCGGTCGCATCGGCGACATGATAATCCGGCTCCTTATGTCCGATGACGACTGTGCCCGATGACGACTGTGCCCGATGGCAAGGCCGTCCTGGCGCGCAGGCGTTGACCGTCGTCCGCGTCGCGAGTAGACAGAGACGGGGAAGCGCGCGGCGGCGACCTGGCTGCGGCACCACGCCCCGGACGAGGGGCGGCGAACATGACGAGCGTCGATCGGATCAGCGATATCTGGGGTGCGCGCACCCCGTTCGCGGCGGGGGAGGCGTGGCCGGCGCGGGTCGATCAGCATCTGGTCGAGGGCGTCTCCGAGGCGGATGTCGAGCGGTGGGTGCGCGGTGCGTGCCTGCTGTGCAGCAACGGCTGCGGTGTGGAGGTGGCTGTCGCCGGCGGGCGGATGGTGGGCATCCGCGGCCGTGCCGAGGACCGGGTGAACCACGGGCGGCTCGGCCCGAAGGGGCTGTACGGATGGCGGGGCGAGCAGCACGACCGGCTCACGACGCCGCTGATCCGCCGCGACGGCGAGCTGGTGGAGACGGACTGGGACACGGCGATGACGGCTGTCGCCTCGCGGTCGGCGGCGCTGCTGCGGGAGCGCGGACCGCTGTCGCACGGGTTCTACACGTCCGGGCAGCTGATGATCGAGGAGTATTACACGCTCGCGGTGGTCGGGAAGGCGGGGATCGGCACCCCGCACATGGACGGGAACACGCGCCTGTGCACGGCGACGGCGTCGGCCGCGTTCCAGGAGTCGTTCGGCACGGACGGCCAGCCCGGCTCGTACACCGACATCGATCACTGCGACACCCTGTTCCTGTTCGGGCACAACGTGGCCGAGACGCAGACGGTGCTGTGGGCGCGGATGCTCGATCGGCTGGACGGGCCGAACCCGCCACGGCTGGTATGCGTGGATCCGCGGCGCACGAAGGTCGCCGAGCGGGCGACGGTGCATCTGCCGATCCGCAACGGCACGAACCTCGCCTTGATGAACGCGCTGGTCCATGAGCTGATCGCGGCCGGGGCGGTGGACCGGGACTACGTCGACGCGCACACGATCGGCTTCGACGAGCTGGCGCGGCTGACCGCGGATGCGACGCCGGAGTGGGCTGCGGAGATCTGCGGGGTCGAGGCATCCGACATCCGGCGTGCGGCGGAGATCTTCGCGACCGGCGAGCGGATCGTGTCGACCTGTTCGATGGGGTTCTACCAGTCGCATCAGGCCACGGCGGCCTCGTGTCAGGTCAACAATCTGCACCTGCTGCGCGGGATGATCGGCCGGCCGGGGGCGGGCGTCCTGCAGATGAACGGGCAGCCGTCGGCCGAGAACAACCGCGAGGCGGGGTGCGGGGCGGCCCTGCCCGGGTTCCGCAACTGGTCGAACCCGGCGCACGTCGACGAGCTCGCGGCGCTGTGGAACGTGGACCGGCTGGTGATCCCGCACTGGACGCCGCCGACGGATGCGATGACGATGTTCCGATACGCGCAGGAGGGGTCGATCGGGTTCCTGTGGATCGCCGGCACGAATCCGGCGGTGTCGATGCCCGACCTCGGGCGCATCCGCGCGACCCTGGCGGGGGAGCAGTGCTTCGTGGTGGTCTCGGACGGATACCTGACCGAGACGGCGCGACTGGCCGATGTGGTGCTGCCGTCGGCGCTGTGGGCCGAGAAGACCGGCACCTATACCAACGTGGACCGCACCGTGCATCTGCAGGAGAAGGCGGTCGACCCGCCCGGTGGGGCCCGGAGCGACCTTGACATCTGGATCGACTACGCCCGCCGTCTGGGCCTCGCTGACCGGGACGGTCGCCCGCTGCCGGCCTGGGACACCCCCGAGGACGCGTTCGAGGGCTGGAAGGCGTGCAGCGCCGGCCGTCCGTGCGACTACTCCGGGCTGACCTACGACATGCTGCACGAGCGCGGCGGCATCCAGTGGCCGGTGACCGTGGCGGCCCCCGAGGGCACCGAGCGGCTGTACGGCGACGGGCGGTTCGCGACGCATCCCGATTACTGCGAGACGCACGGGCACGACCTCGTCACCGGCACGCCGGTGAGCCGCACCGCCTACCTCGCCGACCATCCCGACGGCCGGGCGGTGCTGAAGACCGCGCCGTACCAGCCGGCGTACGAGACACCCGACGACGAGTACCCGCTGCGGCTGACCACCGGCCGCACCGTCTACCACTTCCACACCCGCACCAAGACCATGCGCGCACAGCCGCTGCAGGACGCGGCGCCGTCGATGTGGGTCGAGGTGTCGCAGACGGATGCCGCAGCCCGCGGCATCCGCGAGGGAGACATCGTCCGCGTCACCTCGCGACGTGGCGTGATCGAGGCCCCCGCCCGGGTCTCGAACGTGCGCGAGGGCGTCGTGTTCGCGCCCTGGCACTACGGCAGCGACCCGCTCAGCGCCGCCAACGAGCTCACTCTCACCGCCTGGGACCCGGTCTCCAAACAGCCCGAGTTCAAGGTCGCGGCCGTCCGGCTCGAAAAGGTGCGCGACGGCGACGGCCCCGCACCCGCACCGCTGGGCACCGCCTCGGCGCGGGCCGATGGGCAGGTGTGATCATGCAGTTCCCGCGGTATCTGGCCCTGCTGGTGCGGGCCGAGCGCATCCTGTCGGAGGCCTATCGCGCCGTCGGCACCGCCCACGCGTCGGTGGCCGACGTCGCCTACCCGTGCGCCGCCTTCGCGCGCGACGCGCACGCGCGCGCCGACGAACTGGCCGCGATCGCCGACGAGCGGTACCCGTCGGCCGACGACCTCGCCGAACTCGCGCCGCCCGACTTCGCGGGCACGCGACCCGGCCCGCTCGGACTCGTGCGCGATCTGGCCGAGCTCGCCCAGCTCGCAGCGTTCGTGCACACGGCGTGGGAATTGGTCGGGCAGGCTGCGAGCGGCCTGCGCGATCTCGATCTCATCGACCTCGCCGCCGGCGACGGCGCGCGCGTTGCCGCCGAGGAGGCCTGGATCGACATGAAGGCCAAGAACGAGGCCGCGCAGGCGCTGCTGGCCGCGCGCTGAGGTCGTCAACCGCCGATTCTGTGCACAACCGCGGGGATTGTGCGCAACACCCTGTGGCCCCGGCATCCCGCCCGGCGTGTCGTCGCAAATCTCCGCCGTTGTGCACGGGCGCGGGATGCAGCACTCGCCTCGAGGGCTGGGATCAGGGCTCGGTCAGCGGCGACAGGAACCGCTCGGCGTCGAGCTCCTTGCGCTTGCCGTCGGACTTCCCCTCGGGCTTGCCGCCCACGTACAGCCAGCCGAGCAGCTTCTCGTTGTCGCGCAGGTCGTGCGCCTTGGTGACCGGCGTGCTGCGCGTGTAGTGGCCCGTGCGCCACATCACGCCCCAGCCGGCCTCGTCCAGCAGCAGGCTCAGCGTGTGGGCGACGCCGGCGGCCACGGCGGCCTGCTCCCAGCGCGGCACCTTCTCGCTCGGGCGGAAGCTGGCCACCACCGCGAGCAGCAGCGGGGCCCGCAGCGGCTTGGACGAGACGCCCTTCTCGCCGTTCGCCTTGTTGATGGCGCGGCCGAGCACCTCACGATCGGCGCCGCGCAGCTCGATGAGCCGCCACGGTCGCAGCGAGGAGTGGTCGGCCACCCGCCCCGCGGCCGCCACCAGCGGCAGCAGTTCGTCGTGGGTGGGCGCGGCATCCGTCACCTTCGACCAGGAACGGCGCGCCCGGACCGCGTCGAATGCGCTCACTCGGCCTCTTCGGGGCTGAACGACAGTGAGATCGAGTTCATGCAGTACCGGTCGCCGGTGGGGGTGCCGAACCCGTCCGGGAACACATGCCCCAGGTGCGAACCGCAGGCGGCGCAGCGCACCTCGGTGCGCTCCATACCCAGCGTCTTGTCCTCCAGCAGCTGCACGGCCTCGGGCCGGATCGACTCGTAGAAGCTCGGCCATCCGCAGTGCGACTCGAACTTCGTCCCGCTGCGGAACAGCTCGGCGCCGCACGCGGCGCAGGTGTACAGGCCGGCGCGGTGCTCGTCGAGCAGCTCGCCGGTCCACGGGCGCTCCGTGGCCGCCTCGCGCAGCACGGCATACTGCTGCGGGTCCAGCTGGTCGCGCCACTGGTCGTCGGTCTTGTTCACGGTGTAGGTCATCGGGTCCTCCGTCTCCATTCAACCCGACATCCGGCGCGCGTGTTCCGGGTTGGGAAGAATGGATGCCGTGGACCGCGCAGCTCTGGACCCCGACGAGGTCGACGCCGTACGTGCGCGCTACGCGCGATTCGCCCGTGACGAAGCTCCGCGACGCTCGCCGCTGTATGCGCAGTGGGCGCAGCGCGTGGCCGACGACGTCGGGGCGGCGGCGGTGCTCGCGCGGATCGCCCCCGCCCACCGGCAGCCGCCGCTCGTGTTCGCCGTCGCCCGGATGCTCGGCTGCGGACTGGTCGACGCGGACGCGTGGAGCGCGTGGCTGGCCGCGCACGCCGACGCGGTGGTCGCCGAATGCGGCCAGCGCGGCGTGCAGACCAACGAGCCGCTGCGGTGCGCGGCGCTGCTGCTCGCGCTCAGCCGCATCGACGGTCCGGTCGCGCTGCTCGAGGTCGGCGCGAGCGCGGGACTGTGCCTGTATCCGGACCGCTACTCGTACCGGTACGACGACGAGCGGGCGGTGCACGCCCTCGATCCGGCCGACGGCGTGAGCTCCGTGGTGCTGCGCGCACGCTGGCGCGGACCGTGGCAGCCGGGGCTCCGGCTGCCCGAGGTGGTCTGGCGCGCCGGCATCGACCTGCAGCCGCGCGACGCACGCGACGGGGCCGACCGGGCATGGCTGACCGGGCTGGTGTGGCCGGGGGAGCACGGGCGCGCCGCGCGCATCGAGGCGGCCCTCGACATCGCGGCCGCCGATCCGCCCCGGCTGGTGGCGGCCGACGCTGCCGACGCGCTGACGCACCTGGCCGCGCAGGCCCCCGCCGGCGCGACCCTCGTCGTGACCACGCCGGGTGTGCTCGTGCACGTGCCCCGAGAGCCCCGCGAGCGCATCGTCGCCGCTGCCCGTGCGGCCGGCCGTTGGATCACGATGGATGCCGCGGCCCTGCACTCCGGTCTGCGCGGGCAGTGGCATCCCACCCCCGACGCTGGAGCGTGGCCGAACGGATCCTTCGCGCTCGCCCTGGACGGCGCCGTCGTCGCGGCGGTCGACCCGCTCGGCGCGATCGTGCAGCCGATCGGCGACGATCTGGAGTGGCGCCCCGCCGCCGTGGCGTCGCGGGGTTAGCGTGGGGACGTGCCTCTGAACGACAGCGACCGCGTGATCCTCGACTTCGAGGCCGGCTGGACCCGCCACGTCGGCGCGAAGGAAGAAGCGATCCGCGCCGAGCTCGACCTCGCCCCCGCCCGGTACTACCAGCTGCTCGGCCGCCTCATCGACACGACCGACGCACTGGAGTATGACCCACTGCTGGTCGGCCGTCTGCGACGTCGCCGCGACGAACGGCAGCGCGCCCGGATCGCCCGCGTCTCGGGCGTGGCCTGATCCATGCCGCACGTCGGCAGCATGCACTGAACGCCGACGGGTAGCATGCAGTGGTGCCGACCGAGAGCTTTCCGCACGACAGCTTCGACGACGTGCCGGCTGACGCCGATCGGGTCGGTGCGCACCGCGCCGAGAACCCGCACCTGCGCGGCGGCGTCGTGTTCGCCTGGGCGGTCGTGGCGACCGTCGTGCTCATCGGGCTGGGCGTGCTCGGGACCCTGATCGTGACCGACCGCCTGCACGGCGCACCCGATGCGGTGCCGCCGACGGCCGCCCCCACGATCACCCCCGTCGTCGACACGTCGTACTCGGTGCTGATCCTGAACGCCACCGGGCAGCCGGGGGTGGCCACGCGCGAGAAGGACGTCGTGGTGCACGCCGGCTGGTCCGCGGCCAAGGTCTCGCCCGGCGAGGCCGGTTCGACGTACCCGACCACCACGATCTACTACGCCGCGCCCGCGGACGCGGCGGCGGCCAAGGGGCTGGCCGACGTGATCGGCGGCGCGGTGACCGCGCAGAGCGATAAGTACCAGCCGACGGACGACCCCAAGGCGAAGCAGCTGGCCGTCGTGCTGGGCACCGATCGCGTCGCGTCGCCCTCGCCGTCGACCACGCCGTAGCCGTTCCGGGCGGCTTGCACTCGACAGGGGCGAGTGCCAGAATGGATTAGCACTCGCATTGAGTGAGTGCTAAAGACCGTCAGCCAACGTCCGGGAGGGACGACACACACATGGCAAAGATCATCGCTTTCGACGAGGAGGCCCGCCGCGGTCTCGAGCGCGGCCTGAACACGCTGGCCGACGCCGTCAAGGTGACCCTCGGCCCCCGCGGTCGCAACGTCGTGCTCGAGAAGAAGTGGGGCGCCCCCACCATCACGAACGACGGCGTGTCGATCGCCAAGGAGATCGAGCTCGACGACCCGTACGAGAAGATCGGCGCCGAGCTGGTCAAGGAGGTCGCCAAGAAGACCGACGACGTCGCAGGTGACGGCACGACCACCGCCACGGTGCTCGCCCAGGCGCTCGTGCGCGAAGGGCTGCGCAACGTCGCCGCCGGCGCCGACCCGATCTCGCTCAAGCGCGGCATCGAGAAGGCCGTCGCGGCCGTCATCGAGCAGCTGCACGCATCGGCCAAGGAGGTCGAGTCGAAGGAGCAGATCGCCGCGACCGCGTCGATCTCCGCCGCCGACCCCACCATCGGCGACCTGATCGCCGAGGCGATCGACAAGGTCGGCAAGGAGGGCGTGGTCACCGTCGAGGAGTCGCAGACGTTCGGCACCGAGCTCGAGCTCACCGAGGGCATGCGCTTCGACAAGGGCTTCATCAACCCCTACTTCGTCACGGACCCCGACCGCCAGGAGGCGGTGTTCGAGGACCCGTACATCCTCATCGCGAACCAGAAGATCGGCAACATCAAGGACCTGCTGCCCGTCGTCGACAAGGTGATCCAGGACGGCAAGGAGCTCGTCATCATCGCCGAGGACGTCGAGGGCGAGGCGCTGGCCACGCTGGTGCTGAACAAGATCCGCGGCATCTTCAAGTCCGTCGCCGTCAAGGCCCCGGGCTTCGGCGACCGCCGCAAGGCGCAGCTGCAGGACATCGCCATCCTCACCGGTGGCCAGGTCATCACCGAGGAGGTCGGTCTCAAGCTCGAGAACGCCACCCTCGACCTGCTGGGCCGTGCGCGCAAGGTCATCGTCACCAAGGACGAGACCACGATCGTCGAGGGTGCCGGCGAGGCCGCTCAGATCGAGGGTCGCGTCACGCAGATCCGTCGTGAGATCGAGAACACCGACAGCGACTACGACCGCGAGAAGCTGCAGGAGCGCCTCGCCAAGCTCGCCGGCGGCGTGGCCGTCATCAAGGCGGGTGCGGCCACCGAGGTCGAGCTCAAGGAGCGCAAGCACCGCATCGAGGACGCCGTCCGCAACGCGAAGGCGGCCGTCGAGGAGGGCGTCGTCGCCGGTGGCGGTGTCGCGCTCATCCAGGCCGGCGAGAAGGCCTTCGAGGCGCTGAGCCTCGAGGGCGACGAGGCGACCGGTGCGAACATCGTCAAGGTCGCCATCGAGGCCCCGCTCAAGCAGATCGCCGCCAACGCGGGTCTGGAGCCGGGCGTCGTGGCGCACAAGGTGTCGGGCCTGCCCTCGGGGCACGGCCTGAACGCCGCGACCGGCGAGTACGGCGACCTGTTCGCGCAGGGCATCATCGACCCGACCAAGGTCACCCGCTCGGCGCTGCAGAACGCGGCATCGATCGCGGGCCTGTTCCTGACGACCGAGGCGGTCGTCGCCGACAAGCCCGAGAAGGCTGCGGCGGCTCCGGCCGACCCGACCGGTGGTATGGACTTCTGAGTCACCGAACGAAGCGCCCCTCCTCCGGGAGGGGCGCTTCGTCCTTCGCGGCCGGCGTCAGCGGAACAGGCCCGCGCTGAACTGCTCGGCGTCGGCGTACTGCTGCCCGGCGGCGGTGAGCGCATGGTTGATGGCGGCCAGGCTCGCCTCGACCTGCGCCTGCGTCGCGCGCCACTGGTCGACCACGCCGGCGAAGGCCGCCGAGGCCGACCCCGTCCACGAGGACTGCAGCTGCGTGAGCTGGGCGAGCATGGCCTGCGTCTCGCCCTGGACCCGGTCGATCGTGCCGCGCACGGCGGCGGTCGCGCCGAGGACCGCGTCGCTGTCGACGGAATAGACGGCCATGAGGAGGCTCCCTTCGTGTCTGCGTGCGACCACGCTAGGCGCCGGGGCCACAGCGGCGGGACGCTCGACGGCGGAATGTGGACAACTCGCGCGCTCGGCCCTGCTGGGGAGGAGGTGCGTCAGTGCGCGGTGCCGATCGCCCTGGTGTCCGCCCCGGTGGTGTCGGCCAGCGGGAAAGCGATGCGGAACGTCGCCCCGCCGCCGGGCGTCTCGGTCACAGTCACCGAACCGCGCAGGACCTGCACGATGGACGCGACGATCGACAGGCCCAGGCCGGAGCCGCCGGTCTCGCGGGTGCGGGAGGTGTCGGCGCGCCAGAACCGCTGGAAGATCTGGTCGCGGAGCTGCTCGGGGATGCCCTCGCCGTGATCGGCCACCGAGATCCAGCCGGTGCCGGCTGCGGCATCCACTCCCACCGACAGATCGATGCGGGAGTCCTCGGCGGTGTACCGGCGCGCGTTGGCGAGGAGGTTGGCCACGACCTGCCGGATGCGGTTCTCGTCGCCGAGCACGATGGGCTCGGGGGCCACGGCCACCGCGATCGGCTCGGTGGGCGCAGGAGCGGCTTCGATCTCGGAGGTGGCCGGCGTGCGCGGCCGGCGTCTCAGCAGACCGCGGGCGCCGCCGGGCCTGCCGGCGGTCGGGGCGGCCTTGCGCCGTGCGCTGGGCGCGCCCGGCTCCAGGGTCAGGGTGAGCGGGACGATCGGCTGGGCGCCGGTCGTCGTGTCCTCGAGGCCGACCGGCCGTCCAGGAGCGGCCGCCCGCACGTCCATCGCCGCATCGCGCACGATCGGGCGCAGGTCGACGGGGACGATCGGCACCGCCTCCTGCCGCTCGTCCAGACGGGTCAGCGCCAGGAGGTCCTCGACCAGCGCGCCCATCCGTATCGCCTCCTTCTCGATCCGGTCGAAGGCGACGGCGACGTCCTCGTCGCCGCGGATCGCGCCCATCCGATACAGCTCGGCGTAGCCGCGGACGGTCACCAGCGGGGTGCGCAGCTCGTGGCTGGCGTCGCCGACGAACCGGCGCATCTGCCGCACCGCGGCATCGCGCTGCCCAAGGGCGGCGTCCAGACGCCCGAGCATCGCGTTGATCGCGATCTTCAACCGCCCGACCTCGGTGTGCTCGGGCTCGACGCCGGTCATGCGCTGGCTGAAGTCGCCCGCGGCGATCGACATCGCGGTCGTCTCGACTTGGCCGAGGCTGCGGAACGCGAGGGTCACCAGCCACCGCGTCACCAGCGCCCCGACGATGACGGTGAGGATCGCGAAGACGCTGTAGATACCCAGGAACGTGCCGATGATCCGGTTCACCGATGCGGTGGGCAGCGCGACCAGCTGGGTGAACACGGCGCTGCGGTTGCCCACCTGCAGCGGCCCCACGCTCGCCCGGTAGTCGGGCCCCGCGGCGCCCTCGATCGTGAACGGCGCCGTCCCGCGGATCAGCTGGTCCTGCGTCGTGATCTTCGCGGGGAAGACCGGGCCGTTCTGCGTCTCGGGACCGGTGGTCGCCAAACGCCGGCCGTCGGCCGCGTAGACCGCGACGAAGTAGCCGGAGAACTGCAGGTTCGCTGACGGGTTGGGTGTGAACGTCACATCCCCGTCGGCGCTGTCGATCGTGATGTCGAACACGCTGGTGCCGACGTCGGCGACCGCGAGCTGCTGCACCTGGGTGTCGAGGTTCGCGTCCAGCGCGTTGCGCAGGAAGACCAGGGTGCCCGCGCCGACCGTGATCAGGCCGATCATCAGCACTGCGACGGTGACGCCGGTCACCTTCGCACGCAGGCTGAGGCTGCGCCACCAGCCGGTGACCGCATCCGGCTCCGTGGCCACGACCGTGCCGGTCAGGAGGACTTGCCGGCCTTGAGCATGTACCCGAAGCCGCGCTTGGTCTGGATGAGCGACTCGGAGGCATGCGGGTCGATCTTGCGGCGCAGGTACGAGATGTAGCTCTCGACGATGCCGGCGTCGCCGTTGAAGTCGTACTCCCAGACGTGGTCGAGGATCTGGGCCTTGCTCAGCACGCGGTTGGGGTTGAGCATCAGGTACCGCAGCAGTTTGAACTCGGTCGGGCTCAGGTCGATCTGAGCGTCGCCGACGAACACGTCGTGGGTGTCCTGATCCATCGTCAGCTCGCCGGTGCGGATGACCGACTCCTCGTCGGTCTGCATCGTGCGGCGCAGGATCGCCTGGATGCGGGCGACGATCTCGTCGAGGCTGAAGGGCTTGGTGACGTAGTCGTCGCCGCCCGCGTTCAGGCCCTCGATCTTGTCTTCGGTCTCGTCCTTGGCGGTGAGGAAGAGGATCGGGGCGGTGTAGCCCGCACCGCGCAGCCGCTTGGTGACGCTGAAGCCGTTCATGTCGGGGAGCATCACATCGAGGATGATGAGATCGGGCTCCTCTTCGAGGACGGCGGAGATGGTCTGCGCGCCGTTGGCGACGGCACGCACCTGGAAGCCTGCGAATCTGAGGCTCGTAATCAGCAGATCGCGGATGTTCGGTTCGTCGTCGACGACAAGAATGCGCGGTGCGGTCATGTGCCCATTATGGTGAACAGCGCTGTGTTCTGGGGGATGTCGCGGTCAGGTCGTCGATTTGCGCCGCGCGCCGGCGCCCTTGCCGGCGGCGGCGACTTCGACGCAGCAGTGCCCGGCCCGGGGCACCAGCCGTGCGGTGCGGGGATCGCCAGTGGCCTCGACCATGCCGCCCACCAGCGCCAGGTTCGCGCCGCAGATCAGGTCGGTGTGCCGGTCGGCGAGAGTGTGGAACGGGCAGTTGCACAGTCGCACGGTTCCGCTCTCGTCGGCGACGGGGTCGTAGCCGCATGCGTCCAGAGCCGCTTCGAGGCTCGGGTGGTCTTCGGCGACGGCCGCTCCGAGGTTGCGGGCCTGCGCGGTGACGGCCTCGCGCATCGGGATGCCGTCGCGGTCGGCGCGCTCGGCCGCGGCCGCCAGCAGCTCGCCGGCCAGCTCGTAGTGCCGTTCGGGGACCGAGCCCACCATCTCGGACGCGGTCGTGCGGTACAGCTTGGCCGGCCGCCCGGCGCCAGGGCCGGAGCGGCCCGACAGCCGCCGGTACTCCGTGGTCAGCACGCCGGCTTCGACCAGCCGGTCGAGATGGAACGCCGCCGTCGAACGCGGCAGCCCCGACCGCGTCGCGATCTCGTCGCGCCCGATCGGATCCGTGGTGCTCGCGACGAGGTCGTACACTCGGCGTCGCACAGGATCGGCCAGGGCGGCGATGGCCGCGGCGCGGTTGTCGGCGATGATGCCCATGCCGTCAGTGTACATCTAAAACAGTGAATCTTGACAAAAGAATTCGCGGGTCGTAGCGTCGGAATCACGAGCCGACACGGTGCCGGCGAGGAGGGGCGTTCATGTCGATCGCAGCACAGGTGTCGCTCACGGCGGTGGAAGCGGCATCCACCCCATCCCCGGTGGATGTCGTGGCGGCCGAGTCCGCCGTCGCCGACCTTCTGCGCGCCCTCGGGCGTGACCTCGACGACCCGAACCTGGCCGACACCCCGCGCCGCGTCGTCGCCAGCCTGCATGAGCTGACCTCGACCGAGCCGTTCGCGATGACGACGTTCCCGAACGACGACGGTTACGACGACCTGGTGCTGGTGCGCGACATCCCGTTCGTCTCGCTGTGCGCGCACCACCTGCTGCCCTTCCGCGGCGTCGCCCACGTCGGGTACCTGCCCGGCGAGCGCATCGTGGGCCTGTCGAAGCTCGCCCGCGTCGTCGAGCTGTTCGCCCACGACCTGCAGGTGCAGGAGACGCTGACCACCCAGATCGCCGATCACCTCGACGCCTGCCTCGCCCCGCGCGGCGTCGGCGTCGTGCTCGAGGCCGAGCACATGTGCATGTCGCTGCGCGGTGCGCGCTCGACCGGTTCGACGACGGTCACCCGTGCATTCCGCGGTGCTGTCCGTGATGATGAGAGCCTGCGCGCACAGTTCGCGCCGCGGCCGCACTGAGACATCGCCGACGCAGACATCGCCGACGCAGACATCGCCGACGCAGACATCGCCGACGCAGACATCGCCGACGAGGACATCACAGACGGAAACACCCACAGGAGGAGAAATGGCAGGAATGGTCATCGTCGGCGGCGGCCTGGCCGCAGGCACGGCCGCGCAGACACTGCGTGAAGAGGGCTACGAGGGCGAGATCACCGTGATCGCCGACGAGCCGCACACCCCGTACCAGCGCCCGCCGCTGTCGAAGGGGTATCTGAAGGGCGACGAGGGGCTGGATGCCGTCATCCTGCACCCCGACGACTGGTATCGCGAGCAGCGCATCGACGTGCGGCAGGGCACGAGCGCGACCGCGATCGACCCCGAGGCGCACACCGTCACGCTCTCGGACGGCACGACGCTCGGCTACGACAAGCTGCTGCTGGCCACCGGCTCCTCGCCACGGCAGCTGCCGATCCCGGGTCACGACCTCGCCGGCGTGCACATGCTGCGTCGGCTTGCCGACTCGGATGCGCTGAAGGCCGAGCTGTCGGCCGGCGGCAAGAAGCTCGTGCTGATCGGATCGGGCTGGATCGGCATGGAGGTCGCCGCGGCCGCCAAGCAGCTGGGCAACGACGTCACGATCCTCGAGCGCGACCCGGTGCCGCTGGCGATCGCGCTCGGCGAAGACATGGGCGGCGTGTTCCGCCGCATGCACGAAGAGAACGGGGTCGACCTGCGCACCTCCGTGAACGTCGAGCGGATCACGGGTGACGGGCGCGCCGACGGCGTCGTCGTGGACGGCCAGACCGTCCCCGCCGACCTCGTGCTGATCGGCGTCGGCGCGATCCCCAACACGCAGCTCGCCGAAGCCGCGGGCATCGCCGTGGAACGCGGCATCCTCACCGACGCGTCGCTGCGCACGAGCGCCGCCGACGTGTACGCGGCCGGCGACGTCGCCAACGCGATGCACCCCGTGCTCGGCGAGCGGGTGCGCAGCGAGCACTGGGCCAACGCGCTCAACTCCGGCCCGGTCGCCGCCCGCGCGATGCTCGGCCAGGACGTGCAGCACGACATGATCCCGTACTTCTACTCGGACCAGTTCGACCTGGGCATGGAGCTCAGCGGCTACCCGTCGCTCATGAAGGACGCGCAGCTGGTGATCCGCGGCGACGTCGATGCCCGCGAGTTCATCGTGTTCTGGGTGCGGGGCCGGCGTGTGGTCGGCGGCATGAACGTGAACATCTGGGACGTGAACGAGGACGTGCAGAAGCTCATCGCCTCGGCCGCCGACGTCGACCTCGAGATGCTGGCCGACCCCGACGTGCCGCTCGGCGACCTGGTCACCGCGTGATCGTCGCGCCGGAACTGGAGCATCCGATCCGGCGCATCGGCGACCGCGAGA
This sequence comes from Microbacterium sp. W1-4-2, assembly GCF_058349885.2. Classification (NCBI taxonomy): domain Bacteria; kingdom Bacillati; phylum Actinomycetota; class Actinomycetes; order Micrococcales; family Microbacteriaceae; genus Microbacterium; species Microbacterium sp. W1-4-2. The sequence goes on along the minus strand of NZ_JBYRJC020000003.1, from coordinate 90,108 downwards.
TCGACTTCTCGCGGCGCCTGGCGGTGATGGCGATCGTCAACCGCACGCCGGACTCGTTCTACGACAACGGCGCGACGTTCGGCCTGGACGCCGCGATCGCCTCGGGCCGCGCGGCGTTCGAGGCGGGCGCCGACCTCGTCGACGTCGGCGGGGTGAAGTTCGCCCCCGGGCCGCCGCTGCCGGTGGACGACGAGATCGAGCGGGTCGTGCCGGTCGTGCAGGCCCTGGCCGCGGTCGGCCCGGTCAGCGTCGACACGTTCCATCCCGAGGTGGCCCGGGCGGCGATCGCGGCGGGGGCTGCCGTCATCAACGACACGACCGGAGTGCACGACCCGGCCATCGCCGATGTCGTGGCGGCCTCGCAGGCGACCCTGGTCATCGCGCACAGCCTCGCCGAGCCGCGCACGCAGCACCCGCTGCCGCACTACGACGACGTGATCGGCGACGTGTCCGCCTTCTTGCGCGCGCGCGTCGACCGCGCCGTCGCCCACGGCGTGCCGCGCGAACGGATCATCGTCGACCCCGGCCATGACCTGAACAAGAACACGCGGCACTCGCTCGAGCTGACCCGACGGCTGGGCGAGCTGGCCGGCACCGGGCTGCCGATGCTCGTCGCACTCTCGAACAAGGACTTCATCGGCGAGAGCCTCGACCGCGGCGGCACCGACCGGCTCTCGGGGTCGCTGGCGGCGGCGGTGTTCTGCGCGACGCAGGGGGCCCGGCTGTTCCGCGTGCACAACGTGCGCGAGACCGTGGACGCGCTGCGGATGATCGAGGCGATCCTCGGCTGGCGCGAACCCGCCTACGAACTGCACAACACGCGTCCTGAGGGGAATGATTGACGCAGGCGACCGATCGGGGAGACGCATGATCGAACGGGACGAGCTGCTTCGGGCCTATGCGCTGGAGGATCGGGCGGCGCCCCGGGTGCGGATGAACTTCGTCGCCAGCGTCGACGGCGCGGTGACCCTGGGCGGTCGCAGCGGCATGCTCGGGGGCGCGACCGACCGGGCGCTGATGGAAGTGCTGCGCGCCATGGCCGACGCGATCCTCGTCGGCGCCGGCACGGTCCGGGTCGAGGGGTACGGGGGTGTGCGGCCGGCGGAGGAGGATCTCGCCTGGCGGCGCGCGCACGGCCTCGCCGACGCGCCGCGGCTCGTGGTGATCAGCCGGCGGCTCGCCCTGAGCCCCGATGCCCCCGTGTTCGCCGAGGCCGCGTCGCGTCCGGTGGTGGTCACGTGCGCCGCGGCCGACGGCGCGCGGCGATCGGCGATCGGCGAGGTCGCCGACGTGCTCGTGTGCGGGCAGGACGCCGTGGACCTCGCGGCGATGGTCGACGGGCTCGCCGGACAGGGGATGCCGCAGCTGCTGTGCGAGGGCGGGCCGCACCTGTTCGGCTCGCTGCTGGACGCGGACCTCGTCGACGAGGTGTGTCTCACGCTCTCGCCGCGCGTGGTCGGAGGCAACGCCGGGCGCATCGTCGCCGGCGCCGGCGAGGCCGATCGCAGCCTCGTGCTGCGCAACGTCCTGCACGACGACGAGGGGTTCGCGTTCCTGCGCTACGCGCGTCCGGCCTGAGCCGGATGAACCCGCCGCGAACCGCGCCTGAACTCTTTCAGCCGATTCTGGGCGAAGCCATCTGGACTCTTCAGGTAACGGCCGCTGTGCGCTAGGTTCTTTCCCATCGTCGGTGCCCGCAACCCGTCGGCGCCGCGGACCCGAAACGGAGAGAACCCGTGGTCAATCCCTTGAAGAAATCCCCGAAGCGGCTCGCGGGAGCGGCCGCGGTCGTCATGGCCGCGGCGGTCGCGATGGCGATGAGCGCGCCCGCGCAGGCCGCGCCGAACAAGCCCCACCCGGCGCCGAACGGCCCGACGATGGACATCCAGCTGCTGTCGTTCAACGACTTCCACGGCAACCTCGAGGCGCCGGGCGGCTCGAGCGGACGGCTCGTCGTGGACCATGCGCTGAACGACAAGGGCGAAGCCGTCGACGTGACCGAGAACGTGGGCGGCGTCGAGTACCTGGCGACGCATCTCGCCGAGGCGCGCAAGGGGCACCCCTACTCGCTCACCGTCGCCGCCGGCGACCTCATCGGCGCCTCGCCGCTGCTGTCGGGCGCGTTCCACGACGAGCCCACGATCCTCGCGATGAACGCATTGAAGCTCGACGCCTCGGCCGTGGGCAACCACGAGTTCGACGAGGGCTACAAAGAGCTGCAGCGCATGGCCGACGGCGGCTGCATCGACGACGGCGACGGCGCGAACAACCAGAACTCCTGCCCCGACGGCACCTTCCCGGGTGCGAGCTTCGACTACCTGGCCGCGAACGTGGTCGAGCAGGGCACGGACAACACGATCCTGCCCGCCTACACGGTCAAGAACATCAAGGGCGCCAAGATCGGGTTCATCGGCATGACGCTGAAGGACACACCCTCGATCGTGACGGCGGCCGGTGTCGCCGGCCTCGAATTCAAGGATGAGGTGGCCACGGCGAACGCGCTCGTGCCGGTCCTCAAGGAGCAGGGCGTGAATGCGATCGTCGTGCTGATCCACCAGGGCGGCGCGCCCGGACAGCAGACGTGGTACCACGAGGGCACGTCGTACACGGTGAACCCGTCATACGACGCCGCGTGCGCGAACGGCGCGCAGCTGGACCCGACGAGCCCGATCATCCCGATCGCGAAGAACCTCGACCCGGCCATCGACATGGTGATCTCGGGTCACACGCACCAGCCGTACGTGTGCGACATCAAGGACCCGGCGGGCAACGACCGCATGGTGACCTCGGCGTCGTCGTTTGGGCGCCTGTTCACCGACACCACCCTGACCTACGACAAGCGCACGCAGGACATCGTGCGCACCTCGGTGAAGAGCGCGAACATGCTCGTCACGCGTGACGTGGCCCCCGACCCCGTCGAGACGGCCCTGATCGCGCACTACAAGGAGCTCGTGGCGCCGATCGCGGGCCGCGTCCTCGGCCAGGTCACCGGCGACGTGACCAAGAAGCAGGACGATGCCGGCGAATCGCAGCTGGGCGACCTGATCGCGGATGCGCAGCTGGCCGACGACAGCGTCGTCGGCACGGTGCCGGGCACCACCGACGAACCGGTCATCGCGTTCATGAACCCCGGCGGCATCCGTGCCGACCTCGGCCACGACGCGGACGGCGATGTGACGTTCAACGACGCGTTCACGGTGCAGCCGTTCAACAACTACCTGGTCTCGCTCTCGCTCACCGGCGCGCAGATCAAGCAGCTGCTGGTCGAGCAGTGGAGCGGGCCGAACGCCGCGTCGCACAAGGTGCTGCAGATCAACAAGGAGTTCACCTACTCGTACTCGGCGTCGACGCTGGCCCTCGGCGACGTCGTGCTGAACGGCGAGCCGCTGCAGGATGCCGCCACCTACCGCGTGGTGACGAACAACTTCCTCGCCGGCGGCGGGGACGGGTTCCCGACGTTCCTCGACGGGACGGACGTCTACTACGGCGGCCTCGACATCGACGCCTTCGCGAAGCACCTGACCGCGGTCAGCCCGTACACCCCCGGTCCGCTGGATCGGATCACGCTGACGGACTGAGCGCAGGTCCTCGCCAGGCGAGAGGGCCGGTACCCGAGCAGTCGGGTGCCGGCCCTCCGTCTCGGTCGCACTGCGCGCGGCTCTGCAACGACCTGTCGGCGTCAGGCCGCGGCGAGCTGGTCGGCGTCGAGGATCGTGTAGGCGTAGCCCTGCTCGGCCAGGAACCGCTGCCGGTTCTGCGCGAAGTCCTGATCGACGGTGTCGCGGGCGATGAGCGTGTAGAAGCTCGCGGTGTGCCCCGACTGCTTCGGGCGCAGCAGGCGGCCGAGGCGCTGCGCCTCCTCCTGCCGCGAGCCGAACGACCCCGACACCTGGATGGCGACGGATGCCTCGGGCAGGTCGATCGAGAAGTTCGCCACCTTCGAGACCACCAGCAGTTCGATCTCGCCCTCGCGGAACGCCTGGTACAGCCGCTCGCGCTCGTCCACCGGGGTCGCGCCGGTGATCTTCGGGGCGTTCAGGGCGTCGGCGAGGATGTCGATCTGGTCGAGGTACTGCCCGATCACGAGGATCCGCTCGCCGGCGTGCCGGGCCACGAGGTCCTTGACCACCCCGATCTTGGCCGGGGCCGTGGCCGCCAGCCGGTACCGGTCGTCGTCGGCGGATGCCGCGTACTCCAGCCGGTCGCCCTCGGGCAGGTCGACGCGCACCTCGTAGCAGACGGCGGGCGAGATGAAGCCCTGCGACTCGATCTCCTTCCACGGCGCATCGAAGCGCTTCGGGCCGATGAGGCTGAACACGTCGCCCTCGCGGCCGTCCTCGCGCACGAGCGTCGCCGTCAGGCCCAGCCGTCGTCGGGCCTGCAGGTCGGCGGTGAGCTTGAACACGGGCGCCGGCAGCAGGTGCACCTCGTCGTACACGATCAGGCCCCAGTCCAGGGCGTCCAGCAGGGCCAGATGGGCGTACTGGCCCTTCCGCTTCGCGGTGAGGATCTGGTAGGTCGCGATCGTGACGGGCTTGATCTCCTTGATCTGCCCGGAATACTCGCCGATCTCGTCCTCGGTCAGCGTGGTGCGCCGCAGCAGTTCGTCGCGCCACTGCCGGGCGCTGACCGTGTTGGTGACCAGGATCAGGGTCGTGGTCTTGGTCTCGGCCATCGCGCCGGCCCCCACGAGCGTCTTGCCCGCACCGCAGGGAAGCACCACGACGCCCGAGCCGCCGTCGGTGAACTTGTCCACCGCGGTGTGCTGGTACGGCCGCAGATGCCAGTCGCCCTCCACCAGGTCGATCGGGTGCGGCGTACCAGGCGTGTACCCGGCGAGGTCTTCGGCGGGCCAGCCGATCTTCAGCAGCTCCTGCTTGATCGCTCCGCGCGCCCACGCATCCACGACGTACGTGTCGGCGGAGGGGTGTCCGATCAGCAGCGGCTGGATCCGCTTGTTCTTGGACACCTCGGTCAGGACCGCGGCATCCGTCGACCGCAGCACCAGGGCGCTCGCGCCGTCGACGTCGTCGCGCTCGATCACCAGCCGCCCGTAGCGGTTCACCGTCTCGCGCATGTCGAGCGACACCGACGGCGGAACGGGGAACTTCGACCAGCGCTCGAGCGTGGCAAGCATGTCGTCGGCCTCGTGCCCGGCGGCGCGGGCGTTCCACAGCCCCAGGCGCGTGATGCGGTAGGTGTGGATGTGCTCGGGAGCGCGCTCGAGCTCGGCGAAGATCGCCAGCTCGTGGCGCGCGGTCTCGGCATCCGGGTGCGCGACCTCGAGCAGCACGGTGCGGTCGCTCTGGACGATGAGGGGGCCGTCAGACATAACGGACAATTCTACCGGAGCACGCTCTGCGCAGGCTCAGCGCGGGCGGACGCTGACGATGCTCGCCACCGGGACGGTGCGCTCGATGTCGGCCGCGCGGTCGCGTCCGCGCAGGCGGCCGCCGCCCAGGCCCGTCGCCTCCATCGTGAACTCGCGCTCGCTGCCGTCGGGCATCTGCACCGTCACCACGACGTCGGCATGGGCGCGCACAGCCTGGTCGAGCTCACGGGTGAGCCAGGCCGCGTCCGCGTCGGCGGCGCTGTGCGCGAGTAGCGTCTCGGCCAACGGAAGCAGTGCTGTCGCCGGATCGGTGCGGGCCGCCAGCTCCACGGGGGCGCGGCGGCGCTGCACCGGCTCGGGACGGCCACGCACATCGACGGCGAGCACCGGATAGCGGGCGTCGGCGAGCGTCCAGAACACGGCGTCGCGCGAGACCCGCGAGGTGAGGGCGTCGCCGGCTTCGACCAGGCCGATCGAACGCAGCGCCTGGTCGACGGCGATCGTGCGCAGCAGCCGGGCGTCGGCGCTGGTCACACGCGTGCGACCGGTCTCGGCGTCCTGGCCCACACGCACCAGGCCGTGCCGCGCGGCGGTCTGCTCGATGAGATACGCGAGCGGCTGTGGGATGCCGGTCAGCGACAGCTCGGAGAGGAACGCGTGCAGGGACGCGGCATCCTCGCCGCCGGCGACGGCCGCGGCGAGCGACGCCGCGGTGAATCGATAGGTGGATGCCTGGGCCGCCGTCTCGCGGATCGCCATCGTGCGCAACCGCAGGTCGAGCTCCGAGCGCAGCGGGCCGGGCGCAATCGCGGTCAGATCGGCCTGCAGGTAGATGCGGTCGATCTCTGCGGGCAGCAGCGCCGTCAGCGCGGCGAGATCGGGCGCGGCCCCCGCTCGCAGCGGAGCCGTCCAGGACGGTTCCGCGCCGTCGTCGCCCGCCGCGTACAGTCCCCACCGCACCGCACAGGCGCGGATGCCCTCGGCGCGGACCGGCCACTGCGGGGCGAGCGGGATCGCACCGAGCCATTGCGACGGCGCCAGGTAGCCGCCCTCGGGCGTGCGCAGCGCCGGGGGCAGGGCGTCCCGCCACCCGGTTGCCACCGCAGACCAGCGGCGGGGGAGCGCGGCGGGCAGCCAGTCCTCGGCCTGCATGGTGGTGCGCCATTCGCGGTCGAGGAGGGTCAGCAGGCGTGCCTCGACGGCCAGACGCAGCAGGTCGTCGAGCTCCGCGCCGTCGGCGACGATGTGCGCCTCGATCAGCCGCCGCCGGTCGATCGCGGTCACCGCGCCGGTGCCGGTGACCGCGAGCGGCTGGTCGGCGACCCCGGCGACGAGGTCGGTGAGGGTCCGAACGGCCGCCGCCGCGCGCTCGGCCGTGGCCACCGACAGGGCCTCGTCGGCGGCCGGCGGGACGTCGGAGGAGGCGGGCTCGTCGGGCGCGACCGCGAGCAGCGCGCGCAGGCGCGCCGTCACGGCGCCGAACACCTGGCCGTCCGCGCGCACGAGACCGAGCGCGGCGGCCGCGGCGCGCTGCGCGGGCTCGACGGGAGCGTCCACGGCGGTCGCGGCATCCAGCGCCGACACGGCGGCGCGGGCAAGGCCCGCCAGCGCCCGATCGATCGAGGCGGGATCGAGCAGCGCCTCGGCCGCATCGAAGCAGTCGCGCCACGGCGCCGACGCCGGCACCCCGCGCGCGTGCAGCAGCCGCGCGAGCTCGAGCGGGTCCAGCCCCGCCAGCTGCGTGGCCAGCGCCCGTGCGTCGGAGGTGTCGATCACTCAGCGCGCTCGGTCGTGGGCCCGGTTCGCCCGCCCCCGACGCACGAAGCTCAGGATGAGCACCGCGAGGATGCAGCCGAACCCGAGGATCGGCGCAGCGGCCGTGACCCAGAACAGCACACGCCACAGGGGCGCTGCCTGGTCGGCGTGGACGGCCGTGCCGATGATGATCGTGAAGAAGCAGACGACCGCGAGGACCAGCAGCCCCAGCGCGGTGAATGCCAGGATGCGGTCGATTCGGCGGACCGGAACGTCGGCAGGTGTGGGCGCGCTCATCCATTTCAGCCTACCCGCCGCGCGCGGGTGCCGTACGCTGGAACCAGGGGTCGAGACGGCCCCTCGCTCCACTCCCGCTCCGTGCGATGCGCACTCCCCGTTCCAGCGAGGTCACTCATGCCCACCGGCAAGGTCAGGTTCTACGACGAAGAGAAGGGCTTCGGCTTCATCTCCGCCGACGACGGCCAGGACGTCTTCCTGCACGCCACCGCGCTGCCCGCCGGTGCCGTCGTGAAGGCGGGCAGTCGCGTCGAGTTCGGCCTGGCCGACGGCAAGCGCGGACCGCAGGCACTGTCGGTGCGGGTGCTCGAGGCGCCGGTGAGCCTGTCGAAGCGGTCGCGCAAGCCCGCCGACGACATGGCGATCATCATCGAAGACCTCGTGAAGCTGCTCGACGGCATCGGCGGCGACCTGCGCCACGGCCGGTACCCGAGCGGCGGACAGTCCAAGAAGATCGCGGCGCTGCTGCGCCGGGTGGCCGATGATTTCGACGCCTGACGAGCGGCTGCTGGCCGCACACGATCTCGCCCTGGCGGCATTGCACGAGGTGACCCGGTCCGAGACGATCGGCGACGCCGCCGGCTACACGGTGGAGGACGACGGAGTGGTGTCGCTGCGGTTCGCGAACCGCATGCTCGGCTACCCGGGCTGGTTCTGGACGGTGAGCCTCGCGGTGGTCGAAGGGGCCGAGCCGACCGTGCTCGAAGTCGAGCTGCTGCCCGGCGACGATGCGCTGCTCGCGCCCGAATGGGTGCCGTGGGCGGAGCGCCTGGCGGACTTCCAGGCGCAGCAGGCCGCAGCCGACGCGGCAGCGCGGGACGAGGCATCCACTGACGACGCGGACGAGGATGCCGCAGCCGGCGACGCCGCAGACCGGGCGTCGGAGGCCGGCGACGGCGCGGGCGACCTCGATGATGATGACGATGATGACGCCGACGATCTGGACGAGGACGGCGACGACCTCGACGACAGCGGCTTCGACCCCGACGCCGACGATCTGGGCGACGACGAGTTCGACGATCTTGACGACGAAGACCTCGACGACTTGGATGAGTCCGACTTCGACGAGGACGCGTCGCCCATCCTGCACGCGGGCGACCTCGACGGGGTCGACATCGACGAGCTCGACGACTCGGCGGACTTCGACGACGACGCGCAGTGACGCGGGCTACTGCGCCAGCTGCTCGACCGTGTAGTCGATGCAGCGGATGAGCTGGCGCACGTCGTCGGGCTCGATCGCGACGAACGTGGCGATGCGCAGCTGATTGCGCCCGAGCTTGCGGTACGGCTCGGTGTCGACGATGCCGTTGGCGCGCAGGCTCTTGGCGACGGCGGCCGCGTCGACGGACTCGTCGAAGTCGATCGTCACCACCACGGGGGAGCGGTCGGCGGGATCCGCGGCGAACGGGGTCGCGAACGAGGATGCCGCGGCCCACGTGTACAGGGCGTCCGAGGACTCACGGGTGCGGGCGCCGGCCCAAGCGAGCCCGCCGTTCGCGTTGATCCAGCGCACCTGCTCGTCGATCAGCAGCAGCGTGGCCAGTGCGGGCGTGTTCAGCGTCTGGTTGAGCCGGGAGTTGTCGACCGCGGTCTTCAGGTCCAGGAACGCCGGGATGTAGCGGTCGGAGGCCGCGATGCGCTCGATGCGTTCGATCGCGGCGGGCGAGACGGCGGCGAACCACAGCCCGCCGTCGGCGGCGAAGTTCTTCTGCGGAGCGAAGTAGTAGACGTCGGCGTTCGCGACGTCGACGTCGATGCCGCCGGCGGCGCTGGTCGCATCGATCACCGTCAGCGCGCCGGCGTCGCCGTGCACGCGCTCGACGGGGGCGGCGACGCCGGTCGAGGTCTCGTTGTGCGGCCACGCGTACACGTCGACGCCCTCGACGGCCTCGGCGACCGTGCGGGTGCCCGGCTCGGCGGTGCGCACGTCGGGCGCCTGCAGCCATGGGGCGGCCGCGGACTTGGCGAACTTGCCGCCGAACTCGCCGAACACGAGGTTCTGCGCACGGTTCTCGATGAGCCCGAACGCCGCGGCGTCCCAGAACGCGGTCGAGCCGCCGTTGGCGAGGATGATCTCGTACCCGTCGGGCAGCCGGAACAGCTCGGCCAGTCCCTCGCGGACGCCGCCGACGAGGTTCTTCACAGGTGCCTGGCGGTGCGAGGTCCCGAGGATCGCGGCCCCCGGTCCCGCCAGCGCCTGCACCTGCTCGGGCCGGACCTTCGACGGTCCGCATCCGAAGCGACCGTCGGCGGGCAGGAGGTCAGCGGGGAGTGCGACGTGGGCCATGCACAGATTCTAGGGCGGCGCGCCGCGCGCGCCCGTCGCGGTCCGTAACGTGACGCCGCTCACTCGGGCGACGCCGGCGGTGGGCGTGTCGTGGGCGCGGGATAGGCTGGACCCACGCGGTATTCGGCGCCGCGCCATACGGAGCACAGTGATGACCGACCTGATCGACACCACCGAGATGTACCTGCGCACGATCCTCGAGCTCGAAGAGGAGAACATCGTGCCGCTGCGTGCGCGCATCTCGGAGCGCCTCGGGCACTCGGGTCCCACCGTGTCGCAGACCGTGGGACGCATGGAGCGCGACGGTCTCGTGGTCGTCTCGGACGACCGTCGCCTGGAGCTGACCGACGCCGGCCGGCACAAGGCCGTGGACGTCATGCGCAAGCACCGCCTCGCCGAGAGGCTGCTGTCGGATGTCATCGGGCTGGAATGGGCCTACGTGCACGAAGAGGCCTGCCGCTGGGAGCACGTGATGAGCGAGCAGGTCGAGCGCCGCCTCGTCGAGCTGCTCGGGCACCCCACCGAGTCGCCCTACGGCAACCCGATCCCGGGGCTGGCTCTGCTGGGCGGCACCGACTCGATGGACTTCGAGCAGGGCGTCATCGGCCTGGTCCGCCGGCTCGACGCCGAGGGCGGCCCCGTCCGGGGGACGATCCGTCGTCTCGCCGAGCCCGCCCAGGTCGACCCCGAACTGCTGCAGCAGCTGCTCGACGCCGGCGTCGTACCCGGCGCGACGGGCGGCTACCGCTACAGCGAAGGGTATGTGCTCGTCGAGATGGACGGCGCCGAGGGCGGCCTGGAGCTGCCGGTCGAAGTCGCCTCGCACATCTTCCTGGTCGACGACCGGTCGTGATCATCAGCGGCTTGCCAGCCGGAGAGCGTGACTTATCCGTTACCTTCGGGTAGCCTCGAACAGTCCGTTGGCGAGAAGCCCGCCGCCGGATGCCGCAAGGATCGCCTCCCCGGCTCGTCGTTCTTGCGGTCAAGCGAGCACGCGTGTCCCGACGCCCGTGCCACGATTCCGACGAGCCCGTTGCCGGATGAGCCCGGGAGCGGAGGCCGGAGGACCAGTTTGGCTGAAGAGATCGACTCGACCGCGATGGAGCCCGCCGAGCCCGCGGTCGGCCCTGCCCGCACCCGCCGCGCGCTGCGTTCCACGCACAGCACCCCGCACCCCGCACCCCGTCCCGCGCCCGCACCGCGCAAGGGCAAGAAGCGATCGCCGCTGCGCAGTCTCGCGGTGGTCGGCATGATCACCGCGCTGGTGGGCACGGTCGCCATTCCCGCCTTCGCCGCCGCGAACTCCGCGCCGGGGGCGCGCACGATCCAGCAGATGGCCGCTGACGACGCCCAGTCCCTGGTCGTCGGGTCGTCGCAGAAGAGCGCCACGCTCTCCCGTGACAGCTACTCGGCCACCACCTCCGGTGAGATCGCGAAGAAGCAGGCCGAGGCCGCTGCCGCAGCGCGGGCCCGCCAGGCCGCCCGTGTGGCATCGGTGTCTCGGTCGACCTCCAGCGTCGACCTGAACATGACCGGCCCGGGCACAGGGGCGATCCGCTGGCCGCTTGCGACGATCACCCGCATCGGCGACGGCTTCCGCAGCCGCGGCGGCGAGCACATGGGCGTCGACCTGCTCGCGCCCGGCGGCACGCCGATCTTCGCGTCCACCGCCGGGACCGTCACGGTCTCGAGCGAGGGCTACTACGGTTATGGCGTCGCGGTCGTGATCGACACCGTCATCGACGGCAAGAAGGTCGAGACGCTGTACGGGCACATGCGCTACGGCAGTCGTCAGGTGTCCACCGGACAGCACGTCGAGGCCGGCCAGATGATCGGGCGGGTCGGCAGCACCGGCCGCTCCACCGCGAACCACCTGCATTTCGAGGTGGGCATCAACGGCACGCGCATCGACCCGCTCGCCTGGCTGCGCGCCAACGCCGGCTGAGGCGTCCATCCGTCACGAACGCCCCGGGTTGCGGCATCCTTCCGCGACCCGGGGCGTTCGACACGCCGCCGCCGCGCGGATCCCAGCCCCTGGAGAGCGCGCTACCCTGTTCCCGGACGTATGAATCACGCGAAAGGGACGACGATGGGCGACACGCCACGCATCCGCACCATGGATGCCCTCGGCCTGCTCGTGCTTCGTCATCATGAGTTCGGATGCCGCACCTCGCGTGCGGCGCTCGAGCGCCGTCGTTAGGACGGCGCTTTTTTCATCCCCGCAGCGGGACTCCTGCGTCTTCGGTCGATCGTCCGGGAAGCCGTCTCGGACCGTTCGTGAGGATGGCAGATGCGCACACTGGTGCTGAACGCAGGGTACGAGCCGCTCGCCGTGGTGTCGTTCCGCCGGGCCCTGGTCCTGGTGATGAACGACAAGGCGACGGTGATCGAGCACGTCGAAGGGGATCCCGTCTTCGGGATCCGTGAGACGTACGACAGACCGGCGGTGATCATCCTCACGCGCTATGTGCGGCTGCCCGGTGCGCGGCACGTGCCGGTCACCCGGCGCGGCGTGCTGCGACGCGACAGCTTCCGCTGTGCGTACTGCGGCGGCTCGGCCGGCACGATCGACCACGTCATGCCCCGCTCGCGCGGTGGGAAGGACACGTGGGAGAACCTGGTCGCGTGCTGCCAGCGCTGCAACAACAGCAAGGGCGACCGTACACCGCAGGAGATGAGCTGGACGCTGCGGTTCGCTCCGCACCCGCCGCACGGCGGCCACTGGACGGTGCGGGGCACCGAGCGGGCCGACCCGCGCTGGGAGCCGTACCTCGCACTCGCCGCCTGACCTATGCGTCGGCACAGTCTGGCCTGTGATCACCCCACGATCGGCCGTGGCGGGAGTATGGTCGCACGTGGCGACCGACGTGGACTGTCGAGACTGACCGTTCACTTCCGGAACGGGAGGTTGTGACGATGCACTTGTCAGTGGCGGGAAGCGCGGCGCGGGTGCACGGCACCGTCCGCGTGCCGAACTCGAAGTACCACGCGCACCGGGCCCTGATCCTCGCCTCGCTCGCACCGGGGACCAGTCGCATCACCGGGCTCAGCGACGCCCGGCATGTGCAGTACACGGTCGGGCTGCTGCGTTCGCTCGGCATCGGGATCGAGATGGACGGCGACACGTTCGTCGTCCACGGCGGGCCTTACCGCCCGCGCCGCGAACGGCAGAGCGTGGGCAGCTCGGGCACGACGCTGTACTTCATGGTGGGACTGGCCGCTCTCGCCGACCGCGACATCGTGATCACGGGCCAGAAGTACTTCGAGCACCGGCCGATCGGGCCGCTGCTGCGTGCGCTGAACGAGCTGGGGGTGGATGCCTCGTCCCCGACCGACTGTCCGCCGATCCGGGTGCGTCACGGCCGTCCGGCCGGCGGCACGGTGCACATCGCCGGGACCCTGTCGCAGTGGATCTCGTCCCTGCTGCTGATCGCCCCGTTCGCCACCGGGCACACCACGGTCATCGTCGACGGGGCGTTCAACGAGCGCAGCTACGTCGACCTGACCGTCCGGATGATGGCGCAGTTCGGGCTGCACGTCGCCGTCTCGGAGCGTGGGCGCCGCTACGACATCGAGCCGGGCCAGATCGCCCGCCCGGCGGATCTGCAGCTGCCGCCCGACATCGGGTCGGCGGCGTTCGGGCTGGCCGTGGCGGGGCTTCGGCCCGCCGACGTGCTGCTGACCGGGCTGACCAGCGTCGACCCCGCCGAGATCGACCACCCCGAGGCCGACTTCCTCGCCATCGCGCACCGCATGGGCCTTCCCCTCGTCGTCGACGCCGAGACCGGAGGCGTGCGCATCCAGCACGACGGCGTCCGCCTGCGCGCCACCGACGTCGACTGCCGCACCGTGCCCGACATGCTGCCGGTGCTGGCGGCCATGGCGTCCGTCGCCGAGGGTGAGAGCGTCTTCCACAACGTCGAGCACGTGCGGCTGAAGGAGTCCGATCGCGTCACCTCGATGCTGCAGCTGAACGAGATGGGCGGCGATCTCGAGTTCGACGGCACCGACCTGCACATCCGCGGCGTGCGCCGACTGCACGGCGCGCACCTGTCGTCGTTCAACGACCACCGGGTGCTGATGTCGCTGGCGGTGGCCGCCGCGGCCGCGTCGGGCCGTTCGACGCTGACGTTCCCCAACGCGTACCGCATCTCGTACCCGCAGTTCCTCGACGCGATGACCGACCTGCACATCGACATGCAGGTCGAGAAGGGGCCGGCCCGCCCCACCGCGCGCCGGCTTCCGCCGGCCGGCACCGCGGACGAGGCCGGCCGGGTCACCGGTGCGCAGTGGATCCGCCGCTGGGCGACGGAGCGCCCGCACGGGCTCGCGCTCGTGGACGCCGCCAGCGACCGCACCACGCCGCTGACCTGGTCCGAGCTCGACCGCGAGGTCGACAAGGCCGCAGCTCTCCTGCTGCAGTTCGGGGTTCAGCCGGGCGACCGCGTGGCGGTGCAGCTGCCCAACTGCGCCGGGTTCGTGGTGATCGCCGCCGCGGCGGCCCGCATCGGCGCGGTGATCTGCCCGATCATGCCGATCTTCCGCCAGCGCGAGGTCGCCTTCGCGCTGAAGCGGTCGCAGGCGAAGCTCGTGATCGTCGCCGACAACTACCGGGGTCGACAGCACGATCGCGAGCTCGCCGACATCCTCTCCGGCCCCGAGGCGGCCGAGCTCGCGGTGCGCAACGTTCTGGTCATGCACCTGACGCCGGGCGTCGCGCACGTCGTGCCGTCGTGCGAGAACCCCGACGTCGAGTGGTTCGCGTGGCACCGCGCCTCGGCGTGGGCGCGCGTGGACCGTGCGGCCCTCGACGCCCGGGCGCCGGCGCCCGAGGACCCGGCCCAGCTGCTGTTCACGTCGGGCACGTCCGGTGAGCCCAAGGGCGTCATCCACACGCACCGGAGCCTGAGCCGCGCCGCATGGATGGAGATCGAGCAGCTGCCGTTGAACTCGACCGACGCCGTGTTCGTGCCGTCACCGCTCGCGCACCAGACCGGGTTCCTCTACGGCATGTGGCTGTCGTGGGTGCTGGGCGTCCCCGAGATCGTGCAGCGCACGTGGAACGGCAAGCGCGCCCTCGAGGTGCTCGACGAGTGGGAGGGCACGTTCGTGCAGGCCGCGACCCCGTTCCTCACCGACCTCGTGCGCGAGGTCGAGGCCGGCGCCGCGCCGCCGCGGGCCCTGCGCATCTTCGTCGCCACGGGCGCCGCGGTGCCGCGGGCGCTCGCCGAGCACGCCACGCGGGTGCTCGGCACGACGGTGTGCGGCGCGTTCGGCACCACCGAGACCGGGCTCGCGGCCCTGTCGAGCCCGGCCGATCCCGAGGCCAAGGCCTGGGGCACCGACGGCAAGGCGCTGCACGACGTGCGACTGCGGATCGTGGACGACACGGGGCACCCGGTCGCGCCCGGCGTGGAAGGGGACTTCGAGCTCACCGGCCCCACGGTGTTCGACGGCTACCTCGACCGCCCGGACCTGACCGCCGAGGCCTTCACCGCCGACGGCTGGTACCGCACCGGGGATCTGGCCACGATCGACGACGACGGCTACCTGCGCATCACCGGCCGCGTGCGCGACGTGATCAACCGCGGCGGCGAGAAGGTGCCGGTCTCGGAGATCGAGCAGCTGCTGTACCGCCACGAGGCCATCGAGGATGTCGCGATCGTCGCGATGCCCGATCCGCGCCTGGGGGAGCGCGCATGCGCGTTCGCGGTGCTGGCCCCGGGTGCGAGCCTCAGCTTCCGCCAGCTGCAGCGCTACCTCGACGACTGCCGCGTGTCGAAGAGCTACTGGCCCGAGCGGCTCGAGGTCATCGACAGCCTGCCGCGCAACGCCGTCGGCAAGGTGCAGAAGTTCCTGCTGCGGGAACGGGCGGCGACGCTCAAGCCGCAGCGTCTGGCCGCACTGACCGACACCGACAAGGAGGGCCCCATCGATGACCAGCAGCCCGGTCACGCTCGACGGACGTGGAAGCCGAATCGAAGCGCATGAGTACGAATCCCTGCTCGCAGACGTCACCCGCTGGGTGCGCGGACCGGGCGAGGAATGGGCCCAGGCGATCGAGCGGACCGGGACGGTGCCGCCCGAGCTGTTCGCCGAACTGAAGCAGCGCGGCTACCTGAGCATGGCGGCGCCGCGCGAGCTCGGCGGACGGGGACTGGCGTTCAGCCAGTGGATGGGGCTGATGGAGGTCTTCTCGCGGTCGCATGCGTCGATCCGGATGCTGGTGCATGTGCTGAACGGCACCTGGCGGGCGATCAACCCGTACGTCTCGCCCGAGCAGCGCGATCGGTTCGTCCGGCCGATGATCGCCGGCGACACGCTGGTCGCCTTCACCCTCACCGAGCCCGGCAACGGCACCGGCGCCGACCTCACGTGCACGGTGCGCCGCGAGGGCGACGTGTATCTGCTGAACGGGCGCAAGCACCTGATCACGTTCGGCGTGCGATGCGACTACTGGCTGCTGTTCGCACGGCTGGAGGGCACGACCGGCAAAGACGGCGTGGTCGGCCTGCTCGTCGACCGGCACGCGCCGGGCGCGGACGTCGAGGACACCTCGAACACGATGGGCGTCCACGGCACCGACCACGCCACGCTCACATTCACCGACACCCCCGTCCCGGTCGCGCAGCGGCTGGGGGAGGAGGGTGACGGGCTGAAGATCGCCCTGGGCGGGTTCCTCACCCCGAGCCGCATCTCGGTGGCGATGAGCTGCGTGGGGCTGGCCGAGCGCGCGCAGGAGCTCGCCGTGGACTACGCGACCACGCGCGTCACGTTCGGAAAGCCCATCGCCTCGCGGCAGGCGATCGCGTTCATGATCGCCGAGAACGAGGCCGACATCCAGGCGGCCAAGCAGCTCGCGCTGCACGCGGCCCGGGAGTGGGAACGGGACGCGCCCGACGCGCCGGCGCTGTCGTCGATGGCGAAGATGATCGCCGTCGACATGCTCACGCGCGTCACCGACAAGGCCCTGCAGGTGCACGGCGGCGTCGGGTACTGGAAGACCTCGGCCATCGAGCGCGTGTACCGCGACGCCCGCGCACAGCGGTTCGAAGAGGGTACGAACGAGATCCAGAAGACGGTCGTTGCCCGCGAAGTGCTCGCGGCGGCGAGAGAGAGGATCAGCCTGTGACTGCGGCATCCACCCCCTCAGCGGACCCGGACCAGGCGGAGTACGCCGGAAGGATCGCCCTGATCACCGGCTCGTCTCGCGGCATCGGCCGCACCCTCGCGCTGGGGCTGGCCGCCAAGGGCGCCCGCGTCGTCGTGAACTACCGCACGAACGCCGACCTCGCCGACCAGGTGGTCGCCGAGGCCCGCCGGCGCGGCGGTGACGGCATCGCGGTGCGCGCCGACATGGAGAGCCCCGAGGACATCGTGCGGCTGTTCGACGCGGTCGCGGACGAATACGGCCGGCTCGACTTCTTCGTGAACAACGCCGCCGCGGCCGCCTTCAAGCGCGTCACCGACCTGAAGACGCACCACCTCGACCGCTCGTACGCGATGAACCTGCGCCCGTTCGTGCTCGGCGCGCAGGAGGCGGTGAAGCTCATGGACGACGGCGGACGGATCGTCGCCGTGTCGAGCTACGGCAGCATGCGCGCCTTCGCCACCTATGCGGCGCTGGGTTCGTACAAGGCCGCGGTGGAGTCGTTCGTCCGCTTCATGGCGGTGGAGTTCGCCGCGTACGGCATCACGGTCAACGGGGTCAACGGCGGGCTCATCGACTCGGATTCGCTGGAGTACTTCTACTCGATGCCGGGAATGGCGCCGATGCAGAAGGTGATCGACGCGATCCCGCTCGGCCGTCCCGGCACGGTGGAGGACATGGCCAACGCCATCGACTTCCTGCTCTCGGAGCGCGCGGGCTACATCACCGGGCACACGATCGTCGTCGATGGCGGCATGACGGTCGCCGCCCCGCCGTACTGGCGCGACACGACCGACCCGCTGGGGCTGACGCCGCGACCCACTCGCGGGTAGGCGTCCGTGGCCGGCACGCTGTATCCGACGCTGCAGACCCCGGTGCGGGTGGGCACGCTCACGCTGCCGCACCGGATGCTGATGGGCTCGATGCACCTGAACCGCGAGACCGGGGACCCGGCCGCGCTCGCCGCCTTCTACGCCGAGCGGGCCCGCGGCGGCGCCGCCCTGATCGTCACCGGCGGCGCCGCGGTCAGCCGGGTCGGCGCGGGGGGTGCGGGCTACCCCCTCCTCGACGAGCCCGGGCACGCGGATGCCTGGCGCGTCGTGGTGGATGCCGTGCACGCGGCCGGCGGGCGGATCGCGCTGCAGCTGTTCCATGCCGGCAGGTATGCGTTCGCGTCGTCGTTCGGGCTCACCCCGGTGGCGCCGTCCGCGGTGCACAGCAGGTTCTCGGATGCGACTCCCGTCGGACTGGACGACGACGGCATCGCCGCCACGATCGCCGACTTCGCCGCTGCGGCGCGCGTCGCGGTCGAGGTCGGGTTCGACGGCGTCGAGGTGATGGCCTCCGAGGGATATCTGCTCAATCAGTTCGCCTCGCCGGTTACCAACCGCCGCGACGACGCGTGGGGCGGCGATGCCGCACGGCGCCGGGCCTTCCCGGTCGCGGTCGTGCGTGCGGTGCGCCGGGCCGTGGCGGATGCGCCCGTGCTCGTTCGCGTCTCGGGCGCGGACCTCGTCGACGGCTCGTCGACCCCCGACGAGGCGGACGCGCTGGCGATCGCCGTCGTCGAGGCGGGCGCGGACGCGATCGACGTCGGCATCGGCTGGCACGAGGCCCGCGTTCCGACGGTGCAGTCGATGGTGCCGCACGCAGCCTTCGCGTCGGTGCCCGCCCGCATCCGGGCGGCGCTGGCCGCCGCAGGGGCCGCTGTGCCGGTCATCGCGTCGAACCGGATCAACACCCTCGCGCAGGCCGAGCGGCTGCTGGCCGGGGGCGCCGCCGACCTGGTCTCGATGGCGCGGCCGTTCCTGGCCGACCCGCACATCGTGGCGGTCTCGTTCGCCGGCCGCGCCGCCGACGTGAATCCGTGCATCGGCTGCGACGAGGCCTGCATCGACCGCTCGTTCGGCCTCGAACCCGTCTCGTGCACGGTCAACCCGCGCGCCGGCCGCGAGCTCGAGTTCCCGCTCGTGCCGGAGCATCCGTCCGGGCCACCGCCGCACATCGCCGTCGTGGGTGCGGGCCCGGCCGGGATGGAGGCGGCGCGGGCGGCCGCGTTCGCAGGCGCCCGGGTCACCCTGTTCGAGGCGGCGGGAGCCATCGGCGGTCAGTTCCTGCTGGCCGGAGCGGTGCCGGGAAAGCGCGACTTCGCCGAGACCGCACGGTCGTTCGCCCGGGCGCTGGCCCGGCTCGGGGTCGAGGTGCGCACGGGCTGCACGGCCGGTGCGGATGATCTCGCCGGGTTCGACCACGTGATCGTCGCCACCGGGGTCGTGCCGCGCCGGGTGGAGCTGCCGGGCATCGACGGACCGAACGTGATCGACTACGCGCAGGCCTTCGCGCAGGCGCAGCGGCTGGGCCCGCGGGTCGCCGTGATCGGGGCGGGCGGCATCGCCGTCGACCTGGCGCACCTGCTCGTGGAGGGATCCGCGGTGCCGGCGACGACGGAGGATGCCGCGGACGACGCGGACCGGGAGCGCTTCCTCATCGAGCACGGGCTGCGAGAAGGCGTGCTCGCCCCACCGGCCCGGCGGGTCACGGTCATGCGCCGCAGCGGCGCGATCGGCGCGGGGATGGGGGTGACGACCCGATGGGCGGCCGTGCAGGCGATCCGCCGCCGCGGTGTGCGCACGCTCACCGGCGTCGCCTATCGGGTCGTGGAACCCGGTGGCGTGCGCATCGAGGTGGACGGCACGCCCGAGCTGATCGAGGCTGACATCGTGGTCGTCGCGGCCGGCCAGACGCCCCGGGACGGGCTGGCGACGCAGCTCGCGGCGCGGGGCATCGCGCACACCGTCGTCGGCGGGGCGCGCAACACCGTGGGACTGAACGCCGTCGCCGCCTTCGAAGAGGGCCTGCGGGCCGGCGACGCCGCCGCCCGCGCCGCGCGGAGGCTCCCAGGAGTCGTCGATGGACCCGCCGGTAGACTCGACGCCCGGAGATGACATGACCGAGCCGATGACCGAGACACTGCCCACCCGCCGCAGCATCCGCCAGTCCGCCGCCATCACCGAGGCCGGCGCCCCCGTCTTCCTGGACGCGAGCGGCCACCGCCTGAGCGCGGTGCGCATCGCGGCCGTGGTCGCCGTGATCGCGGCGCTGTCGTACGCGGCGCTGCTGGTGAGCGCGCTGGTCGGCGGTCCGTCGATCGATGCGCCGTTCCTGCCGCAGCCCCCGTCGGCCGCCCAGCCGGTCCCGCCGTCGCCGTCCCCGTCGCAGGCCGCCGGCCGATCCGCCTCTCCGGATTCGACCGCCCCGTCCATCGATCCGGTCGTGCGCACCGCGCCCGACGCCACGCCGGGCCCCCAGCCGTCGACCGGATCGTCGTCGACGCCCACGCCGACCACGTCGACCACGCCGGCACCGGCATCCACACCCTCGCCGCAGCCCACCGTGCCCGCGCAGTCGACCGATCGCGGCAAGAGCACCGCGGCGCCCGGTCAGACCCGCAAGCCGACCCCGCCCACTCACCCGTGAGCTCGGAGCGCATCTCCGAACGCAGCGCGCGCCGGTCGCGGACCGTCGGCCGGCGGGTCCGCGCGCATTGGATCGTGCTGGCCGGGATCATGCTGGTCCTGGCGGCTGCCCTCACGATGCAGGGATACCTGCATCATCAGGGCGGCATCACCGACGACGGCGTGGCCGCGGCAGCCGGGACGGGACAGGTGCCGGGTGCCGTGCGGGGCGGCGGCCCCGTGATCGACGCCCGCACCCCCGCCGACGTGCACACCATCGCGCCGCCGGGGCGCACGATCGCGCTGACGTTCGACGACGGGCCTGACCCGGTATGGACTCCGAAGATCCTCGAGGTGCTGCGCCGGCACGGCGTGCACGCCACGTTCTTCGTCGTCGGCAACGAAGTGCTGGAGCACCCCGAGATCGCCCGTGCCATCGTCGCCGACGGCAACGAGATCGGCATCCACACCCTCACGCACACCGACCTCGGGCAGGCGCCGGGCTGGCAGCGCACGGTGGAGCTGCAGGGCGCGCAGCAGGCGGTGATCGCCGCCACCGGGCAGACGGCCTCGCTGCTGCGCCCGCCCTACAGCTCCTCGAATCAGTCGGTCAGCCCCGCCTCGTGGGACGCGATCGCGTCGGCGGCGGCCGACGGCTACCTGACCGTGCTCTCGAGCCTGGACAGTGAGGACTGGCGGCGGCCCGGGGTGGCCGCGATCGAGTCGAACCTGAAGCCGCACGACGGGACCGGAGCTGTCGTGCTGATGCACGACGGCGGCGGCGACCGCGCCGAGACGGTCGCGGCGCTGGATGTGATGCTGACGCGCTGGGCCGACGAGGGGTACCGCGTGACGACGATCGGCGATGCGATCGGGGTAGCTCACACGATGCGGCCGGCGGCCGCCGTCGACCGCGTGTCGGCGGGCGCGCTGATGTGGGCGGTGCGGGTGAGCGACGTCCTGGTCGGCGTGCTCAGCTGGGCGCTGCTGATCAGCGGCCTCGTGACGCTCGTGCGGGTGTTCCTGGTGATGACCACGGCCGTGCATCACGCCCGCGCCTCCCGGCGTGCGCGTGAGGCGCGCAGGCGGGCGCCCCGCGCGGGCACGCGCGAGCCGGTCACCGTGATCATCCCCGCCTACAACGAGTCGGCCGGGATCGAGGCGGCCGTGCGCTCGATCGCCGCCTCGACGCATCCGGTCGAGATCATCGTGGTCGACGACGGGTCCACCGACGACACTGCGGCCCGCGCTGCGGCGCTCGGCCTGCCGCAGGTGCAGGTGATCCGCCAGGCCAACGCCGGCAAACCCGCCGCGCTGAACACCGGGCTGCGCGCGGCCTCGCACGAGCTGATCGTGATGGTCGACGGCGACACCGTGTTCGAGCCCGAGACGATCGAGCGGCTCATCCGTCCCTTCGACGACCCCGCTGTGGGGGCGGTGTCGGGCAACACGAAGGTCGCCAACCGCCGGGGCGTCCTCGGCGGCTGGCAGCACATCGAGTACGTCGTCGGGTTCAACCTCGACCGGCGCATGTTCGACGTGGCCCAGTGCATGCCGACGGTGCCGGGCGCGATCGGCGGGTTCCGCCGTACAGCGCTGGTGCAGGTGGGCGGTGTGAGCGACGACACCCTCGCCGAAGACACCGACCTGACGATGGCGCTGGCCCGGGCGGACTGGCGCGTCGTCTACCAGGACGACGCGCTGGCGTGGACCGAAGCGCCGCAGACGTTGGGCGCCCTCTGGCGGCAGCGGTACCGGTGGTGCTACGGCACCCTGCAGGCGATGTGGAAGCACCGCGGTGCGGTGGTGCAGCGCGGCCGCGCCGGCAAGCTCGGACGCCGTGGCCTCGGGTACCTGCTGGTGCTGCAGGTGCTGCTGCCGCTGTTCGCCCCGGTGGTGGACCTGTTCGCCGTGTACGGGCTGATCTTCCTCGACCCGGTGCGGATCGGCCTGCTGTGGCTCGGCTTCCTCGCCCTGCAGATGGTGATGGCCGCGTACGCCCTGGCGCTGGACCGCGAGTCGATGCGCGCGCTGTGGGCGCTGCCGCTGCAGCAGTTCGTGTACCGACAGCTGATGTACCTGGTCGTGATCCAGTCGGTGTTCACCGCGATCGCGGGGACCCGCCTGCGGTGGCACCGCATGGAGCGCTACGGCAGCCTGCGCGTGCCCACCGCGCGCGACGTCTGATCGCGCGTCGGGCTGTGCGCCCGGACGGCCCACTCGATCCATGCGATGAGTCGCGACTGTCGAACATAGCGAATGGATAGTGCCCTTTCGGATGTCGGAGGGGGCGTCTATCGTCGTTCTCGCGATTGATCATCTAGAACATGCGTTCTAGTATGTAGAAGTGAGGGCGATCATGGGGGCGCAGCAGGTCGAGGTGGCGACGGAGGTCTCGCGCCTGCGCGCTCGGCTCGAGCAGGCGCAGGGCCGCCGGCTCGATGCGCCGGTGCTGCCGGTGCTGCCCGCCTTGTCCGCGCTGCTCCCCGGAGGCGGCCTGCGCACCGGCGCCGCCTATGTGCTCGACTCGTCGATGTCGCTGCTGCTGGCGCTGCTGGCCGCACCCACGCAGGCGGGCTCGTGGTGCGGGGTGGTGGGCATGCCCGAACTGGGTGCCGAGGCGGCCGAGCAGCTGGGCGTGGACCTCACCCGGCTCGTGCTGGTGCCCGAGCCGGGCCCGCGCTGGCTGGCCGTGACCGCGACCCTCGCCGACGTCCTGCCCGTGGTCGCGGTGCGGCCCACCGGGCGCACCGTCCCCGCCGAGGCGTCGCGGCTGGCGGCGCGGCTGCGCGACCGGAGCGGGATCCTGCTCGTGCAGGGGGAGTGGCCGCAGGCAGAGGCGGCGCTCGCCGTCGACGCCCCCGAATGGACGGGCGTCGGCGACGGGCACGGCCACCTGCGCACCCGCGCGGTGACCGTGAGCGTGCGCAGCCGGCGCCGGCCCGCACCGCGGCGGGCGAGGATGCTGCTGCCCGACGGGTTCGGCGCGGCACGGCCGGGCGATGCCGGCGGGTGGCGCACCGAGATCGGCACCGGCGAGGTCGCGGGCGGGCCGTGGCGCGGCGAGGGCGAGCGGATGCGGGCGGTGGGCTGAGATGGACGGCCCCGTCCGCAGCCTGGTGCTGTGGTTCCCCGACTGGCCGGTCACGGCGCTGCTGCGCGACGGCGTGGCCGAGTCCGGGCCGATCGCGGTCGTGCACGACAACGCGGTGGTGGCGTGCTCGGCCGCCGCCCGCGCCGACGGCGTGCGCCGCGGCCAGCGCCGCCGCGACGCGCAATCCCACTCGCCGCGCCTCGAGGTGATCGGTGCGGACGCCGCCCGCGACCAGCGGGTGTTCTCGCCCGTGGTCGCGCGCGTCGAGCAGTTCGCCCCGGGGGTGCAGATCATCCGGCCGGGGCTGTGCGCGCTGCGCGTGCGGGGCCCGGCGCGGTACTACGGGGGCGAGGCGGCCGCCGCGTGCGAGATCCTCGACATCCTCGCCGAGCACGAGGAGCTGCCGGGCGTGCGCGCGGGGGTCGCGGACGGCCCGTTCACCGCCGAGCAGGCGGCCCGGGCCACTCGCGACGACGATCCGGTGCGGGTGGTCGAGGCGGGCGCGGCGGCGGCGTTCCTGGCCGGGCTCCCGGTCACGGTGCTCGACGACCCCGCCCTCGTGCATCTGCTCTCCCGGCTCGGGGTGCACACGCTCGGGGCGTTCGCCGCGCTCGAGGCCACTCGCGTGCGCGACCGGTTCGGCCCCCGGGGGCTGCGCCTGCACGATCTGGCGGCCGGCGCCGACTCGCAGCCCGTGCTCCCGCGCACGCCACCGCCCGAGCTCGACCGCCAGGTCGCGTTCGAACCCGCCCTGGACCGGGCCGAGCAGGTCGCGTTCGGCATGCGGATCGCCGCCGACGAGTTCATCGCGGGCCTGGGCGCGGTCGACCTGGTGTGCACCGAGCTGCGGGTCGAGCTCTCGGGCGACCGCGGCGAGCGCAGCGAGCGGGTCTGGCTGCACCCCGGCGCGTTCGACGCCGCGGCGGTCGTCGACCGGGTGCGCTGGCAGCTGGCCGAGGACGCGCAGAACCGGGTGCTGCGCAGCGGGGTCGCGCTGGTGCGGATCGCACCCGAGGCGGTGGACGCGGCATCCCACCACCAGCCGGCGATCTTCGGACAGGGGCCCGACGACCGAGTGCACCATGCGCTCTCGCGCGTGCAGGCGATGCTCGGCCACCGCGGGGTGCTGACCCCGCAGATCGGCGGCGGACGATGGCTCGCCGAACGCGAGGTGCTCGTGCCGTGGGGCGACCGGGCCGTGGCCCCCCAGCCGCGCGACCGGCCGTGGCCCGGCAGCCTGCCCGCCCCGGCGCCGGCGACGGTGTTCCGCCCGCCGCGCACGGTCGACGTCGAGGCCTTCGCGGGCATCGCCGTCGACGTCGACGAGCGCGGAGAGCTCACCGCCGCCCCCGCGATGCTCACCGAGAGCGGGCGGCGCCGCGCGATCGTGTCGTGGGCGGGCCCGTGGACCGTGGACGAGCGCGGGTGGGACGCCGTGCGGGCCCGGCGCGCGCACCGGTTCCAGGTCGTCGATGCCGAGCAGGGGGCATGGCTGCTCGTGTGCGAGGACGGCAGATGGATGGCCGAGGCGCGCTATGACTGAGTCTGCGGTGGCGGAGGTGCGCTGATGGGCTTCGACAATCCGTCGGTCCCGTGGTCCGAGCTCGAGCGCGTGCTCAGCGACCGGCGCCGGCCGCGGCCGGTCCCCGCCGACGCCGACGGCGGCGACAGCCCCGCCTGGTCGCACAAGCGAGGTCCGTACGTGCCGCCGCCGATCGAGCGCCCGGCCGATGCGGTGCCGTACGCCGAGCTGCACGCGCATTCGTCGTTCTCGTTCCTCGACGGGGCGTCCTCGCCCGAAGAGCTCGTCGAAGAGGCCGAGCGGCTCGGCCTGCACGCGCTGGCGATCACCGACCACGACGGGTTCTACGGCATCGTGCGCTTCGCCGAGGCCGCGCAGGACCGTCAGGTGAAGACCGTGTACGGCGCAGAGCTGTCGCTCGAGCTGCCGAAGCCGCAGAAGGGCGAGGCCGACCCTGTCGGCGCCCACCTGCTCGTGCTGGCGCGCGGGCAGGAGGGCTACCACCGGCTGGCGTCGGCGATCACGCACGGGCAGCTGCGCGGCGGCGAGAAGGGCCGCCCGGTCTACGACCTCGAGGAGCTCGCCGCGCAGGCGGACGGACACTGGGCGATCCTCACCGGCTGTCGCAAGGGCGCCGTGCGCCGTGCCCTCGCCGACGGAGGACTCACCGGCGGCGCGCAGGCCGCGGCATCCGAACTCGACCGCCTCGTGGCGCTGTTCGGAAGGGACGCCGTCAGCGTCGAGCTGATCGACAACGGCGAGCCGTTGGATGCCGCGACCAACGACCTGCTCGCAGCCCTTGCCGCCGACCGCGGTCTGCCGCTGATCGCCACGGGCAACGTGCACTACGCCGACCCGCAGCGGCGGCACCTGGCCGCGGCGGTCGCCGCCGTGCGGGCGAATCGCAGTCTTGACGAGCTCGACGGGTGGCTGCCTGCCCACGGCGCCGCCCATCTGCGCTCGGGCGCCGAGATGCAGCGACGGTTCGCGCGCTACCCGGGAGCGGTGGCGCGCACCGTGGCCCTGGCCGACGAGCTGGCCTTCCCGCTGCGCTCGGCCAAACCCGCGCTGCCCAAGCTCGCCGTGCCGGAGGGGCGCACGCCCATGTCGCATCTGCGGCAGCTGGTGTGGGACGCGGTGCCGCGCCGGTACCCGCACCTGCGTGAGAAGGATCGGGAGCGCATCGCGCACGAGCTCGACGTCATCGAGCAGAAGGACTTCCCCGGGTACTTCCTGATCGTGCACGGCATCGTGCATGAGGCGCGACGCCGCGGCATCCTGTGCCAGGGGCGGGGATCGGCCGCCAGCAGCGCCGTGTGCTACCTGCTCGACATCACGGCCGTCGACGCGATCCGCTACAACCTGCCGTTCGAGCGGTTCCTGTCGAGCATGCGCGAAGAGGAGCCCGATATCGACGTCGACTTCGACTCCGACCGGCGCGAAGAGATCATCCAGTGGGTGTACGACAAGTACGGCCGCGAGCGGGCCGCGCAGGTGTGCAACGTCATCCAGTACCGGCCGAAGAACGCGATCCGCGACATGGCCCGGGCGCTGGGTGCCTCGCCCGGCCAGCAGGACGCCTGGTCGAAGCAGGTGGAGCGCTGGGGGGCGTCGCTGTCGACCGCCGAGGGGCACGACATCCCCGACCAGGTCATCGCGTACGCCGAAGAGCTGCTGAAGGCGCCGCGTCACCTGGGGATCCACTCCGGGGGCATGGTGCTGACCGAGCGGCCCGTCGGCGAGGTGGTGCCGATCGAGCACGCGCGCATGCAGGACCGCACGATCATCCAGTGGGACAAGGACGACGCGAGCTGGATGGGCCTGGTCAAGTTCGACCTGCTGGGCCTGGGCATGCTCGCCGCCCTGCAGTACACGTTCGATCTGGTGCGCGCGTCGACAGGGGAGGCGTGGGAGCTGGCGACGATCCCGAAAGAAGAGGCGGCCGTCTACGACATGCTGTGCCGGGCCGACTCGATCGGGGTGTTCCAGGTCGAGTCGCGCGCACAGATGGGGCTGCTGCCCCGGTTGCAGCCGCGGGAGTTCTACGACCTGGTGATCGAGATCGCACTGATCCGGCCCGGCCCGATCCAGGGCGGAGCGGTGCACCCGTACGTGCGCCGCAAGCTCGGGCGCGAGAAGGTGACCTACGCCCACCCCAAGCTCGAGCCGGTGCTCGAGCGGACCCTCGGCATCCCGGTGTTCCAGGAGCAGCTCATGCAGATGGGCATGGCGGTGGGCGGGCTCACCGGCGAGGACGCCGACCTGCTGCGCCGCGCGATGGGCTCCAAGCGCGGCGTGGAGCGGATCGAGTCGCTCAAGCAGAAGCTGTACGCGGGCATGGCCGGCAACGGGTTGGTGGGGGATGCCGCGGACGCGATCTATGCGAAGATCCAGGCGTTCGCGAACTTCGGGTTCGCCGAGTCGCATTCGCTGTCGTTCGCGCTGCTGGTCTATGCCAGCTCGTGGCTGAAGCTGCACTATCCGGCTGCGTTCCTGGCCGGGCTGCTGCGCGCCCAGCCCATGGGGTTCTATTCGCCGGCGACGCTGGTCGCCGACGCCCGGCGGCACGGGGTCGAGGTGCGCCGCCCCGACCTGCATCTGTCGGGGGTGCACGCGGTCATGGAGGTCGTGAGCGAACCCGGTCCCACCGGCCGGGACGCGTGCCTCGAGCCCGAGCAGCCACCGGTCGGGCCGTTCGATCGGGACGCGCCGGACGAATCCGCCGCACATCGCCGCGACGGGATGTTCGAGGTGCGGCTGGGCCTGGCCGCGGTCAAGGGGATCGGACAGGAGCTGGCCGAGAAGATCGTCGCCGAACGCGACGTGCACGGGCGCTACCGCGACATGCGCGACCTCGTACGGCGGGTGGGGATGAACACGGCGCAGCTCGAGGCGCTGGCCACCGCCGGGGCGTTCGACTGCCTGGGGCTGCGCCGCCGCGAGGCGATCTGGCTGGCCGGCTCCGCCGCGCAGGACCGCGCCGAGTTCCTGCCCGACTCGATGGTGTCGGTGCAGCCGCCGCTGTTCGGCGACCCGTCGAGCTACGAGCGGCTCGCAGCAGACCTGTGGGCGACCGGCATCTCGACCGACGACCACCCGATGACGCACTTCCGCTCTCAGCTGGATGCGCGCGGCGTGCTGACCTCGAACGGGCTGCGGCAGCACGAACCCGGGCGTCGCATCGAGGTCGCAGGACTCGTGACGCACCGGCAGCGGCCGGCCACGGCATCCGGTGTCACGTTCTTGAACCTTGAAGACGAATTCGGTCTCGTCAACATCGTGTGCTCGGTGGGAGCCTGGCAGCGCTACCGGCGCGTGGTGCGCGATTCGCCCGCGCTGATCGTGCGCGGCACCGTGGAGCGCTCGGTCGAAGGGGTCACGAACCTCGTGGCCGACGCGTTCGAGGACCTGCGCGTAGGCGTGACGCACCGCTCCCGCGACTTCCAGTAGCCGCTCGCGGTCGGGCACTGTGCGCCCGGGGCCGCGCGCTCGCCGTGTCTTGTCGGTGTTCGCTGTCTCGTTCGGCGTTCGCGCCTGCGTTTCGCGGTGGCGAGCGCGGACTCGGGTGGCCCGCCTGTCGCCGGACGCGAAGAGGGGGTCCCGGCCGTCGGCCGAAACCCCCTCGGGATCGTGCTCGCGTCAGCGCTGCGTGGCGAGGGCGAAGTGCACGGCACCCGCCTCATCCACCTCGGCGTCCAGCACCTGGTCGTCCAGCGCCGTGGCGGCGTCGGCGTCCAGGAACACCCGAGCGCCCGACTCGTCGACGATCTCGTCGCTCGTCTCCGGCGCGACCGCGAGGGTCAGCGCGAATCCCTGGGCGGGATCGTCCGATCCGTGGATGCGAAGCCCGGCGGTCTCGGCATCCGCTCCGCGCGCGACGATCGTCTTCACCGCGGTGGCGGCGTTCTCGGTCAGTGTGAGCATGATGCTCTCCTTCCGTAAGTCCTCTCGGAACCGGCCACGATTCCGCGATCGGCCACGCGATGCAACCCCCTGGACGCTTTGTGAGGGGATTCACACGGGCATCGGGGCCTGTGCGGGGGCGGCTACAGTGGCTGGTAACACGTGACACGGGGTGCCCTGGGCTCAGGGCTGAGAGAACACCCGTCGAACCTGATCTAGCTCGTACTAGCGAAGGGATGTCGCGCATGACGCGCACGCTCATTGATGTCGTCGACCGGGCCGCCGGTCTTCTGCCGCGGGTGCGGGAGCACCGCCCGCTCGTGCAGTGCCTGACCAATCCGGTCACCGTGAACCTGGTCGCCAACGCTCTGCTCGCGATCGGCGCGAGTCCCGCGATGGCCGACGTGCCCACCGAGGCCGGCGAGCTCGCCCGGGTGGCCTCGGCGGTGCTCGTCAACCTCGGCACGCCGAACGCCGAGCAGCGGGCCGCCATGCGCGAGGCGGTGACTGCCGCCGCGATCGCCGGCACCCCCTGGGTGCTGGACCCGGTCGCCGTCGGCGTTCTGACGCTGCGCACCGAGTTCGCCCGCGAGCTGCTCGCGCACCGCCCGGCGGTGATCCGCGGCAACGGCTCCGAGATCCGCGCGCTCGCCGGTGCCGGATCGGGAGGGCAGGGCGTCGACTCGGTCGACGGTCCCGACGCCGCGCGCGATGCCGCCGTCGACCTCGCGCAGACCACCGGCGCGGTCGTCGCGGTCTCGGGCGAGGTGGATCTGATCACCGACGGCGACCGGATCGTCCGGGTCGCCGGCGGCAGCCCACTGCTGACCGTGATGACCGGCGCCGGCTGCGCGCTGGGCGGTGTCGTCGGCGCGTTCGCCGGCGTCGCCGACGACCCGTTGGGCGCGGCCGTGGCCGCCAGCGCGGCGTATGCCGTGGCCGCCGAGCGCGCCGCGGCCCGGTCGACCGGCCCGGGGTCGTTCGCCGTGGCGCTGATCGACGAGCTGCACGCCGTGACCGCCGACGACATCGTCGACGGGAGGATCCGGTGAACCCCGACCTCTCGCTGTACCTGATCACCGACGGCGCGCAGCTGCGTCGCGGCGGACGAGAGCGGACGGATGCCGTGGCCGCAGCCGTCGCCGGAGGCGTGAGTGCCGTCCAGGTGCGCGAGAAGAACGCGCCGGCCCGCGACGTGCTGGCGTTCACCGCCGCGCTCGCGCAGCGCCTCCCCGATCGGGTCGCGCTGCTGATCAACGATCGGATCGATGTCTACCTCGCTGCGCGCGCCCGGGGTGTGCGGGTGGACGGCGTCCATGTCGGGCAGGGCGACCTGACCGCGGTCGACGTCCGCGGGCTGGTCGGCGGCGACGCTGTCATCGGGCTGAGTGCGGCCACCGCCGCCCAGTTGGCCGACGCCGCCGCCGATCCGGCGCGGATCGACTACGTCGGGATCGGTGCCGTGCACGCCACGACGTCCAAAGCGGACGCGCCGGCGCCGATCGGCGTCGATGCGGCCGGGCGCCTGGCTCGGCTCGTGAGCCTGCCGGCGGTGGCGATCGGCGGCATCGGCGCCGGCGACGCCGCCGCGCTGCGGCGGGCGGGGTTCTGCGGCATCGCCGTCGTCTCGGCCGTGTGCGCCGCCGACGACCCGCGGGCGGCCGCCGCCGAGCTGCGTGCCGCATGGGACGGGGGCACCCGGTGAGTCGCGGCATCCCTCGGGTGCTCAGCATCGCGGGAACCGACCCGACCGGCGGGGCAGGGCTGCACGCCGACCTGAAGAGCATCGCGGCCGGTCACGGCTACGGCATGGCGGTGACCACCGCGATCGTCGCGCAGAACACGACGGGGGTGCGCAGCATCCACGTGCCGCCGATCGACGTCCTCGACGCGCAGCTGCGCGCGGTCAGCGACGACGTCGAGATCGACGCCGTCAAGATCGGGATGCTGTTCGACCGGCCGACGATCGACGCGGTGACGCGGTGGCTGGCCGAGGTCCGCCCGCCGGTGGTCGTGGTCGACCCGGTCATGGTCGCCACCAGCGGCGACCGGCTGCTGGACGCGGCGGCCGAGTCCGCGCTGCGCGAGCTGCTCACGCACGCGCACCTGGTCACGCCGAACGTGCCCGAGCTCGCCGTGCTCGTCGGCTCCGAGCCGGCCGAGACCTGGGCCGGGGTCCTGGCGCAGGCGCAGCGCCTGGCGGCGGGTTGCGGCATCCTCGTCCTCGCCAAGGGCGGGCACCTGTCGGGCGAAGACGTGCCGGACGCGCTGGTGGATGCCACGGGCCCGGTCGCCACGTTCACCGCGCCGCGCGTGGCCACCGTGAACACGCACGGCACGGGGTGCTCGCTCTCTTCGGCCGTCGCGACCCGCCGCGCCCGCGGCCAGTCGTGGGCCGACGCGATCGGCTGGGCGAAGGAGTGGCTGACCGAGAGCCTGATAGCGGCCGACGCCCTGCAGGTCGGCCACGGCCATGGCCCGGTCTCGCACTTCGCCCGACTGTGGGCGACGGCGGCGCCGACCCCCGAAGAGGTCGCCGCGGACTGGTGGGAGCGGATCGGCGAGCTGCGCGGCCGGATCGACGCGTCGCCGTTCGTCACGCAGCTGGCCGACGGCACTCTCGAGACCGAGCGGTTCCGCTGGTATCTTGCGCAGGACGCCCTGTACCTGCGTGACTACTCGCGGGTGCTCGCCGCGGCGAGCACCCGGGCCTCGTCCGCGTCGGAGCAGGCGTTCTGGGCCGACGGGGCGCACGAGACGCTGGCTGCGGAGACGGCGCTGCACGCGGCGTGGAGCGGACCCGAGGACCTGTTCGGCGCCGAGCCCGCGCCGGTCACGACCGCGTATCTGGATCATCTGCTGGCGTGCGCGGGGCGCGGCGATCACGACGAGCTCATCGCCGCCGTGCTGCCCTGCTACTGGATCTACCAGGATGTGGGGCAGCGGCTGCTCGCGCACGCGCGCCCCGGGCACCGCTACGGCCAATGGCTGCGGGCGTACGGCGACGCCGGGTTCGCCGAGCGCGCCCGCGAGGCGGTGCGGATCGTCGCCGCCCGCGCCGCGGCCGCGGACGCGACCACGCGTGAGCGGATGTGGCGGGCGTTCGAGCGGTCGGCGCGATACGAGCACGACTTCTTCGCCGCGCCGATGTCGGCACCGATGACGATGACCGCGGGGGTGCGCAGCTAGGCGTCCGCCGGCGATCGGACTCGCCCTGATCCAGTTCTTCGCGACCTTCGCGCACCGCCGGCACGGCGAGAAGTCCGTCGGCGACGTCGTGCTCATGGTCGCGGCTCTCGTCGTGGCCGCGCTCTGGATCGCCCGGGGACGTAGCGGCGCGCCTGTGTGCCCCCGAGAGGAATCGAACCTCCGACGCGCGGCTTAGGAGTCCGCCGCTCTATCCACTGAGCTACGAGGGCGCGTCCTCCAGCTTACGGGGCGAGCGGGGGATGCCGCGAAGCGCCGCCGCCGACCCCGCTGCCGCCGGTAGGCTCGAATCCGCCCATGACCTCGACCGAAGAGCCCGCGCCCGCGCACGCGCCCGTCCGCATGGCGGCGGCGCTGCGCGGCGCCGCCGACACCCTCGCCCGCGCGGGAGTCCCCGACCCCGTCGTCGACGCCGAGCTGCTGATCGGCCACGTGATCGGCGCGTCGCGCGGGGACGTGCAGGCCGCCTACATCCGCGACGACGTGCTGGGATCCGACGCCGCCGCGCGGCTGCGCGAGCTCGTCGCCCGGCGCGCTGCCCGCGAGCCGCTGCAGCACCTCACCGGCCTGGCCGCCTTCCGCCACCTCGAGCTCGAGGTGGGCCCGGGCGTGTTCGTGCCGCGGCCCGAGACCGAGGTCCTCGCGCAACTGGCGATCGACGCGCTCGCACGCGCCCAGGCCGCGCACCCGCGCGCGGTCGACCTGGGCACGGGCAGCGGCGCGATCGCGCTCGCGATGGCGACCGAGGTGCCCCGCGCCGAGGTCTGGGCGATCGAGCGCTCGGCCGAGGCGCACGCGTGGGCCGCGCGCAACATCGCCCGCCACCGCGCCGCCAACGTGCACCTCGTGCACGGCGACCTGGCGACGGCTGCGGCCGAGCTGGACGGAACCGTCGATGTCGTGGCATCCAACCCTCCGTACGTTCCGGATGCCGCGATCCCGCGCGATCCCGAGGTGCAGATGTTCGATCCGGCCGAGGCGCTGTACGGCGGCGCCGACGGCCTGGACGTGGTGCGCGTGCTCAGCCGCGTCGCACTGCGGCTGGCACGCCCCGGCGGGTTCGTCGTGATCGAGCACGGCGAGGAGCAGGGCGCAGCGATCCGCGGCATCCTCGAAGCGGACGGGTGGGCCGGCATGCAGACGCGCCCCGACCTGACAGGGCGCGACCGGGTGACGTGCGCTGCACGGCCGTGACCATGGGGTGAGCGCAAGGCGGCCGTCGCTACACTGGACGGGACATGTCCCCCCTCTTCGACTGCGACGATCCCGCGCAGCTGCTCGCCGGTATGCGCCACGCACGCCAGGCGCTCAGCCGCGGCGAGCTCATCGTCATGCCCACCGACACCGTGTACGGCGTCGCCGCCGACGCGTTCTCGCCGGCGGCGGTCATGCGCCTGCTCGAGGCGAAGGGGCGCGGTCGGCAGTCGCCGCCGCCGGTGCTGGTGGCCGGGCGGCGGATGATGGAGGCGCTCGTGGCCGAGACGCCCGAGCCGGTCGTGAGGTTGATCGACGAGTTCTGGCCCGGCGGATTGACCGTCGTTCTGCCGGCTCAGGCGTCACTGTCGTGGGACCTGGGCGAGACGCACGGCACCGTCGCGGTGCGCATGCCCGCCCATCAGGTCGCCCTCGAACTGCTCGAAGAGACCGGCCCGCTCGCTGTCTCGAGCGCGAACCTGACCGGCCGGCCGGCCGCCATCACCGCGCAGGACGCCGAGCGGATGCTCGGCGACAGCGTGGCCGTGTACCTCGACAACGGGTTCAGCGAGACGGGTGTGTCCTCGACGATCGTCGATGCCACCGCACTCGTGGGCGGCGACGGCGTCGTGCGCGTGCTGCGCGAGGGCGCCATCGGCCGCGACCGCCTGCGCGACGTGCTCGGCGACGTTCTTGAGCCCGACCCGGTGCCCGAGGCGGACCTCGATGTCGAAGCGGAAGACGCCGGGTGAAGCAGTACATCTTCACGATCCTGTTCACCGCCACGGTGACGCTGATCTGCTCCTGGGCGGTGTGGCGGCTCGGCCTGCGCTACAAGCTGTATCCGGCGATCCGCGAGCGCGACGTGCACACGACGCCCACCCCACGGCTGGGGGGCGTCGCGATGTTCCTGGGCGCCGTGGCCGCTTTCGCGGTGTCGGCGTTCACCCCGTATTTCCAGATCTTCTGGGCGAACCCGCGGACGGTGTGGGCGATCCTGGCCGCGATCGCGCTCACCGTGCTCGTGGGGCTGGCAGACGATCTGTGGGACCTGGACTGGATGATCAAGCTGGCAGCGCAGTTCCTGGCGGCCGGCATCATCGCGTGGTTCGGCCAGCTGCAGATCTATTCGCTGCCGATCGGCGGCATGACGGTGCCGTCGGCGGCGGTCAGCTTCATCCTCACGGTGTTCGCGATCGTCATCGTGATGAACGCGGTGAACTTCATCGACGGTCTGGACGGACTCGTCGCCGGGGTGTGCCTGATCGCGAACGTGATCTTCTTCGCGTACTCGTACTTCGTGGTGCGCGACTCGGGCGCCTCCAGCTATTTCAATCTGGCGTCGTTCGTGGCCGCCGTGCTCGTGGGCATGTGCCTCGGGTTCCTGCCGCTGAACTGGCATCCGGCGAAGCTGTTCATGGGCGACTCGGGCGCTCTCGTGCTGGGGCTGCTCATGGCCACCAGCGCGATCGCGATCACCGGCCAGTTCGACCCGGCCACGCTCGACCCCGACGAGTTCGGGCGCTCGCAGCTGCTGGGCGCGTTCGTGCCCATCCTGCTGCCGGTGGCGGTGGCGATCCTGCCGCTCATCGACTTCGTGTCGGCTGTGATCCGCAGGTACTGGGGCGGCAAGTCGCCGTTCTCTCCCGACCGCAAGCACCTGCACCACCTGATGCTGGACATGGGCCACTCGGCGCGCACCGCGGTGCTGATCTTCTATGCGTGGACCGCGATCCTCGGCCTGTCGATCCTGCTCATGTATATCGGTGTCAGCCACAGCTGGCCCGGGCAGTACTGGGC
This sequence comes from Microbacterium sp. W1-4-2, assembly GCF_058349885.2. NCBI lineage: Bacteria > Bacillati > Actinomycetota > Actinomycetes > Micrococcales > Microbacteriaceae > Microbacterium > Microbacterium sp. W1-4-2. Next base: position 55,112 of record NZ_JBYRJC020000003.1, on the reverse strand, counting down.
CGGCGTCGCCTTCGGCATCCTCGGCATCGCCGCCTGCGTGGTGGTCACCCTGATCCCGAACCATCGCACGCGGGCGGCTTCGGCATCCATCGCCCGCGACGGCGCACCCACCACGACCGACACCGCGGCACCGCCCACCGGCGCGGCGACGACCGACACCGGGCAGGCCGTCGGGCAGACCGCCGTCGCCGAGCCGGCCCTGAACCAGGAGCACCGATGACCACGCCCGCCGGGCAGAGCCCCGTCACGAGCACCCCCGTCCTGCGCACGACCTTGATCTGGTCGGGCGTCGTCACCGGCGCGCTCGCCGTGATCGGCGCGATCATCGGCTGCCTGGTCGCCGGCGCCCCCGGCCTGTTCAGCGCGCTCGCCGGCGTGATCCTCGCGGCGCTGTTCCTGGGCATCACCGGGGCGAGCATCCTGATCGCCAACCGCTGGTTCGGCGACGACCTGTACGTGCCGATCTTCTTCGGCATCGTGCTGGGCGGATGGATCCTCAAGCTCGTCGTGTTCATCGTGGTGCTGATCGTGCTGCGGGGGCAGCCGTGGATCCAGCCCACCGTGTTCTTCGTCGCGATCGTGGCCAGCGTGCTCGCCGCGCTCGTGACCGACATCGTCGTGCTCACCCGTATGCGCATCCCGGCGGTGGCCGCGCAGCTGCCCACCGAGGCGCCCGAGGACGAGGCACCCTCGCCGGACGGACGCTGAAGCGAACTTGAGAGCCCGCTGAGTTTGATAGGGTAGACGTGCACCGCCCCGCTCGCGTCTGAAGTCCGAGCTGATCGGGCGTGTGCAACCCATCGATCATCGTCGTACCGGCTCGCCGGTACCCCGAAGTTGGAGCCAGCGCTGTTCACCCAAGCTGCGACCATCATTGCGAAAACCGCGGAGAACGATGGCGGATTCCACCCGCCGTCGATTCTCGAGTTCTTTCCTCCGGTCGTGCTTTTCGAGGGCACTCCCTTCGCGCTGAGCCGCATCAACCTGATCCAGATCCTCGCCACCGTCGCGCTGATCCTCATCTTCTGGCTCGGCACGCGCCGCATGAAGCTGGTTCCCGGCCGCTTCCAGAGCGTCGTCGAGATGGGGCTGGACTTCGTGCGCAACGGCATCGCGCACGACCTGCTGGGGCGCAAGGACGGCAACCGCTTCCTGCCGATCCTGACCACGATCTTCTTCATGATCCTGTTCATGAACCTGACCGGGATCATCCCGGGCCTGCAGGTCGCAGGCACCGCCATCATCGCGGTGCCGCTGCTGCTGGCTGTCGTCTCGTACGTGACGTTCATCTACGCCGGCCTGAAGAAGAGCCCGAAGAAGTTCCTGCGCAACTCGTTCGCGCCGTCGGGCATCCCGGTGTTCCTGGTGTGGTTCGTGGCGATCCTCGAGTTCATCTCGACGTTCCTGATCCGTCCGGTCACGTTGACGCTGCGTCTGCTGATGAACATGATGGTCGGGCACCTCATGCTGGTGCTGTTCTTCTCGGCGACCTGGTTCTTCTTCTTCACCGCCGGCGGCCTGTGGGGCCTGCTGGGCGCGGGAACCCTCGCCTTCGGCTTCGCCTTCACCGTCTTCGAGATCCTGGTGGCCGTCCTCCAGGCGTACATCTTCGCAATCCTCACCGCGGTCTACATTCAGCTCGCGATCGCGGAAGAGCACTGAGCGGGCCGGCGAGCGCCGTCCCACCCAACGAAAGGAAAAACCCGTGGAAGCTACTACGGTTCTGGCCGCAGTGAACGGCTCGATCGCGACCGTCGGCTACGGTCTTGCCGCCATCGGCCCGGCCATCGGCATCGGCATCGTCGTCGGCAAGACGATCGAGGGCGTCGCGCGTCAGCCCGAGCTCGCCGGCCGCCTGCAGGTCCTCATGTGGATCGGTATCGCGTTCACCGAGGCGCTCGCGTTCATCGGCATCGCCACCGGCTTCATCTTCGGCTACAACTGATCCGCCTCTTCACGTAAGGAGACAGGATGCTTCCGGCTCTTGTCACTCTGGCGGCGGCAGAGGCAGAACCGAACCCGCTGGTACCGGAGATCTACGACCTCGTCTGGGGCACGCTGTGCTTCCTCGCGATCCTGTTCGTGTTCTGGAAGTTCGTGCTGCCGCGCATGCAGGACATGCTCGACCAGCGCGCCGAGGCGATCGAGGGCAACATCGAGAAGGCCGACGAGGCCCAGCGCCAGGCCGAGGTCGCCCTCGAGCAGTACACCGCACAGCTCGCCGAGGCTCGCAAAGAGGCCGGCGAGATCCGTGAGGCCGCTCGCGAGGACGCCAAGAAGATCGTCGCCGAGGCGAAGGATGCCGCGACCGCCGAAGCGGGTCGCGTGACCGCCGCCGCACATACGCAGATCGAGGCCGAGCGCCAGAGCGCGCTGGTGTCGCTGCGCGGCGAGGTCGGCTCGCTCGCGCTGGATCTGGCCGGCGGCGTGATCGGCGAGACGCTCTCGGACGACGCGAAGGCGCAGGCGGTCGTGGACCGGTTCCTGGCCGAGCTCGAGGCATCCGAGTCCCAGAAGGCAGCGCAGTAATGGGCAGCGCGACCACTCAGGCCCTTGCGGCATCGAACGCGGCCCTGGACGCCGCGTCGGGAGTCGACCTCGGTGTCGCCGGCGAGCTGTTCGCCGCGGGACGCGCCCTGGCCGACATGCCGCAGCTGAGCGGGGCGCTTTCCGATCAGGGCGCCGCCGTCGCCGCGCGCGAGAAGGTCGTAGCCGACGTGTTCGGCGGGCTGAGCGCGGCCTCGCGCTCGGTGCTCACGACCGTCGCCGGTCAGCGCTGGTCCAGCGCGGACGACCTGGTCGACGCGGTCGAAGAGCTCGCGATCCGGGCGGCGTCGATCGGCGACGCGGACGCCGACGTCGAGGGCGAGCTGTTCGCGTTCTCGCGGGTCGTCGCGAACGACGCGCAGCTGGAACTCGCCCTGGGCAGCCGCCTGGGCGACGCGAACGCGAAGGGCGCGCTCGTCGAGTCGCTGCTGAACGGACGCGCGAGCGGCGCGACCGCCCTGATCGCGGCATCCGTCGTCCAGCGCCCCCGCGAGCGCCGCGTGCGCGAACTGCTCGCGCGTGCCGAGCGGATCGTGGCGGCCCAGCGCGGCCGCACGGTGGCCACCGTCACCAGCGCAGTGGCCCTGAGCGACGCGCAGACCGCCCGCATCGCGGCGATGCTCGCGGCGAAGTACGACACCACGGTCTCGGTGAACACGGTCATCGACCCGAGCATCGTCGGGGGACTGCGCGTGCAGATCGCCGACGATGTGATCGACGCGTCCGTCGCGTCGCGACTGAGCGACCTGCGGCTCCGGCTCGCAGGCTGACACAGACTTCCCGTCCCAGGACGGCGACTTCGGGGCCGAGGCCCCTCGAACAAAAGGAAGACAATGGCAGAACTCTCCATCAGCCCGGACGTCATCCGTGACGCGCTGAAGGACTTCGTCGCTGCATACGAGCCCACGGGAGCAGCGGCAACCGAGGTCGGCACGGTCGTCGACGCGGCCGACGGCATCGCCCACGTCGAGGGCCTGCCCGGCGTCATGGCCAACGAGCTGGTCACCTTCGCGGACGGCACGCAGGGCCTGGCCCTGAACCTCGACGAGCGCGAGATCGGCGTCGTCGTGCTCGGCGACTTCGCGGGCATCGAGGCCGGCCAGCAGGTCACCCGCACCGGCGAGGTGCTCTCGGTCGCCGTCGGCGACGGCTACCTCGGCCGTGTCGTCGACCCGCTGGGCAACCCGATCGACGGTCTCGGCGAGATCGCGACCGAGGGCCGCCGTGCCCTCGAACTGCAGGCGCCGGGCGTCATGCAGCGCAAGAGCGTGCACGAGCCGCTGCAGACGGGCATCAAGGCGATCGACGCCATGATCCCGGTCGGCCGCGGGCAGCGCCAGCTGATCATCGGCGACCGCCAGACCGGCAAGACGGCCCTGGCGATCGACACGATCATCAACCAGAAGGCCAACTGGGATTCGGGCGACGTCGACAAGCAGGTGCGCTGCATCTACGTCGCCATCGGCCAGAAGGGCTCGACCATCGCATCGGTCAAGGGCGCGCTCGAAGAGGCCGGCGCCCTGGAGTACACGACGATCGTCGCCGCTCCCGCGTCCGACCCCGCCGGCTTCAAGTATCTGGCCCCGTACACAGGCTCGGCCATCGGCCAGCACTGGATGTACGACGGCAAGCACGTCCTGATCGTGTTCGACGACCTGTCGAAGCAGGCCGAGGCCTACCGCGCCGTGTCGCTGCTGCTGCGCCGCCCGCCGGGGCGCGAGGCGTACCCGGGCGACGTCTTCTACCTGCACTCGCGTCTGCTCGAGCGCTGCGCCAAGCTCTCGGACGAGCTGGGCGCCGGGTCGATGACCGGTCTTCCGATCATCGAGACCAAGGCGAACGACGTGTCGGCGTACATCCCGACCAACGTCATCTCGATCACCGACGGCCAGATCTTCCTGCAGTCCGACCTGTTCAACGCGAATCAGCGTCCCGCGGTCGACGTCGGCATCTCGGTGTCGCGAGTCGGCGGCGACGCCCAGGTCAAGTCGATCAAGAAGGTCTCGGGAACGCTCAAGCTGGAGCTCGCCCAGTACCGGTCGCTGCAGGCGTTCGCGATGTTCGCGAGTGACCTGGATGCCGCATCCCGGCGCCAGCTCGAGCGCGGCGCGCGTCTGACCGAGCTGCTCAAGCAGCCGCAGTACTCGCCGTACCCCGTCGAGGAGCAGGTCGTCTCGATCTGGGCCGGCACGAACGGCAAGCTCGACACGATCGCGGTCGAGGACGTGCTGCGCTTCGAGCGCGAGCTGATCGACTACGTGCGTCGCAACACCTCGGTGCTCGACACGCTTCGCGAGACCAACGTGCTCGACGACGACACCGTCGCCGCCCTCACGAAGGCCACCGACGACTTCATCCCCCAGTTCCAGCCGGGCCAGGGCCAGTCGATCGTCGCCGTGGACAGTGAGGAGTCAGCCGACGCGACGGACGTGAACCAGGAGAAGATCGTCAAGGGCCGTCGGGGCTGAGGCGCCGAAGGACGCAACTCATGGGCGCTCAACTCCGGGTCTACAAGCAGAAGATCGCTTCTGCTCAGACGACCAAGAAGATCACGAAGGCGATGGAGCTCATCGCGGCCTCGCGCATCCAGAAGGCGATGGCGCGCGTGCGTGCCGCCTCGCCTTTCGCGCGGGCCGTGACGCGAGCCGTGTCGGCTGTCGCGACCTACTCCGATGTCGACCACCCGCTCACCCGCGAGCGGGAGCAGGTGCGCCGTTCGGCCGTCGTCATCTTCTCCTCCGACCGCGGCCTCGCCGGCGCGTTCAACTCGCAGATCCTGCGTGAGGGACTCGAGCTCGCGCAGCTGCTGCGGTCCGAGGGGAAGGAGCCGGTGTTCTACCTCGTCGGCCGCAAGGCGGTGGGCTACTTCCAGTTCCGCCGCATCACGGCCGCCGCGGACTGGATCGGCGAGACCGACACCCCGCGGTTCGCGTGGGCCGAGGACATCTCGGCGACGCTCCTGGACGCGTTCACGCGCGGGGGCGAGGACGACGGGGTCGATGAGATCCACCTCGTCTACAACCGGTTCGTCAGCATGATGACGCAGAGCCCCGAGACGGTGCGACTGCTGCCGCTCGAGGTGGCCGAGGCATCCACCGAGCAGGAGAAGTCGCAGGTGTACCCGCTGTACGAGTTCGAGCCGGACCCGGAGTCCGTGCTCGACGCGCTGCTGCCGGTCTACATCCAGAGCCGCGTCTTCAACGCACTGCTGCAGTCGTCGGCGGCCAAGCACGCCGCGACGCAGAAGGCGATGAAGTCGGCCAGCGACAATGCCGACAAGCTCATCACCGACTACACCCGCCTGCGCAACAACGCGCGCCAGGCCGAGATCACGCAGCAGATCGCCGAGATCGTCGGCGGCGCGGACGCCCTCGCGTCCGGCAAATAGACCCCATCGAAAGAGAAGAAGCCATGAGCCTCACCGCACAGGACACCGCGACGCAGGTCGTCGGCCGCGTCGCGCGCGTCACCGGCCCCGTGGTCGACATCGAGTTCCCGCACGATGCGATCCCGGACATCTACAACGCGCTGAAGACCACGATCACGATCGGCGACGAGTCGACCGAGATCACGCTCGAGGTCGCCCAGCACCTGGGCGACGACCTGGTCCGCGCGATCTCGCTGAAGCCGACCGACGGCATGGTCCGCGGCCAGGAGGTGCGCGACACCGGCGGCCCCATCTCGGTCCCGGTCGGCGACGTCACCAAAGGCCGCGTGTTCAACGTGACCGGCGACGTGCTCAACGCCGCCCCCGGCGAGAAGATCGAGATCACCGAGCGCTGGGGCATCCACCGCCAGGCTCCGAGCTTCGACCAGCTCGAGTCGAAGACCGAGATGTTCGAGACCGGCATCAAGGTCATCGACCTGCTCACCCCGTACGTCCAGGGCGGCAAGATCGGCCTGTTCGGCGGCGCGGGCGTGGGCAAGACCGTCCTCATCCAGGAGATGATCCAGCGCGTCGCGCAGGACCACGGCGGTGTGTCGGTGTTCGCCGGCGTCGGCGAGCGCACCCGTGAGGGCAACGACCTGATCGGCGAGATGGAAGAGGCGGGCGTCTTCGACAAGACCGCCCTCGTGTTCGGCCAGATGGACGAGCCGCCGGGGACGCGCCTTCGTGTGGCCCTCTCCGCCCTGACGATGGCGGAGTACTTCCGCGATGTGCAGAAGCAGGACGTGCTGCTGTTCATCGACAACATCTTCCGCTTCACGCAGGCCGGTTCCGAGGTCTCGACGCTGCTGGGCCGCATGCCCTCGGCGGTGGGCTACCAGCCGAACCTCGCCGACGAGATGGGTGTGCTCCAGGAGCGCATCACCTCGACCCGCGGCCACTCGATCACCTCGCTGCAGGCGATCTACGTGCCCGCCGACGACTACACCGACCCGGCCCCGGCCACGACGTTCGCGCACCTGGACGCGACGACCGAGCTCAGCCGTGAGATCGCGTCGAAGGGTCTGTACCCCGCGGTCGACCCGCTGACCTCGACCAGCCGCATCCTCGACCCGCGCTACATCGGCGCCGAGCACTACCGCGTCGCCACCGCCGTGAAGCAGATCCTGCAGAAGAACAAGGAGCTGCAGGAGATCATCGCGATCCTCGGTGTCGACGAGCTCTCGGAAGAGGACAAGATCGTCGTCGCCCGCGCGCGCCGCATCCAGCAGTTCCTCTCGCAGAACACCTACATGGCGAAGAAGTTCACCGGTGTCGAGGGCTCGACCGTGCCGATCAAGGAGACGATCGAGTCGTTCGACGCGATCGTCAAGGGCGAGTTCGACCACGTGGCCGAGCAGGCGTTCTTCAACGTCGGCGGCATCTCGGACGTCGAGGCCAAGTGGGCGCAGATCCAGAAGGAGAACGGCTGATCATGCCCCTGCAGGTCACCCTGGTCTCGGCCGAGGAAGAGGTCTGGTCTGGTGAGGCGACGCTCGTGGTCGCCAAGACCGTCGAGGGCGAGGCCGGCTACATGGCCGGTCACGAGCCCGTGCTCGCGATCCTCGCGGAGGGCGAGGTGCGCATCACCGGCACCGACGGCGAGAAGATCGTCGCCACGGCCAAGGACGGCTTCGTCTCGGTCGAGCACGACACCGTCACGATCGTCGCCGGTCAGGCCGCTCTGGCGTCCTGATCCCCGCCGGTCGGAATCGTATGATCTCGACGAGAGCACATCGAACCTCCGCCGGTTCGATGTGCTCTCGTCATTTACAGGTGCGTTCGGTGGACGCCTCGTCCCGGGCGCCGCGAGAAGGGGAATCCCGCGCGTGCTGATCCTGCTGCCGCCGTCCGAGACCAAGCGCGACGGCGGTCGTCGCCGCCCGCTCGAGATCGGCGGCCTCGCGCTGCCGGAGCTCGCCGTGCTGCGCGACCGCGTCGTGGACGCCCTGGTGGCTCTGGCCGCGGATGAGGACGAGGCCGCGCGGGTGCTGAAGCTGTCGGATCGGCAGCGCGGCGACATCGCGCACAACGCCGAGCTGCGCACCGGCCCGACCATGGTCGCGGCCGACCGGTACACGGGCGTGCTGTTCGACGCGCTGGGCGCGGGGGAGATGGATGCCGCGGCCCGCCGCTGGCTCGGCGCCCATGTCATGATCCACTCGGCGCCGTTCGGGCCGGTTGGCGCGATGGACGCGATCCCGGCCTACCGGCTGGCCGCGGGCACGAGCCTGCCGGGGCTGGAGTCCCTGCGCCGGCTGTGGGCGGACGCGGTGACGTCAGCGCTGGCTGCGGCATCCCCGTCCTTCGTCCTGGACCTGCGATCCGAGGCGTACGCGGCCCTCGGACCGGTGCCGGACAGCCTGCACTCGGTGTACCTGCGCGTGGTCAGCGAAGGCCCGGACGGGGCCGTTCGCGCGCTGAACCACTTCAACAAGCACGCGAAGGGCGACCTGGTGCGTCGCCTGGCCACCGAGCGCCCGCGCATCGGGTCGCTTGCCGCCCTGCGCCGGTGGGCCGACGCCGCCGGTCTCGTGCTGCGCCCCGGCGCCCCCAACGAGCTCGACCTGGTCGTCTGACCCCGCACCCCGCGTATCGACCGCGAAGGGCGCTACTTGATCAGACGAAGGTTCACGGGGTAGCGGTAGCTGCCGCCGCCATTGACGGTGACGCCGCCGATGATCGAGAACACGACGTTGACGACCCACAGTGCGAACGGCAGCAGTGCCACGATCGGCGGCAGGAAGAAGAGCCCCGCGGCCAGCAGCGCGCTGTTGACGATGCTCACCACGATCAGCAGCGCGATGTAGGCCATCGTGAACGTGATCTGCCAGTTGAGGGCCTCTTTGCCCTCGACGTTCGTGCGCGGGCCACGGTCCTTCGCGACGAGCCAGATGATCAGCGCCGGCAGGAACCAGACGATGCCGCCGATGTGCGCCCACATCGCCGCCTGCTTGTCGCCCTCGGGTGTCAGCGGGGCGGCTGCCTCGCCGTACTGCGGCTGCTGGGGCTGCTGCCCGTAGGGCTGCGGCGGCTGTTGCTGGGGTTGCTGTCCGTACGGCTGTTGCTGCGGTTGCTGTCCGTACGGCTGTTGCTGCGGTTGCTGTCCGTACGGCTGCTGCGGCTGCTGCTGCGGACCGGCGGCGTCGGGCTGATCCGGCGTCGATGCATTGGGGTCACTCATGGCGGAGCCTTCCTGGTTCTCGTGCTGAGCGTGGCCGGCCGTCCCGGCGGATGCGCCCACGGTAGCGCCAGACCGATGACGCCCGCAACGGGCGCGAGGCGGCCGCGGACGGCGATAGCGTGGAGGCGTGACTGATCTGCAGCGGCGCCGCGTGGGCGCATCCGGACTCCTCGTCAGCGCCGTCGGCCTCGGCTGCAACAACTTCGGGCGCGCGGGCACCGCGACCGAGACGCTCGAGGGCACGAAGGCTGTGCTCGATGCCGCGATCGACGCCGGCGTCACGTTCCTGGACACCGCCGACATGTACGGCAAGGAGCGCGGCCTGTCCGAGACGCTTATGGGCGAAGCGCTGCGCGGCCGCCGCGACGAGGTCGTGCTGGCGACGAAGTTCGGCCACTCCGGCGCACCGTTCCCGTACGGCGGGTCGAACGGGTCGCGCACCTACGTGCGACGTGCGGTCGAGGCATCCCTGCAGCGTCTGCAGACCGACTGGATCGACCTGTACCAGCTGCACACGCCCGACAACCTCACGCCCATGGAAGAGACGCTGGATGCCTTGACCGACCTCGTGCGCGAGGGCAAGGTGCGCTACATCGGTCACTCGAACTTCTCGGGCTGGCAGATCGCCGAGGCGCACTTCGTCGCCCGCGAGCGGCGTGCGGTGCCCTACGTGTCGGCGCAGAACGAGTACAGCCTGCTGGCCCGAGGCGCGGAGCGCAACGTGCTGCGCGCGACCGAGCGGTACGGACTCGGCTTCTTCCCGTACTTCCCGCTGCAGAACGGGCTGCTCACCGGCAAGTTCACCCGCGCCGGCGGGCCGGACGACAGCCGCATCATGCGCCAGCGGCCGTACCTGTGGAAGAACGCGCCGTGGGACGCCCTGGACGCGTACCAGGCGTTCTGCGACGAGCGTGGCATCACGATGCTCGAGGCCACCTACGGCTGGCTGCTCTCGCGCCCGGCACTGTCGAGCGTGATCGCCGGGGCGACCCGGCCCGAGCAGGTGCGCGCGAACGCCGCCGCGGGGTCGGCGTGGACGCCGGATGCCGCGGACCTGGCGGCGATCGACGCGCTGTTCCCGCCGCCCGAGCCTGCGATGTGATCCCCCCGGCCGCCCCGCGAGCACGCGCGCAGCGCGACTCAGCGAGTGCGCAGGCCGTCCACCGCGACCGTGAGAACGTCGGCGGCCAGCTCGTCGGCGCGTTCGGGCCCGGTCGGGCGATACCACTCGACGAGCGAGTTGACCATGCCGAACACGAGCCGGGTCGCCACCCGGGCGTCGACGTCGGCGCGCACGCCGCCCTCGTCCTGCGCTGCGCGCACGAGCGCCGTGACGCGCTGGTCGAACGCGCGCCGCCGGTCCAGGGCCGCGCGCTCGATGTCGCTGTTGCCGCGAACCCGCAGCAGCAGGGTCACATACGGCAGCTCGGCGACCAGCACCCGCACCGCACCGCGCAGCACCGCCGCGAGCCGGTCGGAGGCCGCGCCGTCGATCGCGTCGGGAGCCGCGAGCACGGCCTCGAGTCCGCCGAGCGCGCGCTCCAGCGCGACGGCGAGCAGCTCCTCCTTCGAATCGAAGTGGTGGTAGAGCGCGGCTTTGCTCACGCCAAGGCGATCGGCCAGCTGCGCGACCGACGTCGCGTCGTAGCCCTGCTCGTTGAAGACCGCGACCGCGACGGCCAGGATCCGGTCGCGGTCGTAGCCCGGTCTGCCGCGCCGCACCTGTTCGCCCACCGTGTCAGTCTGGCATGACTGGGCGAATTCCTGAACGATCGGTAGGGTATTCGTGTGGGCGAAGACGACACGCAGGAACAGCAGCCGCTGCTGATCGACCGTCACCATGACCGGGTCGTGGCGACGCTGAACCGACCGCACGTGCGCAACGCGATCGACCAGGATCTCGTCGACCGCCTGCATGCGCTGTGCGCCGAGCTTGAGGCCTCCCCGAAGATCCTGATCCTCGCCGGCGCCGGTGGCACGTTCGCGTCCGGCGCCGACATCCACCAGATGCTGCAGCGTCGCGCGGCCGATGCGCGGGCGGGCATCAACACGCGCGTGTTCATGCGCATCCGTGCCCTGCCCATGCCGGTGATCGCCGCGATCGACGGGTACGCGCTGGGCGGCGGCGCCGAGCTCGCGTTCGCCGCCGATCTGCGCATCGGCTCGCCCGGCGCGAAGATCGGCAACCCCGAGACGGGGCTCGGGATCATCGCGGCGGCGGGGGCGACCTGGCGCCTGCCGGAGCTCGTGGGCGAGGCGCGTGCGGCTGAGATGCTCTACACCGGCCGCATCCTCACCGCCGACGAAGCCCTCGCCTGGGGGCTGCTGACGTCGATCCATCCGGCCGACGAGCTGATGAAAGCCGCGCACGCGCTGGCCGACCGCATCGCCGCGAACGACCCGCTCGCGGTGCGCCACAGCAAGACCGCGCTGCGCGCGACCGACCACCCGGCGATCGACCTCGAGCTGCAGGCCGAACTGTTCGAGAGCCCCGAGAAGATGCGACGCATGACCGCGTTCCTGGAACGGAGAAAGCGATGATCCCCTCTCGCGTCGGCGTCATCGGCGGCGGACGCATGGGCGCGGGCATCGCGCACGCGTTCGCCTGCGCAGGCGCGCAGGTCGTCGTGATCGAGCGCGACGACGCGGCGGTGGATGCCGCAGCCGCCCGCGTCCGTGGTCTGGTCGCCCGCTCGGCCGAGCGCGGAGCGCTCGAGCGCGATGCGGCGCAGGTCGAGGCATCCGTCACCGTCACGACCGACGCGGCGGCCCTCGAAGGCTGCGCCCTGGTCGTGGAGGCCGTCCCCGAGGACCGAGCGATGAAGGCCGACGCGTTCGCGCGCGCCGAGGCCGCGATCGCCCCCCACGCGGTGCTCGCCTCGAACACGTCGTCGATCTCGATCGACGCCCTCGCCGCACACGTCGCCCTTCCGGAACGCTTCCTCGGCATGCACTTCTTCAATCCGGTTCCCGCCTCGAAGCTCGTCGAGGTGGTCATCGGGGCGGCCACCGGGCCGGATGTGCTCGAGCGGGTGCGGGGCTGGGTGGAGGGCATCGGCAGGACGGCGGTCGTGGTGCGCGACGCGCCCGGGTTCGCCTCGAGCAGGCTCGGCATCGCGTTGGGGCTGGAGGCGATCCGCATGGTCGAAGAGGGCGTCGCGAGCCCGGCCGACATCGACACGGCGATGGAGCTCGGGTACCGGCATCCCATGGGCCCCCTGCGCACGACCGACATCGTCGGACTCGACGTGCGCCTGGGCATCGCCGAAGAGCTGTACGCGCAGCTGGGCGAGCGGTTCGCACCGCCAGAACTGCTGCGCCGGATGGTCGCCGAGGGGCGACTGGGACGCAAATCCGGTCGCGGATTCTACGAATGGAGCGAAGCATGATCCTGCCCAGCCACCTGCAGGGCCAGTGGTGGACCCCGGCCGACGACAGCGGAGCGACCGTCGTGCGCGACGCGTCGACGGGGGAGGAGATCACCCGGGTCTCGAGTGCCGGCGTCGACCTGGATGGCGCCCTCGAGTACGCGCGCGCAACGGGGCAGCAGTCGCTGGGGGCGCTGACGTTCCACCAGCGCGCGCTGCTGCTGAAGCAGTTCGCGATGGTGCTGAACGACCGCAAGACCGAGCTGTACGACCTGAGCAAGCGAGCGGGTTCCACCGTGCGCGACGCGATGATCGACGTCGACGGCGGCATCGGCGTGCTGTTCACGTACGGCTCGAAGGGCAGGCGGGAACTGCCGAACGCGCAGGTCTACCTCGATGGGCCCGCCGAGACCCTGTCGAAGGACGGCTCGTTCCTCGGTCGCCACGTCTACACGCGACTGCCCGGCGTGGTCGTGCAGATCAACGCGTTCAACTTCCCGGTGTGGGGCCCGCTGGAGAAGTTCGCGCCCGCGTTCCTGGCCGGCGTTCCGACGCTCATCAAGCCGGCCACGCCGACCGCCTACATCACCGAGGCGTGGGTGCGCATGCTCGTCGAGACCGGGCTCATGCCCGACGGCGCGCTGCAGCTCGTCTCGGGCGCGGTGCCGGGTCTGTTCGACCTGCTGCAGCTGGGCGACACGGTCGCCTTCACCGGGTCGGCCTCGACCGCGGCCGCCCTGCGGGCGCAGGCGCCCGACGGCGTGCGGTTCATGAGCGAGACCGACTCGATCAACGCGTCGGTGCTCGGCCCCGACGCGGCTCCCGGCACACCGGTGTTCGACGCGTTCGTGCGGCAGCTCATGGTCGAGCTGACCGCCAAGAGCGGCCAGAAGTGCACGGCGATCCGCCGCGCGATCGTACCGCGGGCATCGATGGATGCCGTGGCCTCCGCGCTGCGGCAGAAGCTCGCCGAGAAGGTCGTCGTCGGCGATCCGCACGCCGACGGCGTCACGATGGGCCCGGTGGTCTCGATCGAGCAGGCTCACCAGCTGATGGCCCAGGTCCATCAGCTGGTGAGCGCCGGAGGAGAGCTGCTGGTCGGCTCCACCGAGGCGCCGGAGGTCGTGCGCGGCGACGGCACGACGGGACCTGCGCCCGACGGGGCGTTCGTCGACCCGATCCTGGTCGGGTTCGGCCCCGACGCGCCCGAGGTCGTGCACCAGGTCGAGGCGTTCGGGCCCGTCTCGGCGCTGATCGGCTACGACAGCGTCGCCCAGGCGATCGAACTCGCGAACCGCGGCGGCGGGTCGCTCGTGACCAGCGTCGCGACCGACGATCCGGCGGTCGCCGCCGAGCTCATGGCCGGCATCGGCGCCTACAACGGGCGGGTGCTGTTCCTCGACTCCGCCGACGCGCGCACCTCGACGGGGCACGGCTCGCCCGTCCCGCATCTGGTGCACGGCGGCCCGGGCCGCGCCGGCGGCGGCGAAGAGCTGGGCGGCGTGCGCGCCGTGCTGCACTTCATGCAGCGCACGGCGGTGCAGGGGTCGCCCGACATGCTCACGGCGCTGACCGGCGTGTGGCATCCGGGCGCCGCGGTCGTCTCGGACGGCGTGCACCCCTTCCGCAAGTCTCTGGCGCAGCTGCGCATCGGCGACCAGCTCGCCTCGGCGAGCCGCGAGGTCACACTCGACGACATCGAGACGTTCGCGCACTTCACCGGCGACACGTTCTACGCGCACATGGACGAAGAGGCCGCCGCCGCGAACCCGTTCTTCCCGGGGCGGGTCGCGCACGGCTATCTGCTCGTGTCGTTCGCGGCCGGGCTGTTCGTCGACCCGGCGCCGGGTCCCGTGCTGGCCAACTACGGCCTCGAGAACCTGCGGTTCGTCACGCCGGTGTCGCCGGGCGACAGCATCCGGGTCGCGCTGACGGCGAAGCAGATCACGCCGCGAGAGACCGAAGACTACGGCGAAGTGCGCTGGGACGCGGTGATCCGCAACCAGAACGACGAGATCGTCGCGACCTACGACGTGCTCACCCTCGTCGCCAAGCAGTAGCGAAGCGAACACGGCCCCGGTCGTTGAGCGAGCGCAGCGAGTCTAAACGACGCTCCGCTCCTACCGCAGATCGTAGACGCGCTTGTACTTGCCCTCGCTGCGCGGCAGGGTGCCCGGCTCTTCGAGCCGTACCTCGACGCTGGTGCCCAGGTGCGCCTTGATGCGCTGGCGCAGCACGTCGCTGGCCGCGACGCACGTCTCCCTCGACAGCGCCGGGTCACGTTCGATGCGCACGGTCATCGCGTCCAGCTGCCCGCTCTTGGTGAGCTCGAGCACGAAGTGCGGGGTCAGCGCCTCGATGCCGAGCACGAGCTCTTCGATCTGCGTCGGGAACAGGTTCACGCCGCGCAGGATGATCATGTCGTCGTCGCGGCCGGTGATCTTCTGGATGCGGCGCATGCCCGGGCGTGCCGTGCCGGGCAGCAGCCGGGTGAGATCGCGCGTGCGGTACCGGATGACCGGGAACGCCTCTTTCGTCAGCGACGTGAACACCAGCTCGCCGAGCTCGCCGTCGGGCACCGGCAGGCCGGACTCACCGTCGATCGTCTCGGGCAGGAAGTGGTCCTCCCACACGTGCGGGCCGTCCTTCGTCTCGACGCACTCGTTCGCGACCCCCGGCCCCATCACCTCGCTCAGGCCGTAGATGTCCACCGCGTCGATGCCCAGGCGCCGCTCGATCTCGCCGCGCAGCTCGTTGGTCCACGGCTCGGCGCCGAGCACCCCGATCCGCAGCGACGTCGAGCGCGGATCGATGCCCGCCTGTTCCATCGCATCGGCGATCGTGAGCAGATAGCTCGGCGTGCACGTGATGACCTCGGGCTCGAAGTCGCGGATCAGCTGCACCTGGCGCGCGGTCTGTCCGCCCGAGATCGGGATCACGGTCGCACCGAGCAGCGCCGCGCCGTCGTGCAGCCCCAGGCCGCCGGTGAACAGGCCGTATCCGTACGCGTTGTGCACCTTCATGCCCGGCCGCACCCCGGCCGCCCGCAGCGACCTGGCCACAAGCTGCGCCCACCGCTGCAGATCACCCTCGGTGTAGCCGACGACCGTCGGCCGCCCGGTCGTCCCCGACGAGGCGTGGATGCGGCGCACCCGGTCCATCGGGACGGCGAACATGCCGAACGGGTACGTGTCGCGCAGGTCGGCCTTGGTCGTGAACGGCAGCCGCTGCACGTCCTCGAGAACGCGGATGTCATTCGGCGCGACGCCCGCTTCGTCGAAGGTGCGCCGGTACAGCGGCACGTTCTCGTACGCGTGCCGCACCGTCCACTGCAGGCGCTTCAGCTGCAGCGCACGCAGTTCGTCGACCGACATGCGCTCTTCGGGATCGAGCGTCGCGGGGTCGGCTCCCGCCGCAGACGATCCGGCCGCAGCCACAGTCTCAGACATCTGCGTCTCCCATCGTGCGGTTGGTCGTGAGCGATCGCCCGCGGAACTCGGCCACCACGTCGCCGGTCTCGTCGGTGACCGTGACGTCGTACAGGCCGTTGCGTCCGCTGACCACCCGACGCAGCGCCGTCGCCGTGAGCGTCTGTCCGACGCGGGTGGACTTCAGGAACGTGATGTCGGCGCCCGAGGCCACCGTGACCCGCTCGTCCTCGTTGCACGCGATCGCGAACGCCGTGTCGGCGAGGGCGAACACGAGCCCGCCGTGCGTGATCGCGAAGCCGTTCGTCATGTCTTCGCGCACGGGCATCGACACGACCGCCCGGCCCGGCTCGTCGATCTCGACGCGCATCCCGAGGGCCGCCGATGCGCGGTCCCTCTGCATCATCGGCCGGGTTGCGGCATCCGTCATCGTCGATCCCTCCCGCGGGCGCGTCGTCGCACCCCCGGCACGAGTATGTCATAATTACTGAACGAGCGGTAGGTAATTACCGAAGGAGTCGAGGATGACCATCGCGATCAGCGAGGCCGACCAGCAGGCGGCGTTCGACGAGCTCATCGACGCGGACCAGCGCATCGAGCCTCGGGACTGGATGCCCGAGGCGTACCGCAAGACGCTGATCCGGCAGATCTCGCAGCACGCGCACTCCGAGATCATCGGCATGCAGCCCGAGGGCAACTGGATCACCCGCGCGCCGAGCCTGAAGCGCAAGGCCATCCTGATGGCGAAGGTGCAGGACGAGGCCGGGCACGGGCTGTACCTCTACTCCGCAGCGCAGACGCTGGGCATCATGCGCGACGAGATGACCGAGCAGCTCATCTCCGGGCGCGCCAAGTACTCGTCGATCTTCAACTACCCGACCCCGACGTGGGCCGACATGGGGGCGATCGGCTGGCTCGTGGACGGCGCAGCGATCGTGAACCAGGTGCCGCTGTGCCGCTGCTCGTACGGACCGTACGGTCGCGCGATGGTGCGCATCTGCAAAGAGGAGTCGTTCCACCAGCGCCAGGGGTTCGAGATCCTGCTGTCGTTGATGCAGGGCAGCGAGGTGCAGCGGCAGATGGCGCAGGATGCCGTGGATCGGTGGTACTGGCCGAGCCTGATGATGTTCGGCCCGCCTGACGACGAATCGCCGAACTCGGCCCGGTCGATGGCGTGGAAGATCAAGCGGTTCAGCAACGACGAGCTGCGGCAGCGCTTCATCGGAATGCTGGTGCCGCAGGCCGAGGTGCTGGGCGTGACGCTTCCCGACCCCGAGCTGCGCTGGGACGAGGATGCGCAGCAGTGGCACACGAGCCCGATCGACTGGGACGAGTTCATGGACGTACTCAAGGGCAAGGGCCCCATGAACGCTGTACGGATCCAGAACCGCCGCACCGCTCACGAGGACGGGGCGTGGGTGCGCGAGGCCGCCGCCGAGTACGCCCGCAAGCAGCAGCAGAAGGAGGCCGCGGCATGACCGTCTCGGGAGCCGATCCGCGCGAGAGCTGGCCGCTGTGGGAGGTGTTCGTCCGTGCCGGGCGGGGCCTGAGCCACGTGCACGTCGGGTCGCTGCACGCACCCGACGCGGAGCTGGCCGTGCGCAACGCGCGCGACCTGTACACGCGCCGCAACGAGGGCGTGTCGATCTGGGTCGTGCCGTCGGACGCGATCACCACGAGCGACCCCGACTCGAAGGGCGCGTTCTTCGAGAGTCCGGCGGGCAAGAACTACCGTCACGCGACGTACTACACCGCGTCCGAGGGGGTGCCGCACCTATGACCCGCGCCATCCACATCTCCGTCGACGAGGTCGAGCTGTCGGCCGAACTCGCCGGCGACCAGGCGCGCACGGCGACGCCGGACGTCGCGGAGTACGCGCTCTGGCTCGGCGACGACGCGCTCATCCTCGCGCAGCAGCTGGGCGCGTGGATCGCCCGCGCTCCCGAGCTCGAAGAGGACGTGGCCCTCGCCAACATCGCGCTCGACCAGCTCGGCCACGCGCGCAGCCTGCTGCACTACGCCGGGTCGGCCGACGGGCGCACCGAGGACGATCTGGCGTACTTCCGCGACGAGCCGCAGTTCCGCAGCGCCTGGCTGTTCGAGCAGCCCAACGGCGACTTCGCGCACACGATCGCGCGCCAGCTCGCGGCATCCGTCTACCACTTCGCGCTGTACTCGCAGCTGCAGCAGTCCGCCGATCCGGTGCTGGCCGCCGTCGCGGGCAAGGCAGTGAAAGAGGTCGAGTACCACCGCGACCACGCGATCCAGTGGACGCTGCGGCTTGCGGGCGGCACCGACGAGTCGCGAAGGCGGATGATCCAGGCGATCGACGACGTGTGGCCGTACGTCGATGAGCTGTTCTGCGACGAGCCGCTCATCGACCGGCTCGAGGGCGTCGCGGTGCGGCCGTCCAGCCTGCGTGCGCCGTTCGACGAGGTGACCGGCGCCGTGTTCGACGAGGCCGGGCTGACCGTGCCGACGCGGTTCACCGCATCCGGGGGAGGACGCCGCGGCGAGCACTTCCCGACGCTCGGGTACCTGCTGGCCGAGATGCAGGTGCTCGCGAGGCAGCACCCGGGGGCGACATGGTGACGATGGTTCGGTCGTTGAGCGAGCGGAGCGAGACGAAACGACGCCGCGATCTGCAGCCATCGCGCCTCGAGGCCCTCGAGGCGGTGCTCGGGCCGTGGAACGAGCAGACCGTCCGACGCGCGCCGGATGCCGTTGGTGCGGGCGCGGCTCAGACCGACGTCGAGCGTGCGTGGGCTGCGGCATCCACCGTCTGCGACCCCGAGCTTCCGGTGCTGACCATCGCCGACCTCGGCGTGCTGCGCGACGTGCGCGTCGACGGCTCGACGGTGACCGTGGTCATCACGCCGACGTATTCGGGCTGCCCGATGATGGAGGTCATGGCCCGCGACGTCGCCGCCGCCGTACGCGAGGCCGGGTTCGCCGACGTGGACGTGCGCACCGTGCTCGCCCCCGCCTGGACCACGGACTGGCTCAGCGCCGAGGGCAGGCGCAAGCTCGAGGAGTTCGGCATCGCACCGCCCACCGGCGTCCGTCCCACCCGGCCCGTGCTCGGCGGACTGCACGTGCGCTGCCCGCACTGCCGGTCATTGAACACCCGCGAGATCTCGCACTTCGGCTCCACCGCATGCAAGGCGCTGTACGAATGCCGCGCGTGCCTCGAGCCGTTCGACTACGTCAAGGCGCATTGATGGACGAGTCCGTGCAGCATGCCGCCCCCGCAACGGCGACCGAGACCGCGTCCGACGCCGAGCGGCTCGCCGGGGCGTTCCTGGCCGGCGCCGTGGGCGGACCCGCCCCGCGCCACCGCGCCCGGTTCCACACCCTGACGGTGTCGGAGGTGCGCGCGCTCACCGACGACGCCGTCGAGGTCACGTTCGCCGTCCCCGACCAGCTGCTCCCCGACTACGAGTACCTGGCCGGTCAGCACGTCGCGCTGCGGGTGCAGCTGGAGGGCGACGAGCTGCGCCGCTCGTACTCGCTGTGCCGCCCACCCGCCGACGGCCGGCTGAGCGTCGCGATCAAGCGCGACCTCGGGGGACGGTTCTCGACGTGGGCGCAGACCGAGCTGCACCCCGGCGACGTGCTGGACGTGATGAGCCCCCAGGGCTCGTTCACCTCGCGCCTCGAAGACCTCGACGGCCGACACCTCGTCGGCATCGCCGCCGGGTCCGGCATCACCCCGCTGATGGCGCTGGCCACCACGGTGCTCGCCCGGTCGCAGACGTCTCGGTTCACGCTCATCTACACCAACCGGTCGCGCTCGGACGTCATGTTCCTCGACGATCTGGCCGACCTCAAGGACCGCTACCCGTCGCGCCTCGCGCTGCACCACGTGCTCTCGCGCGAGCAGCGCACGGCGCCGCTGCTGTCGGGCCGGATCGACGAGCAGAAGCTGCGCACCATGCTCGATGTGCTCGTGCCCCCGAGCACGGTCGACGAGTGGTTCCTGTGCGGTCCGTTCGAGCTCGTGCAGCTGTGCCGCGACACCTTGACCGACCTGGGCGTGGACCGCCGGCACATCCGCCACGAGCTGTTCACGACCGGCGAGCCGGGGCAGGTGATGCCGAACGCTGCGCGCCCCGTCGTGGTCCGCACCGACGAGCCGGTCTGCCATATCCGGTTCACGCTGGAGGGGCAGTCGGCGACCGTCGACAGCCCGCGCAGCGCCCATGAGACGATCCTGAACGCCGCCCTCCGGGTGCGCTCGGACGTGCCGTTCGCCTGCGCCGGCGGCGTGTGCGGAACGTGCCGTGCGCGCCTGGTCGAAGGCGACGTGCGGATGACCGAGAACTACGCGCTCGAGCCCGACGAGCTCGAGCGAGGCTATATCCTGACGTGTCAGTCGCACCCCACCACCGATGCCGTGGTCGTCGACTACGACGTGTAGCCGACCTGTGAAGGAGCAGCCGTGATCGACCTGACCATCGCCGACGGTGTCGCCGAGATCGTGCTGAACGCTCCCGACAAGCTCAACGCGCTCGACGAGAGCGGCCTGCGCGAACTGGACGCCGCATACGCCGACGCCGAGCAGTCCGGCGTGCGTGCGCTGCTGCTGCGCGGCGAGGGGCGCGCGTTCTGCGCCGGCCGCGACATCTCGCACGTGGATCCCGCGACCGACGATGTGCCCGGCTATCTCGATGAGCTGCTCACGCCGCTGCTTCGGCGCATGGCGTCGTTCCCGGCCCCGACCTTCGCCGCCGCACAGGGCGCGTGCCTGGGCGTCGGGCTCGGGCTGCTGATCGCGACCGACGTCGTCTATGTCGCCGACACCGCCAAGATCGGTTCGCCGTTCGCCGCTCTCGGCGCCACCCTCGATTCCGGCGGGCATGCGCTGTTCGTGCAGCGGCTCGGCGCGCACAAGACCCTCGATCTGGTCTACACCGGCCGGCTCATGACGGGGGAGGAGGCCGCCTCCTCGGGGCTGTTCTCACAGGTGTTCCCCGCCGATCGCGTGCAGGACGCGGCATCCAGCGCCGTCCGCCGGGCCGCGCAGGGAGCGACCGCGGCATTCCTGGCCAGCAAGATGATCGTCATGCGGCTGCGCGACGAGCGCATGAGCCTGTGGCAGACCATGGCGGCCGAGGCACTCGCTCAGACGCAGCTGTCGCAGACCGAGGACTACCGGGAGGGGTTCGCCGCCTTCCAGCAGAAGCGGCAGCCGCGATTCCAGGGCCGCTGAGGCATCGTTCGCCCAGAGCGAACGGGCCGACCAGCGTGCCTGTCGACGCGGCGGTTCGCTGAGAGCGCACGCTTCGGATATTGCGGAGTGAGTGCTCACTCATTACGCTCTGTACCCGTGGACCAGACCGATGTCTCCGACGTCCCGGCTATCGTCGATGCCGGCGAGGCCGATCAGGCGCGCACTCGCGCCGAGCCGATGCCGCCCGATCAGCGGCGTGCGATGATCGCCGAGCAGGCGGTCCCGCTGTTCCTCGAGCACGGCTCGGCCCTCACCACACGGCAGCTCGCCGAGCACCTCGGCATCGCCGAGGGCACGATCTTCCGCGCTTTCGGCGACAAGGATTCGATCGTGCGCGCCGTCGTCGAGACGTTCTTCGCCCAGTCGCGTGCGCGGATGGCCGAAGGGCTCGTGGATCCCTCGCTGCCGCTGGAGGAGAAGGTCGCGATCCTCGTGCGCGGCACCCGCATGTGGACGCAGAAGATGATGCGGATGCTGTCGCTCGTGCCGCGAGAGGACATCCGGTCGTTCTTCGCCGCCGGACGCGACGACGCGTACCGCACGGCCGTGGCGGCGGTCTTCGCTCCCGACGCCGATGAGCTGACCATCGACGTCGACCGGATGGGCGCGATCCTGCGCATGGCGGGGATGGCGGCCAACGCCGCGCGATTCGACGAGCACGCCGGGTTCACCGACGACGAGCTCGTCGGGTTCATCCTGTACGGCATCGCGGGCCGGCCCCGCGGAAAGGACTGACATGCTGGGCAGACTCCTCGTGCGCTACCTGCGCCCCGGCTGGCCGCTGATCGTCGGCGTGCTGGTCTTCCAGCTCGCGCAGGCCCTGGCATCCCTCTGGCTGCCGACCTTGCAGGCCGACATCATCGACGACGGCGTGCTCAAGGGCGACATCGACTTCATCTGGCGCACCGGCGGCGTCATGCTGCTGATCAGTCTCGGCCAGATCCTGTGCGCGATCACGGCGGTGTACTTCGGCTCGCGTCTGGCGATGGGGATGGGCCGCGATCTGCGCGGCGATCTGTTCCGACGCGTGGTCGCCTTCTCGCAGCGCGAGGTGGGCCAGTTCGGGGCGCCGTCGCTGATCACCCGCAACACGAACGACGTGCAGCAGGTGCAGATGCTGGTGCAGATGTCGGCGACGCTCATGGTGTCGGCCCCGATGCTCGCGATCGGCGGCGTGATCTTCGCGATCCGGCAGGATGTCGGACTGTCGTGGCTGATGGCCGTCTCGGTGCCGGTGCTGCTGATCATCGTCTCGCTGGTCGTCGTGCGGATGGTGCCCGCGTTCCGGGCCATGCAACGGCGCATCGACCGCGTCAACCAGATCATGCGCGAGCAGCTGACCGGCATCCGCGTCGTGCGCGCGTTCGTGCGCGAGCGCGAGGAGCGCGCACGGTTCGAGAGGGCCAGCGGCGAGGTCATGGAGTCGGGCGTGCGCGCCGGCAACCTGATGGCGATCATGTTCCCGGCGGTGATGGTCGTGCTGAACGTGACCAGCGCCGCCGTGATCTGGTTCGGCGCGTTCCAGGTGCAGGACGGCGACGCCCAGATCGGCACGCTCTTCGCGTTCCTGACCTACATGATGCAGATCCTCATGGGCGTCATGATGGCCACGTTCATGTTCGTGATGATCCCGCGCGCTGCAGTCTGCGCGAACCGCATCGGCGAGGTCCTCGAGACCGAGCCGTCGGTGGCCGCGCCGGCAGAACCCGCCGAGGCGCCCGTGCCTGCGGGCCGCGTCGTGTTCGACCGCGTCGGGTTCACCTACCCGGGTGCCGACGAGGCCGTGCTGCACGACATCTCGTTCACCGTCGAGCCCGGCACCACCACGGCGATCATCGGGTCGACCGGCTCGGGCAAGACCACGCTCGTGGGCCTGGTCGCCCGCCTGTTCGACGTCACCGCCGGCGCGGTCGTCGTCGACGGGGTGGACGTGCGCGAGTACGACCCCGACGAGCTGTGGCGCCGCACGGCGCTCGTGCAGCAGAAGGCGTTCCTGTTCTCGGGCACGATCGCCTCGAACCTGCGCTACGGCGACGCCGAGGCCACCGATGAGCAGCTGTGGGAGGCGCTCGAGATCGCCCAGGCCGATGATTTCGTCGCGGCGATGCCCGAGGGGCTGGAGGCGCCCATCGCGCAGGGCGGCACGAACGTGTCGGGCGGGCAGCGCCAGCGCCTGTCGATCGCCCGCGCGCTCGCGCACCGACCCGAGGTGTTCATCTTCGACGACTCGTTCTCAGCACTCGACCTGCGCACCGACGCCGACCTGCGCCGGGCCCTCGACGAGCGCGTGCCCGACGCCACGCGCATCGTCGTGGCCCAGCGCGTCTCGACGATCCAGCACGCCGACCAGATCGTCGTGCTCGACCATGGCCGCCTCGTCGGGCTCGGCACGCACGATGAGCTCGTCGAGACGTGCGAGACCTACCGCGAGATCGTGGATTCGCAGCTCTCGGCACAGGAGGCGGCATGAGCACTCCCACCAGGCAGCGCGGCCACGGCCCGATGGGCCGCGGCATGATGGCGCCCACCCAGAAGGCGCAGAACTTCGGCCCCAGCGCGATGCGGCTGCTGCGGATGCTGCGGCCCGACGCCCTGTGGCTCGCCTTCGTCGTCCTGCTCGGGGCCCTCAGCGTCGCCCTGAGCGTCACCGGGCCGAAGCTGCTCGGCGAGGCCACGAACGTCGTGGTCGCGGGGTTCGTCTCGCTGCAGTTCAAGGATCTGCCGCCCGGGGTCACCAAGACGCAGATCCTCGACCAGCTGCAGTCGAACGGTCAGGGGCAGGTCGCCGACATGCTGCGCAGCATGGACTTCACCCCCGGCGCCGGCATCGACTTCGGGCACCTCGCCTGGCTCATCGGCGCCGTGCTGACGATCTACATCGTCTCGGCGGTGTTCATGTGGATCCAGGGGCGCATCCTGAACATCGTCGTCCAGCGGGCGATGCACCGCCTGCGCATGCGGGTCGAAGACAAGCTGCATCGGCTGCCGCTGTCGTACTACGACCGCATGCAGCGCGGCGAGCTGCTCAGCCGCGTCACCAACGACGTCGACAACATCGGCCAGACCCTGCAGCAGAGCATGTCGCAGGTCGTGATCTCGCTGCTGACGGTCGTGGGCGTGCTGATCATGATGTTCACGATCTCGCCGCTGCTGGCCGTGATCGCCGTGGTCACGATCCCCCTGACGATCGTCGTGACCGTCGTGGTGGCCAAGCGTTCGCAGAAGATGTTCGTCGCGCAGTGGGGCGCCACCGGCGTGCTCAACGCCCGCGTCGAAGAGACGTTCTCCGGCCACGCGATCGTGAAGATCTACGGCCATCAGCGCGACGTCGAGGCGGACTTCGCCCGCGAGAACGAGACCGTCTACCGGGCGAGCTTCGGCGCGCAGTTCGTGTCGGGCATCATCATGCCGGCGATGATGTTCGTCGGAAACCTCGTGTACGTCGCGATCGCCGTGGTCGGCGGCATCCAGATCGCCGACGGCCTCATCTCGGTCGGCGGCGTGCAGGCGTTCATCCAGTATTCGCGGCAGTTCACGCAGCCGCTGAGCCAGCTGGGGTCGATGGCGAACCTGCTGCAGTCCGGCGTGGCCAGCGCCGAGCGCGTGTTCGAGCTGCTCGACGAGGCCGAAGAGACGCCCGACCCCGACGACGCCGAGACCGTGCCGTCCGAGGCGAGCACGCTCGTGTTCGACGATGTCGCGTTCCGCTACCTGCCCGACAAGCCGCTGATCGACGATCTGAACCTGGCAGCGCGTCCCGGCAGCACGGTCGCGATCGTGGGGCCGACCGGCGCCGGCAAGACCACCCTCGTGAACCTCATCATGCGGTTCTACGACGTCGACGAGGGCGTGATCAGCCTGGACGGTGTCGACACCCGCCGTATGACGCGCGCCGACCTGCGTGCGCGCACCGGCATGGTGCTGCAGGACACGTGGCTGTTCGCCGGGACGATCCGCGAGAACATCGCGTACGGGCGGCCCGAGGCATCCGACGGAGAGATCGTGGATGCCGCGACCGCCGCCTACGTCGACCGCTTCGTGCACGCCCTGCCGGACGGCTACGACACCGTGCTGGACGACGAGGCGACGAACCTGTCGATGGGCGAGCGCCAGCTCGTCACCATCGCGCGGGCGTTCCTGGCCGACCCGCGGATCCTGATCCTGGACGAGGCCACCAGCTCCGTCGACACCCGCACCGAGCTGCTGATCCAGCGCGCCATGTCGCGGCTCCGCGCCGACCGCACGTCGTTCGTGATCGCGCATCGGCTCTCGACGATCCGCGACGCCGATCTCATCCTCGTGATGGAGGACGGCCACATCGTCGAACAGGGCCCGCACGACGCGCTGCTGGCGGCCAAGGGCGCGTACTGGCGGCTGTACAACGCGCAGTTCGAGGCGCCGGTGCTCGACACGGGCGCGCCGCCCATTCCGACCGGGGCCGTGCCGGTCGTGGCGGACGAGGATGCCGCGGACGGCGTCAACTAGTATGTCAACGTCGCCGGCTGCTCCAGGCGGCGCAAGCCACCCCCAGGGAGGACACGGCGTGCCCGACGTGCTCACACGGTTCCACACGGTCGAACTGCCCGCAGGATCCGTCGACCTGGCATGGGCGGCGGTGACCGACGTCGGCCGCCGTCGCGAGGTGAATCAGGACGCGATGCTCGCGGAGTACCCGCTGTACGTCGTGGCGGACGGCATGGGCGGCCACATCGGCGGCGAGATCGCCAGCAGCAGCACGATCGACCGGCTGCGTCCGCTCGCCGAGGCCGGCGACGTGTCGGCCAAGACGATCGAGAAGGCGCTCGGGCGGGCCGTGAAAGACATCGCGTCACACCCCGACACCACCGACGACGGCACCGGCACGACCGTCACCGGCGTCTACTTCGAGACCACGCACGGCGACCCGCACTGGGTGACCCTGAACATCGGCGACTCGCGCGTGTACCTCGTGCGCGACGGCGAGATCGTGCAGATCACGACCGACCACTCCGTCGTGCAGGAGCTCATCGCTGCCGGGCGGCTGAGCCCCAAAGAGGCCGAGAACCATCCGTACGGCAACGTGATCACCCGCGCGGTCGGGCCGTCCGACAGCGTCAAACCCGACTACGTGCGCCTGGACCTGGTCGACGGCGACCGGTTCGTGATCTGCTCGGACGGGCTGACCAAGGAGCTCACGGACTACGGCATCCAGCACTTCCTGGCCGAGCACTCCGACCCGGGCGAGGCCGTGTCGGCCATGCTCGAGGCCGCCTTGAACAACGGCGGCCGCGACAACATCACGATCGTCGTGCTCGACGTCGCCGTGCACGGCGAGGTCTCCTCCCCAGACGAGGACTGACCCCGACTTCTGCACAGATCGGCTCGGGCCGCCTCGGCCGGACGGCGGACCGGCGTTGACTGGACGTCATGCGCCGATCCGACCTCTCCGCACCGCCGACCGCGCTCGACGAACGCACGAAACGCTCGCTGCCGGCTCCGCTCGATGCGCCGTCGGTCGACCCGCTCGACGCGCCGCTGCGGCTGCCCGATCCGCCCTCGCCGCCGCGCCGCGGCGCGCTGCCGCTCGTGGCCTCGGCGGTCCCGATCGCGGGCGCCGTCGTGCTCTGGGCGGTCACCGGCACCGCGATGATGCTGTGGTTCGCGGCGCTGGGACCTGCGATCGCCGCCGCGTCTTCGTCGACGGCGCGCGGGCGGCACGCGCCACGCGGCGACGCGGGGCGCAGGAGGCGGCCGGGGCGCAGCGGCGGGTGGCCGCCGTCGTGCAGTCGCGACACGAGCGGGAGCGCCGACACGCCTGGGCGCGGCATCCGGACGTGCTGACCCTCACCGGCGCCGACGCCCGTTCCGGCGACGTGTGGCGAGGCGGCTCGGATCGACGCGGCTCAGGGCGCGGCGAGCATCTGGTCGTGGGGCGCGGCGTCGTGCGCAGCGTGGTCCGCGTGGACGGCGGCGGCGACGATGCCGCGTCGGCCGCCCTGGCCCGGTCGGCGGCCGTGCTCGACGACGCGCCGATCATCGTGCCGGCGGATGCCGGGATCGCGGTGTGCGGTCCCGAGGGGCTCGCGCGGGCGGTGGTGCGGGCGCTGGCGATGCAGGCGTGCCTCGTGGCGCCGCCCGACCGCCTGCGGGTGGCACCGGAGTCGCTCGCGAGCGCCGAGCCGTGGGTCTCGCGGCTTCCGCACGCGCAGGGCGGGCCGCTGGCGCGCACGCTTGTGCTGTGCGAGCCGGGGATGCCGGTGCCGGCCGGCGACGTCGTGATCGCGCGAGTCGACCCCGGCCAGGCACCGCCGCCCGGCTGCGCCGCCGTGATCACCCTCACCGGGGTCGATCGCGCCCGCATGGACCACGACGGCACGAGCCGCGACATCCGCCTCGAGGGCATCAGCCTCGATCAGGCCGAGGGACTCGCCACGGCTCTGGCGGCGCGCGCCGAGGCGGTGTACGGGTCGCCCGGGCACGACGGCGTCCTCGCCCTCGACGATCTGCTCACCGGGCCGGCCGAGCTCGGCGCGCGCGATCTGCGGGTGCGGATCGGTCGCGAGCACGGGGCGGGCTTCGATGTCGACCTGGTCGAGGACGGGCCGCACGCGCTCGTGGCCGGCATGACCGGGGCGGGCAAGAGCGAGCTGCTCACGAGCTGGATCACGGCGCTGTGCGCCCGGTTCGCCACGCAGCAGGTCACGTTCCTTCTGGCCGATTTCAAGGGCGGCACCGCGTTCGATCGCCTCGAGGCGCTGCCTCACGTGACGGGTGTGATCACGGATCTGGATGCCGGGGGAGCGCGCCGGGCGCTGCAGAGTCTGCGCGCCGAGCTGCGCCGGCGCGAGGCCGAGATCGTGCGGGCCGGGGCGCGGGACGTGACCGGCACCCGTCTGCCGCGTCTGGTGATCGTGGTGGACGAGTACGCCGCGCTCACGTGGGCCCACCCCGAGCTCGACGCCGTGTTCACCGACATCGCCGCGCGCGGTCGCGCCCTGGGTATGCACTTGATCCTCGGAACGCAGCGGGCGACGGGGACGTTCCGCGAAGCGCTGCTGGCCAACTGTCCGCTGCGGATCGGTCTGCGCGTGGCCGACCCCGCCGACAGCCGTGCGCTCATCGGCACCGATGCCGCCGCGTCGCTGTCGGGGGATCCGCGCCGCCGCGGGACGGCACTCGTGCGACGGGCGGCGGACGACGCCCCGCACACCGTGCGCGTCGCGCTGTCGTCGCAGGTTCTCGTGCAGCGGGTCGCGGATGAGGCGCGCGGCCCGGTGCCGCATCCCACGTGGCTGCCCCCGTTGCCCGACCGCGTGACGCTGGTCGAGGCATCCCGCATCGCATCCGAGGACGGCGCGATCGTGCTCGGAATCGCCGACGACCCCGAGCACCAGAGACGGGTACCGGCGGTGCTTCCGCTCGCAGAGCGCGGGCTGTGCGCGATCGGCGCGGCCGGATCGGGGCGGACGGCGCTGCTGGAGACGATCGCCGCGCAGACGCCGGACCCGGTCTGGATCCCGCGTGATCTCGAGGCCGCGTGGGACGTCGTGTGCCGGCTCGCGGATGACCCGCCGGCGCCCGGGCGGATCGTGCTGGCCGACGACCTGGACGCGCTCCTGACCCGGTTTCCGCCCGAATACGCGCAGGCGGTCGCCGACCGGTTCGAACGCCTCGTGCATGTGGCGGGCGCCGGCGGGCCGCGGGTCGTGATCTCGACGCAGCGGATGGCGGGCGCCGTGGGCCGACTCGCCGAGCTGATCCCGCGTCGCGTGCTCCTGCGCGGCGTGAGCCGGGCCGACCTGGCCGCCGCGGGCGGGACGCCCGCCGACGCCGACGACCGGATGCCGCGGGGCCGCGCGATGATCGACGGCCGCGCGGTGCAAGTCGCGCTGCCGCCCCGGCCCCGGCCCTCCGCGTCGACGGCGATCGAACGGTGGACGCCGAGCGCGCCGCTGACCGGCGTGGTCACCCGCAGCGCGCACATGCGCCGCGCTGTGGAGGATTCGGCGCTTGTCGTAGGGGCCCGCGTGTGCGGCCTCGACGGGGTCGCCGTGCCGGGCTCCGGCGGCGACCCGGACCTGGCGACGCCGGCCGAGGACGGGCGGCTGGTCGTGGTCGGCGACGGCGAGCAGTGGCAGCGGTCCTGGCAGACCCTGCAGGCCGTGCGGGCGGGCAACGATCTGCTCGTCGACGCCGCGTGCGCGGCCGACTACCGACTGCTGACCGGTGACCGGGAGCTGCCGCCGTACTGCGTGCCCGGCCGCGGCCGCGCCTGGATCATGCGCGCCGGCGCGCCCGTCGAGCGCGTCCGACTCGGCGGGGACGCCGGCCCGCGCTGAGCGCGCTCGCCGAGTGCGTGCCCCGCTGACCGGCTCGCTCGCCGGGCTCCTGCTGACCTGCTGGTGCTGCAGATTCCTGCTGATGCGCCAGGAGAACTCTGGCGCATCAGCAGGGAACTGGCGCATCAGGAGAATGGATGCCGCATCAGCAGCATGCTGCAGCATTTCGGCGGACACGCCGGCGAGATCATACGGCGGCACGCCGGTGGATCGTTCGGCGGGCACGCCGGGACGGCCGAAGGTCCAGCGGCCGGGACTGGGCGGGCTACGCGAGGGCGTCGGCCAGGGCCACCGCCTCCAGGTCGTGCGCAGCGGCGACGCCCGCGTTGGCGACGCCGCCGCCGACCGTATTCAGCCCGGCGGCCAGCGACGCGTCGGCGCGCAGGGCATCCTTCCAGCCGAGACGGGCGACCTGGCGGATGTACGGCAGTGTGGCGTTGGTCAGCGCCGAGGTCGACGTGTTCGGCACCGCGCCCGGCATGTTCGCCACGCAGTAGAACACGCTGCCGTGCACCGAGAACGTCGGCGCGTCGTGCGTGGTCGGGTGCGTGTCTTCGAAGCAGCCGCCCTGGTCCACCGCGATGTCGACGAGCACCGTACCGGGCCGCATGCGCGACACCATGTCGTTCGTGACGAGCTTGGGCGCCTTCGCCCCCGGGATCAGCACCGACCCGATCACCAGGTCGCTGTCGACCACGGCGCGGTCGAGGTCGAGGGGGTTGGATGCCGCGGTCTTGACGCGCCCCTGGAAGTGGTCGTCGAGGAACCGCAGGCGTGCGACGTTCGTATCGAACACGGTCACGTCGGCGCCCATGCCCGCCGCGATCACGGCCGAGTTGGCGCCCGCGACGCCGCCGCCGATGACCGTGACCCGCGCCGGCCGTGTGCCCGGCACGCCCGACATCAGCAGTCCGAGGCCGCCGGCCGAGCGCATCAGGGTGCTCGCACCCACGATCGGCGCAAGCCGACCAGCGACCTCGCTCATCGGCGCCAGCAGCGGCAGCGATCGGCTGGGCAGCTGCACGGTCTCGTAGGCGATCGCGGTGACGCGCGCGGCGAGCAGCTCGTCGGTCAGCACGCGATCCGCGGCCAGGTGCAGGTACGTGAAGATCACCAGATCGTCGCGGAAGTACCCGTACTCGCTCGCGATCGGCTCCTTCACCTTCAGCAGCAGCTCGGCGCGCGCCCACACGTCGGCCGCGTCATCGAGCATCGTCGCTCCGGCGGCCTCGTATTCCGCGTCGGGCATGGACGATCCCTCGCCCGCGCCGCGCTGCACGAAGACCTCGTGTCCCGCGGCGACCAGATCGTGCACCCCGGCGGGCGTCAATGCCACGCGGTACTCGTTGTTCTTCACCTCGGTGGGGACGCTGATCCTCATCGTGTTCCTTTCCGCTCCTGGTGGGAGCTCGTCCGGCTCCGCAGAGCCCGTTCAGAAGGCGGGGCGGATGGCCCCGACATCCCGCCCGCCGCCGGTGACGGCGAGCGGAAGCTGCGACATCGCGTCGGCGACATCCGCGCTCTCGAGCGCGCCCGCGAGCTCGAGCAGACGCAGGCCGACCGCCGCGGTCGCCCGCGACGAGCCGTCGAGCATCTTCAGGGCCATCGTCGTGCCGTTCGGCGCCACCATCACGTGCACGCCTTCCGCGCCGATCTTCGAGAACAGCCCGAGGCGCTCGATCACGATCGTGTCGGGCTGCCCCGGCCCCGCGATCGTCCACGGGTTCGCGCGCACGGCCTGCACGAGCATGCCGGCGTTGCGGTGCAGGGCGAATGGCGAGCTCGTCGACGAGGTGCCGATGCGATGGATCGCCTTGGCGAGCCCGGCCAGTGTCATCGCGAACACCGGGGCGCCGCATCCGTCGATCGCGGTCGCTGCCACCTTCGTGCCGGTGAGCCGCTCGGCGAGCTCTCGCACCTGCAGCTGCAGGGGGTGCGACGGGTCGAGATAGGTCGCGGTGTCCCAGCCCGCGGTGCGGCAGGCCAGCAGCATCGCGGCGTGCTTGCCCGAGCAGTTCATGCGCACCCGTGCCGGCGTCCCGTGATCGCGCAGCATCTCGTCGCGCGTGGCGCCGTCGCTCGGCCAGGCCGCGGGGCATCCCAGGTCGTCCTCGGTCAGGTCGGCGGCGGCGAGGATGTCGCGCACCACCGCGACGTGCCGGTCAGTGCCCGAGTGGCTCGCGGTGGCCAGTGCCAGACGTTCCCCCTCCAGGGGCGCGCCGACGCCCAGGCAGGTGAGGGCCTGGACGGGCTTCAGGCTCGAACGGGGGAGGATGAGGGCTGACGGATCGCCGTACTCGCGGACGACCTCGCCGTCCGGGCCGAGCACGATGGCCGATCCGATGTGCCGGGACTCCACGAAACCGCTGCGTTCGAGGACGGCGAGTTCGGCGGCGGCGGTGGCGGCGAAGGTCTGCGACACGGCTCCCAGCCTAGCGTCGCCGCGACCGGTGCCAGACTGGGGCCATGCTCGGAGAACACCGCTACCGCCTGCGCACGACCTGGACGGGCGATCGGGGCACCGGAACCAGCGGCTACCGCGACTACGACCGGCTCGTCACGATCTCATCCGACGGCAAGCCCGATCTGCTCGCTTCGTCCGACAAGCCGTTCCGCGGCGACCCGCAGCGGTGGAACCCCGAGGACCTCCTGGTCGCCGCGCTGTCCGAGTGCCACCTGCTCTCGTATCTGCACGCGTGCGTGCAGGCCGGCGTCGTGGTCACCGGTTACGAGGACGAGGCCACCGGGCTCATGGTCGAAGACGGGCGCAACGGCGGCTCGTTCGCCGAGGTCGTGCTGCATCCGCGGGTCACGGTGGCCGAGGCATCCATGCTCGACGCGGCGCGTGCGGCGCACGGCCCGGCGCACGAGTGGTGCTTCATCGCACGGTCGGTGAATTTCCCGGTACGGGTGGAGCCCGAGGTGACCGTCAGCGCCGCTCGTGCGGAAGGGCCTGCTTGATGCGCTCCATCGGAGTGTGCGCGGGCACCTCGTTGTAGGCGTGCGCGAGCTCCTGACCGCTGAGGGCGTGGATGGCCGCCATGATCTCGTCGGTCGCGAGGCGCCGCGCACGTCCCGACGTGGCCGGACCGTGCGCGCTCACATCGATCGGCTTGCCGAACGCCACCGACGCGCGGGGGCGCAGCCGGGGGAACCTCGCGCCGACCGGCATGACGGCATCCGTGCCGATCAGACCCACCGGCACCACCGGGGCGCCGGTCTGCAGTGCCAGGAACGCCACGCCGGTGCGCCCCTTGTACAGCCGGCCGTCCAGCGATCGTGTCCCCTCGGGGTACAGGGCGATGGCCTCGCCCGCCTCGAGCAGCTGCTTCTGCTGGTCGAGGGCCTCGAGCGCGGCCTGGCCGGCCCCGCGGCGCACGGGGCTCGCGCCGAGCGCGGTGAAGAACGTCTTCGAGAACCAGCCGTCGAAGTACGTGGCCTTGGCCAGGAACCGCACGTTGCGCGGCGCCGAGACCGGAATCGCGATCGAGTCGATGAACGACAGATGGTTGCTCGCGAAGATCACCGGGCCGGTGCGCGGCACGTTCTCGCGGCCGGTGATATGCGGGCGGTACAGCACGCGGGCCAGGGGCGTCAGGATGAACCGGCCGACCGCGTATGCGAAAGCGACCGACGTGGTCTGCGGGGTCTCGGAGGCGGTGGGTTCCGGTTCTGTCACTTATCCACGGTACTGCCGGGGGCATGCCATCGGGGGAATGAGGTCGCCGGCGCGGACGCTCTCAGGGGCTGTGCCCGAGGCTTTCAGGTGGGACATGAGAAAGTGCGCAAGGATGGGAACTCCGCGCCTTCGCGGCATCCGACTTCACACACTGAGGAATTCCGTGCGTACCCGTCCCGTCATCGCCCTGTCCATCGCCGCACTCGCGGCGCTGTCGCTCGCCGGCTGCGCGGCCTCGGCACCGACCGCCTCGCCGTCGCCGACGACCTCCGCCGCCGCAGACCTGTGCACTGCCAAGGTCGCCTCCGGCACCGCCTCCGACGCCGTGAAGGTCTCGGGCGCCGTCGGCAAAGAGGCCAAGGTCGACTTCAAGAAGCCCCTCGAAGTCAAGGACCTGCAGAGCACCGTGGTCACCGCCGGCAAGGGCGAGAAACTGAAGACCGGCGACCTGGTGCAGTTCGCCCTCACCGAGTACAACGCGAAGACCGGCGCCAAGAACGGCTCGGTCGGCCAGGACCAGGGCGGGCTGCTGCCGCAGGCGGTCTCGGCCGACAGCATCCTGGGCAAGGTCCTCGGCTGCGCCTCGGTGGGCACCCGCGTGGTCGCCACGATCCCCGGCGACGAGTCGAGCCCCGCGAGCATCGATGTCGTCGATGTGATCAAGGTCGTGCCCAACGCCGCCTGGGGCGCTGCAGAGGCGCCCAAGGCCGGCTTCCCGACCGTGAAGCTCGCCGCCGACGGCACACCGTCGGTGAAGATCCCGAAGACCGAGGCGCCCACCGCGTTCGAGAAGGAGACCCTCAAGACGGGCGACGGGGTGAAGGTCGCCAAGGGCGACGCCGTCCTCGTGCAGTACACGGGCGTCTCGTGGACCACGGGCAAGAACTTCGACAAGAGCTGGGGTCGCCAGCCGTTCCCGTTCCAGGTGGGCCAGGGCGTCGTGCAGGGCTTCAGCGACGCGGTGACCGGTGAGACCGTGGGCTCGCAGGTGCTCGCCGTTCTGCCGCCGTCGGTCGCCTACGGCGCGGGCAAGGTCAACGACAAGGACCTCAAGGGCCAGACCCTGGTGTTCGTGATCGACATCCTCGGCGTGCAGCACGGCCAGCAGTAGCCGGCGGGCGGCGCGCAGTACGCTGACGTGATGCGGCGCGTCGTCATCCTCGGTTCCACCGGTTCGATCGGCACCCAGGCGCTGGACGTGATCCGCGCCAACCCGGGGCGTTTCGAGGTGGTGGGGCTGGCGGCCGGGTCGAATCGGGATGCCGTGGCCGCCCAGGCTGCGCAATTCGGCGTGGAGCACACCGCGTTCGGGGCGACCGAGGCCGAGCAGCTGGTGCGCGATGTCGAGGCCGACGTCGTGCTCAACGGGATCACCGGATCGGTGGGACTCGGCCCGACGCTGGCCGCGCTCGAGGCGGGTCGCACGCTCGCCCTCGCCAACAAGGAGTCGCTGATCGTGGGCGGCGAGCTCGTGACCCGGCTGGCCGCACCGGGGCAGATCGTGCCCGTGGACTCGGAGCATTCGGCGATCGCGCAGGCACTGCGCGCGGGCGAGCAGGCCGAGGTCCGCCGGCTCGTGCTGACCGCGTCCGGCGGCCCGTTCCGGGGCAGGGATGCCGCGTCGCTCGGCGACGTCACCCCCGACCAGGCGCTGGCGCACCCCACCTGGACGATGGGCCGGGTGGTCACGACCAACTCGGCGACCCTCGTGAACAAGGGGCTCGAGGTGATCGAGGCGCATGTGCTGTTCGACGTGCCGTACGAGCGCATCGACGTCGTCGTGCACCCGCAGTCGGTCGTGCATTCCATGGTCGAGTTCGCCGACGGGTCGACGATCGCGCAGGCCTCGCCACCCGACATGCGGCTGCCGATCTCGCTCGGGCTGGACTGGCCGCACCGGGTCGCCGGGGTGGGCCGGCCTCTGGACTGGACCGCTGCGACGTCGTGGACGTTCGAGCCGCTCGACGCCGCCGCGTTCCCCGCCGTGGCCCTCGCCAAGCGGGTCGGCCGGGTCGGTGGCACCTATCCTGCGGTCTACAACGCCGCCAACGAGCAGGCCGTCGACGCCTTCCACGACCGGCGGCTGTCGTTCCCCGGCATCGTCGACACGATCCGGCGCGTGGTGGATGCGCACGAGGCGCCCGCCGAGCTCGACCGCGACGCGCTCGCCGAGGCCGAGCGCTGGGCGCGCGCCGAGGCCGACCGCCTGATCGCCGCCGGCTGACGCCGTACTCCTGTGCGCGGCGTCGCGTCGGCCGTCAGGCGGGGCGCTCGGGGTCGGATGCCGGGGTGCTGTCGAGCGGGTAGGGCACGGGCCACACCGGCTCGGGCACGGGCCAGCCGGCGTCGCGCAGCGCGCGGCGGGCGAGCTCGCGCGCCGAGTACGGGGCACGGCGTCCGCGGATGTCGCGGTAGTCCTGGTGTCCGGGCCCGGCCCACAGGATCGCGTCGCCGTCGCCGACGAGCGCCACGGCCTCGCGGATCGCGCGCTCGGGCGGCGAGAACTCGAGGATCTCGGCATCCGGCTGCGCGCGCCGCGCGCCCTCCACCAGGGTCGCGCGGATCGCGTCGGGGTCCTCGAAGCGCGGGTGATGATCGGTGATCACGAGGATGTCGCTGCCCTCGACCGCCGTCCGGCTCATGTCGAACCGCTTGGTCGCGTCGCGGTCGCCGTCGGCGCCGAACAGCATCAGCACCTTGCCGGGGGTGACGTGGCGAATGGCGGCCAGCGTCTTCTCGAACGCATCGGGGGAGTGGCCGAAGTCGACGTACACGGCCGGCCCTGTCGGGCCGGAGACCAGCTGGGTGCGCCCGGGCAGGTACGCCTCGATGCGCCCGCCGTCGAGGACCGCGACCAGGTCGTCCCACGCGTAGCCGCCCTCGAGGATCATGATGATCGCCAGGCCCGCGTTGGCCGCCATGTGGCGCCCGATCGTGGGCACCGCGGTCGTCAGCGACCGTCCGTCGCGGTGGCGCAGCGTGAAGGTCGTGCCGTCCTGCCGCTCCTCGACGATCTCGACGGTCCAGTCCGCGTCGGCGGCGGAGTCGGCGGCGATGGCGGGCGTGATCACGGTCGTGCACGGCACCTCGCAGCGTGCGACCACGTCGGCCCCCGCCGGCGAGTCGAGGCACACCACGGCGCGGCGGGAGCGGTCGGCACGGAACAGCGGCAGCTTGGCGGCGAAGTACTCCTGCATGTCGGCGTAGTCGTCGAGGTGGTCGTGCGACAGGTTCGTGAAGCCGGCGACGTCGAACATCAGGCCGTCGACGCGATGGCGGCTCAGCGCCTGGGCGCTGACCTCGACTGCGACCGCCTGCACGCCGCGCTCGCGCATGAGCGCGAGCAGCGCGTGGAACTCCGACGCCTCGGGGGTCGTCAGCCGAGACACGATCACCTCGCCGGCGATGTGCCGCTCGGCCGTCGACGAGAGCCCGGTGACCACGCCCAGCTGGCCGAGGATCCCCTCCAGCAGGTGCGACACGCTGGTCTTGCCGTTGGTGCCGGTCGTGCCGAACAGCAGCGGCAGGTCGTCGTGCGCGCCGGTGCCGTACACCCACGCGGACAGCTCGCCGAGCATCGCCCGTGGGTCGTCGACCACGACGAGCGGAAGACCGGTGGATGCCGCGAGCTCGGCGCCGCGCGCGTCGGTGATGACCGCGACCGCGCCCTGGCCGGCCGCCGTCGCGGCGAACTCGGCGCCGTGGCGGTTCACGCCCTGGATCGCGACGAACGCCTCGCCGTCGCGCAGGTCGGCGGTCGCGAGGGTGATGCCGGTCAGGGTGATCCCGTCGGCGTCCCCGCGCAGCTCACCGTCGAACCGGGCGGCGAGCGCAGCGAGCGAGCGGATCGGCGGATGCTCGGGCCGAAGGACGGGGGGCAGGTTGGCGGGAGCAGAATCGGCGCTGGTCATGGCGGATCCATCATCTCATCCGACGGCGGCATCCCTCGCCGGTCCGCCTCTCGGTCGTTGAGCGAGGCCGCGCGCAGCGCGACCGAGTCGAAACGACCGCCGCGTCCGCGACCCGTTTCGACTCGACGCGCGCGCCGGACGACCGCGGACGGAGGGCGATCACCCCGCGCGGCGCCGACGGGTGGTGCCGATGATCGCGACGACCAGGGCGGCGACGCCGGCGACCAGGCCTCCGGCGCCGAGCCAGCGCGCGATCGGGTCGGGCTCGGTCGTCGCCGCAGCCGCCGGTGCGTCGGCGTCCGAGGACGCCCCGGTCGCGGCATCCGACCCCTCGGCCTTCGGCCCGACCGTCACGGCGGGCGCCGGAGCGTCGAGGCTCTCGGCGCTCTGGCCGGCTTTGGGCACCTGGCTCCACGAGGTGGCGCCCTTCACACACGTCTGCTCGACGGGGAACGCGAGCGTCTTGCCCTGCGCGGACGAGTCGATGAGCGTGTCGAGGGTGACGGATGCCGCGACCCCGGACTCGATCGGCGTCTCGGCCGTGAACGTGACCGCGGTCGGGGTGCCGTTCTTGCCGAGCGTGCGCTCGATCGACCAGCCGCCTTCGTACACGGGGGTCGCGTTGCCGACCCCGTCCGGGATCGTGATCGTCAGCGCCCGCGTGGGGGAGCCGTCGCAGCCGTGGTGGAACGAGAAGGTCAGGGGCGTCGTGCTGCCGGCTGCCGCCGCGTCGGGTCCGACCTCGACGTGGGCCGAGGCCGCGAGCGGCACCGCCAGGGCGAGCAGCAGGCCGGCGGATGCGCCGGCGACGAGCCGGGCGCGAGGGGAGATACGGGTCATGGACGTTCTTTCGTGTCGATGTCGCGCTGCATGCGCGCGCGGGCACGGAGGGCGCCGCGAAGGACGTGCGGCACCGTGCCGAAGAAGGTGTGGGAGGGTCGGGTCAGCAGAACGCGACCGGCGGCCCCCGCCGCGACACCACCGAGGCGAACGGGGGCGCGGGAACCGCGATCCGCTCCGATGCGACGCGGACCACGCGGCCCACGAGAGGGCGCGGCGGCTGAACCCACAGCGTCGGGAGCAGGCGCCGGATGCCGCGGCCGAGGGCTCGCAGCATCCTCTCCGCACGATGCAGCAGCAGGACGGTGACGAGCGCGGCGAGCGCGTGCGCGACGATCATCGGCCAGCCCATGAGGTGGGCGGCGTCGTGCGACATCGGCGACATCGTCACAGAAGGCGCGGCGTGCATCGCCGCGTGGGCCATCGGCGCGTAGACGACGGCGGACGGCTGGGAGAACATCGCGAACACGACGTGGAACACGGCCTGCGCGACCAGGACGGCGGCCGACGTGCGCAGCAGGGACGGGCGATGGCCCACGAACAGCACGGCCAGGGGCGCGGCGACCGTCGCGGCGACGGCGATCAGTCCGAGCGATGGCGCCCCCGCCCCGGCGAGAGTGTGCGCGGTGGCCGCGAGCAGCGTGGTGACACCGGATGCCGCAACCCCGCGCACGGCGCGCAACTGGCGTGAGGTCACCCGGTCCACACACCCAGCGTAGGCCGTGCCCGGCGTATTCAAAGCCGGTCCCGGTAGCCTGTCGGCCGTGACCGTCCTCGCCTTCGTCATCGGCATCGCCCTCATGGTGGTGGGCCTTGCCGTCTCGATCGCCCTGCACGAGATCGGCCATCTCGTGCCCGCCAAGAAGTTCGGCGTGCGCGTCGGCCAGTACATGGTCGGATTCGGGCCGACCCTGTGGTCCAAGCGCAAAGGCGAGACCGAGTACGGCATCAAGGCGATCCCGCTGGGCGGCTACATCTCGATGGCGGGCATGTACCCGCCGTCCCCGAAAGAGGCCGCCCGCGGCGGCACGGCCGGCGGCGGCTTCTTCGCGACGATGGTGCAGGATGCGCGGTCCGCGAACGACGAGACTCTGCAGGGCGATGACGACGCCCGCGTCTTCTACCGCCTGCCCGTCTACAAGCGGGTGATCGTCATGCTCGGCGGGCCGATCATGAACCTGCTGCTGGCGATCGTCCTGTTCACGATCGCCTTCAGCGTCATCGGCACCCAGTCGACGACAACGACCGTCGGAGAGGTGAGCGACTGCCTGCCCACGACGTCGACGGCCTCGTGCACCGCGTCCGACCCCGCCTCGCCCGCGCGCACCGCCGGATTCCAGCCCGGCGATCGGATCCAGTCGATCGACGGCACGGCGGTCTCGACGTTCGCCGAGGCGTCCGCGATCATCCAGAAGTCGGCCGGCACGCCGCTGCACGTCGTCGTGCTGCGCGGCCGCGGCGATGTCACGCTGACGCTCACCCCCGCGACGCGCGACGTGAACGGGCAGCAGGTCGGATTCGCCGGCATCACCTCGCAGCTCGAGTACGTGCGCCAGCCGGTGTGGACCGGCGCGCAGACCGCGTTCCAGAACGTCGGCGCAGTGGCCGACATCATCGTGCATCTTCCGCAGAAGCTCTACGGCGTCGTGCACTCCATGGTCACGGGCGAGCAGCGCGACCCGAACAGCCCGCTGTCGCCGGTCGGCGTCGGCGTGCTCGCCGGCGAGGCCGCGTCGTCGCCGGCCCCGGTCCTGGACCGGGTCGTCTTCTTCCTCGTGCTGCTGGGATCGCTGAACGTCTCGCTGTTCGTCTTCAACCTGGTGCCGCTGCTGCCCCTGGACGGCGGACACGTCGTGGTGGCGCTGTGGGACGGCGTCAAGCGCGCCTGGGCGCGGGTGTTCCGCCGCCCGCCGCCCCGCCCGGTCGATGCGACCAAGCTCGTGCCGGTCACGTTCGTCGTGGTCGTGCTGCTGATCGCGATGGCCGCGATCCTCATCCTCGCCGACGTCGTCAACCCGATCTCGCTGGCGGGGCAGTAGCCCCTCCGGAGTCAGGCCAGCGCGTGCGCGCACAGGCGCTCGAGCGTGTGCAGGCCGTCGCGCGACAGGATCGACTCGAGGTGGCCCTGCACCGACGCGAACGCGGGCCCGCGCAGCGCGTAGACCGCGCCCGACGGGTCGGCGGCGACCTCGGCCGCGCCGACCCGGGTCGTGCCCGGTGCGACGCGGGCCGTGAACGTGTTGTAGAACCCGATCGAGGCGTCCTGGCCGAACACGTCCACGGTCTTCTGCAGCCCCTGGTGGGGCTGCAGAAGCGGCTCGAGCCCGATGCCCAGCCCGTCGGCGAGGATCTGGTGGCTCAAGCACACGGCCAGCAGCGGCATCCCGTTCGCCCGGCGCCGGGCGACGGCCTCGCGCATGCGGCGGATCCGCGCGCTGGATGCGTCCCGCGGATCGCCCGGGCCGGGGCCGGCGACCACGAGCTGCGCGACATCCATGTCGGCGTCCGCGACGTCGTTCCACGGTGCGATCCGCACGTCGAGGCCGAGGTGGCGCAGCTGGTGGGCGAGCATCGTCGTGAAGCGGTCCTCGGCGTCGACGACCAGGGCCGTGCGACCCGTGAACGGGGCGTCGGCGCCGGCACCCTGCGGGTTGAGCCAGAACGGGGCGAGCCGGGCGTTGCGGGAGGCGAGCAGGGCCGCGACACCGGGGTCGTCGGCCAGCGGCAGAGGCTCGGCCGGCGCGTCGGTGTCGGATGCCTCGGCCGCACGGTCGCGCTCGACGGCGCCGATCGCCCCGAGCACGCCGGCGGCCTTTCCGTGGGTCTCGCTCACTTCGCCGTCGGGGTCGGAGTGGCGCACGAGCGTCGCCCCGACCGGCACCCGCAGGCGGCCGTCGACGAGGTATGCGGTGCGGATCAGGATCGGCGCGTCGAGGTCGTGGGTGGCGTCTTCGACCGTGAGCGTCTCGCGCGGGGTGAAAAGAGCCGCCACGCCCGAGTAGTAGCCGCGCGGTGCGCGCTCGTGCCGCGTGATGACCGTGCACGCGTTCTGCATCGGCGAGCCGGTCACGGTCGGGGCGAACATCGTCTCGCGCAGGATGTCGCGCGGGTCCATCCGGCTGCGCCCGCGCAGCACGTACTCGGTGTGCGTCAGGCGCGACATCTCCTTGAGGTGCGGGCCGGTGATGCGCCCGCCGTCGGAGCAGACGGCGCTCATCATCTTGAGCTCTTCGTCGACCACCATGAACAGCTCTTCGGTCTCTTTCGTGGAGCCGAGGAACGTGCTCAGCGTCTCCACCGTGGCGCCGCCTGCCGGGTGGCGGAACGTGCCCGAGATGGGGTTCATCGTCACCACGCCGTCGCGGGCCACGACGTGCGCCTCGGGGCTCGCGCCGACCGCGACATGCCCGGGCGTTGCGACCAGGAACGTCCAGTACGCGCCGCGCTCGTGTTCGAGCAGCGCCCGGAACCAGGTGAGCGCGGACGTGCGCGCGTCGGCGTCGACGTCGGCGGTGAAGTCGCGGCGGATCACGAAGTTCGCGCCCTCGCCGCGCCCGATCTCGTCGGCGATCACGGTGCGCACGATCTGCGCGTACTCCTCGTCGGGGATGTCGAAGCCGGCGTTCCGCAGGGGGACGGGCGCACTCGGCAGGGCCGCGACGACCTCCGCCCGCGGCAGGGCCGTGTGCGCGTCGACGACGAGACAGCGCAGCGGCGCTCCGTCGTCGTGGCACGCGAAGCCGCGTTCGCGCACCTGCCGGAACGGGACCAGCGCGAGCACCTCGCGGGAGCGGCCCGCGGCATCCATCAGCGGGATGTCGGCCAGCAGGTCGACGTCGACGACTTCGCCGGTGAGCACCTCGACGGTGCCGGGATCGCGCGCCAGCAGCGCGAACGGGCGGTCGCCGGCGCGCAGCGCGTCCAGCACGGCGGCGGTGTCGGGGGCCGGTGTGTCGGAGGCGGAGTTCAGAGCCATCGCAGGCCTTTCGGGTGAGTGCGGGCGGGCCTCAGACACGAAGACCGCCTCGAAGGGCGGTCTGTGGGAACGTACGCGAACACACCGCCTCAGCGGGTGGGCCACCAGGAGCGGTTCGCGAACATGGGCCGAAACTACCACACCAGCGCCAGGCCGCCGCGCCGTATGACGCGCGGCGGCGGTCGTCGGCCGCGGCCCGTCTTCGCGTCGCGGTCCCAGCTACGGGCCGTAGGCTGATGCGCATGCCAGCAGTGAATCTCGGGATGCCGCGTGTGCCGAACGTCCTCGCGCCGCGGCGCAGGAGCCGGCAGATCCGGGTGGGCAAGGTGCTCGTCGGGGGCGACGCTCCGGTGAGCGTGCAGTCGATGACGACGACCCCCACCACCGACATCAACGCGACGCTGCAGCAGATCGCCGAGCTGACCGCCGCCGGTTGCGACATCGTGCGGGTCGCGGTGCCCAGTCAGGACGACGCCGACGCACTGCCGATCATCGCGCGCAAGAGCCAGATCCCGGTGATCGCCGACATCCACTTCCAGCCGCGGTACGTGTTCGCCGCCATCGACGCCGGCTGCGGCGCGGTGCGCGTGAACCCGGGCAACATCCGGCAGTTCGATGACAAGGTCGGCGAGATCGCGAAGGCGGCTGCGGCCGCGGGAGTGTCGCTGCGCATCGGCGTGAACGCCGGATCGCTCGACAAGCGCCTGCTGGACAAGTACGGCAGCGCGACCCCCGAAGCTCTCGTGGAGAGCGCCGTCTGGGAGGCGTCGCTGTTCGAGGAGCACGACTTCCACGACGTCAAGATCTCGGTCAAGCACCACGACCCCGTCACGATGGTCAAGGCCTACCGGCTGCTCGCCGAGCGCGGCGACTGGCCGCTGCACCTGGGCGTGACCGAGGCGGGGCCCGCCCTGCAGGGCACGGTCAAGTCGGCGACGGCGTTCGGGATCCTGCTCGGCGAGGGCATCGGCGACACCATCCGGGTGTCGCTGTCGGCCCCGCCGGTCGAAGAGGTCAAGGTGGGCCTGGAGATCCTGCAGTCGCTCGGCCTGCGCGAGCGCACGCTCGAGATCGTGTCGTGCCCGTCGTGCGGGCGGGCTCAGGTGGACGTGTATTCGCTCGCCGAGTCGGTCACCGAGGGACTGAAGGACCTCACGGTGCCGCTGCGGGTCGCCGTGATGGGCTGCGTCGTCAACGGGCCGGGCGAAGCGCGGGAGGCAGACCTGGGCGTGGCATCGGGCAACGGCAAGGGCCAGATCTTCGTCAAGGGCCAGGTCATCAAGACCGTTCCAGAGGACGAGATCGTGCAGACCCTGATCGCCGAGGCCGAGCGCATCGCCGCCGAGATGGGCCCGGACGCCGCGATCGGTACGGCCCAGGTCCTCACCGGTTGATCCGCCCGAACCGGGCGGATCACTGCAGGCAGAACTCGTTGCCCTCGGGGTCCTGCATCTGGAAGTAGTACTCGGGCCACGGCCCCCACTGCTGGTCGATCACCCGCACGACCGTCGCGCCCAGCGCCACCAGCCGGTCCTTCTCGGCCTCCAATCGTTCACGGGGATCACCGTCGCCGTCGCGCGGCACGTTGACGTCGAGGTGGATCCGGTTGCGCCCGGCCTTCTTCCCGTCGGCGTGGTGGAAGAACAGCCGGGGCCCCTTGCCCTCGGGGTCTTCTGCCAGGCCCCGCAGCGCCAGATCGGCTTCGCTCACGCCCGAGGCGAGCAGCTGCGATCGCAGCGGCTCATCCCACTCCATGTGCGGATAGCCGAACACGTCGGCCCAGAAGTGCGACAGCGCGCGCGGGTCGTCGGCATAGAAGGTGATGTTTCCGAGGGTGGGCATGCGTCCTCCTATGGGATCGGTCTGCCTGCACTGTAGAGGGCACCCCCGACGTCCCGCGTCCGTCGCCGTTGATAGCCTGTGATGCGGCGATCGAAGGAGGCCCATGTCGGCGACGGTGGTGACGTTCCCACAGGGGACGATGACGGGTCAAGGCACCGTGGTGCGCGTGCAGAAGGATGCCGTGGGCACGGTCGTGATCCTGGATGCGACGCCGTTCCACCCGGTCGACCACACGTGGCCCGACCAGCCGGGCGATGCGGGCGTTGTGCGCTTCGTCGGTGACGGCGTCGATAAGAGCGGGCAGCGGAGCGTCGCGGTGACCGAGGCCGTCATGGCCGCGGTGGATGCCGAGGGCGCGCTTTTCGTGGCATCCGACATCCCCGCCAAGCGGGGCGCCGAGGGCTGGACGTGGCTCGTCGGCCATGTGCTCGACGGCGACGCGCCGGAGTGGCTCGTCCCCGGTGCGACGGTCGTCGCCGACGTGGACGCCGCCCGCCGCGCAGGGCTCAGCCGCGGGCACACCGCCTGCCACCTCGCCTCGCTGGCGCTCGATATGGCGCTGGCCGACCTGTGGCGCAAGGATCCCGGCGCCGACGCGCTGGGCGCCCCCGACTTCGAGGGACGCGCGAACCAGACCAGCCGCATCCACGAAGACGGCGCGGTCGACGCCTACCGCCTCGGCAAGAGCCTGCGCAAGGCCGGGTTCGACACCGAGGGCTTCGGCTCCTCGCTCGCCGATCGCGAAACGCGCATCAACGAGCTGCTGGCCGACTGGGTCGCCACCGGCGGCGCGGTCGAGGTCGCCGTCGACGGTCCGACGATCGTGGACCGTCGCCGCTGGGAGTGCGCGCTGCCCGAAGGGCGCGCCTCGATCCCCTGCGGCGGCACGCACGCGTCGTCGCTGTCGGACTTCGCCGCGATCTCGGTCGGGCTCGACCTGTCCGATCCGCAGCTGCTCGTGATGACGACGACCGTCGCCCCTCGCTGACCGGCAGCGCGCTCACCCGTCGAGCACCTGATCGGCCGTGTGCCGGCCGATCGCGGCGAGCTCGGGCGCGTCGTCGCTGTGGGCGAGCATCATGACGGCCAGGTGCGCGGCCCAGGCGCGGGCACGCCGCCAGGTCGCGGCATCCGTCCCCGTCGCCTCGTCGTACCGGGTCGTGAAC
Source organism: Microbacterium sp. W1-4-2 (assembly GCF_058349885.2). NCBI lineage: Bacteria > Bacillati > Actinomycetota > Actinomycetes > Micrococcales > Microbacteriaceae > Microbacterium > Microbacterium sp. W1-4-2. Next base: position 10,193 of record NZ_JBYRJC020000003.1, on the reverse strand, counting down.
GCGGCGCGACCGGCCGGGGTGAACGTCATCCACGCCGTCGCGAGGTCGCTCGCCGGGTCGCCGGCCGTCACGTCGCCGAAGTCGACGATCGCAGCAAGCCGGCCCTCGTGCACCACCAGATTCATCGGATGGGGATCTCCGTGCAGCCAGCGCGGGGCGCCGCGATACGGGGCCGCGCCGAGTCCGCGCTCGAACACGGCGCGCAGCTCGGCGCCCCGATCGATCGCGCCGCGGCCGAGCCAGACCAGCGACGCCTCGCTCCGCGCGGCCAGAGGCACCCCGCGCACCGGGTTGGCCGGTGCGTCGGCGTCTGCCGGCACGTGCAGCGCGATCATGACCTCGGCCAGGTCCACGGCCCACGCGTCGCGCTGATCCGGCGTCACCGACGCCGCCGGGTCGCCTTCGAGCCACCGGACGATCGACCACGGCCACGGATAGAAGTCCGTCGGCCGCCCGACCCGCACGGGCACCGGCACGGCGATCGGAAGGCCCGACGCGATCCGCGGCAGCACCTGCTGCTCGTGCTCGATGAGCGCGGCGGCGACGGCGCGCCGCGGCGCGCGCACGGCCAGCTCGTCGCCAAGGCGCACCATGACGTTGTCCCACCCGTTGGCGGCGATCGTCGTCGGCAGGTCTGCGAGGTCGGGATGCTGGTCCCGCAGCAGTCGCCCCACCAGCGCGAGGTCGACGTCGACTTCTGCCTCGGGGATGCGCGCCACCGTGCCAGCGTACTGAGCGGCCCAGCCGTCGACCGAGCTCCGTGTTCAGAACTCATCCGATCTGTGCCGAAAAGGTCGGAATCGGGCCCGATCCGGCTCCTTCGCGTCGAAGATGGATGAGTTCTGAACGGCGGAGGCGTCCGTCCGCTGCAGCGCGGGCCGGGCCGGTGCACTGGGCTTGGTGCAGTGGGCTCAGTGCAGCGCGCCGCCGGGGGTCTCGGCATCCACCCGCACGTCCAGCGCGGTGTGCGCGGCGATCACGAGTGCCCGCGCGATGTCGGCGACGTCGAGCTCGGGTTCGCCGCCCGGCGCCTGCCCGGTGCCCCATGGCACGTGGATGAACCCCGACCGCACCCCAGGCCGCACCGCGTCGACGGCGTGCGCGAAGACGTGGTTGCAGACGTAGGTGCCGGCCGACAGCGACAGCGCGCACGGGATGCCGGAGCCGGCCACCGCCTGCACGATGGCCTTGACCGGCAGCGTCGAGAACCAGGCCGCAGGCCCGTCCGGAACGCTGCGGGTGTCGACGGGCTGATCGCCGGCGTTGTCGGGGATGCGCGCGTCGATGAGGTTCACCGCGACCCGCTCGACCGAGATCGCCGAGCGCCCGCCGGCCAGGCCCGCCGCGATCACGACGTCGGGGTCCTGCGCGGCGATCAGCGCGCGCAGCTGCGCGGCCGCGCCGGCGAAGGTCACCGGCAGCACGGCGGTGACGAGGGGCTCAGGCCGATTCCACAGCGACGGCGCGAGCCGCACGGCGTCGCCCGACGGATTGGCCGGGTCGTTCGCGAAGGGCTCGAACCCGGTCAGCAGCACCCCGGGCATCAAGCTCGTGCCTCGGCGGACCCACCGGTGGGGTGCGGCCCGTTCTGCGTCCTCGCCTCGGGCGAGGGGATCTCACCGCGCGAGGACGGATCCGCAGGTTTCGGTCCTCGCTTCGTGCGATCTCCTCGCTTCGCGCGAGGATCGGCGGACCCACCCGACTCATCCGTCCGGCCCGAAGCGGCGCCGGCGGGCACGAGCACGATCTCGCCGGTCGCGATGTCGGCCCGCTGCAGCCGCACCTCCACGGTCGAGCCGGGCGAGGCCTCGAGTCCGGCGACCACCACGGTAACCAGCGGCCCGGTCAGCTGCACGCGCATCCCGCCGTTGCGCCGGCCCAGCACGACGCCGCGGAACAGGTGCCCCTCGCGGCCGTGCAGCACAGCGGCCTCGACGCGGTCGAGGCTCGCGGCGTCCAGGCGGCCCGCCAATCCATTGCTGCGGCCCATGATCTTCGGCAGCTCCGCCAGGCTCGCGCGCGCCCAGTCCGGCACACCGCGTCCGTTCGCGTGCGCCTCGCACACCACGAGGGCCCAGCGGTCCACGAGCCGGCGCAGCGGTGCGGTCGTATGCGTGTACGGCGCCGCGATCGCCGACTGGATCGTGTCGGCGGGCGCCTCGCCGTCGAACGCGGTGTACCCGGCGCCCCGGAACAGTCGGGTCGCGGCATCCCGGATCGCCAGCGTCTTCGCGTCGTCGCCGTGCAGGGCGCGCAGGTATTCGCCGTAGCCGACGTCTTCGGGCCACGGGTTGCCCAGCGCCACCGTCTGCGCGCGGAACGTCGCGACGTCGTCCGCGTCGGCGGCGGGCATGGTGCGCAGGATGCCGACCCCGGCGTCCAGCATGATCTTCGCCGCCGCCATCCCGGTCAGAAGCGACACCTGTGCGTTCCAGTCCTCGACGGGCAGCGTGGCCCGCAGCCGGAGCTCGTAACCGCCGGCGGTCGGCTCGACCTCGATCTCGGGGGAGTTCAGGCTCGCCCCGCCGCGCTCCTGCTCGCGCCGGGCCCGCTCGGCCCCGAACCAGGGCAGGGCCGCGAGCGACGGCGGCGCCGACCCGTCGTCGACGGCCCGCTGCGCCTCGGCGTAGCTCCACTGCCGGCGCGAGCGCACGATCGCGCGGGTGAGCGTGACGTGCACGGGCTCCGCGCGCTCGTCCAGCTCGAACCGCCACACGAACGCGCGCCGGTCCTGGTCGGGCAGCAGCGATGCCGCCCCTTCGCTCAGGTCCCGCGGATGCAGGGGGATCGTCCCGTCGACGGCGTACAGGGTCTCGCCGCGGGCGCGGGCCGCGGCATCCACCGCCCCTCCGGGCGCGACGAAGGCCGGGACGTCCGCGATGGCGTAGTGCAGGATGCCGCCGCCCGGGGTGCGCTCGAGATGCAGCGCCTGATCGAGGTCGCGGGAGCCGTCGGGGTCGATCGTGAGGAACTCGATGTCGCGCAGGTCGGCGAGACCGGCCGACGGCGCGACCGGCACGTCACCGGCCGCCGATTCGGCCTCGGCGATCACCGCCGGATCGAACGCGCCCGGAAGATCGAGCTCTTCGTGCAGGGCAGACAGCGCGGCGGCGAGGGCGTCCCCCGCGGCCGCTGAGACGAGGTGAGGGCGGCGACCGGTCACGGTGTCAGTGTACGGGCGGCACCGGGCCGTCACCCGGGCCGTCACCGGGCCGTCACCCGGGCCGTCACCCGGACAGGGCGCCGTTCGGCCCGCCCCTACACTGGTCAGGTGGTCACCCGTCTGTCGAAGTTCTTCGTCCGCACGCTCCGTGAAGACCCCGCCGATGCCGAGGTCGCGAGCCACAGGCTGCTCGTGCGCGCCGGTTACATCCGCCGGCAGGCGGCCGGCGTGTTCGCCTGGCTGCCGCTCGGTCTGCGCGTGAAGGCCAAGATCGAGCGCGTCATCCGCGAAGAGATGGATGCCGCGGGCGCCCAGGAGGTGCACTTCCCGGCGCTCATGCCCCGCGAGCCGTACGAGGCGACCGGCCGATGGGAGGAGTACGGCGATCTGCTGTTCCGCCTGCAGGACCGCAAGGGCGGCGACTACCTGCTCGCGCCCACCCACGAAGAGGCCTTCACGCTGCTGGTGAAGGACCTGTACTCGTCGTACAAGGACCTGCCGCTGTCGATCTATCAGATCCAGGACAAGTACCGCGACGAGGCGCGTCCCCGCGCCGGCCTGCTGCGCGGGCGCGAGTTCACGATGAAGGATGCGTACTCGTTCGACTACACCGACGAGGGGCTGGATGCTTCGTATGAGGCGCAGCGCGACGCGTATGAGCGGATCTTCCAGCGCCTGGGCCTCGAGTACGTCATCGTGAAGGCCGACGCCGGAGCGATGGGGGGCTCGCGCAGCGAGGAGTTCCTGCATCCGACGCCCGTCGGCGAAGACACGTTCGTGCGCTCGGCCGGCGGCTACGCGGCCAACGTCGAGGCGTACACCACCACGGCGCCGGCGCCCGTCTCGTTCGACGGCCAGGCCGCCCCGGTGATCTTCGACTCGCCGAACACGCCGACGATCGAGACGCTCGTCGCGCACGCCAACGCGACGCTGCCCGGCAGCTACACGGCCGCCGACACGCTGAAGAACGTCGTGCTCGCGCTCACGCACCTGGACGGCACGCGCGAGCTGGTCGTCGTCGGCGTCCCCGGCGACCGCGACGTCGACGAGAAGCGCGTCGAGGTGGCGTTCGCGCCCGCCGAGGTCGAGGCGGCGACCGAGGCCGACTTCGCGAAGCACCCGGGCCTGGTCAAGGGCTACATCGGCCCCTGGTCCGAGACCGGCGCGGTCCTCGGCGAGGAGTCGGCCACCGGCATCCGCTACCTGCTCGACCCGCGGGTCGTCGACGGCACGAGCTGGATCACCGGCGCCAACATCGACCAGAAGCACGTGCACTCGCTCGTGGCGGGACGCGACTTCGTCGCGGACGGTTTCGTCGAGGCGGCCTCGGTGCGCGAAGGCGATCCGGCCCCCGACGGCTCGGGTCCGGTGACCCTCGCGCGCGGCATGGAGATCGGGCACGTCTTCCAGCTCGGCCGCAAGTACGCCGAAGCGCTGGGCCTGAAGGTGCTCGACGAGAACGGCAAGCTGGTGACCGTCACGATGGGCTCGTACGGCATCGGGGTGACCCGCATCCTCGCGATCATCGCCGAGCTCAACAACGACGACCGCGGCCTCATCTGGCCCGAGTCGGTGGCGCCGTTCGACGTGCACGTGGTCGCGACGGGCAAGGACGCCGCGGCGTTCGATCTGGCCGAAAAGCTGTCGGGGCAGCTCGAGGCCGCGGGCTTCGACGTGCTGTACGACGACCGTCCCAAGGTCTCGCCCGGCGTGAAGTTCGGCGACGCCGAGCTGATCGGCGTGCCGCGCGTGGTCGTGGCCGGCCGGGGCGCGGCCGACGGCCAGGTCGAGGTGTGGAACCGCCGCACGGGCGAGCGCGAGACGGTTCCGGCCGACGACGCCGTGGCGCGCCTGACCGCCGAGCGCTGAGCGCGGGCCGTGCACCCCGGCCGTGGCAAGGTGGAGGCATGGCTCAGCACACGATCCCCGCAGAGGTCACGCAGGCGCTCCGGCAGGTGATGGATGCCGCGGGCATCACCGAGCACGAGGACCTCATCGCGCGGATCCTGGCCACCGGCATCGGCCTGGGCATCGACGACACCGATCGGCTGGACCTGAAGATCAGCTCTGCCGCGCTGACCGAGATGCGCGCGGCGTTCGAGATCTTCGCGCCGTACTCGGGCATCGACAAGGTGACGGTGTTCGGATCGGCGCGCACCAAGGCCCACGACCCGCTGTACGCCCAGGCCGAGAACGTGGCGGCCGCGCTCGCGAAGCAGGGCTGGATGGTCGTCACCGGCGCCGGCCCCGGCATCATGCAGGCCGCCGCCGAGGGCGCCGGCCCCGACCTGTCGATCGGCGTGTCGATCCGTCTGCCGTTCGAAGAGAAGCCGAACCAGTCGGTCGCCGCGGACCCGAACCACGTCACGATGAAGTACTTCTTCACGCGCAAGCTCATGCTCATGAAGGAGTCGCGCGGGTTCGTGTGCCTGCCCGGCGGGTTCGGCACGATGGACGAGATGTTCGAGCTGCTGACGCTGCAGCAGACCGGCAAGGCCGAGCCCATGCCGATCGTGCTGCTTGATCGGGTCGGCGGGTCGTACTGGAGCGGTCTGCGCGACTTCGTGCACGAGCACCTCGCCGGCGGCGGCTACATCGCGTCCGATGACCTCGACCGCGTGCTGATCACCGATTCGGTGGATGCCGCAGCCGCCGAGATCGCCGGATTCTGGCGCAACTACGACTCGATGCGCTGGGTGGGCGACCGGCTCGTGCTCCGGCTGCGGCACGAGCCCACGGACGCCGAGATCGACGACCTGAACGAGCGGTTCGCGCCGCTGGTGCGCTCCGGGCGCATCGTCCGCAGTGGCCCGCTCGGCCCCGAGCGTGCCAACGGCGACCGGCTGGATCTGCCGCGGCTCACGCTCGAGCTCGACCCGTTCCAGGTCGGCGGCCTGCACCGCCTGATCCGGGCGGTCAACACGCTCGGGTCTGCGGGCTGAGGCGCGCGCGGGGCCGCCGCGAGGCGGCCCCGCCGGCCCGCCGCCGTGCTCTTCGACCTATCATGGGCCCGATGGCAGCGACAGGTCAGAGCAGGCGTTGGAGCGTCCTGCCGCGCCTGCTCGCGCAGGCGCCGCCGCGCCTGCTCATCATCGTCGGCGGCCTGCTGGCGATCCTCGGCCTGCTGATCGTCTCCAAGCCCCTCACCTCGCTGGTCGTGCTCGGGGTCTACGTCGGCGTGAGCGCCGTGGCATCCGGCATCATCGAGCTCGCCTCGGCGCACCGCTCGCCGCGGTGGTGGACCCGGGCGTTCGCCCTGGCCTGGATCGTGATGGGCCTGCTGATCCTGATCTGGCTCGGGCGCAGCCTGAACCTGCTGCCGCCCGTGCTGGCCATCCTGCTGCTGTTCGGCGGTCTCGCCTCGATGGGCGACGCGCTCACGCACAAGCGCGCGGGGGAGCGGGTGCGGGCGAGCTGGCGGGTGCTGACCGCGATCTGGGGCATCGCGCAGCTGGTCTTCGGCGTCCTGTCGCTGACCTGGCCCGACGTCACGATCCTGGTCGTCGCGGTCGTGTTCGGGCTGCGCACCGTCGTGTTCGGCGGATCGATGTTCCTGCGCGGCCTGCGGCTGCTGCTGCGCCGGGCCGACCGTGGCGGGCTCGGCGTCAACCGCCGCTCCCGCCCGGCGCGGCGGTGGATCGGAGACATCGGCCGCTACGGGCTCGTGGTCGTGCTGGTCGCGGTCATGGCCGTCGGCGGATTCCTCAACTCGTGGCTGCAGGCCGGCGCGCCCGTCATCGACGCGTTCTACGATCCGCCCGCCCATCTGCCCTCCGGACACGGCCAGCTCATCCGGGTCGACGACTACGGCGGCCGCATCCCATCGGGGGCGACCGTGTCGCGCATCCTGTACACGACGACCGACGAGCATGGCGTGCCCGAGGCGGCGAGCGCCCTGGTGATCGTGCCCGACGTGGCACTGCCCTACCCGCTACCGGTGGTGCTCTGGAACCACGGCACCACCGGTGTGGCCCGCGGGTGCGCGCCGAGCCTGCGCGACGACGCCGCGACGCGCTGGGCGATCCCGGCGCTGGACCAGGCGATCGCGCACAACTGGATCGTGGTGGCCCCCGACTACGCAGGGCAAGGGGCGCCGGGCGTCTTCCCGTACCTGATCGGCGAGGGCGAGGCGCGTTCGGCGCTGGACGCCGTGCTGGCGGCCCAGCGCATGCCGCACATCTGGGCCTCCGACGACGTCGTCGTGTGGGGTCACTCCCAGGGCGGCCATGCGGCGCTGTGGTCGAGCATGATCGCCAAGAAGTATGCGCCCGCCCTGAACGTGCTCGGCACTGCAGCGCTCGCGCCCGCGGGCGACCCCCTGGCGCTGGCCCGCGACCTGACCGCCGGTTATGCGAGCGTCGAGCTGACACTGTTGACGGCGTGGGTGCTCGTGCCGTACTCCGAGACGTATCCCGACGTGACGATACTGCGCTACGTGTCGCCCGGCGCGCGTGACATCGTGCGCGAGATGGCACAGCGCTGCCCCACCGAACCGGGGGTGATCGTCTCGGTCGCGGCGGCCCTGGGCGTGTCCGAGGACACCCCGCTGTACATCGGCGACCTGACCGCGGGGGCGCTGGGCCGGCGCCTGGCCCAGAACACCGCGATCGCGAAGTGGCGGACGCCACTGCTGCTGGCCTGGGGTCAGCGCGACGACGTGATCCCGCGCAGCCAGCAGGTCGCGTACGTCAAGAAGCTGTGCCAGCGGGGCAACAGCGTGCAGTGGAGCGAGTACGCAGGGATCGGGCACCAGGACATCCTGCAGCCGCGGTCGCCGTTCCTGCCCAAGCTCGTGGATTGGACGGCGGGGAGGTTCGCGCATCGTCCGGCGCCGGTGTCCGATTGCCGCTGAGGTCGGCGGCGAGCCGTGAGCCGTGAGCGGGGGTATCCTCCCAGCCGGGCAGGATGCGGCATCCGGTAACGTTGTAGGGATGCCGGCGTGAACGCCCGCGAAAGCTGAAAAGGGAGGTCGCGATGGATATCGATCTGGGTCTGCTGCGCACAGTCGAGCGAGAGAAGGAGATCCCCTTCGATGAGCTCGTGCACATCATCGAGCAGGCGATCCTGACCGCATACGCCAAGCACACGTCGGCGACCGGAACACTTCCCGAAGGCGCACGCGCCGAACTCGACCGCAAGACCGGGCACGTCGCGGTGTTCGTGCCGCTGCACGACGACGAGGGCGCCGTCATCGGCGAAGAGGAGAGCACGCCCGAGGACTTCGGTCGCATCGCCGCCTTCGCGGCCAAGCAGGTCATCAGCCAGCGTCTGCGCGACATCGCCGACGACGCCGTGCTGGGCGAGTTCCGCGGCAAAGAGGGCGACATCGTCGCCGGCGTCGTCCAGCAGGGGCCGAACCCGCGCATGGTGCACGTCGACCTCGGCACCGTCGAGGCCATCCTCCCGCCCGAAGAGCAGGTGCCCGGCGAGGACTACGCGCACGGCGCGCGTCTGCGCGTGTATGTCACGAGCGTCGCGAAGGGCACCAAGGGCCCGTCGATCACCGTCTCGCGCACGCACCCCGGCCTGGTCCGCAAGCTCTTCGCCCTCGAGGTGCCCGAGATCGCGAGCGGACTCGTCGAGATCGTCTCGCTCGCCCGCGAGGCGGGGCACCGTACGAAGATCGCGGTCAAGGCCAACGACCCGGCGATCAACGCCAAGGGCGCCTGCATCGGCGAGCTGGGGCGTCGCGTGCGCGCCGTCACCGACGAGCTGAACGGCGAGAAGATCGACATCGTCGACTACAACGCCGAACTCTCGCGGTTCGTGGCCAACGCGCTGTCGCCGGCGAAGGTCACCTCGAGTTTCGTGCTGGATGCCTCGACCAAGGCCGTGCGCGCCCTCGTGCCGGATTACCAGCTGTCGCTGGCGATCGGCAAGGAGGGGCAGAACGCGCGCCTGGCGGCCAAGCTCACCGGCGCGAAGATCGACATCCAGCCCGACTCGATCATGGACGAGACCGCCCGCTGAGCGGGCGCACCGTCGCACTCACCCCGCAGTGTAAGATGGAACCCGTACGAACGTGCGTCGGATGCCGCAGACGTTCCCCCCGATCCACACTCCTGCGAGTCGTGGCTGTCGATTCCCACCTCGTCCCCGATGAGCGTGCGTCGATGCCGGGGCGGGGTGCCTGGGTGCATGACACGCCCGCGTGCCTGGATGCCGCACTGCGGCGCCGCGCCTTCGTACGGGCATTGCGTGTGTCAGGCCCGCTTGACACGCAGATCATCGAACAGCACCAACAGCGAAAAGGCTGAACGGCTATGGAAACAAAGTGAACGGCTCGAAATGAGACCCGTCCGCAACTAACGGTCTGCCCTGTCCGGGGGAGACCTCAGACAGGAGAATTGTGGCAAAACCACGCGTGCACGAGATCGCTTCCGAGCTCGGCGTCGACAGCAAGGTCGCCCTCGCGAAGCTGAAGGAGCTCGGCGAGTTCGTCAAGAGCCCTTCCTCGACCATCGAGCCTCCGGTGGCGCGAAAGCTTCGGGCTGCGCTCGCAGCCGACGGCTCGGCCGGTGACGGCGCGAAGCCGGCCGTCGGCAACGGCGCGAAGCCGGCCCCGGCGTCCGCCGGTCGTCCCGGTCCCGCCCGTCCCACTCCCGGCCCGAAGCCGGCCGCGCGCAAGCCTGCGGCCGAGGCGCCGGCCGAGAAGAAGGCCAAGGCGACCGCCGCCGAGAAGCCGGCGGCTGAGAAGCCGGCCGCGCCCGCGCCCGAGGCGCCGGCCGGCCAGAAGCCTGCCGCACCCAGGCCGGGCGGCGCGCCCACTCCGGGCCCGCGCACCGGCGGCCCCCGCCCGGGCAACAATCCCTTCGCTTCGTCGCAGGGCATGGGCCAGCGTCCGGCCGGGCCCCGCCCCGGCAACAACCCCTTCGCCCCGTCGCAGGGCATGGGCCAGCGTCCGAGCCCCGGCAACATCCCGCGTCCCCAGGCGCCGCGGCCGCAGCCGCCGCGTCCGGGTTCGCCGCGCCCCGGCGCCCCCCGCCCGGGTCGTCCCGGCGGCGGTGCCGGTCGTCCGGGTCGTCCGGGC